>DATNLT010000108.1:0-37049 GCA_035602725.1 Candidatus Acidiferrales bacterium
TTGGTGTTAGCTCCTGGAGGATTCTTCGCCGCGGCAATCAGCCGGGGCATGCTTGATAGCAAAAGCTACTACGTGGCGGCCTTCGCCGATGTGGCGTTTTATACCGCCCTGGTGTTCCTGGCGCGGGCGATCTACGGGAGATTTCGCACGCAATCGTGAATGTCTCGCCCTCAATTCTCCGCTGGACGGGCGAATCTGAGGCGCGTACTAGCTCCGCCGTACCGGCCGGGCTGCATTGACTTGCTAGCCGCGCGTGTGTTACCCATACTGGCGAATTGACCGCCAACCATAACGGACGAGCACTGGCCGGGCATCAGCGAATCGACTTGACCCTCGAATCGCTGCTCGATAGCGTGAGCTTGGCCGAAGAAATGTGCACGCGGATCGCAGCCGCCGTGGGATTTGACGATGACGATTGCTTTAAGATCGGCATGTCGGTGCGCGAGGGAGTAATCAACGCCTATAATTACGGCAGCCAAAAGCAGCGCGGGAAGAAGATCTTCGTCACGTTTGAGCTCACCGAGGAAAAGTTCATCATCTCGGTTCGGGATCAAGGGCGCGGTTTCCGGGTAGAAGACGTGCCGGACCCTCTCGCCGATGAAAACCTGCTCAAGAGTTCCGGCCGCGGAATTTTCCTGATGCGGTCCTTTATGGACGAATTCCAGGTGAAGCAGCCGAGCGAGGGTGGCTCCGAACTGGTGATGGCTAAGCGGTTGCGCCGGTAGCCACCGGCGGATGGAGAGTTCAAAGTGTTTCGTGCAACACCGCGACTTGTGGGGGAAATCGTGATCGTGGACGCGAGCGGCAAGCTCGCGTTGGGCGATGGCACGGCGCTTTTGCGCCAGACGTTGCGCTCGCTCTTTGACGACGGCCACCATCGGATCATTGTGAACCTGGCCGAAGTGGACTACGTGGACAGCTCCGGGATCGGCGAATTGGTCACGGCGCTTACTACGTCGCGGCGGCTTGGTGGCGAGATAAAGCTTTTGCAAGTGGCACATGGCGTCCGGGATGTGCTGCTGGCCACCAAGCTTTACACTGTTTTTGACGTCCATTCCGAAGAAGCTGGAGCCGTGTCCAGCTTTCGCTAAAGCTTCGCCATCGGCTGCCCCGCGCGGAATCAAATCACACTTTACTTCGCCAAAAATCCTGTCATAGGATACCGCCCGCGTTGGTGGGTCGGGTGATACCGTAGGTGGCCAAAGGTGCGCACAAGTAGGCTCCTTTTCTACACCGATAGGCGTTCCGCCCAGCATGACGCACCATCTCTAAACAGGAGCACGTGAGTGAGCAGAGAGCAAGGTGTCGTGAAGTGGTTTAATGCTGCCAAGGGTTACGGCTTCATCCAGCGCCAGTCCGGCGAGGATGTTTTCGTGCACTTCTCGGCGATCGAAATGGATGGCTACAAGAGCCTCTCGGAAGGTCAAAACGTCGAATTCGAAATTCGCCAGGGGCCCAAGGGCTTCCAGGCGGACAAAGTGACTGCGGCTTAAAGCTTATCAATACGACCTACGGGCCCTTTCCGGACTCCGCGGATGGGGCCTTTTCCTTTATGATGGGATGCCTGATTCCGAACCAATCCAAGGAGCGAGCCGGTGCCGCAGCATCACATTTCGCGCAAGGATCTGAAGAAGGATGAATTTCGAGAGAAGCTCACACATGGCGCCGAAGCCATCCGTTCACACCAGGGTTTGACCGGTATCGTCGCGGCGGCGCTGATCGTCATCGCGCTCGGCGTAGGGGGGTGGCGGCTTTATTCGCAAAGCCAGGCCGCGCACGCGTCGTCCTCGCTCGACGATGCTTTGAAGATTTACGACGCGCGCATCCGGACTGCCAGCGAACCGGCGCAGCCCTCGGAATTGACCTATCTGGACGAAAAGACGAAGTATCAGGACGCGGTCAAGAAATTCGACGATGTGGCAGTAAGGTACGGGCACACACGGCCGGGCCAACAGGCTCTTTATTATGCTGCTACCTGTTACGAGCATTTAGGACAGAGCGCACAGGCGGAAAAGGATCTTCAGAGTCTGATTGACGAAAATGGCGATCTTACGCCTCTCGCAAAATTCGAACTCGCACAGGTTTACGCTAAGTCCGGAAAGAGCCAGCAAGCCGCGCAGCTCTACCAGCAACTTATCGGCGCGCCTACGGTGCTGGTACCAAAGCCTTTCGTGATGCTCTCCTTGGCCGATCTCTACAGCCAGACCAACCCGCCGGAAGCGACGAAACTTCTGAACCAGATCAAGACGGAATTCCCAAACTCCCCTGCGGCTGACGAGGCGCAGAAGCGGCTCGAAATCCCGGCCTTGCCTGGGCACCCTTAAGAGCCGATTGCGATAGTGTGCCGCCCATCGTTGCGTTGCAGCCGTATGTTTTGCCGCTCAGCACCCACGTAGACTAGAATTCCGCCCATGGAGCTTGCTCCGTACGCGATGGAAGTGACCCGCACGCGCGGGCGCCGCTATGCGGAGGAGCAGCACCCCTATCGCAACGATTACGCGCGCGATCGCGATCGAGTGATCCATGCCCGGGCGTTTCGCCGCTTGGAAGCAAAGACGCAAGTCTTCAACACCCGCTACTCCGATCATTTTCGCAACCGGCTTACGCACACGCTCGAGGTTGCGCAAGTGGCGCGCACCGTAGCCGGAGCCCTCAACTTGAATACCGATCTGGCCGAAGCGTTGGCGTTGGTGCACGACATCGGCCATCCACCCTTTGGACATGCGGGCGAGCGCAAACTCGACGAACTGATGCGCGCGCACGGCGGACGCTTCGATCACAACCTACACGCGCTGCGCATCGTCGAGCGATTCGAACAACGATATCTCGATTTTCCGGGGCTGAATCTTACGTTCGAGGTGCGCGAGGGGATCGTAAAACACTCTCGCGACTACAGCGCCGAAGAATTTCCGGCGCTCGCCGAATATTTGCTGACCCAACGGCCGCCACTCGAAGCGCAACTGATCGACCTGGTGGACGAGATTGCCTATAACACGGCCGATTTGGATGACGGGCTTGAGGCCCGGCTACTCGACCGCGATGCGACGCTAACGGCTTTGCCGTTTCTCGAAGAATGCTACAAAGAGGTAGACGCGCGGCATCCGGGCGGACGTGACGACCTGAAATTCAACGAGGCGCTTAAACGTCTTTTAGATCACTTGGCGACAGATCTGATCGAAAACACGCGCCGCGCTGTCACCGCCAGCGGGGCCGCTTCGATGGAAGACATTCGACATGCTCCGCGGCGGCTGGCCGGATTCAGCCCCGCGTTTTCCGCCATGAATCGCGAGCTAAAGGATTTCCTATTTCGCTATCTCTATAACCATCCGGCGATCATCGAAGAGCGCGATCGTTCGGTGGAAGGGCTGGCAGAGTTATTTCAGCATTACATGGAGGCCCCGTCGGCGATGCCTCCGGCTTACCAGGCGGAAGCGGAAACGGTGCCGCGCGAGCAAGTGGTATGCGATTACATCGCCGGGATGACAGACCACTATCTGCTTCGATTGCATCGCGAAATGCGGGCACGAACGTCCCAAAATTGATGCACCGGTGAGATCTCAGGCCCGGACGCTTCAAGATATGGCGGTTTCAGGCCGTTTTCTTGACTTGCCGGAATGTGCGCCTTATCATGGCAAGCAGCCGATTTTGCGGGCTTTTCTTATGTTTATTGATATCAATGAGTTAGCTCTCCACAAAGTTCGCATCCGCAAGAGCTATGCTCCCGGCGCGCTCGATTTCCACACTAGCGACTTCCGCCAGGTCGAGCCGCTCGAGGTTCGTGCCACTGCGGAATTGCTCGAAGGGCAGATTCGCATTTCGGGCTCGCTGCATACGAAATTGGAAGTGGTCTGCGCGCGTTGTTTGGAACCTGTGGCTGAGGAAGTAAGCCGCGACTTCGACCTGTTTTATCAGCCGGTCAAAGAAGGGCCGCACGCGGAAAAGGTTCATCTGAAATTGGACGATACCGAGATTGCGTTTTTCGAAGGGGACGGTCTGTTCCTGACGGATGTCCTTGCAGAACAGGTATTTCTGGCGCTTCCGATGAAGGTAATTTGCCGCAGCGACTGCCGCGGGCTGTGCCCGCATTGCGGCGCGAATCTGAACAGTGAGGAGTGCCGCTGTGAAACCCACACGGCCGATCCAAGGCTCGCCCCACTGGCTCGTCTAAAGCAAGACTGGTTCAAGAAGCAGTAGAATACACAACGCCGGGGCCGAGCCCCTGCATAGCCTCGCCGAAGGGGCTGTCCGAGGAGTTATCATGCCAAATCCGAAACGCCGCCATTCGAAACGGCGAACCAGCACGCGGCGCGCACACGATCATTTGACGAGGCCAACGTTTGGCGAATGTCCCAATTGCCACGAGATGAAGCCTCCACACCAGGCCTGTCCGAAGTGCGGCCACTATAAGGGCCGCGAGGTCATGGAAGCTTCTTCCTAAGCGCTCGTTTCCCCGTTCATCGTTTTCCGAGCAGGAGCGGAGATGATCACCATCGCCGTGGATGCCATGGGCAGCGACCAGGCGCCGCGACCTGATGTTGAGGGAGCGGTGCTGGCGGCGCGCGAGCATAGCGTCAGCGTCATTCTGGTGGGGAATCCTGGAAAGATCGAGGCTGAGCTTGCCAAGCATGGCCGCCGTGTTTCGAACGTCGAGGTGGTGGCGGCAAGCCAAGTCATCACGATGGAAGACGCACCGATGCAAGCCTTCCGCAAAAAGAAGGACAGCTCGGTCCATGTGGCAACGCGGCTGGTACGTACGAATGCAGCCCAAGCTCTCGTTAGCGCGGGAAATACCGGCGCCGTGATGGCGGTGGCTCGATTCGGACTAGGGCTTTTGCCCGGAGTGGAACGCGCGGCCCTGGTGGCGCCTTTTCCTACAGCCCGCGGCGGCGTATCGGTATTGATTGACGTAGGCGCCAACGTGGATTCGCGGCCCGCGCACTTGGTGCAGTTCGCGGTGATGGGCGAGATTTATTACCGTGCGATTTTTGGCAACCGCAAGCCGCGCGTCGGGCTTCTTAGCATCGGCGAGGAAGAAAGCAAGGGCAACGAATTGGTGCGCGAGACTCACAATCGGCTGAAAGAGCTACCTATTCAGTTCGTGGGCAATGTCGAAGGCCGCGAGATCTTTGCTGGAAACGTGGATGTGATCGTGTGCGACGGCTTTATCGGCAACATTGCCCTGAAGATCAGCGAAGGTTTGGCGCAGCATATTGCGGCCTGGCTGAAGCAGGCTTTGAAGACCACACTCTCCGCGCAATTGGGGGCAGTGCTGTCGCGCGGCGCATTCGCGCAATTCAAGAAGAAGATCGATTACTCCGAATACGGAGGCGTTCCGCTGCTGGGGGTCCGCTCTCCCACGGTGATCGGCCACGGGCGTTCCAATGCTAACGCCATTAAGAACGCAATTCGCGTGGCCGCAGAGATGGTTCGCACGAAAGTCAATGAGAAGATCGAGCACGAACTTTCCGTTCCTGCCGAGCGCGCGGCGGTTTGAGGCTATGAATTTGAATCGGGAGAGACAGGAAACTCGATGAGTAAAGTTGCGTTTCTTTTCCCCGGACAGGCTTCGCAATATCCTGGTATGGGCCGGGAGTTCAGTGAGAAATTTCCTACGGCGCGCGCGGTGTTTGACGAAGCGGACGATGCGCTTCGGTTTCCCATTTCGAAAATGTGCTTCGAAGGGACCGAAGAGGATCTGAAGCAGACAGCGAATACGCAGCCCTGTATCCTGGCGGTTTCGGTAGCGGTGTTTCGCGTGCTTTCCGAGCGCGGATTTGTGCCGCAATTCGTCGCGGGTCACAGCCTGGGCGAGTACTCGGCGCTGGTGGCCGCGGGAGCATTGAGTTTCGCGGATGCCATGAGGCTGGTGCGCATGCGCGGCGCCGTGATGCAGGAGGCGGTTCCCGCCGGTGAAGGAGCGATGGCGGCGATTCTGGGACTTTCTCCCGCGCAAGTGAGCGATATCTGCAAACGCGCGGCGGATGGCCAGGTCTGCTCGGCAGCCAATCTGAATTCGCCGGAGCAGACGGTGATTTCCGGGAATGCAACGGCGATCAAGCGCGCGGTTGAACTAGCGTCGCAAAATGGAGCGAAACGCGCGGTGGTGCTCCCCGTGTCGGCGCCCTTTCACTGCGCTCTGATGCAGCCGGCGCAGGCGAAAATGGAGCCGGAGTTGCGCAAAACCAAGTTCTCAGATTTGTCGGTGCCGATTGTGACTAACGTGGATGCGGAAGTCACGACCGAGGCCGCAGAGGCACGCGACGCATTGATTCGCCAGATTACGTTGCCGGTGCGCTGGGAAGAGTCGGTGCGCGAGCTGATCCAGCAAGGGGTCTCGGCGTTTGTCGAGGTTGGTCCCGGGCGCGTCCTTTGTGGCTTATTGCGACAGATCGACCGTTCGGTACACAGCTTTAACGTGGAAGACGGGGCTAGCTTAACAAGCGCGCAGACAAAGTTCGCGCAGCTCCTGGCCGAGACGGGCGAAGCCTAGAAGTAGAAATCACGTTCATTTTATAGTTCACTGTACCTTCACCGTGAGGGCTTCCGAGCGATGTTTAGCTTGAAGGATCGCGTGGCGCTGGTCACCGGGGCGTCGCAGGGCATTGGGCGCGCAACCGCGCTCGCGCTGGCGTCCGCTGGCGCGAAGGTTGCCTGCGCAGCGCGCAACGTGGAAAAGCTCGAAAGTGTGGTCGCCGAAATCGGCGCGATGGATCGCGAAGCGCGCGCCATTCCCATGGACGTGGCCGATGCTGAACAGGTGAAGGCGGGGTTCAAACAAGTCACCGAGCGTTTTGGCCGGCTGGATATTCTGGTGAACAATGCAGCGGTCACGCGGGACGGCTTGGCATTGCGCATGAAGGCCGATGATTGGGAAAGCGTGCTGCGCACGAACCTTACCGGAGCACACCTGTGCATCCAGCAGGCGCTGGGGTTGATGCTGCGGCAGCGCTCGGGGCGCATCATCAACATCACCTCGGTGGTCGCACAAACCGGGAACGCCGGGCAAGCCAATTACGTGGCCGCCAAAGCCGGGCTGATTGGCCTCACGCGAGCGATCGCTGTGGAGGTCGCATCGCGCAGCATCACCGTAAATGCCGTGGCGCCGGGGTTCGTCACCAGCCCGATGACCGATCCTTTGCCACAAAGCGTCAAGGATACAATGTTGGCGCGGATTCCACTTGGCCGCATGGGCGCCGACGCAGATGTGGCGGCGGCGATTGTGTTCTTAGCCAGCGACGAGGCGGCGTACATCACAGGTCACGTGCTCAACGTCAATGGCGGCCTGTACATGGGTTAGCGGCCCGGGGTGTCCGCTCGACCTGACCCAGGTTGACCTTGTTGCGGGCCATGCATAGAATGATCGAGTTTGGATCGCACCGGGAGCAAAGCGGCCCGGCAATTTCCGCGCCCGCAGGTGTCCGGCGCAGGGGGAACGCATGCCGAGCGTAGAAGAACGCGTCAAGCAGATCATTGTCGAGCAGCTCGGAGTAGACGAAGCGGAAGTGACGCCGACCGCATCGTTTGTGGACGATTTGGGTGCGGACTCGCTCGACACGGTCGAGCTCGTCATGGCCTTCGAAGAAGCCTTTGGAATTGAGATTCCCGACGAAGACGCCGAAAAAATTGCCACGGTGAAGGATGCTGTGACCTACATCGACAAGCACGCACAGGCGAAGAAGTAGCCGGGAATATCCGCTTTCCTTCATGCAGGAGAATCCGTCGTGAGCCGCCGCGTCGTGGTAACGGGTGTCGGGTTGGTCTGCGCTTGTGGCCTGGGCACGGAGGAGACGTGGGCGAACCTCCAGGCGGGCCGCAGCGGCATCGCTCCGATTACCCATTTTGACGCCACCGCATATGATTGCCGCATCGCCGGCGAAGTGAAAAGCTTCGATCCCCTCAACTGGATGGAAAAGAAAGAGCTGAAGAAGACCGGCCGCTTTATTCAGCTTGCGCTGGCGGCCACCGATTTCGCCATGCGCATGGCCGGCTACACGATTCCGCCCGAGGATGCCGAGCGCACGGGAGTCTTTGTAGGCAGCGGCATCGGCGGATTTGATGTGATCGAGCGCGAACACGAGAAGCTTCTGAAGGGTGGGCCGGGCCGCATCTCACCGTTTTTCATTCCCGCCAGCATCGTGAATTTGGCCGCAGGGCACATCTCGATTCGCCACGGGGCGAAGGGCCCGAATTCCGCGACAGCAACCGCGTGCTCCGCGTCAGCGCACGCTCTGGGCGATTCTTTCAAAATCATTCAACGAGGCGACGCAGACGTGATGATCGCTGGCGGCAGTGAAGCGGCGATCACACCGATGAGCGTCGGTGGCTTTGCGGCGATGAAGGCGCTCTCGACACGGAACGACGAGCCCGAACGTGCGAGCCGTCCATTTGACGCCGATCGCGACGGCTTTGTGGTCGGCGAAGGTTCGGGAATGTTGATCCTCGAGTCGCTCGAACACGCCGAGCGGCGCGGCGCGCCGATTCTGGCGGAACTTGTTGGTTACGGAATGTCCGGCGATGCCTATCACATTACGCAGCCGGCCGAAGGCGGCGACGGCGCGTATCGCGTGATGCGTGCCGCGTTGAAGGATGCGAAAATCGAGCCCGGCCAACTCGGCTACATCAATGCACATGGCACATCCACACCACTGGGTGATGCGATCGAGACGCAGGCAACCAAGAAGATTTTAGGCGATCGCGCGAAACAGGTTCCCGTCAGCTCCACGAAATCCATGACTGGCCACTTGTTGGGCGGGGCCGGCGGCCTGGAAGCGGGAATCTGCGTGCTTGCGCTGCGCGATAATATCCTGCCGCCCACCATCAACTACGAAACGCCCGATCCGGCCTGCGACCTCGATTACGTACCGAACAAAGCGCGCAAAGCGGAAGTCGAATACGTGCTTTCGAATTCATTTGGCTTTGGTGGAACAAATGCCGCGCTCGTATTCCGCCGCTGGACCAGGCACGGTGCCTGATCGCGTGCGGCCAGCCCGCCTGCAAGTCCTGTAAGCGGGAGCATCGGGAAGGATCTGCTTTCGGTTGGCCCCTTCCAAAGGAAGAAACCGTGAACATTATCGTCTGCGTTAAACAGGTTCCGGCGAAGGATGCGCCGCTCGCAATTTCCGCGGACGGAACCTGGATTCGCGAATCCGACATCGGTTTCGAAATGAACGAGCCGGATAGCTACGCGCTCGAGGAAGCGTTGCGCTTGAAGGAAAAGCATGGCGGGGAAGTGGTGGCGCTTTCGATGGGTCCCGAGCGCGTGAAGCAGACGATCAAGGAAGCGCTGGCGAAGGGCGCCGATCGCGGTATTCACGTGGCGGACGACAAGTTTTTCGCGCTCGACCCGTTGGCTTCCGCTAAATCAATGGCCGCCGCGCTGAAGGAGCAGAAATTCGATCTTCTCCTGACCGGATTGCAAAGTGACGATCACGGCTTTGGCCAGACCGGAGTGTTGCTTGCGGAGTTGCTTGGATTACCACACGCCACCATCATCATGCAGATTGATGTGACCGGCGACCATATGAAGCTGAAGCGGGAGCTCGAGGCCGGGTGGTTTCAATGGGTCGAATTGCCGCTGCCGGCGGTGCTGAGCATTCAATCCGGGATCAACAAAGTGCGTTACGCCACGCTCAAGGGCATCATGGCGGCAAAAAAGAAAGAGATCACGTCCATCCCGCGAGAGTCTCTGGGCGTGACCGCCGAGCTGACGCAGAAAGTGGAACGCATTTACGTGCCGCAAAAGACGAAGAAAACCGAATTTATCAGCGGGACACCCAAAGAGGCTGCCACAAAGCTGATCGAGAAGCTCAAGCATGAAGCGCGCGTTCTGTAAGGAAACGAGGAACAGATGAAGATACTGCTCATCACCGAACAGCGCGAAGCCAAGTGGAACAAGACGAGTCTCGAGACTTTGGCGGCTGCCCAGCAGATCGCCAAGGATACGGGCGGAACCCTTTCCGGGGTCGTGATCGGAAATGGAGTGGCCGCATTAGCGGACGATCTTGCGGGCAAAGAGCTTGCCGAAGTTTTGCTGGTCGAACACGAACTGCTGAGCGCGTACACGCCCGATGGTTTCTCGCTCGCGCTATCGCAAGTGATTCAGCAAGTAAAGCCCGATCTCGTTTTACTGCCACACACCTATCAAGTGCGCGACTTCGCGCCCAAGCTGGCTGCCTCTCTAGGGAAGGGCATGATCGGCGATTGCATCGGGTATCGCTATGAAAACGGCCGGCTCGTTTTCGTGCGTCAGATGTTTCAAGGGAAGACCGCCGCAGATGTTACATTTCAGGGCGCCGGTCCGTGGTTCGCCACGTTTCAGGCGGGGGCGTTTCGCGCCGATCTGGCCACTGCGCATTCCGGGGGCAAAGCGCCCATCCATAAGATCAGCGTCGAGCTATCGGCCGACAAGATTCGCACGAAACCGCTCGAGATGTTCCGGGAAGCGAAGCAGGCGGTTGACTTGACGCAGGCGCCGATCATTGTGGCCGTCGGCCGCGGCATCAAGGCGCCGGAAAATATCGCGCAAGCGGAAAAGCTGGCCCACTTGCTCGGCGGAGAGTTGGCGGCGTCGCGGCCCATCTGCGACGAGGGCTGGCTTCCGATGGAGCGCCAAATCGGCAGCTCCGGCCAGACCGTCGCGCCAAAGCTTTACCTGGCGCTGGGCATCAGTGGAGCGATCCAGCACGTAGTCGGCATGAAAGGCTCGCGCACCATCGTCGCGGTGAACAAAGATCAGAACGCGCCGATCTTCGAAATCGCGGACTACGGCATCGTCGGCGATATCTTCGAGATCATGCCCGCGCTCACGGAAGTACTCGAAAAATTATAGCTGCGCAATTTTCACGAACCTATTCGTTCGACGTTTGCTTATGCTAGAGTGTCCTAAAGGCCTGTCGTGGAATTTGAGAACTACAAGATCGTGCTTTATAGCCAGGATGGCTCTTGGGTGGCTGAGATTCCTTCCATTTCCGGCTGCTACGCGCTCATGCCCACTCGCGAAGCAGCCCTTAGCGAGTTGGCTAAGGTTTTCGAGATGATCGAGCAAGAATATAAGGAAAAGGGCCTTGCGTTGCCCTCCGACACGACGGAAATCGTGCATGCCTAGCGCAAAAGCGCGTGACTTCAGGAATGTTGCCTCGAAATTAGGTTTTGCTCTTACCAGACAAACAGGGAGTCATGAACGGTGGAACCATACGGATGGCCGTTCCGTTACGATCCCGAGTCACGGGGGGAATGAGATCGGGCCGCCGCTATTCTTCAAGATCCTGCGCCAAATGGGACTTTCTCTCGACAAATTTCAGGCGCTTCGCTGAGCGATTTTGGTCTTCGGTCCTTGCGCAACGCATCCTTTGCTAGAATAGGTAAGTGACTGCGGAGCGCGAACAACTGGAAGCGGACGTACTGATCGTCGGCGCGGGGCCGGCTGGTCTTGCCTGCGCGCTGCATCTTTCGAATCTCATCCAAAAACACAACGAATCCGGCGCGAAGCCGGAGCTTTCCACCGAGAACGTCTACGTGCTCGAGAAGGCGCGTGAAATCGGCGCGCACCAGCTTTCCGGCGCGGTGATGGATCCACGCGGACTTCGCGAACTCGTGCCGGATTTTGAGAAAGCTCCGCCCTTTGACACGCCGGTGGGCGATGATGCCGCTTATTTCCTTACCGAAAAGCGATCGCTGAAATTTCCGATCACGCCGCCGCCGCTCGAAAATCATGGGAATTATGTGGTCTCGCTGAGTAGATTGACGAAGTGGCTTGGCGGCCTCGTCGAAAAAACAGGAGCGAATCTCTTCACGCAGTTTGCCGGGGCCCAATTAATTTTCAATGCGGAGGGCGAAGGCATTTCTGGCGTCATCACCGAAGACAAAGGGCTCGACAAGAACGGCAAGCCGAAAGACAACTATACTCCCGGCTACGAACTGCGCGCGAAGGTCACCGTGCTGGCTGAGGGTCCACGCGGATCGCTCACCAAGCAGCTTGGTGCGCGCTTCAAGATCCAGGGTCTTAATCCGCAGGTCTATTCGCTGGGTATCAAGGAATTGTGGGAGGTGCCGCAAGGCCGGGTTGCAGCGGGCTGGGTGGCGCATACGCTCGGCTGGCCGCTTCCTTCGAGCACCTATGGCGGCGGATGGATTTACGGCTTGCGCGACAATCGTGTGTCTCTCGGAATGGCGATTGGCCTTGAATATCAAGACCCTCTCTTCGATCCCCATGAAGCTTTTCAGCGATATAAAATGCACCCATTTGTCCGGCGTGTAATTGAAGGCGGCAAGCTGGTCCGCTATGGCGCGAAGACCATTCCGATGGGTGGGTGGTATGCGATGCCGCGGCCCTATGTGGATGGCGGACTGATCATCGGCGATTCAGCCGGATTCTTGAATAGCCAGCGTTTAAAGGGAATTCACATCGGCATCAAGAGCGGAATGTTGGCGGCGGAGACAATCTTCGACGCGCTGCGCTCGGGCGACACCACTGCGCGCTCGCTAGCTGCATTTTCGCGAAAGGTGGAACAAAGCTGGATCAAAAAAGAGCTTTGGCCCGTCCGCAATTTTCATCAGGGATTTCATCACGGGTTGTGGGGCGGGCTCGCCAATACGGCCGTGCAGATGATCAGCGGCGGCCGCGGGTTCAGCGATCCCGCTCGTGGGCGCGCTGGATATGAGGACTATCGAAAATTGAATCGCGGAAACGAATTGGTGGACCAGTCCACGCGGTTTAAGGGCGATGGCAAGCTCACCTTCGATCGCCTAACGGATGTCTATCATTCCGGCACGCGACACGAGGAGGATCAGCCGTGCCACCTGGTGGTGCTCGAGCCAAATATTTGCGCGGATCGCTGCGTGCGGGAGTACGGCAATCCGTGCCAATATTTCTGCCCGGCTGCTGTTTACGAGATGGTGCGCGAAAAAGATACGCCGAAATTGAAGATCAACGCCTCAAACTGCGTTCATTGCAAGACGTGCGACATCGCCGACCCCTATCAAATCATTGATTGGGTGCCACCCGAGGGCGGCGGCGGGCCGAACTACGAAGGGATGTAACGCACTTCTCCACGAATCTTCGTTAGGTTGAGCTGCTATTGAACACGCGGTGGAAGAATCTCCCGATCTTTCCAAAGAATCCGTGCGGGGCGGATTGAGAATCCGATTTCTCTTCAGCGGATAGGTCCTGCTTGCCGCGTTTCTTCTTTGGCTCTACCACGTCCTGATAGACGGTTTCGTCCTGTACGTGGACGCTGCGAATCAGCACGATCTGATCGGCGCTAGGCTCCGATATGTTCACGGGAGCGTTGGGATCGAAGCTTAAGGGTGGCATCAGCACCTTATAGACCGGTTCGTCGACCGCGGCGGGTCGGGAAGGGGCCGGTGAAATCGGTTGCGGTAATTGTCCGGACGCTGCGTTCGAAGACGCTCCTGTCGACGTCGGCGTGGATGAACTCGGCTGAGGTGTGGACGTCGCCGAGACCGGCGATGCGCTTGGTGGCGCCAGCGTTCCCAAGCTTTGATAGAAGCGCTTGGACCTAGCAGGATGGAGCTTTGCCAAATCGAGCTTGCAAGCGCACGCTTCGACTGGTGCGGCGAGCGACTCGACCTGTCCGCCGGAAAGTGAGGCGTGTCCGTTTTGCGGGATCAGGATCTCCTGGCCGGAAAGCTGCTGAGAGATCCGCAAGGCTCCATTCAGCGCGTAGAGGCACATTTTCCCGTCTGGCGAGAGCCCGACGGACGTGTCTGTGTCTTCGCCTCCGATCACCACAGGCGTCGCAACAATCAAGGGCGTGTAGATGCTGATCGTGCGGGTGCCATTCAGGCGTAAGTCGAGAGCGCCATACTCGAGGACGACCGTCAGCGCGCCTCCTGAACTTAATAGTTGCAGACGTGCCGCGCCGCAAATCGCAATTTCGCCCCCGCCCTCGAGCGAAACCCGCGCTTGACCACTACGAACGACTATGTGACTACCGCTCGCCAGCGGTTGAGCGCCGGCGATATTTGAGATCTGGATATTCGCCGAACCGGTTGGGCCATCCACTGCAAAGTCCGATCCCTCCACATGGCCGATGACCTGCTGCACGTCTTGGGCAGCAGCGTTTCCTGCCAGGGCCAGCGGAACGACGCCAAGTAGGAAGACGAGGCACAAAGAATGCCAAGCGGCGGCGCGGCTCAAGTACCCTTGGGTTCGATTCATGCGTGGATCATCGCGGAGCGTTACAAACATCTTCGCCTATACTATACGCCGATGGAAGGGACTTCCAAGATACCTGCAAGCGAGCGCGCTGCCAACACTCATTTTGATGTGAGCTTGCCGCAATACTCACGCTGGCGACGGATCCAGATTCCCGTGATTGCCGCGAGCGTGTATGGCGTGCTTCGCGTGGTAAGCCCGACGCTGCGGTTCGAGGTGCTCGGCTGCCAGCACGTGGAGCGGGCTTGGACGGCACGGCGCAGTTGCATCTGGGCATTTTGGCACTGTGCGATCTTCGGCGTGCTGTGGCGTTTTCGAAATCGCGGGATCGTAGTGCTAAACAGCACAAATTTTGACGGCCAGTGGATGCGCCGCGTGCTCGATCGCCTGGGATACGGCACAGCGCAGGGCAGCTCCACGCGCGGCGGCTTGCGCGGGCTGGCGGTGCTGGCACAGCGGCTCGCAGAAGGGAAGGACGCGGCATTCACCATAGACGGACCCCGAGGGCCGCGTTTCGTGGCAAAGCCGGGTCCGGCGATGCTAGCGCGCCGCAGTGGCTCGCCAATCGGCCTGTTCCACATGTCCTACGAACGCAGCACGACGTTCGAAAGCACGTGGGATCACTTCCAATTGCCGCGGCCCTATTCCCGGGTGGTCGCGGTTTTTGCGCCGCTGATGGAAGTGCCGCCGGACACGAGCCGCGAGGCGCTCGAACAGAAGAACGAGGAAATCCAGCGACAACTCGAACGCATTCGAAATTTTGCGGATTCCTGGTTCTCGCTTTCGAAACAAGAGCAACAGCGACAACGCGAGATCTGGAACGCCTGAAGCCTACTGCCCTTCGCCCAAGGTCACGGGCAAGTCCATTTTTTGTCCGCCGCGATACACCGTAACTTTCACGGTATCGCCGGGGTGTTTGTGATTCAGCGCGAGGTTCAAGTCCATCTGCGACGCGACCGGCTGGCCGTTCACCGCGACGATCACGTCGCCGCCGATGATGATCCGCTGAAGCCCGGCAAGAACCACCTTATCGCCGCCGTGTAACCCGGAATTTGCCGCTGCGCCGCGGGGCGTCACGCGCTCGATCAGCACGCCCTGGCTCGTGGGGAGATCGATTGCCTGCGCCAAGCCGGGCCACACATCGAGTACGTTCATCAGTCCGAGATCGGCGCGGCGCACGCGGCCTTCAGTGATGAGGTCATGCGCAATTTCCTTCGCGGTATTCACGGGAATCGCAAAGCCAATGCCGGCCGTTGTACCGGAGGGCGTATAGATCGCAGTGTTGATCCCGATCACTTCGCCATGCGAATTCAGCAGCGGCCCGCCGGAATTGCCGCGATTGATCGCGGCGTCCGTCTGGATGGCTTCGTCAATGTAGGTGTTATCGCCGGTCTGAACGGTGCGCCCCAAAGCGCTGATCACGCCGGTGGTTAGCGTGCTCGAAAAGCCAAAGGGATTGCCGATGGCTAGCACCTCCTGGCCCACTTGAAGATTATCGGAATCCGCAAGCGACAACGAAGCGAGGGCGGTTTTCGGTTCGATTTTGAGCAAGGCGACGTCATTATGCTGATCGGCGCCGATATATTTCGCGGGATAGCGGCTGCGATCGCCAAGGACAACTTCGATCGTCTCCGCACCCTGCACCACGTGGTAATTCGTCAGCACGTAGCCGCGTGGGTCGATCACAAATCCGGAGCCTGCGCCCTCCACGGGCACCGCGTTCATGAAGAAATCGTACTCCACCGCGCGCGTCATGATGTTTGCGACGGCTGGCGCAACCTGGCGATAGATCTTGACGGTGCGAGCTTCCTCCTCGGTTAGTCCAGCGGTGCTAAATGTCCGAGCCTGCTCCGGCTGGGCGGCGGCTGGCATTGAGGCCGAGGGCGTAGCTTCCACGTGGATCGGCTGGCGCGGGCCCCAGCGCGCTCCCGCCCAATAGGCGCCCAACGCGATGATTGCGCCGGCAAGCATCCATCGGAAAGCGCTACCGGGATTCGTGCGATTGCTCATGGTGATTGCTCCCTACGATGCGAATCTGCGGCGGCTGCCAATTGCTTAAATCGCGCGACGAGTTGCTCCACCTGCGCGCGCGTCGTCTCGCGCGTGCCCGAGTTGTCAATTTCATCGGTCGCCATGCGGCGCTTTTGTTCGAGAGACATTTGAGCGGCGATGCGGCCAGTGGCGTCGTCCGCGGTCATGGCGCGTCCGCGCGGGTCCGTTAGCCGGGCGATTTGTTGGCCGGAATCGCACCACACGACAACGAGCCGGTCGAGCTTCGCGTGTGCACCGGCCTCCACCAATAGCGCCGCCTCGATCACCGCCACGGCACGGGGATGGGCCTGCGCCGTGCCGCGGAGCCATTCCTCCTGGCGGGCTACCACGCGCGGATGCACGATTTGATTGAGCGTTGCCAACTTCGAGGGGTCGGCAAAAACGATGTGAGCGAGGCGTGGCCGATCGATGCGGCCATCGGCAGCTACAACTTCGATGCCAAAGGCGGATACAATTTCCTGAAAAGCCGGTTCGTGGGGCTCGATCAGTTCGCGCGCCAGCAGGTCCGCATCCAGTACGTGGCATCCGAACTCGCGCATCATCGCCGCTACGGTGCTTTTGCCACAGCCGATTCCGCCCGTCAGTCCGACGCGCAGCATCAGGGTTTTACGGCCGAAGCGGCGGCGCGATTTTCGCCGAAGGAGCTAACGCTGCCCCTGCGGAGCCGCGCGGCCTTGACGGTATTGCTCATCAGCATGGCGATGGTCAGCGGGCCGACGCCTCCCGGTACCCGCGTGATCGCCCCGGCCACGTGCTCGGCATCGGGGTGCACGTCTCCCACGAGCGCGCTGCCTTTTTCGCGGAAACGCGCCAAGCGATCAGGAAACTTGTCAAAGAGACGCGCCGCTTCGGTTGCATCGCTCACGCGATTGGTGCCGACGTCGATCACCGCCGCGCCTGGGCGTAACCATTCCGCGGATACAAACCAAGGACGACCCATCGCCGCCACCACAATATCCGCGCTACGTATCACGCCGCCCAAATCACGCGTTTTTGAATGGCAGATCGTCACCGTGGCATTCGCATGCATCAGCAGCAGCGCCATCGGCTTGCCCACGATATCGCTGCGGCCAATCACCACAGCATTTGTGCCTTCGATCGTAACGCCGCTACGACGCAGAATTTCCATTACGCCGGACGGTGTACAAGCCACCAGCGCGGGCTTTCCGGTCACCAGCCGGCCGAGGTTCATAGGATGAAAACCATCCACATCCTTTGCCGGATCGACCGCTTCGAGCACGCTCTTGGCATCCACTTGAGGCGGCAGAGGCAACTGCACGAGGATCCCGTCCACGGAATCGTCCGCGTTTAACGATGCGATCAATTCGAGCAATTCGCGCGTGGTGATGGAAGCAGAGGGCGCGTGCCGCCAACTGGCCAGTCCCAATTGCTCGCACGCCGCGAGCTTGCTGCTGACGTATATCCTGGAAGCCGGATTCTCACCGGCGAGCACGGTTGCGAGGCCCGGTTGGATTCCTGCGGAACGTAGCGCAGCGATTTCGTCGCGCAGACCTGTATAAATCTGATCGCGAATCTCGTTTCCATTCAGGATGCGCGCTGGCATGGATGCTCGATTACGCAGAATTTGGATCAGCTAAATCATAGCATATGGGTGCAGGCCGCTTGTCCGGTGCCTCGTGGCGCCAGTGGCGCATGGACGGCCGTTTCGCCGCAGTACAATGAAGCGAGGCCGCTCCCATGAGTTTGTTTGGCGATTTGGGCACGCGTAAAGAGCTTCAGGAGAAGATGCGAAACGAGGGGCGTCTGCCGCCGGGCCAATCCCTCACTCTGAAATGGCCGGTGTTACATACCGGCACGATCCCGCGCTTTGACGCGGCCCGCTGGGATTTTCAGATCACAGGAATAGTGGAAAATCCGGTTCGGCTGAGTTGGGAAGAATTCAACCGCCGGCCAAAGAGGGAAGAAGTCGCGGACTTTCATTGCGTCACACACTGGAGCCGCTTTGACAATCATTGGCAAGGCGTACCCCCGAACTGCTCGTGCTCGCCAAGGCCAAACTGGCCGCGCATTTCGCGCTGATCCACGCGGAGCAAGGCTTCACGGCGAATCTGCCGCTCGAGGATTTATTGCGCCCTACTTCGATTTTCGCACTGCGCCACGATGGCGAACCTCTCACGCCGGAACATGGCTACCCTTTGCGCCTGATCGTCCCGCATCTTTATGCGTGGAAGAGCGTGAAATGGGTTCGCGGTGTGGAACTGCTCGCCGGTGACGAGCCGGGATTCTGGGAGCGGAATGGCTACCATATGTACGGCGACCCGTTCCGCGAACAGCGCTACTTCCAACGATAAAAAAGCCCCGGTTTGGGCCGGGGCTCTCGTACTGATAGTGGCCTGGGCGTAGCGCTAGAAAATATCGTACTGCTCCCAGTGCAGCGTCGGATCGGCCTGGATGATGGTGTTCTTGTGCGTTGCAGTCTCGAGATCTTCGATCAGGCTGGACTCGCGGGTCTTTAGCGCTTTGGCAATTTCGGGATTCACGCGCAGGGTGATGCTCTGCGAATCCAAGTCTCCCGCCATCTTTTTCGCTTCCACCTGGATTTCATAGCAGATGGTCGGGATGGACTTCACCATTCCGGAACCGGTGCAATAAGGGCAGGGCTGGCAAAGGACCTTCTCGAGGGCTTGCTTGGTGCGTTTGCGCGTGATGTTCACCAGACCGAATTCATTGAAGGGCAATACCTTGGAAGGCGCTTTGTCCGCGCGCAAGGCGTCATCGAGTGCGTGCATCACCTTCTCGCGATTGCGCCGCTCTTCCATATCAATCAGGTCGACTACGATGATGCCGCCCAGATCGCGCAGACGAATTTGCCGCACGATTTCCTTGACGGCCTCGAGATTCGTTTTGACGATCGTGTCTTCGAGGCGCGTCGACCCGCGCCCCACAAACTTGCCAGTGTTTACGTCGATGGCCACCAGCGCCTCGGTGTGGTTGATCACAATGTAGCCGCCGGACTTGAGCCACACCTTGGGCCGCAACGCTTTATCGAGCTCCTGCTGGATGCCGAATTCCTCGAAGATCGGCGCGGCTTTCGTGTAGAGCTTGACGCGTCCCGCCAATTCGGGCTGGAAGCGGCTCACGAATTCGACGACCTTGCCAAACTCTTCCTCGTTGTCGATCCAGATTGAGCTATATTCGGGATTCAGATAATCGCGGAGGATGCGTTCAACGAGATTGAGGTCCCGGTGCAATAGATCCGGTGCTTTGCGCTGCTCGGACCGCGCACAAATTTCGTGCCAGGTCTTGCCGAGGAACTCCACGTCCGCACGAATATCCGCGTCGCTGACGTGGCCGGCCGCCGTGCGCACAATAAAGCCGCCCGGAAAACTTCCTTTGTACTCATTTACCAGGCGGCGCAGCCGCGAGCGCTCTTCGGCCGAATTGATCTTTCGCGAGACGCCGATGTGATCGACGGTGGGCATGTAGACGAGAAATCGTCCCGGCAGAGCCACGTGGCTGGTGATGCGCGCACCCTTTTTGCCCAACGGCTCTTTGGCGATCTGCACTATGATTTCCTGGCCCGCCTTCAGCATCTCAGAGATCAGTTGCGGACGCCGCTGCGGGGCACGATGCCCTTGCGGACGTCCTCCGCTGCGCTGCATGGGCCGTCCGCCACGTCCCCGCCGCATGGGCCGCTGGAAGCGAGGCCGGCTGCGGTTTTCGATTTTGGCGCTGCGCGGCTCTTGTCGCGGCGTTGGTGAGATGCCTTCGTGGTCGCCGGCGCCTGTCAGTGCGGTTTCGGCGTGCTCGAGGTCCGCTTCGGCCGCTTCATGCGCGGCGTCGGCTTCGTCGGCCGCGTCTTCCGCTTGCTCATGCGCGGCATCGGCGTCATCCGACTCCGCTTCTTCGGCGGCTTCGTGCGCGGCCTCCTCTTCCTCGATTTCTACGTCGGCGGCGTCCAGCGTTTCCGTGCCCGGGCCGCGAAACTCGATCACCGTTGACGAATTCGCCTGCTCGTCGTTTTCCTCCAACAAGTCCGCGCCGCCGATTTGTTCAGCAGCCTCTTCATCCGCTTCCTCGGCGGTTTCCTCGTGCTTGGCCGCTGCCAAGTGCTCGGCGAGCGTATGTGCCTGTTCCGCGGACAAATCACGCTGCACGGCGGCCGCTTCTTCAGGATCACCAGCGGTCTCGGTTACGGTGTCGTCTATTTCCTCGATGCTAGCAGCCGCGCCGAATTCCTCTTGCCGGTCTTCAGCCGAGTCTTGCAACGGGTCGGTGTTCTGAAAATCTCTCGACTCAGTATCCTCGACGGTTCTTCCGCCAGAAGGCAAAGTGTAGAGCGACTCCGGCAAGGAATGCGTCGCAGCGTTCGCGCCGGTATTCTCAACGGTGCTGGGCGTGGGTGACATCAAGCCGGAAGCGCCGTGCTCCACGACGGGCCCGGGAGCGGAGGATGCATCCGGCATTGCTGCTGGTTTCGCGGTAGCGCCTCGATCCCTGTATTTCGCTAACGACTCGCCCGGCAGCAAAATCGGCTCGTAATTTTCATCGGCAGGGGCGGAAGGTTGCGATTCGCTGAATCGCGAAGAAGGCGCACTGGAATGCTGTCCGTAAGGCGACGCATATTTCGATGGCGGCAAGTCGCGGCCTTGGCGCTGGTGATCCGGGCGGCCACCACTGCCTCTGCGGAAACGGCCTCCGCCTCGGCGTCCGCCACGATCTCGATTGAATCCGCCTCCGCCACTGCCGCCGCGGA
This sequence comes from Candidatus Acidiferrales bacterium, assembly GCA_035602725.1. Classification (GTDB taxonomy): domain Bacteria; phylum Acidobacteriota; class Terriglobia; order Acidiferrales; family UBA7541; genus DASTCZ01. The sequence continues at coordinate 20,946 of DATNLT010000108.1, forward strand.
AGTCTCGTCCGCGATCGCGCGAGAAGCCGCCCTGATTGCGCTGAGACTGTCCCGGAGGGTTCAGTCCGGGAGAAGCATTGGTGAGCGGCTGCGGCGGCTCTGTTGATTCCTCCGCGGAGAAGGAGCCGGACGCCATGGCGGACCCACCGGCCTGCGCAAACGCCCCTTCCGCCACAGGCGGGCTTACAAATTCACCGAACGAAGAAAGGTCCGGCGCGCCGGATTCGGCTGAGGGTTGCGGTATTGATAGGACAGGCTGTGGCAGCCGCGCAGGCTCGACTGCCGGCTTCGCGATTTTTTCCTCCGCGTGTGGCGCGGCATCATATTCTTCGAGATTTTCCAGGAAATCGCTGACGTACAGGAACGCGTCAGTATCGCGGCCAATGTCCACGAAGGCCGATTGCATGCCGGGCAGCACGCGCGTGACACGGCCTTTGTAGATGCTTCCGACTAATGCAAATTCTTTTTCTCTTTCGATGTAAATTTCACAAAGATGGCCGTCTTCCAGGATGGCGACCCGCGTCTCGTGCGGCGTCGCTGAAATCACCAGTTCTTTTGACATGAAAACTCCTCGGGGGGCGCACCGGCGCTAAGCGGCGCGGAGCATCCGCGCGTACGGCCGCATAGGTCTCAGTGGGAGACACTCTCGGGCTGCGGCGCATGAGTATCGCTTGATAGCGCGCTTCGCGGTGCGATATTCGGATCTGAGCGGTCATCCGGCGGGATACGGCAGCGCCTGCTTGGGACAGGTCGGTCATGCCGGCCGGAAGATTCTGCAATTTTGCGAATTCCATTTCAGTTGACGAAGCGCCGGATGCGTACGTTCATCACCAGGCCCAACGCCATGAAAACAAATAATGTGGCCGATCCGCCGTAGCTCATCAGCGGCAGCGGAATCCCGGTTACCGGCATATAGCCGATCACCATGGCCGCATTCACTAACACGTGAAAACCTAAAATCGCCGCCACGCCCATTACCAGGAACATTCCCGCACGGTCCATGGCTCGTTGTGCGTTATGCACCAGACGCAGCAGCAATGCAAGATAAAGTGACAACGCAATAAAAACCCCTACGAATCCCAACTCTTCCGCTAAGGCGGCCAGAATAAAATCCGAATAACGAATCGGCACGAAGCCGCCTTGATTCTGGCTTCCGCGTCCGAGTCCCTTGCCCTTGATCCCGCCGGCACCTACGGCGATTCTGGACTGCAGGATCTGGTAGCCGGAACCTTTCGGGTCTTCCTCCGGCTTCAGAAAAGTTTGGACTCGTTCCTTCTGGTAGGGCTTGAGAAAATGCCAGCCAATCGGCAGCATCATCACGCCCAGAAGGACGATCGCCAGAGCGTGTTTCCATTGTATCCCAGCCAGGAAGCCACCGACGATGGCAACGGGAACCAGTACCATCGCCGTGCCCAGATCGGGCTGCTTCAGAATCAGCGCGAGTGGAACTCCGGTAAGCACTCCGACCTTCATCAGATCGGCCAAGGTCAGGCGGTCCGTCTGCACTTCGCTGAAAAATCTGGCCAGCACTATAATTATAATCAATTTGACAAATTCCGACACCTGGAAAAAGTCACCCATGATGGGAATCCAGCGTTTCGCCCCAAGACGGGTTTCCCCCACCACGAGCACGGCAACCAACGAAATCAAGCCTAGCAGATACAAGATGGGCGCCTGCTCCATGATCATGTGGTAGTCGAGACGCGAGAGCACTAGCATGAAGATCATGCCCAGCCCCAGCCAATAGAGCTGCTTCACTTCCATGGCCGTGCCGACGGTATGCGTCAGGTGTGTGGTGGAATAGATCTCGATCAGCCCGAGCGAGCAGATCGCCGCCACCAGGCCTAACAGCACCCAGTCGTAATCGCGGATTCCACGCTTTTCTCTCATGTAGCAGAGGTTCTCGGATTCAGGCCTAATGCTCCAGATGCTGCTGGTCGCGGATCACAGGCTGCACCGGCACGATCGGCGTCTGCTGCGGTTGAGCCGGCGTTGCAGCTGCAGAAGCTCTCACGCCTGGACGATTTGCCGCCAACTCCGCCGCCGCCGCAGCCATCGCATCGGCCGGCGTTTCCGCCGCACCGCTCGTTTGCACGCTCGCCGTTTGAGCAACCTGCGCCGCCGGGAAGCGGCCCGCCTTCTTGTCGTAATAAGCCTTCACTACATCGCGCACGATCGGGGCGACAAAGCTGCCCCACCCCGCCCCCTGCACCAGCGCCGCTACGACAATCTCCGGATCGCGGTGCGGCGCGTAGCCGACGAACCAGCCGTTTTCCTTGATGTGCTTGCCGAGCCGCGCCTGCAGCGCGAAGCTCTCTGTCTGCGCCGTTCCCGTCTTGCCCGCGAAATCCACATCCTGCAGCCGCACCTGCAGGGAAGTTGTACCGTTGGGCTCATTGACCACCCCCCACATCGCGTTGGTGATCTGCATTACGGTGTCGTCCGAAATCGGGAATTCCGCGGTTTTCAAACCGGTAGCTGTTTTCAGCAGATGAGGAGGTACCAGTTTGCCGCCGCTGGCCACCGCGGCAATCATGCGCGCCAACTGCAACGGCGTGGCCGTCACCGGGCCTTGGCCAATTCCCACCGAAATCGTATCGCCCGGATACCACTTATGGTGGTAAACGCGTTCGTCCCACGCTTCCGAGGGAACGAGTCCGGGTTCTTCGCCCGGCAAATCGATCCCCGTACGCTTACCCAAGCCAAGACTCGTAGCGTAATAGCCGATGCGTTCAATCCCGAGCAGTTTTGCCACGTTGTAAAAATAGACGTCGCACGAGGCCACGATTCCCTTGTGCAAATCCACTTCGCCGTGTGCGTGATCGCAGTGGTACAGATGCCCGTAAAACGTCGCCGAACCCGGACAGTACACCGCATAATTCGCGGGAATCGCTTTTGACTCCAGCATCGCCACGCCTTCTACAACCTTGAATACCGATCCGGGCGCCAGTTGCGCTTGGATCGCCCGATTGAGTAGAGGCGTTTGCAGGTCTGTGTTCAGTGCCGCCCATTCCTTTGACGGAACGCGCACCGCAAAATCATTCGGGTCGAACGTGGGCCGGCTTACCATCGCGAGCACTTCGCCCGTGCGCGCATCCATCGCCACTAGGGCGCCCTGTTTACCTACGAAGTCTGCTTCAGCCACGGCTTGCAGGTCTTCGTCGATGGTCAGCTGGATATTTTTCCCGGCGACCGGTGCTGTCTCTTCCAACCGGCCCATTTCCTTGCCGACGCTATTCACGATCACGCGGCGCTGACCGTCCGTACCGATCAGGACATCGTTGTACTGGCGCTCGAGGCCGGTTTTGCCGGCCATGTCGCCCGGACGCAGCTTCCCGTCGCTGCTCTCGATTTCCTTCTCATTCACTTCGCCCACGTAGCCAATCGCGCTCGCAAGAAATGAGTTTGGAGGGTATCGCCGGCGGTGCATCATCACCATTTCGAGCATCGGCAAATCTGGGCGGTGCGATTCAATGAAGGCGATATCTGCCGGGCTGGCTTCCGGCTTGATGACGATTGGCTCGTATTTCGGCAAGAACTTCGAGGCTTCGATCTGCTGCTGAAGATCGTCAACTGATACACCCAATCCCTGAGCGACTTCGGGAAGGGCCTGCTCTGCCTGTCCTATATCGTCGCGAAGGAGCAGGACGCTGAAAGAAGGGTAATTGTCCACGATTACGCGGCCTTCGCGATCAATCATCTTGCCCCGGGGCGCAATCAGTGGAATCGTGCGAACGCGGTTCTTTTCCGCCAACTGCTCATAGTGATTGGAATCAATCACTTGCAGCTTCCAGAACCCCACCAGCAAGAGCAGGATCATACCAACGATGAGGTAGGAGACGGCGGCGAGACGCCCCTGGGGCAATCGGTTGTCACTGCCAAACAAAGACGACACGTCTTACCGCTCGTTCCGCGCGCTGGATTCCGGACGGCATTCGAAATCGCGTGTCCGAATCCGCGCGCATACCAATTCGGGGAGGTTGCGGAATGCCCGCGACGGGCAAAACCGGTCAAACGACCGTCCTTCCCCATGGATGGAAGTGCTGTTCACAGTAGCATTTGCGCACATCCGGTGCAACTGTACCAGGGGGCGGGTTTCTGGATTCTGCACGTGTCTCTTGTGTGAGCAGCGAGAGTTTCGTCTGAAAGCCTGTGGATTTCTGTTACTGCAAACTCTATGCGAAGATCGGTGAGGTAGAGCACTCTTTGTGACGGACCATCGCGCCGCCCTAGGACGAACAAACCGCCAGGATTCTAGCCAATTGCTCGCCAATCTGTCTCTGGCAATTGCCGGCGGTTCTTGGGGAACGGGCTTTTTCTTCGCGAAAATCGCGTTCGGCGAGATGACGGTATTCGAAAATGTGCTTTTCCGGTTTCTCTTCGCATCAGCGGTGCTTGTGCCCGTACTCTTTTGCCGCCTGCGGAAATTCTCCCGGCGAGATTTCTGGCTACTTGCAGGAGCGAGCGCGATCGGCGTGCCACTGCAATTTCTGGTGCAATTCAAGGGGCTTGAACTGACTACAGTTTCGCACGCCGCGCTGATGATCGGGACCCTCCCGATGCTGGTAGCCCTCAGCTCGGTTTTGTTTTTGCGCGAACGGCTTGGCTGGATCGAATGGGCCTCGCTGGTTCTTTCGGCCGCAGGTGTTGTGTTGATCGCAGTTTCCAAAAGCTCGTCGCGCGGTCCGCAAGCCAGTATCCAAGGCGACCTCCTCGTTTTTGTCTCCCTTTTTGCGTCCGTAGTGATGATTCTGGCGACTAAACGCCTAATGCTCGAACACGATCCGCTCTATGTCACGGCCGCAATGCTGATTTTAGGCACCGTGATGTTGGCCGGCTGTTCTTTGGCCACGCAGCCGGTACGTATCCATTTCTCGTGGAGTGTCTGGCTGGCGGTCGCGGCGCAGGGAATCATCGCGACCGCGATTGCGTACGTCTGCTGGAATTGGGGGCTCGCGCGCGTACCGGCTTCACGCGCCGGCGTGTTCCTAAACCTGGAGCCGCTGGTGGGACCGCTGCTGGGGGTCTGGATCCTTCACGAGACGCTGGGAGTTTCGGCGATCCTGGGCGGTGTGTTGATCATCGCCTCCGCGCTTTATTTCAGTTGCGCGCCCCAGACACAAACGCATCGGGGTGCGGACCTCCGCTTTTGAGATGATCTTCGTTTCTGACGAGTTTTACACGCGGAACTCGTGGAAAAACTGAGATGCTCGCACGTTCCGGGTGCCGCCTAGCTGTTACTCCGAAAATGAGGGGCAATCTTTATGCGTTTTCGCTTCTTCGCGCACAAACCTCGATTGCCAGCCAGCCCATCCGCAGCGTTTTTGTGGCCGTCGAGAAGATTTGCGATCCGGGTCCCGGTCGACGACCTTGCTCTAGCTAGGCTTGCGAAGATGATCGAGCAGCGGAAAGATTAGCACTGCCAGGACGCCATTGACGGCAGCGGCGATCCAAAGCTGCGCTCCCAAAATTGATTCGGGCTGTGCGAGCAACCAACGGCGCGTCAGGATATATACAGCCTGATGGAAGAGATAAAAACCGACCGCGAGGCCAAAGCGGCTGATCGGGTTTTCCACGTCAATCCGCGAACCCAGCGAAGAAGCCAGAAATCCCACGAGCGTCTTCGCAATCCCGAATAGCCCGAGCGGTGAACGACCCAAGCTATCTTGGATCAATCCAATGGTCGCGCCCATCAGAAGTCCGGTGGAGGGGTTTCTTCGGCTGAATCCGAAATAAATCGTAACCAACAGCGGCAAATCAAGCATGCGCATGCGCGGAAAATAAACCGGCAGGAATGCTTGCAACAAAAGCGCAAGAGCCGTGACGCCAACGACGCTGCCGGCGCGGAACTGAAAGACTTCGATATTTTGTTCGGCGGTGAGCGGGGCGGACATAAAAGTACTCATTGGCTTGGGCCCCGCTCACCCGCTGGCTTGACGGGTGGCATGGATGGTTTTGCCGGAGGCGCGGCAGCCGGCGTCGCCGGATGCGGCACAGGAACGGTTTGCGCAGGCGGTGCCTTCGGCAGAATTTCTTCGCGAGTCAGCAACACTAGCACTTCTTCCAGGCGATCGAGCCGCGCCGCGGGCCGCACCTGAATCTGTTTGAACGGATTCCCGGGCTTCACCTGCATTACCGTGCCAATCGGAAGATCTTTCGGAAAAATCTGGTCCTCGCCAGAGGTCAGAACCCGCTGGCCGATGGGAACATTTTCGTCATTGCTCACATACTTCATGGTGAGGGTAGGATCACCTGTGCCGCCGACGACTCCCTGGGTGCGTGTACCTTCGAGCAATCCGCCCACACCGCTATCCTTATCCGTCGCCAGCAGCACCTCGGAAACGCTACCGTAAGCTTCAAATATCTTACCGACCACACCATCCGGCAGGATCACGGCCATGTTGCTCTTGATGCCATCTCGCGTCCCGCGATTAATGAAAACCACATGGCTCGCGGTGTCCGCGCTCGTGGCAATCACGCGCGCTGCGAGCATCGGAACTTCCTGGTGATCCGTGCGGAAGCCGAGAAGTCCATTCAAACGTTGTGCTTCGGCGGCTTCACCTTCGAGCGCCGCATTCCGCAGTTCAAGCTGATTCAACTGATCGTGCAGAACCAAGTTGTCCCGGTGGACGTGTATCAAGTCAACGTAGCCGGTGAAGACGCCATGCACTTTGCGGACGATCCAGGTGCCACCGCGTTCGAAGGGCGTTACCGAGTCCACGGTCCACACGCGGATCAACCGCACGTGAGTGTTACGCCGGACCTGCACGGCCAGCATCAACAGCTGAGCGACTAACGTGACGATCAGCAGCGTAATCGAACGGTGTCGGCCCGGGACGGCAAGCATTGGTTTTCAGTTCCGATTCTTAACTGACCCTACTTTTCGATCAGTGCCTCGGAGGCGCTGAAGGGTTGTGGAAGACGCACGGGTTCATCGACATCAGTCAATGGAAACAAGACGCAGCAGGTGGAAATCGGACAACATTTTTCCGGTGCCGAGCACCACGGAAGCCAGCGGATCATCGGCGACCGATACTGGCAAGCCGGTCTCCTCGCGGATGCGCTTATCGAGATTCTTCACGAGGGCTCCGCCACCGGTCAACACGATGCCGCGATCGCTGATATCGGCGGAAAGCTCCGGAGGCGTGCGCTCCAAAGCGACTCGAATGGCATTGAGAATTGTGGAAATGCATTCCGAGAGCGCCTCGCGGATTTCGCTGTCGTCAATGGTGACCGTGCGCGGCACGCCTTCGATTAGGTTGCGGCCTTTCACTTCCATCGTGAGCGGTTTTTCGAGCGGGTAGGCCGAACCAATCTCCATCTTGATTTGTTCGGCGGTGCGTTCGCCCACGAGCAGGTTGTACTTGCGCTTGAGATAATGCATTACCGCCTCGTCCATCACGTTGCCGGCCACGCGCACAGAACGCGAATAGACGATACCGCTCATGGAAATCACGGCGATGTCGGTGGTGCCGCCGCCGATATCCACCACCATGTTGCCGCTGGGTTCTTCGATGGGCAAGCCGGCGCCGATCGCGGCAGCCATGGCCTGCTCCACAAGATACACCTCGCTGGCATGCGCCCGATACGCGGAATCCTGTACCGCGCGTTTTTCCACCGGTGTGATTTCGCTGGGTACGCCGATTACAATCCGCGGATGTACCAAGACGCGGCGGTTATGCGCCTTTTGAATGAAATAGGTGAGCATCTTCTCGGTCACCTTGAAATCCGCGATTACGCCGTCTTTCATGGGCTTGATCGCGACCACGTTACCGGGAGTGCGGCCCAGCATGTCCTTCGCTTCGCGTCCGACGGCTACCACTTCGCCGCTATTCTTATTGATGGCTACGATCGACGGCTCGTTGACCACAATACCTTTGCCCTTCGAGTAGACGAGCGTATTCGCCGTTCCTAGATCGATCGCCAGGTCGGAAGAAAACAAACTGAAGACCGAGCGAAGGTTGTAACCATTCTTAGCCATGTCTACCCTCAGTGCGGGCGAGCCGAGCGCGCCGGCGGATCACAAGATTGCTTCGTCCTTAGGGAATTACGATCTGTACGCGTTGCGTAGCCGTACCGCCGCGACGGTTCTGGCCCGTAATCGAAATAGTCTGGCTACCGCGCGCGAGTGGGTCGGTAAAGAATCGAAACTTACCATCCGCGGCAATGTCGGCCACGGCTTGACCATTGATGATTAAGGCGGCGCCCGGTTCGGTGCGACCGATCACCTCCACGACGCTTCCATGCAGGACCGTTTGGTCCACTTCGAGCAACATCTCCTGCGTCTTACCTTGTGCGACCAGCGTAAACTTGTACGTATCGCTCGGTTCGCTTTCTTTCTTGTTGGCATCGATCGCCGTAACATTCCAAAAATACTCGCCCGCCTCCAGCCCCACCACATCGGTGCTATTGGTGGTGAGGTGGCGCTCCGCTGACAGTTTATTAAAGGTTGAAGCAGAACTGACGTGCAGCGTGTAGCCGGTTGCGTCCGGCACCTGCGCCCATTCGAAATGAACGCTCGCCTGCTTCGGATCGGGCTCGATGAGCGGGGCGAAATTCAGCGGCGCTAGCAGATCGGGGGGTGCCAGTACGTTCGACTTAGAGATGGCCGCGCCTTTCGTCACAGCAGCCCGCTCCCACTTACCAAGTTCCACCGTCTGATTGCCCTGCTTCACTTCCGCAGCGCCCGCGAGAATCGTGATGTCGCCTTCGGTATGAGAAGCGTCACTCCTTACATCCGCGCGGCTGTTGCGAAGCACGGAAGCGCGCGCATCCGCAAAGGAGATCTCCGCCTTCGAGCTGGGCGAATCCCATGCTGGTGTGGCCAAATCCACCGCGCCGGTGCTTACCTGCATGCCGACTTCCGTGGAGCGATCGCGCGCTACGGAGTTCTCTTCGACGGTAACAAGAGTTTCGCCCTTCACCGTGTACGTCGTGCCGTCTGGAAAGGAAAGGCGCGCCGCACCTTCCGGGCCTGTCTGGATCAGGTCGCCCGTATCGAGCGTGCTGCGATAGTCGGCTTGTTGCCAACGAACCGAATTCGCCTTCTTCACTTGTACGTCGCCATCCAGATTCACGAAGCGAATCTGGCCCGGTTTCAGAGGTGCTGAGGCGTCCGTGGGGTTCCCCACCATGCGATCGAGGCGGTCGAGCGCCCCGGTAAACACTCCTGGGGAAACGGAATACATCACTGCCAAGACCACCGAGATGAAGAGCAAAACGTACAGGACGAGCATGCGGTAGGAAACCGAATGCCAATAGACCTCGACCCGGGAAAGCTTGGGCCGCGGCGACCCGAATTGTTGCGCGTCACGCATCGAAAATGCATTGATTTTTATGGCCTTTTGGAATCTAGCATGGGCACCATGGCGTCGCAAGACAACGGCAGCGTGGTGATTTCGGCCTCAGCAACACCCGTTTTCGTGCCTAATCCGCCATCAGCAGAGCGGGCAGCGGCCGGTACGGCAATAGGGGATTCAGTTGAGTGCGGCGTCGGGGTCACTTATAATAGGGCTTTCAACATAACTGTGAAGGATGCGCTGAATGGCTAATGGTGTGAAAGGCAAGCAACTTGGCGTCCGGATTCTGTTGGGCGTGATCGTGGGCATTTTGGGTTTGGGCATGCTGCTCTATCTGGTGCCCGGTCAAGGGCAGGACAATATCGCCAGCCCGGAGATTGTCGCCCAAGTGGGAGGCCAGCCGGTCCGCGCTACCGAAGTACAGGAACAGTTGCGGCGCATGCAGGGTACCGGACAATTACCCGCCGCGATGCTGCCGATCTACGCCAAGAGCGTGATTGACGGTCTCGTTTTCGAGCGCATGCTGGAGCTGGAAGCAAAAAGACTCGGCATTCAGGTTTCCGACCAGGAGCGCGTGGACCGCATCAGGCAACTGCTGCCCACCGCCGTCGAGGGCGACACGTTCGTGGGTATGGACCGCTATCAAGCCGAAGTGCAGGCACGGTTCCAGATGACCGTGGATCAATTCGAAGAGCTCGTGCGCCAGAGTCTGATTCAAGACAAAATCGAGAAACTTGTTACGGCTGCTGTCACCGTTTCACCGGCTGACGTGAAAAAGGAATTCGACCGCCGTAACGAAAAGCTGAAGATGGACTATGTCCTGTTAAATCCGGATAACTTGGCTTCCAAGATACAATTTTCGGACGCCGATCTTACCGCCTATTACGAGAAGAACAAGACGAAGTACTTGGTTCCTGAAGAACGCGTGGTGCGTTACTTGCAGGTCGATCTCGGCCAAATCGAACAGAAAACCACGATTCCGGAAGCGGAGCTTCGCAAGTATTATCAGGATCATATCAACGACTACAAAGTAGAAGATCGCGTCCACGCGGCGCACATTCTGTTCAAGACTACCGGCAAGACCGATGCCGAAGCCGCTGAAATCCAGAAGAAGGCGGAAGACGTACTAAAACAGGCCAAGAGCGGCGCGAATTTTGCCGATCTGGCCAAAAAATATTCGGACGATACGAGCAAAGACAATGGCGGTGATCTTGGCTGGTTGACGCACGGCCAAACCGTGCCGGAGTTTGACAAGGCCGCATTTAGCCTGCCCAAGGGCGCAATTTCCGATCTAGTTAAGTCCCAGTTTGGATTCCACATCATCAAGATTCTGGACAAGGAAACGGCGCACACCAAGTCCTACGAAGAAATGCTGCCGACGATCATGTCTACGCTCGTTGAGCAAAGGGCGCAGCAACAAGCCGACGATGAGGCGCAAAAGGTTGGGGAGAAAATCCGTGAGACCGGAAAGGTGACGATCGATCAACTCGGCAGCCAGTTTGGCATCACGCCCGGGCAAACCAAGCCCATTGGCGCCAATGACAGCGTTCCGGAATTAGGTACGGCTCCCGAAATTCACGACGTGATCTTTCAATTGCGTCCCGGCGAGATTAGCCAGCCGATTCGCACCGACCGCGGCTATACGATCCTATCGGTCACGCAGGTTCTGCCCGCGCACCAAGGCACGTTCCAGGAAGTTCGCGATCGTGTTGCGGCCGATTTCCGGCACGACAAGGCGCTCGAACTGGCGAAGACGGAAGCGGCGGAATTGGCAAAGCGCGCCGAAGGCAATGGAAATCTCGCGACAGCCGCCAAATCGCTCGGGCTGGAAATGAAGTCAAGCGATGCATTCGCGCGCGATGGAGACGTCAGTGGCGTAGGCTCCGCAAAACAATTTCTCGCGGCTTTCAACCAGCCCGAAGGGAAGATCGCGCCGCCGATCGATCTAGGAACGAATTGGCTCGTTTACCGCGTCACCGACCATCAGCAGCCGAACCTGGAAGATTTTGCCAAACAGCAGAAAGACATCGAGCAGCAGCTTCTGGATGAAAAGCGCGATCTCGCGTTCCGATCTTTTCGCGAGGCGCTCGAAGCGCAGATGAAGAGCGAAGGTAAAGTCGTTTACAACAACGAGGTTGTGCAGCAGCTGACGCGGCAGTCGTAAATCTGCTTAACAGGCCGTTGGCGGCCGAAGCTGATTATTTTTCGCGCAGCATCACTTCGCCCGTGCCGACCCGCGCGTCGTTCAAGAAAAGACTATATTTGTAAGCGCCCGGTTTTGTACCTGGGCGCGCGGTCCCGCTCTGCACGTGGGCTCCCACAGGCCCTTGAAATACGTTCGAAAGAAAAGGGCAGCGGTTTGGATCAAATTCAATCTTTAGATTTCCCGCGTCGCAAACCCACACCGCCTGATCATGCGGCCCGATGGCGATAACCTCGGGAACAATTCCAACCAATATAAATTTTTCAGCCATAGTTTCGATCGAGTGGATAGTTCGGCGACGCGATGAACCGTCAACGAGAAATGCCACGATAGCATATTCGCTTTGCAATTACACGGGATGCCGCTCCATTTCGCGAGCATTGAAAGAGAGAAACGCTTGCGAAGCAAGTACGTCAGCGATTTCGGAGCGCAGGGCCAACATCAAACGCGTGCAAGACTGCAACGCGTATTTCTATCGATTGAGCGATTCGGCCGCCGTGGCGATATGTTTCGCTGATATGCCGAACCTATCGAGAAGCTCCTCGGCCTTACCCGAATGCGGCACGTGCCGCACCGCGAGATGGCAAAAAGCCGAGGGCATCGCGTTTGCCTCGGCCATAGCGGCGAGAACGGCCTCGCCGATGCCACCTTCGGAGTAGTGATCTTCCACAACAATCAGGCGGCCTTTCGCTGCGCGAATCTCGCCTGCTAGCTTTGCGCCGTCGATCGGTTTCACGCAGTACAAATCCACCACGCGAACCGCAACGCCTTTTGCCTTGAGCTGGTCGTAAGCCTTTAACGCTTCGTAGAGCGTTACACCGGCGCTCACGATCGTCGCCTGGTCGGCATCACTTTGCCGGAGGACCTTGTAGCCGGGCGCCGTGAATTTTTCGGCGTTCGAATAGAGAATCGCGGTCTTGGGCCGGGAGGTTCGGATGTAACAGATTCCATGGGTGCGCGCCGCGAGTTCGGTAAGCCGTTCAGCCGCGACGGCATCGGACGGATAAAGGACCGTGGCGCCCGGAATCGCGCGAAACATCGCCAAATCCTCCAAGCCCATTTGCGACGGTCCATCCTCGCCAATGCTGATCCCGCAATGCGAGCCGCACAGATTGATCGAAGCTCGGCTAACTGCGCTCATGCGCACCTGGTCATAGGCACGGGAAAGAAAGCACGCAAACGTCGCGGCAAAGGGCACGATCCCCTGCGCCTCCAGTCCGAGCGACAGCCCTACCATATTCTGTTCGGCAATGTAGCCTTCGATCAGGCGTTTCGGATCGGTTTTCTCGATCGTTTCAGAAAATGTGGAATTCTTTACGTCGCCATCCACCGCGACGACCTTGGGATTTACAGCCGCAAGCTTCTCGAGCGCCACGCCATACGCTTCACGTGTCGCAATCGTTTGTCCAGGCTGATAGTTTGGCGCCTCGGGGGCCGGAAAATCCGGCGGTTCAGGCAAAGACTTGCGCGCGTACGAGCGTCCATCATCCGGAATCACGGGCGGCACGGGCTTGAGCTCTGCAAGCGCTTTTTCCATTTGCTCTTGATTCAGCGGTTTTCCGTGCCAGCCTTCCTTGCCGGAAAGGAAACTAACGCCGTGCCCCTTGTCGGTCCGCGCGATGATCGCTTGAGGGCGATTGGGAATCGTGCGTGCGCGGTCCAGTGCCGCGATCACCGCCGCTGCGTCATGCCCATCGATCACTTCCGTATGCCAACCTTGGGCTTCAAATTTCGCGCGGTAAACTTCCATGTCGTGCCGATACATCGTGGGCCCGCTTTGACCCAGCGCGTTAATGTCCGCCAGCGCAGTGAGATTCTCGATGCCCGAGTGAGCGGCAAAGGCGGCGGCCTCCCACACACTGCCTTCCGCCAATTCGCCGTCACCCATTAACACGTACACGCGTGCCGTCGAACCGGCCATCCGTGCTCCCATCGCCAAACCAGCGCCGACCGAAAGGCCTTGACCGAGAGATCCCGTAGCCGCATCCACGCCTGGAATCAGCGGTGTTGGATGGCCCTCAAGCTCGCTATTCAATTGCCGCAACGTCAACAGGCGGGAAACCGGAAAGACCCCCGATTCGGCCAGCGCTGCATAGAGAATGGGAGCTGCGTGGCCCTTCGAGAGAACAAACCGATCACCGGCAATCGCATTGGGATGCGCCGGATCGAAGTGCATCGCGTGAAAGAAAGTGGCGGACACGAGCTCCGCGCACGAAAGGCACGACGTAGGGTGGCCGGAAGCTGCCGCTGTCGTGGCGCGGATCGAGTGGATGCGAAGCAACCGTGCTTTGTCTCGAACGATTTCGAGCGTGTTCGGCGTAGTCATGGGCGTGGCTGTCATGCGGACTCCTTGCGGGGGTTTTCTCTCGGGGCCCATTGTACATCGAAGGGAGCCTCTGCGGTTTTCTCGGAAGACGATCCCCGAATTTGCTCTCGCGCATTTCGAAAATAAAATAGAAACCGTTAATTATCGGTTGACAACTCGCGGCGCCGGGTGTTCAATCCCGCGCACTGACATTTATAGGGCATACCGGTTTGTCTTGGCCGTGTATATGAACTGTCTGCAGCCGCGGTAGGCTGGCAGACCGCCGGAGATAACATGGATCAACGCATACGCAGTGGCGGGGCCTCTCGCTTTTTCTATGCTATTGGTACGCTGGCATTGGCGTTGTTATTGACGTCCACGGCGCGAGCGCAGATTAGCTCGTCGACGGGCGCCATTCAGGGCGCGGTGACGGATCCACAGAACGCAACCGTGGCCGGCGCCGTTGTCCTCCTGACAAACATCGACACTGGTGTGCAGGTTGCCAAAGGCACTACGCAATCCGATGGCGGCTACGTGTTCCCACTGCTTCCTCCGGGCACCTATAAGGTCGAAGTCCAGGCCCAGGGATTCGATTCCACCGTGCTCGACAACATTAGAGTGGACGTCACAAAGGTAACGGTTGCTAATGCCAAGCTGCAATTGGGAGCCGTCTCTACTCAGGTTACTGTGACGGAGGCCGCCGAGGCGATCGACACACGCACCGCGACTACCGGCGACGTGATCGAGAACAAGCAAATTATCAGCATCCCGCTGCCCACGCGCAGCTTCCTGGACCTGACCACGCTGCAAGCAGGCGTTTCGGCAACCATCCAGAGCGCCGCAACCGTAGGCCGCGGCTCTCCCACGTTGAACGTGGCCGGGTCAAGGTCTACTTCCAATAACCTGGTCTTGGACGGCGTGGACGCAAATAGCTTTAGCGGGAATAGTCTTTCGGGTGTTCCTGTGCCCAGTCCAGACGCGGTCGGGGAATTTCGCGTCAGCACCAGCATGTATGACGCGAGCCAGGGGCGCGGCTCCGGCGGCAACATTAACGTTGTGTTGCGGTCGGGCACGGACAAACTTCACGGCGGAATTTTTGAGTTCTATCGCAGCAATGACTTCAACGCGAATGATTTCTTCCTGAACGCTCAGAGCAAACCGACCCCAACGTTGATCCAGAATCAATTTGGCGGAACGCTCGGAGGTCCGGTCCCAAAACTGAAAGACACATTCTGGTTTTTCTCGTATGAGGGCACGCGCCAGGTGAACGGAGTTTCGGGAACGATTGCCGGAAGTCAGCCTGTTTTGCCCACGCGCAGCGCTGGTGAGACGGAGGCGACATACGCCGCGGCGTTGCAAACGGCATTTTTCCCGAGCGGGCTGCCTTCCGGCGTCTTCATTGATCCCGTGGCCGTAAATCTATTGCTTTTGCCGGGACAATATGGTGGTTACGCATTTCCGTCGGGAAGCTGCGCAGGCTTGACGGGTTGCACCGTCGGCACGCTTGCCGGCCGCATCGCGCTCTCGGTACCAACCGACTATAACGAAGACCAATACGTCGGAACGGTAGACCGCAACCTTTTCCGCAACAACCACATCTCAGCCCAGCTCTTCTGGGCCAATATTTCGCAGATCACGCCCACGGGCGGCGGTTCGACTCTCGGCCAGGGGGTCACAACACTTTCCAAGAACGAGCACGCGGCACTCACCGACACGGAGACTTTCACCTCGAACCTGATCAACGAGGCGCGCATCGGCTTCACCTATTTGCCGTCGGTTCCTAAGGTCGTCGAAAACTATACCGTCAGCGAAATAGGACAGACGAAATGGGACGCCGCCTCGGTTCCCGGGATATCGACCTATTCGCCTGGCGGTGCACAGGGCTTTGGTGGTGTGGGCTCGAACGCGGACCAGAAAAGCGCGAACACGTCCATCACTATCGGTGACACGCTATCCTGGTCGCACGGCAAACACACCGTACGCGCCGGTTTCGAATGGCGGCGCTACCGCTGGAATGACGACGACGAATTCGATACCCGGGGCATTTTTTCTTTTTCAACTTTTGACACGTTCCTGGAGGGCGCACCCAGCAGCGATCAGATCGACGTGGGCCTCTTCGCCAGGCACTATCGTGCGCAAGATCTCGTTGGCTTCTTGCAGGACGACTTCCGGGTCACGCGTAGGCTGACCTTGAATCTCGGACTGCGGTATGACTACTTGGGTTTCCCGGACGATATCCAGAATCGGATCGGCAATTTCGATCCAACCTTGATTCCTGCTTCCTGCATAGCGGCGGG
>DATNLT010000006.1:0-178198 GCA_035602725.1 Candidatus Acidiferrales bacterium
CGTGGAGGTGTTTCATAACTTGAAAGCCGTGCTGCACAAGCGAGGATATTCAACGGCAGTTGGCGACGAAGGCGGTTTCGCTCCGAACCTGAAGTCCAACGAAGAGGCGCTCGAGGTGATTCTCGAGGCCATTCAAAAAGCGGGATACAAGCCTGGGGATCAGGTGGCGATCGCGCTCGATCCGGCGGCCAGCGAGTTCTACGACAAAACCAGCGATAGATACATTTTCAAGAAATCGGACAAATCTTCGCGAACATCTGAGCAGATGGCCGATTTCTGGGCGAACTGGTTGCGTCAATATCCAATCATTTCCATTGAAGATGGGATGGCGGAGGATGATTGGGCCGGTTGGAAACGGATGACGGAGCAGCTCGGCAAACAGGTGCAGCTCGTGGGCGACGACATATTTGTGACTAATACGCAACGGTTCGCACGCGGCATTTCCGAGAAAATTGGCAACGCAATTCTGATCAAACTGAATCAAATCGGCACAGTGACCGAAACCGTCGAAGCCATCGAGATGGCGCGCAAGGCAGGCTATGCGTCTATCGTTTCGCACCGATCGGGCGAAACAGAAGACACATTTATCGCCGATTTTGTGGTGGCGATGGGCACGGGCCAAATCAAGACGGGCTCGGCATCGCGCACCGACCGCATCGCAAAATACAATCAGCTATTGCGCATTGAGGAAGAATTGGGCGCCGCGGCTAAATTCCCCGGCCGCAGCGCACTGGCCCACGGATAGGCCTTCTCTTAACTCCCGGATTTCGCCGTAAGTGAGGCGTTTGGAAGCGGCTGGTCGTGCGTACAGGTATGCATACGTCACCGCTCCCGTGCCGCCCGCACTCTGCCGCTCTTTGCCTGATAAGTTGCCATTAGAGGCTAGGAATCGGCGATGGTCACGTGTCCGAATTGTGGGAATCAGCAGGAGGGCGCCGCGAAATGCAATCGGTGCTCGACGCTCTTTGCGTATTACACGCCGGTGCAACTGAAGCAGTCGGACGCGCTTGCGTCACCCGGACCCAATCAGGCCACCCAGCACACACCGGCCGCTACTCCTGCTCCTCTTAACGCCGTTTCCGCACCGACATTGTTCACCAGGATTCGCACCGTCTATCGCGCGGCGAGTTGGGTAGCGTTAGGAATCGCGATTATTCTTTTTGCGCTAGTGTTTCACAAGTCGCCGCCGCCGTTAGTTGCGGCGACTCCCGAGGCGGCGCACCGCGCTGAAGAGAAAATTCGGGCGTCCGAAGCAGATGACAAACTCGGTGTTCCGCACCGCTTACAGCTCGACGGAGAGGAACTAAACTCGTTCCTGAACCAGAACCTTGCCATCAACGGGCGCACACAGCCCGCCATGCCAGATCCGGCAACGGCTATTCCGCCAGCCGGCACAGTAGCCGCTGATTCCACGCCAGCCGTGGCACCGCGGCTACCACAATTCGATACGGGAAGCCCCGCGCCAACGCTCGAAGAAGTGCAATCCGCGGTGAAAGACGTTCGCGTGGACCTCGTCGGGGACCTGGTGAAGGCCTACGTCATTTTCAATTTCCACGGCGCGGACCTCTCGCTCGAACTGGACGGGCATCTGCGCGCGGAAAACGGTTACTTGCACTTCGACCCCGTGAGCGGGACGCTTGGCTCGTTGCCACTCCCCCAATCCACGCTGCAATCCGCTGCCGAGCATCTTTTCGACTCGCCCGAGAACAAGGAAAAGATGAAGCTGCCAAACAATGTAAGCGGCATCGAAGTCTCCAACGGACAGCTTGTCTTCGATTACAACGACCACTGATCCTTGCCGGGAAGCAGATAGGCGCTCTTGAGTGGCTCATTTCGAGAAACGAATTCCAGCTATCAGATACTTCCAAATCGCGATTGAAGAACCTAACCAAGCTGTATACGATATGCTAACTATGCCCGCACCAGAGAAGCCGAGAGCCATGAGCGACCCAAGCTCTGCAGCTGCAGAAGAGCTAACCAAACTCAAGAGTGACAATGCTGCGCTGCACGTTGCGCTGAAAGAGGCACAAAAAACTAATCAACAATATTTGCAAAACGTCGCCCATCAGCTGACAGCGCCACTGGGGGCAATCAAGTGGAGCATTGAGGCATTGAAAGACCCCGAGGTTCCGATTCAGCGAAAATCTAAGCTGCTCAGCTCCATCTACTCACAAGCGACGATATTGGTCCACCTCATAAAGAATTTTGCTCTTATGTCAAATCTCGAAGCCGACTTAGAGTTAGGTCAATTTCGAGAGCGGCCCGAACCTGTTGATATAATGAAACTCTGCATCAATTTGGCAAACGACTTTCAGCCGCAGGCGGCCGAACACGAAACTTCTATTGTGGTGGACGAACTCTCGTTCGCGGAGGCCCTGCAAGGTAAGAAAGTGGAAATGGTAAAAAACCTCATCGCTCAAGCTGTCTCAAATCTATTGGAAAATGCGGTCAAGTATGCGGATTTTAAGACAACGATTACAATTGACGCACAGCGAGCGTCGTTCGCCAACCTTCCAGTTTCGTTACTGCTCTCCGTGACCAGCACGGGGCTGCCGATAAAAGCTGAAGAGACTTCACGGTTGTTCGAACGCGGATTCCGGGGCAGTATGGCGAAACAAAAGGTTCCGGCAGGGACCGGTATCGGTCTATATCTCGCGAAACGCGTGATGTCTTTGCACAAGGGAGCAATCGGCTTGAAACCAAGAAACAGAGAGTCGAGGTTCATCTTAGCTTTTCCTTTATCTAGCGCCGTATGAAGACCGTTCTATTTGTGGACGACGAACCATGGTTCCACGAGCCCCTTCGCTATGCTTTGGAAGCAAAGGGATATGAATGCCTATTTGTGACTGACATGAGCCTAGCGTTGGAAACGCTGGAGCGGAGCCAGGTTTCCGTTGTTGTGACTGATATTATGATGCCCGCCGGAAAAGACTATCCGAACCTAGACTCACAAGAAACAGGCTTCCATTTGATCCAAAAGGTCCGCGCAAACTGGCCGCAGACAGGCGTCGTCTGCCTAAGTGTTATCGGCGATCAGTCGAAAATACGTCCTCTTCGCGCATACAAGATTGACTATCTTCGGAAGGGCGAAGTGCCTCTAGCGACGGTCGTTCAGACGATCGAACGGGCCGCGGGCGAAGGCGGTCAAAAAGTATGGCGATTCTGATAGTTGAGGACGATCTCTTCTACGCAACTCAGCTCGCGGAACTGCTAACGGACCGGGGGAATGAAGTGTTGTCAGCCCGCTCCGCTCAAGAGGCCCTTAAAATTCCGGCCGAGTCATACCAGACGGCGATTGTGGACGTGATGCTACCCAACGATCCAGACGCATCGGGGATTAGTGTGGAGGAGAGCCGAGCGGGTTTTCTAACTGGTGTCGCCGTTGCGCGGCGCTTCCGAAAGAACAGAGCCGACCTCAAGATTGTCTTGATTACAGGCGATGTCTGGGGCTCCGAGTCCGAACGCTGGGCAAGCTCCCAGGGAATACCTGTCGTACTAAAATCAGAGGGCCAGCGAGCCATAAGGAGTACTCTGCAGGGTTTGGGGTTGCTCGATAAGAAATGGTCTCCTCGCGCCTTCATCGTGCACGGCCATGACGAAGTGGCTTTGCTTCAACTCAAGAACTATCTACAGAATTCGCTTGGATGGCCGGAGCCTTTAGTGCTACGCGAACAACCGAATTGCGGCAGAACGCTCATAGAAAAATTTGAATACTTCTCGATGCAGATTGATTGCGTATTTGTGCTGCTTACCCCAGATGACGCTGCGCTGTCTCAAGCGCCTGGCGAACCGCGACGCTCGCGTCAGAATGTTATCTTTGAACTGGGTTTCTTTTTTGGGCAGTTCAAACGCAACTCTGGCCGGGTTATCGTCCTCTATAAAGGACCGAATCAACTACCCAGCGATATTCAGGGAGTTGTGTGGATCTCAATCGACGACGGCGTCGAGACTGCCGGAGAACTGATTCGGCGGGAGGTCGTTCATTTACACGCCCAGGATAAGGCGTAGGCAACGTCAAATGCCCCGCTGGCTTCAAGTACGGTACTGCGGCTAGTCCCGAATCGATCGAGTGCAAAAAGCTAAATGCTTTGTCTCATTGTGAGAGCCACTTATCACTGGTCATTTTTTTTCGAACGCGCACCTCTAAACAGCCGCCTCAAGAACCTGTATCCTTACATGCTATGGCGAAGAGACCGCGACCTATCGTTCTCACCATTCTTGACGGCTGGGGCTTCCGGGCCGAGACAAAAGGCAACGCTATCGCCCTGGCCCGCAAGCCAAATTACGACGATCTGCTGCGTAAATTCCCCAATACGCTGATCCATACGTCCGGGCCCTTTGTGGGTCTGCCCGAAGGGCAAATGGGAAATAGCGAAGTGGGGCACCTGAATATCGGTGCGGGCCGCATCGTTTACATGGACATCACGCGGCTCGCTCGCATGATCGAGACCGGCGAATTTTCGCGGCAGCCGCTGTTGCGGGAAGCAATGGCGCGCGGCCGGGAACGCCAGCTCCACTTGATCGGGCTCCTCAGCGACGGGGGAGTGCACTCGCACATCGAACACCTCTTCGCTCTGCTCGAGATGGCGCGGCAGGAAAACGTGTCACGCGTTTTCGTACATTGCTTTATGGATGGACGCGACACGCCTCCGCACAGCGGCGTGGAATATGTTCAGCAGCTCCAGCAGAAGATTCGCGAGCTAGGCGTGGGCCGCATCGCCAGCATTACCGGTCGCTACTACGCGATGGATCGTGACAATCGCTGGGAGCGCATCGAGCGCGCCTATCGCGCCCTGGTCCACGGTGACGCCCCATTTCGATCGCCCGATCCTGTTGCCGCGATTCGAGCCAGCTACGAGCGCGGCGCTACCGATGAATTTATCGAGCCGATCGTGATAACGGAAGCCGAAGGCGCCCGTGGGGAACGTCCCGTGGCGTTGATCCGCGACGACGACGCCGTGATCTTTTTTAACTTCCGTGCCGATCGCGCCCGCCAGATCAGCAAGGCGCTCGCCGACCCGAACTTCACCGGGTTCGCGGATGCCCAGCGGCCTAAGAACTTGTTCTTTGTTGGCATGACGCAATACGACAAGACGTTCTCTTGGCTGCGTTACCTGTTGGGACAGGAAAAGCTCGAGCACATCCTCGCGCAGGTGTTCGCCGACCAGAACTACAAGAACCTGCGCTGCGCGGAGACGGAAAAATATGCGCACGTGACTTACTTTTTCAACGGCGGCGTGGAAAAACCGTTCGGCGGCGAGGAGCGGATCCTGGTACCTTCGCCAAAAGTGCCGACCTACGACCTGAAGCCGGAGATGAGCGCGGCCGGCATTGCCGATGCGGTGACGAACGCGATTCGCAAAGGCGATTTTGACGCTATCATCATGAATTTTGCGAACGCAGACATGGTGGGCCATTCCGGTAAACTCGAAGCTACGATCAGAGCGGTGGAGACGGTGGACGAATGCCTGGGACGCATTCGGCAGACGTTGCACGATTCCGCCACCGACACGGCGTGGCTGATCACGGCGGATCACGGCAACGCGGAAACGATGGTCGACCCCGTCACCGGCGGGCCGCACACGTATCACACCACGAATCCTGTGCCACTGGTGCTTGTCTCAAATGAAACCGGGATGCGGCTGAAGGAAAATGGCGCGTTGCAGGACATCGCGCCAACCATGCTGAGTATCCTGGGAGTCGGAGAGCCTGCCGAAATGACGGGCCACGATCTGCGTGTCACGCAAGCAAAATGACCGCCCCGACGCGCACGAGTCCTTCTCAAACAAAATTGGTCTTCTGTGTGAAGTTTCGCTTCTCGCTGTGGACCGTACCGGAATCGCTGCCCGCGGCGATTCGCGCGCGCTGGCCAGAGATGCGCGTGGTGTTGCTCCAAGACAACTCGCAATTGCCTCCCGAATTGCCGGACACCGACATTTTTGCAGGCTTTACGCTGACGCCCGAGCAACTCGCCATGGCCCACAAACTAAAATGGATACACGTAACGGCCGCGGGCGTGACGCATTTGATCCGCCCCGACGTGAAATCGAGCGGCGTGGTGGTGACGAATTCGCGCGGCATCCACGCGATTCCAATGGCCGAACACATCATCGGAATGATGGCGGCGATGGCGCACAAATTTCCAGACGCCTTCCGTTATCAAGCCAAGCGTCACTGGGCGCAGCAGGAGATCTGGGACGGCCCGCCGCGTCCTTCGGAGTTGCACGGCGCTACGTTGCTACTAGTCGGTATGGGCGCGATTGGCAGTGAGCTGTCACGCCTGGCTAAAGCGTTCGGCATGCGCATTCTAGCAGTGACTCGATCCGGCCGAGGCGACGCATCTCTCGCGGAGCGGATTGCGCCGGTGGCGGAACTCGACCGGTTGCTGCCCGAGGCCGATTACGTGGTGATTGCGGCGCCTGATACGCCCACGACGCGGCACATGATTGGCGCGAAGCAATTTGCGGCGATGAAGCGAAGCGCATTTTTGTTGAACGTGGCGCGCGGAACGCTTGTGGACGAGCAAGCCATGATTGCGGCGCTCCAGGAAAAGCGCATCGCGGGCGCTGCGCTCGATGTAACGACCGAGGAACCGCTGCCGCCGGAGAGTCCGCTGTGGCGACTGGAGAATGTGTTTATCACGCCGCACACGAGTTCGGCCACGGAAGGGTTGTGGATTCGGCAAACGGAATTACTGACGGCAAACCTGGAAAGATGGTTCGACGGCCGCGAGTTAATCAACCGCGTCGATCTGGAGCAGGGATACTGATGTGACACCCGCTAGTCGCCGACACCTTCCTTGGGCGCGGTGTAACCCTGCCGCGTGTACACGACAAACTTCACCTTCTTGCCCTTTTGGTCCGTAACCGTCAGTGGACCACCATCGGGCGCTACTAGCTCCACTTTAATTTTGTGGTACTTGCCGTCGAGCGAACCTTGCTGCGGCACGTAGCCGATGCTGTACTCGTTGCGCAGACTCGCCGCGATATCCTGAAAAATCTCGGGAATCTGCCCCTCGAAATCCGGGAAGAAGGATTGGCCGCCGGTCATTTCCGCAAACGCATGCATTTGATTCTTGGCTTGCGCGTAGCGGATGTCGCGGAGCCCGCCCGCGCCCCCGTACGCATCCTGGACCCACTGACCTGTGCCCACGGTATAGATGGAGACATCGGTCGTGCGGAGCGATTTGATCGTTTGATCGAGCGTGTGCTTGCTGAAAGTATCGTACCCGGAGGCGAGCACAAGGATGGACTTCTTGCCTTTTACATCCTTGAGCCGATCGGTCGTTTCCAGAATGGCGTCAAACAAACAAGCCTCGTGGAAGCCCGGGAAAATCATTTGCCGGAGATAGTCCATTACTTCGCCGGAATTGTGGGTAAAGTCCACATCCACGCGCGTCTTCAAATCGAAATCCTCGAGCGCGATCCAATCCGCCGGCTTCAGGTTACCCAGAAACTGTGCCG
This sequence comes from Candidatus Acidiferrales bacterium, assembly GCA_035602725.1. GTDB lineage: Bacteria > Acidobacteriota > Terriglobia > Acidiferrales > UBA7541 > DASTCZ01. Next base: position 7,464 of record DATNLT010000006.1, read on the forward strand.
CCCACATTTTTGAGTTATAGGCATACCACTCCCCGCCAAGCTTGCTGAACTCGATCAGCAATACCATCGTGATCGGGGCGTCGGTTGCGCCAAAATTCGCGATCTGCTGTGGCTTGCCATCTTCCGAGACCCGGAAGTTTTCCTTCTTCAGGTTTGGCAGAAAATTGCCGTTGCCATCCGTGACTACCACGTCGAGATCGACGACCGGAACCTGCACATTCATCGAAAACCCACCGGGCGGCTGTTGTTGCTCGCCCTGCTGCTGGCCAGTCTGCTGCTGCGTCTGGCCCTGCTGGCCTTGTTGCTGGTCCTGATTTCGCGCGGAATGCGTACCGGGGAGCGCCGCAGCGTGCGCTATCAGCTCACCCGCAGGAAATGCCAGACACAGAACGAATATGCCGAAAATGATGGCTCGAAGACCGGCCGATCGCATAAGACCCCCTTCTCGTGAAACTAGGATGCTGCCACGAATCCAAATGATGTTCAAATGCTTACATCCTGCTGCCTCCGGCGCTTCCTGGGGCGTTCGGGCGTGATACGATAAGTTGTCTGCCGCTGCTGCTTTCCATCCCTCTTCCGGGAGACACCCAGGATGATACGCCGCTTCCATTTCTGCACGTTGCTCTTTGCCCTGGCCTTTGCGGGCCCTGCGCACGGCCAGATCGTGCAAACGACGGCACCCGCCCCGGCGCAAGGTACGGCACCCGATTTCAACGCGCTTTCGCAGGAAGCTCTCGGCTGGCTGCAGGACCTCGTGCGCATCAACACCACCAGCCCACCAGGAAATGAACTCCCGGCGGCAAAATATGTTGCGGACATCCTGACGAAAGAGGGCATCCCCAACGAACTACTGGAAATGACGCCGACCCGCTCGATTGTGGTGGGACGCTTAAATGCATCGGCCATGTCTGATCCCTCGCGCGCTTTGCTGCTGCTGGCGCACCTGGATGTCGTGGGTGTTTCGCCGGACAAGTGGACCGTGGACCCCTTCGCCGCGGTGATCAAGGATGGCTACATCTATGGACGCGGCACGATTGATGACAAGGGCATGGTGGCCGCCAACCTGGCGGCGATCGTCGCGCTGAAGCGTGGCGGCGTGGCGCTCGATCGCGACGTGATCTTCCTGGCCGATGACGACGAAGAGCAGGGCGGTGAAGCCAGCATCAAGCCCGCCATCGCAAAGTATTGGGATAAATTTGCCGCGGGATTCGCGCTGAACGAAGAAGGCCGCGTGATCCTGAAAGACGGCAAGGTGCAGTATGTCGGCATCCAAGCCAGTGAAAAGGTTCCCACAAATGTTACCGTGATCGCCACCGGAACTTCGGGACACGCCTCGGTGCCACGCCCCGACAATGCCGTGGTGCATCTGGCTACAGCGATTGGAAAGATCGGCGCGTATCAGCCGCCGGTGAACCTCACGGCCATCGTCGAGCGTTATTTCGAAGCGCTCAGTAAGGTGGAACCCGACGAAACCGGCAAATGGATGCGGGCGCTCGAAACAGAACGAAAAGAGCTGGCCGCCAAGCGCCTCTCGGACCTGAGCCCGGTGTGGAATTCCATGATCCGAGACACGATCGCGCCCACGATGCTGCAAGCCGGCGTGCGCGCGAACGTGGTGCCCTCCGAGGCGCGCGCCAATTTGAATGTGCGGCTCCTGCCGGGCGACGCCATCCAAACGGTGATTTCGAATCTGACGTCGCTGGTGAACGATCCGCAAATCCGCTTCGAAGTGGCGGCCGATCCAGGCTCGCCCGCGCCTCCTTCTTCGCTCGATTCGCCGCTCTATCACACGATCGAGCAGGTCAGCGGGCAAGTGTTCCCAGGAACCGCCGTAATGCCCTTCATGTCCACCGGCGCTACGGATTCCGCGCAGCTTCGGCTTCACAACGTGCAGGCCTATGGGCTGCTTCCCTTCCCACTAACGGAGACGGACGTGCTGCGCATGCACGCGGATGACGAGCGGCTCCCACTCGATTCGTTCCGCAAAGGTGTCGAGTATCTGTATCGGATCGTGGTTGCATTTGTGGCGAAGAAATAGGACTCGCAAAGCAAGACTTTTATGAGCTTTCGGCGCTCCAAGATCGTCTGCACGCTCGGCCCGGCCAGCAATTCCGCGCATATGATCGAACGGCTGATCCGTGCCGGGATGGATGTGGCGCGCCTGAATTTCTCGCACGGAACGCACGAGACCCACGCCAAAACCGTTTCGCGCATTCGCTTGGCCGCGATCAAGCTACAAAAGCCGCTGTGCATCATCGCCGATTTAAGCGGCCAAAAAATTCGCACGGGTGCGCTCGAAGGTGGGCTGCCGGTTACGCTGCGTGCCGGGCAGAAATTCACGATCGAAACGGGCGAGCGCACCGGCAACGCGTCTGCTGTCTCCACTACGTTCAAACTACTGCCACGCGAGGTTCATCGAGGTGACCGCATTTTGCTCTCCGACGGATTGATCGAATTACGGGTGCTGGCCACACGGCGCGACGCCGTTTCCTGCGTGGTGGTAAACGGCGGAATTCTCGGCGAACATAAAGGGATCAATCTGCCAGGGGTGGAATTGAAGGTGCCGTCGTTGACGGCAAAAGACTACGCCGATCTGGCTTTCGCTCTCGATCATGACGTTAATTACATCGCGGTGAGTTTTGTGCGGCGCGCAGCCGACATCGCCACTGTGAAACGCGCGATACGCCGCGCGGGGCACGACACTCCTGTGATTGCAAAGCTCGAAAAACCGCAGGCCATCGAGAACCTGGATTCGATCCTGGATGTGGCGGACGGCGTAATGGTCGCGCGCGGCGATCTCGGCGTCGAGATGAGTCCGGAGCGGGTACCCGTAGTACAAAAACTTGTCATTCAGCGGGCGCGCGACGCCCGGCGCCCGGTGATCACCGCGACGCAAATGCTGGAATCCATGACGCAAAACCCTCGCCCCACACGGGCGGAAGCTTCGGACGTGGCCAACGCGGTGCTCGACGGCAGCGACGCGCTGATGCTGAGCGCGGAAACGGCGGCGGGCCTGTATCCGGTGGAGTCGGTACAAATGATGGACCGCATCATTCGCGAGGCCGAATCAAGTATCGGCACTTTTTTGCATCCGCATTCGGAGAGAGCCTGGGACGTGGCGGAGACGACCGCGGAACTGATCTGCCACGGCGCGGAAGAATTGCCGATGCGCGCGATCGCGGTATTTACGGAGACAGGTTCGACCGCTCGCCTAATTTCGAAACACCGGCCGCGGCCGCCCATCATCGCGTTCACCCCTCTTGCCGAAACGCGGCGCCGCTTGGCATTGCTTTGGGGCGTGGTGCCGCGAAGCATCGCGCGCGTTCGAAACATTGATGACCTGGCCAGCCTCGCAGAGAAGCGCTTATTGGAAGAGGGTCTCGTGCGGCGCGGAGAAGTGGTGGGAATCGTGGCTGGAACGCCGCTCGGCATCCGCGGCACAACGAACTTCATCAAGCTCCACGTTGTGGGCTTTCAGCGGTAAATCGAGACGGATTGCTTGTCACTGGCGAATTTTCGTGGGATGTTGCCGCGAGACTTGCCAATCCTCGGGGGAATTTCGAAATGTTCGAGCGAAGTGACTCATTCCGGGGCAATTAAAATTGTTTCACGTGAAACATGTCGACCGTGAAACATTTCCGGTGAGCTAAAACGAAGCGCGAGTCGCCGCGCCGGCGCGTCACTACCGCTAATTCACCCACGGGCCCGAGCGGGGCGGGGCATCCTTGCTGTGGTCGCGCATGTAAACCTCGAACTTCCGCCGCGTGCGCCGACGCTTCCAGTCGGAGCCGGCATTGCGCACCTTGTAAAAAAACGAACCGCGACGGAGATACAGGTAGCCCACCAGGATTCCGCCCAGATGGCAGAAATGGCTGATATTGTCGCCAGGCGCGTCCAAAGTCAGGAAAAACTCGATGCCCACCATGATCGCAACATATACACGCATCGAGAGTGTGATCGGCAGCGGTAGCAGCCAGACGCGGCGGTCGGGGAACACCATCGCGGCTGCGATGAGCACACCAAAAATTGCCCCAGACGCGCCGATCGTGGGCACCGTTGAAACGCTTCGGCCAAACGCCGCCGGAATCCAGTTCACAGCTACGTCAATCAATCCTGCGCCCACGCCGCAAATGAAGAAATACTTATAGAACTTGCGCTCGCCCCATACGCGCTCGATATCCGCGCCAAACATCCACAGAACGAACAAATTCACCAGCAAATGCCATAGACCGCCGTGCAGGAAGATATACGTGAAGGGCTGCCAGATGCGAAGCCCTTTGACGACCGCGAGCGGCACCAGTCCGAGGTGATAATTGATCCAAATGAGGCCCGCAGCGCCAAAGATGACTCCGCTTGCCACCTGCGCGAGGAAGACGGCAGTCATGATGATCAGCAGGGTTTTTATGGCCGGGGGAACTCCGCGCCAAAAGCCGCCCAGGCTGAAGCCGGTGCTGTTGTAACGGCGGTAGGGAACGCCCATCGCTATCAGTCTAAGAGGCTGCGGAGCGCATTGTCAAAATATGGACTTTCAAGAGGACAAAGCTTGTTGAGTGCAGTACTCCGGCGATGCGTTCACACAAACTCTTCGGCCCGACAGCGGGCCTCAGAAAGACATCTAAGATTCAAAGGTGGCAGGATGCCTAATCGAGTTTCTTGCGGGCAAATATAAAGAGCGAGGCCGCCAGCAAGAAAAACATGATGACGCCCATCCAGGAATTCGTTGCCAGACTCCCCAGGAACTTCGGGCCGAGCAGGAAAAAGTCCTTCGGCAGCCAGTGCGCATCTTCCATCAGCTTGAAAATGATGGCGAGCAGGCCGAATACGCCTCCCGCAGCGATCAAACCACTCGAATAGAGCGATCCGGGACTGACCTCGCTCTCCGACGCAGAGCCCTGCTTCTGCCCGCGCTCGGCGAGCCAGCGCACCAGTCCTCCGGCAAAGATGGCCATGGTAGTGGCAATGCTCAAGTAAGAGCCGACGGCGAAAGGCAGCGACCTCACACCAAGCAACTCGATACCGATCACCAGAAATACACCCAGCAGAACGAGCCGCCACGGCAGACGCTGATTGAGGATGCCGTTGATGACCGTGGCCATCAAACGCGCCTGCGGGGCCGCAGCCGCCTCGCTGCCGATCCCCTGCACCCACTGCACATCAATTTTCTGGACGCCGGGATCATAAAGATACTTTCCATCGGGGATCTGCGACGAACCGATGGCGTTCAGCAGTACATAAGACTTGCCGTTATAGGTGTACTGTTGAGTCTCGACCGCTACTCCGACAGGTAACTGCTGGACATTCACGGGTATGTCCACGGGATTGTATTGCGCAAGGCCTTTATTCATCAGGATCAACGTGCCGCCTACGGCAAATGTGGAGACCATCACGCCAATCATCAGCCCAATCTGTTGGTAGGCGGGCGTTGCGCCGACCAGATAGCCCGTCTTCAAATCTTGCGACGTGGCACCGGCGATGGCCGAAGCGATACACACGACGCCACCGATCATCAGCGCCAGCACGGCAAATGGCGGCTGTTTCCATCCGGCGAGGAGAAAAACTGCACAGGTAGCCATCAGCGTCGCAATCGTCATACCGCTGATGGGATTCGAACTGTTGCCGATCAGGCCGCTAATCCGCGAGGCCACCGTCACAAACAGAAAGCCGAACACCACCACGATGACGGCTGACAGCAAATTCGAAAAAACTCCGGTTTGCGCGCCGGGGACTGGCCGAAAGGTCAACATCGCCCACATCAGCACCACGATCACGAGCGACCCAAGCAGCACGAACTTCATCGGCAGATCGCGTTCCGTGCGCAAACCCGTCGCGGAGGTGCCCGCGCGCTCCGCACGCACATCTTTGAGGCCGGCCGTCAACGCGGAAACGATCGTTGGAACCGTCTTGATCAGCGTGATCAGCCCCGCCGCAGCCACGGCGCCCGCGCCCATGGGCCGAATGTAACTCGACCACAATTGATCGGGCGTCATTTGCGGAATCGGAATCGTGCTCGGATAAAGCGCCAGGTTCGGCGCGAGCGATCCGAAGAATTTGATGGCCGGCATCATCACCAGCCAGGAAAAGACACCCCCGGCAAACAGAATGCCCGCGACCTTCGGTCCGATGATGTAGCCAACGCCCAGGTATTCAGCAGTCACGGCAGCGCGGATCGAAGAACCCGGGAGCCATTTCGGGCGGTATTCGGGTTGACCGGGCCAGGCGCCGACACTGTTCATCAAAAATGTATAGACCCCGCCGAGTCCGAGCCCCCAGAAAACGCGGCTCGCAAACGATCCGCCGCGCTCACCGGCAACCAGCACGTCGGCGCACGCAGTGCCCTCCGGAAAGGTGAGCGCGCCGTGTTCCTTCACGATCAACTGCCGGCGCAGCGGAATCATGAAGAGCACGCCGAGCCACCCCCCCAGCAGAGCCAGCATAAAGATGCGCGTGTATTCGAGCGGGAAGCCCAAGAAGATCAGCGCCGGAAGCGTGAAAATCACGCCGGCAGCGACAGATTCCCCGGCCGAGCCGGTGGTTTGCACGATGTTATTTTCAAGAATCGTCGAGCGGCCAAACGCTCGCAGAATGCTGATGGAAAGCACGGCAATGGGGATCGACGCGGAGACGGTGAGGCCCGCGCGCAAGCCGACGTAAACAGAAACCGCTCCGAACAGCACGCCGAAAATCGCGCCGAGGACTACGGCGCGGATGGTAAATTCCTTGACGGATTCCTCGGGCGCAATGAATGGCTGGAATTCGCCCGGGGGCGCGGCGGAATTCCAGGATTTATTCGTCTTGGCCAAAAATGCACCTCCGCGCGATACGGCGAAGCGAAGCGGGCGCTGATCGCGCGGCCGCCGACGCCATCCTGCCGCTGCGCAAGCTAGCATCAGAAGCACGGGCAGGCAAGCAATTCGCTGGCGCAGGTTGCATGATGGCGGTGAGGGCGGGTGGTACCTATAGAACTAAATACCTACTTGACAATACGCAGTGGCGCCAGATAACGTCCCCGTTACGGTACAGACTTTTTCAACTTCTGCAACCCGTCGGTGCGGGATGGGGTCCTTCTTTCCGCGGAATTTGGGTACCGGTAGCGCAAACGGATCGAGGGAGGCGCCCAGCCTTGCGAACGAAATCCGTAGTTTCTCTTCTTGTGCTTTTCGCTCTTTCGTATCTTTGCGTCCCTGCCCCCACGCGTGCAGGAGATGACTGGCCGCCCATCTCGGCGGACGAACTCACGCTCAAAGACAATCCCGCAAGCCTCGGCTCGCAGGCGATGATTCTGTACCGCGAACAGATTTGCGACGGAACAAGCTCCTCCGAGAATCATTATTATCGCGTGAAGATTTTTAGCGACGAAGGTAAGAAGTATGCGGACGTGGAAGTGCCCTTCTTGAAGGGGTCCCAAAACGTCCAGAACATTCGGGCCAGAACCACCCACCCGGACGGACGAGTGATCGAATTCGATGGCCAGGTATATGAGAAGTTGATCGTGAAGGTAGGCGGCCTTCGCGTGCTGGCAAAGACATTTACACTGCCGGATGTTTCTCCCGGAAGCATCATCGAATATCGCTACCGGATCCAACGAGACTCAGACTATGTGTATGGCGCGACTTGGCCGGTAGAGGGCGAGCTCTACACAAAGCGAGCGCGATTCGTCTACAAACCGTTTCAAGGCGTCGTGCGTGCGAGCTTGATCTGGCGTACCGTTCACCTGCCCGCCAATGTAAAGCCCGAAAAGCAGAAAGACGGCTCGTATGCGCTGGAGGTCAGCGACGTCGCCGGCCTGCCGAAGGAAGAATACGGCTTACCGGAGGACGACCTTCGGGGACATATCGAATTCGTATACACCGATATCGAACGCTCGAACAACGCGGACGATTTCTGGAACAAGGTCGCGAAGAACTGGGCCGACGAGAACGATCACTTCATCGGCAAGCATGCCGAGGTGCGCCAAGCCGCGGAGCAAGCCTTCAGCCCGAATGATCCTCCCGAAACGCGGTTACGGAAACTCTATGCCCGAGCGCAGCAAATTCATAACACCACTCAGGAAGAAAACGACAAGACGGCACAGGAAGAAAAGCGCGAAAAGCTCAAGGACAATTCCAATGTCGCGGACGTCCTGAAACACGGAGCGGGTTCGGGCTTTGACATCAACCGCCTGTTTGTGGGGCTGGCGCAGGCGGCGGGTTTCGACGCAGGCATTGTGTGGGTCGCGCCCAGAAATCAGGCGATGTTTGACAAAGGCTTGCAGGATGAAAAGGAACTCCAAGCCGACATCGCGTGGGTACATGCGGGCGAAAGGGACTATTTCCTTGACCCGGCCACAACGCTTTGTCCTTTTGGGATGCTGCCTTGGTACGAGGATAGTGTCACCGGCTTTCGTCCTACAAAACAAGGAGCGGCCTGGATGGCGGTGCCTGGAACACCGGGAGAGAAATCTGCCACCGAGCGAAGCGCGCAGCTTGTATTCGAAGACAACGGCTGGCTGGTAGGTCCCTTCGATGCTCGCTTTACTGGTCAACGCGCATTGCAGTACCGCGAAGACACGCGCCAGGAAGACGAAGCGGGCCAACGCAAGTTCATCCTAAATGAAATCAAGTATTGGTTTCCCTCAAACGCAAAGTTTGAAATCACCAGCATCACGGGTTGGGATAAGGCCGATGAGCCTATTGAGGTAAAGGGCAATCTGCGTTTACCGGGAATGTTTCAATCGGCGGGCCGGCGCGTACTGATGACTATGGGACTTTACGATGCTGGTCGGCCGCAGCTTTTCGAGCACGCCTCCAGACAACAACCGGTCTACTTTTCCTTCCCGTATGAGGAAGCGGATGACGTAACCATTCGCCTGCCGCAGACGTTCCGCGTAGAAACCATTCCCCCACCGCAGACTCTCGAACCGGGGGGCAAGCTGCACTACGAAATCTCCGAAAAACAGGAAGGCGACACCATTCACTTTCAGCGAAAGCTGGTAGTGGGCGGCATTCTTTACCAAGTGGGGTCCTATGCCGGTATCCGCAAATTTTTCAGCACCGCAAAGGCAGACGACGATCAACAGGCAGTCCTACAGCCGCAAGCGGTATCTGCCGGCCGGCAGTAGCGCGACTGCACTTCTGGGATTGGTACTGCTGACGACATTTTCGGCTGCGGCTGATGACGTACCCACTTGGTTGCGTGAGGCGGCTCGCGACGCCACCTCGAGCAAGGAATCCGACGCCAAAGCGGTGATCCTATATGACGAGCAGCAGACCACCGTCAAGGACAACGGCGAGGTCGAAACGCTCTATCGCCGGGCCTACTTGATCCAACGAACCGAAGGCCGCGATTACGGCAAATTGTTTGTGCCGTTTGATAGCCAAACGCGAATCACGTCCATAAAGGCGTGGTGCCTGCCAAAGCAAGGAAAAGAATATAGCGTCAAGGAAAAAGACGCCGCGGAGATCGGCTTTTCCGAAGAGTTTTATTCCGACCTGCACCACAAGATCCTGCAAATTCCGGCCGCCGATCCAGGTAACGTGATCGGCTATGAGTACACACAGAAAAGCCGTCCCTTTATATTGCAGGACGAATGGGAGTTCCAGGGTGAGCTTCCAGTGCGCCGCGCGCGCTTTACCCTGAATCTTCCTAGCTCCTGGGAATTCAGCAGTTTTTGGATGCACTACGATGAGCAGAAGCCGCTCAGTACCACACCCACCCAAACGGTGTGGGAAGTGGCTAATGTCCCGGCAATTAAACATGAAGACTACATGCCGCCGGTAGAATCGGTCGTGGGCCGCCTGGGCGTGACGTATCACCCGCCCTCCGGGGAAAGCGCGGCACTGGGTCCCACGAACTGGCAACAAATCGGAGCGTGGTACGCGGGTCTGGCCGCGCAAGCCCTACAGCCCACGCCAGGAATTCAACAAAAGGTAAAGGAACTAACCGCCGGAAAGACAACTTGGCGCGACAAACTTCAAGCGCTGACTTCGTACGTGCAGAGCGGCGTTCGCTACGTTGCCATCGAAATTGGGATTGGAGGATTCCAACCGCACAATGCGGGAGATGTTTTCCGGCACCAATATGGCGACTGCAAGGATAAAGCTACTTTACTGCGCGTGATGCTGCATGAGGCGGGCATCGAATCCTATTACGCTTTGGCGCAGGTGGATCGCGGAGTGGTGATACCAGCTTTCGCATCAGCCATTACGTTCAACCACGTGATTGTGGCGATTCCGATTCCCGAGGGCGAGCCCACGCAGGACCTTTTCGCCGCGGTGACCGATCCAAAGCTCGGGCGCGTACTTTTCTTCGATCCGACCGATACCTATGTGCCATTGGGTTATCTGCCTTCGCCGCTGCAGGAAAACTACGTCCTTGTCTCCGGACCCGCGGGTGGCGAGCTCGTACGGTTGCCTCTACTTGCCCCGGCTACCAACCAATTGGTGCGCCACGCAACGCTGCAGCTCAATCCGGATGGCTCGTTATCCGGAACAGTGGACGAAACACGAGTGGGTTCTGAAGCATCCGACGAGCGTGCCCAGCTTCTTGCCGCAGCCGGTGGAGAGCGGGCCAAAGTGCTTGAAAACTTTCTCGGCGGCTTCCTGGCAGGCTTTCATTTGACGCGTGCTTCGGTAACGAACCTGGATCGCGTGGGTGATTCTCTCGGCTTGCATTATCAATTTACCGCCGATCAATATGCGAAATCGGCAGGAGGGTTACTAATGGTGCGGCCGCGCGTACTGGGAGAAAAATCCTCAGCGGTCGCGGAGGAGGAATCGCGCCGCTTCCCGGTGGAATTCGGCGAGGCTTCCCTGCAAACCGACGATTTTGAGATCACGCTGCCGCCCGGCTATGTGGTGGACGACGCACCACGTCCGATGCAGGCGGATGCACCATTTGCAAGCTACAAGAGCCAGATCCAGGTGGATAACGGCAAGATTCGCTATACGCGGACCTACCAAGTAAAACAGGTGCTAGTGCCCGTGGATCAGCTTGGCGAATTGCGCAAATTCAATCGCGAAGTCGCCGCCGATGAAACCTCGAGCGTCGTGCTGCGAAAGGCTTCGCAATAGGTGCGTACCCTCAGCGTATACGCGGCAGAATGAAGATGAGCCGCACGATGGGAGTCAGCAGTTCCAACGAAAGACGCACCGCCCGGGGAGCGAGACGCGAGGCGTCACGTTGTAGGCTCGACGATTCCCCCGCCGTTAGTTCCACCTGATAGAGATCGGCAGCGCGATCGAACGAATAGCCCTCATAGACGGGAGCCGATTCTTGCGCGCGCGAAAGTAGACACTCCCAAAAGCTGTGAGCGCCAAAGAGCGGCTTGCGTTCCGCGGCTTCACGAGTGATCTCCACCGGCTTACGCACCGCCGAACTTCCCTCGAGCAAAACCATGTAACAAGCTTCGGCCCGAAAAGGACGCGCCGGGTCATCTCCCGGAAATTCCGCAAGAACGACGGCGAGTTCGCTGGCGTCTGCGTCAAAGCCCTGCCACCAGTAACGGTAAAAATGGTAGACGATCGTGCCGGACCGCAAGATCTGCTGCACGCGTGGCAGATCCTTGCCGGTCACACGCAGAATCATGTCAATCAATTCGCGTAAACGAAAATTCTGCCGCTTGACCGGACGGATGCTGAAATTGTCGGCTTCTTCCTCCGTGTAGCGCGCCGGAATCGTTTCGGGCAGGGGCACGCGGGCAGAATACCCGGCGAGGGGAAGCGAGGTCAAAATGAAAAGGGCTGTCTCAGAAAGCGCGAGAAGAGGAGATCAGCTTCCGCCGAGCCGGGTGCGGACGCGATCGCTGAGCGCTTTGCCATCGACGGTCTTGCCTTCCAAATGGGTCCTGGCGGCTTTGATCACGGCACCCATTTGCTTCGCCGAATTCGCGCCGGTTTCGGTGATGGCGGATTCGATCGCGCAATCCATTTCCTCGGCACCGGCCGAAGCGGGCAAGTACGATTCGAGCACGGTGATTTCTTTTGTTTCTTGCTGCGCCAGGTCGGTGCGCCCCCCCTTGGTAAACATTTCGACGGATTCGCGCCGCTGTTTGAGCAGCGTTTGCAGGACCTGCATCGCCTCGGCTTCGTCCAACGGCCGGATCTTTTCGACTTCCTTGTTTTTGAGCGCGGATTTCACCATGCGCAGGACGCTCAGCCGCAATTCGTCCTTGGACTTCATCGCGCCAACCAGGTCCTGCTGAATGCGTTCGAGCGTTGTCATATTGCAATTCACCTCTGCGGGAAAATAACTATAGCACGCGGGTCGAGGTACTTTGGGCCCGGCGGGAACCAGAGTTGCGGCGGACGCAAGCGCAGGGAATCGCTTATGCGAAGCGTATTTGACAGCGTCAACGCACCTCCGTAACCTCGAAGCACTATGAAAATCGTGGTCGCCGACCTCATCAGCGAGCAAGGGCTGTCATTGCTACGGGCGAAGGGTTGGGAGGTCCTAACGCCGGGCAAGAACGAACTTGCCGTGGCAATCGCCGATGCGGACGCGTTGATCGTGCGGAGCGCAACGCGAGTTACGGCAGAATTGCTCGAAGGGGCGAAGCAATTGCGAGTGGTGGGCCGCGCCGGTGTGGGCGTGGATAACGTGGACCTCGCGGCGGCAACGCAGCGTGGTGTGCTGGTGATGAACACGCCCGGTGGAAACGCCGTCAGCGTGGCGGAGCACGCGTTGGCGCTGATGATGTCGTTGGCACGGCGTATTCCGCAACTGAGCGCCGCGATTCATGCGGGACGTTGGGAGAAATCCGGCGGCACAGGCACCGAGTTACGCGGCAAGACGCTGGGGCTGCTGGGCTTCGGCCGCGTGGGCAATGAAGTCGCGCAACGCGCACGCGGGCTGGAAATGCACGTGATCGCGCACGACCCATACGTAAGCGAAGCGGCAGCGCGCGATGCCGGCGTAAAACTCCTGCCGCTTGACGATATCCTCGCGCAGTCCGACTACATTTCGTTGCACCTGGCGCTCAGCCCCGCCACGGCAAAGATCATCAATGCGGTTTCGCTAGCAAAGTGCAAGTGTGGCGCGAGCCTGATCAACACAGCGCGAGGTGAGTTGGTGGACGAGGCCGCACTTGCGGAAGCGTTACGATCCGGGCAACTGGCTGGCGCGGCGCTGGACGTATTTGCAGTGGAACCTCCGAAGGATTCGCCGCTGATCGGCCTCGCGAATGTGATCGGCACGCCGCACGTCGCCGGCTCCACGCGCGAGGCGCAGGAGGAAGTGGGCACGCTGATCGCGCAACAAGTGCGCGATTATCTGGCCGAGGGCGTGCTGCGCAATGCCGTCAACCTGCCGTCGCTTTCAGGCGAGCAATACCGCCGCATCAAGCCCTGGATCGAGGCGGCAGAGCGCCTAGGCGCGTTCGTGGCTCAGGTGGCCGAAGGACGCTTTGAACGAGTAGACCTGGCATTTGCCGGCGAGCCCGCCGAATTAGGCGCAGCCGTCCTCCGGAATGCGGTGTTGGCGGGTTTGCTGAATGCCGTGCTCGATGAAAAGGTGAACTTGGTGAACGCCGGACCATTCGCGGCGGCGCGAGGGTTTGTGGTGGAGGAGCGTACGCGGCGACGCGAGCATGGTTACCCGAATACGATTGAGGTTGCTGTGAGACCTGCTCACGGGCTGCAGCACACGGCCGCCGAAGCCACCGTGCTCAACGGCGTGTCGCCGCGCATTTTGAGCGTCGATGGCGTCGGTCTCGAGGCTCCGCTAGCTGGCACGATGGTCTTCTTCCGGAATCGTGATGTGCCGGGCGTGATCGGTCAAGTGGGCACAGCGCTGGGCGCGCGCGGAATGAACATCTCCACATTTGCGTTGGGCAGGAGGAGCGCACAGCCCGCCAGCGACGCGATGGGTTTGGTGCGACTTGATGGAGAAGTGCCGGATTCGATTCTCGAAACGATTCGAAAAATTGAAGCGATGAGCGACGCGAGGATCGTAAGGCTACCGGACTAAGCAGGAATGCGGGCGACGGCAAACCTGGGAAACGACAACCGACACAACTCCATACAAGAAGAAAACCCGGCAAAGTCGGAGGCACCTTGCCGGGGTATTAGGGCCGGACGCTGGCGCCGAAGGTGTTGCCTGCCGGCGCCAGTGGATTCGTGTTCACGAATCGGGCGAAGCCCTAAGAGCTATGCCATCCAGGCTTATTGCTGCGCCTGAATGACGGTGTAGAACGTTTGCCCACCCTGGTTCACGAGCAGGAGCACGGAATCCTTGCCTGCGTGCGAGAGCTGGTCTTGATACTCGCGCACGTTGTGAACGGCGTGATGGTTTACTTCCACGATGATATCGCCGCGCTGTAGACCCGTCGGCTGGCCTTCCGCTGCCGGGCTATCCTGCGATACTTGCGTGACGACGACACCGTCGGTCTCCGGAGAAATATTGAGCCTGCGCGCGATCTGGGGCGTGACGTTTTCTACCTGCACGCCGGACAGCAATCCGGAAGCACCGTCGCTTTCTCCTTGATCGTTGTTTGACGCCTGCTCGTTATCCGACATCTCGCCAAGCTTCACATCAATGGTCAGCGGTTTGTCGTTGCGGACCACATTCAAGTGAATGACGGTTCCGGGCGCCATCTCCGAAATCGCCAAACGCAGCGCCTGCGAATCGGGGTACGGCTGGCCATTCATTCCGAGGATCACGTCACCACGCTGCAGTCCAGCCTTCGCACCGGGACTATCTGCTGGCACTTCCTGCACCAACGCGCCTTCCGCCTTGGAAAGCCCGAACTGCTTGGCAAGAGCCGGAGTGAGCTGGCCAATGAAAACACCGAGTTGCGCACGCGTAACTTTCCCGTGTTCGACGATTTGCGTCATGACGTTGCGCGCCAGATCAACGGGAATCGCAAAGCCGACGCCTTCATTGCCGCCTTCGCCGCCCATTTCGCTGTTGCCACCGGCCAGGATGGCCGTATTGATCCCAACGAGTTCGCCGTGCACGTCCACGAGCGCGCCGCCGGAATTGCCCGGATTGATGGCAGCGTCAGTCTGGATGAAGTCTTCGTAGCTGTTCTGTCCTTCAATACCCAAGCTGGTACGACCCGTAGCGCTAACGATTCCCATGGTCACTGTGGAACGGAGACCAAACGGTTCGCCTATGGCCAACACGAAGTCGCCCACCTGGAGACCCTTGGAATCACCGAGCGGCATCGCCGTCAAACCGGAAGCTGCAATCTTGACCACGGCCACGTCCGTCCGCGGATCGGTGCCGATCACCTTGCCGGTGAAGTGGCGCTGATCGGAAAGTTCGACGTCAATGTCCTTGGCACCTTCGACGACGTGATTGTTCGTAAGGATGTAGCCATCCTGCGTGACGATCACGCCGGACCCCAAGCTATGTTCGCGCTGTTCCTGCGGCTGCTGTTGTTGCTGCATGCCGGGGCCGAAGAATTGCTGGAAAAAGGGATCATTGAGAAATGGCGTCTGCTGCCCACGCGTTTTCACTACGCGCGTGGAAGAAATATTTACGACCGCCGGCACGGCGCTTTTCACAACAGGCGCAAAGCCCGCGGTAAAGGAAACTGAGTTGGCAACCCGAGCCGCGTCAGGCGCCGAAACCAAAGCGATGTGTGCATTGCCATTCTGCGCGAGATGCGAATGCGCCGACATGGCGACTGCCCCGATCGCTCCTCCAATCACAAGCGCCGCGGCCAGCACGATGGCCGAGCCTTTGCGGCGCGATGACGATAATTCCGTATTCATGGATGATTCCTCCTGCACTCCTTCGGAAATTCCTGAACATCAGGGGCCTGGCAGGCGGCCTCAACTCCGCCCGCTTAGAACTCAATTTCGAACCTTGTTCCGCACACCCGGCCTAGCTACCAATTCGCCGCTCATTCTCTGTGTTGGTTCGAGCCAGGTGAACGATTATTTCGTTATTTGAAAGTCCTGATCGGAAGTGCTTCAAGGCCGTTCGGCCGCTGCCGACCAAGCTAAACTTCAGTCCCACTAATTCGATGCGGTGGCCGGCCTACGAGCTTCCAACAATTCGTGCTGGACCCAGCCGCGAAAGCAAGCCTTTCAACACCGCCTCTTTTTGCTGAAGCTGTTTCCGGTAATCGTAGTTCTCTGTTTTATAAACCTCCTGCCGCAGAGACGAGAGAATTCCATTAAGCGCTTCCGATAGAATTTCGCGCTCTTCCTCGCTCAAAGATAGCTCCATTGCCACTACAGCCACGGGCCCTCCTCGGAACGCTACCAATGGATAGCGCCCTTACTTCTATTTGACGCATGACGCGGCGGAACGGCTCACCTAGTAAGCCTGCATTTGCGCGCGCGCAAACGTGCCGTGCTGTCGCATAAGGAACGTTAGGCACGTAGGATCAATTACTTCCGGGAGGACGCGCTACCGTGAGCGCACCAGCGCTGCGAAATTGGCATTCGAAAGGGTAGGACACTTCGTCTGGCGAGCTGAGTTGCGAAGCGGCGCGGCGTAGCTTAAACTCGTGTGCGGTTTATCTCGCCACACTTCGGGGCGTAGCGCAGCCTGGCTAGCGCGCCTGGTTCGGGACCAGGAGGCCGGTGGTTCAAATCCACTCGCCCCGACCAATTTTTTCAATAACTTATCTAGCGCACCTGGGCTTTGGTCCAATCCACTGTATATAATTTTGTAGATACGCTCGTCCTCCCTGACAATCAATCACGGCAAAAGATGATGGAACCTCCGAGCCGGCCGGTAGGTGACGCGCGACGCTCTTCGAACCAAACGCAGGATTTCAATGGGTCTCCGCCTTTTCATGCACACCGGTGTAGGTGATTTCGGAGATGAGATTTCCCATGGAGAAATAGTTATCGTTTTATCGCAGGGAAATATCGAGACAAGCCTGCCAATCAACTTCAAAGTCCAACTTCCTTCATCGCCACCATGATCAGATCGAAGATTTCTTGGACATTTGCGGCTTCAATTTCCCCTTTCGAAGCGATGTGGAACGGTGAATGGGCCTTGTCATTTGCATCATTCTTGAATGGCGTAGCTTTTTGTTTTATTCGTTCGATGACCTTCGAGGTCGAGATGGAAAATTTGGTGCGCGACTTATATAAATTGTCGAGTACGACACTAAAATCCAAAGACCTTCGACTCGCGGAATCCTCGTATAAGACCCTGTCCTTTACCGAAGTGAATTTGGCGCTCAATATTCGAACGATAAGATTTTCCATTACCTTGCGGCACAATATGAAGGTAGCAGTACAACAGTTTGAGCTGTAAGTCCCGTTAATCTCATCAATATGTCGAGCGATGAACGGGTCGGAGGATGAAAAAATCAAAATTGGCTTTGCTGCCGTCCGCCTGTTGTTCCTAGCACCAGCTTTGCGCCTCACAATCGGCGCGGTTATCAGAGGTCCAATGCTCGCTAAAGATCTTTTATCATTTTCATCCAGAAACCGCATTATCGAACGGTTTTTTCTCTTGGCAAGGATCTGGGCTGCGGCTGCAGGCGTAAGTTGTGGATGGTTATTCTTGATTTCAGAAATACGTACCGCGATCGACCCACTTGCCATATCGAGAGTCTTGCTTAAATGCTCGCGGATTTCCTTTCGTAATGGTTTGCTCATTTCTGACCAATTAGATTACGTATTCTCCGTCGTGAAGCTTTCTCGTCTCGTCAGTTTTCGTCCTAAAGACATTTGTTCCCCGGCGAATATACACACTATCTTGAAAATGGTGGACTCCCCGCCTGCTCCATGGCGGCACGACGATGAGAATGATTCTGTATCCGAGAACGTCCTGAGTGACTAGTTTTATGGCTGGCGTCGGAGTTACGTTATGTTTGATACTGTTTTGAATCTTCTGATCGAAACTCTGCCTGGACATATCTGCGCCAACGATGGAGCCATCGTCTTCGACGCCATAGAAAATTATCCCGCCCATCTTTGTATTGGCGAATGCACAAATCTCCTTCGCCAGTTTATCTGCTGCGGTTCCCGCCATCTTGAATTCGTAAAGTTGGTCTTCGCCGGAACTACAGATGTCCAATGTGTCTTTGATCGAAGGAGTCGGAATGGCCGAAAGCCCACGCACCTTTGATTTCTTGGATCCTCCTTGCGGCTTTTTCCGGACCAGGTTTTCTGGTTCCTTGAAATATGACATCGACAAGTGTTTCAAAAGAGGTGTTCGCTCATAAACCGTGGAATTTTCACGCTTCATCAACGATCCATCATTGTTCTGTCGCGGAGAAATCAACTCCAGATCGCGCATTTTTTGAAGATCTTGCAAGGTTCCGACAAGTTTTTTCCCGGCCTTCCGAGCAACCTCTTTTGCGGATCGCTTCCCGTTTACAAGTTCAAAGACACGTCGGCGTTTATCAGCGCCTTCAAATAAGAGGCGAGCCCTAGCGACAAGTTCCTGAAGTTCCATAAGCTAGAATCTGTACTATCTCGGCTGCTTTGCATTCTTGGTAGAGACGAGACGGCTGATAATGGCAGGATCCACGTCGAGGACAGCGGCGATATCTTTACCTTTTACTCCTTGATTGATCAAACCAAGTATGATGAGACGACGAATTTCCTCAATGGGTTCGAGTCTGTGGCTTTTCTTTTTTGGCATATTATTTTTCCTTTTCTATACCTTTTAATATTTCGTTGACGCGGTTGTTGCCCATCCCAAGAATCTTAGCGATATCGGTTTGCCCAAGCGAGGTGTTGAGGTAAAGACTCGCTGCGGCAAATCGCTCAAGAACATCGACAACCCGTTCGTCCCTAGCTTCAATGTCTTTTTGTTTTGATGTCATTTTTGTTTTTGTTCCTCTGATTCACGATTCTGTTTATTTTCGCAAACAGATTGTTATCCAGTTTTCCGAGCGCCTCGCGAACGTCCTCGCGGTTCGCGCCTAATTTGCATAGCTCAAGCAGTATCAGCACATCGATGGAGGCCTTCAATTCTTCGATCCGGTCTTCGAGTTTCGTATCCATTATGCTACTTCCTTTTTTTGATCCGATTCTTCATTACGTTAACGGTGTTGGGAGATGTGTTCAGTATTTCGGCAATTTCACTCGCCCCCATGCCGAAACGCGAAAGCAGTTCTACTCCTTCCGTAATGGAAAAAGTTTCGGATTGTGCCTTAATTTGAATTGCAATCAAGACGCCTAGACGTCGAGAAATCGCCTGAAGTATTTCAGTTTCCATAAGTTCACTTAGACTCCCTCTTGAGGATAGAAAGCTCTTTACTCACATGTCCGACCTTTTTCCCGATAATATCGGCGATTTCGGAGGAAGAAAGCCCAAAAGACGATAAGTCTCGGATCTGCTCCTTAAATGTCAGCTCATTGCCGCTGTTAGCAATTCGTAAAAGCAGCGAGATAATGACGTTCATTTTCCGTTCTATTGATTCTGTGGAGTAATCGCATTCGCTCATGATGGCCCTCAAATTGAGTGTTAAGTAAAATATGCGACCTCATTGCCAACGAATGACCCTATGGATACTGGTTAAGAAGGCGTTCTGGGCAGTTTACCAGATTATCGTTCCATGTCAAGCGCGCCGACGTTCGCACCACAACACGCCCGCATTGAGATATCGGGTGCGCACACCCTCAAACGCTCCTTCTGCACGAAATCTAAGCAGCGTTTTTCTTTCGGTTGGCGCCTGAACACCTGCCGCCCGCCTCGACAGTGATTCTGGCCAATCGTTCAAGGCCTGCTTCCTTTATTTCCATGAGGCGAAGGGAATAAGCTTCGCACCACGAATGCGGTAAGCTTCCTTGCTTAGGACCTGCCTCGCCACGCGAATTAGCGACACTTTTCAAAGTGAATTGTGATCGTAAAATCAGATGAAAAATGATCAATTTACACGCTCAGGCTCATTCTCGAAGGACTTCAACAGTTGTTCAAGAATTCGTCTCCAAGTTCGAGCTACGCCCCGAGACGGGCTACTGATTGATATTTTCGGTCGTTGTAAGTGCCGAAGCGCGGCGCATTTGGATTAATCTCGAACTGGCGAAGAAGTCGCCTGATTGCCTCGAATACGTTGTGGTGCATGAACTCGTACACTTGCTCGCCAGACGACATGATGACCAGTTCGTTGAAATTATGGACAGGTGCTTGCCCAGGTGGAAATCTCTTCGCGCAGAGTTAAATGGATTGCCCTTGGCACACGAAATGTGGAGAGAGTAACAATCCTCGCCGAAAGAAGAAGTGCATCAGCTAAGAATGATGGAAGCAGCAGAGATCATTGCGCGTAAGATCTTCGTTGGCAAGGCCGAATTCAATTCAGCTGGTCGTCAAGCCGCTTCACTTTGACATGGTTGTATCGAGCATCCTCTCGGACCAAAAGGCGAATCCTGTCCTCAACGCTACATCTTGGCCGGATGATAATTTCGGAAACGCAGAGAGGATTGAACGGAGACATGAAAATCGCCGCGCCGTGCAATTCGAGTCGGCGAAGCAGACGAACAATTCTCCATTCTCGCTCGAACGCATACTTCATGCGTTTGCGGAACATGTCTCCCGCCGCTTCGTTTGTCAATAGCGACGCAAGTGCGCTACCGACTGGTTCATCGCTGTAGAAAACCTTTCCGAATTTCCCGGGCGTGCTTAGTCTTTTGAATTCGGCATGATTCGTGTCGAATCCAATTGCAAACCCCGTATCATTCGCAGCGTACTCAGACCACATTCGCTGTGAGTCAATTGCCTCTGTGACACAAAAACTTCCAATTTCGTCGCGCGCATGCACATTGTTTTTGAGAGTCTCGATCATTAATTTCTGATGTCGAGCATTTCCGACAAGCGCTTCCACGATGACCCCGGCAGGAAGACCTCCACCGCTCAACCGAATACCTTTAGCGATTGCAAAGCGCCAGATTTCGCTCCTTGTTCCAAACATTGCATATTCAGGTTGCAGTTCATGATCATCTTCAAATACCGACCGCTGACTGAATCGCACGCGACCATCAGGTAGGATCTGAAAACGCTCCGGAGGGAGATATTTATATACGACCGCAGGTGCGGCGTGTTCCCAAGGCCACATGACAACAAAATATCAAAATAAGTAATCGCCCGCGACTGTATATAATTTTGTAGCGGAGAGAGCCTCCAACTTCAACAAATTTCAACACAGCTCAACAAGCAGGCCGCAAAGCATTCAACAGCAATCACTTAGGATCAACAAGAATCCATAGATTTCAATAAGTGCTGGCGCCTGGTTCGGGACCAGGAGGCCGGTGGTTCAAATCCACTCGCCCCGACCAATTTTTTCGATCACTTATTTCGGCCTCCTGGGCTTTCACCCACACGATTGTATATAAAACTGTCGACATGCAAACCCTTCGAGATTTCACCGGTCTGGACGTAACTGAGTTTTTTACAGTCGGAGTGCGGGAATCTGCATCACAGTCATCGGCTCCGAAACTTGATCCGGCGAGCCCAAGGGTTACAGGCCACCGGCGCCGCTGGCTTGAACGTTCCCCCCGAACCAAATTCGCGCAGCAGTCGGAATTGAGTCGCAAGCTCCTCACTCGTGCCGCAACGCGACCATCGGATCGGTCCGCATCGCGCGATGCGCCGGAATGTAGCACGCGGCAAGCGCAACGAGTGCCAGCAACATCGCGACCACCGCAAATATCGCAGGGTCGGCCGGCTTCACTTCGAAGAGCAAGCTAGCCATCAGGCGCGTCAGACCAAGCGCTCCAACAATTCCGATGAGGATGCCGGCCGCGGCAAGTTTTGCTCCCTCGCCCAAAATCAATTGCAGAACATCACTTCGCTGCCCGCCGAGCGCCATTCGTATGCCGATCTCATGTGTTCGTTGGCCGGCGGTGTAGCTCATCAAGCCATAAATTCCAACGCTGGCCAAAATCAGCGCGAGCGCCGCAAAAGCTCCCAAGAGCAGCATGTTGAACCGCTGCTCTGCGATCGAGACGGCCATCAACTCATCCATCGTGCTTATGTCGCTCACCGGAATCAGCCGGTCGAGGCTCCAAACCTGTGCTTTCACTTGCGCCACAATCCCGGCCGCTGGCTTGTCACTCCGGATCACCAACGTCATCCAATGCCTCCACCTCTCATCCGACTGTACAAACGGCGTGTAGACCGCAGGATCGACCGGCTGGTTTAGTCCGGAATCTTTCACGTCGCCAACAACGCCGACGATGTTCATCCATTGTGGAGGTCCGTCGTCCCCCGCCCAATGGATGCGCGCGCCCACTGCGTTGCCGTTTGGGAAATACTGTCTCACCAGCTCCTCGTTCACGATCGCGGCGAGCGGCTGCCCTTCCCGGTCCATTTCTGTGAAGTCGCGGCCAGCGCGCAGCGGAATCTGCATCACTCGGAAGTAATCGCCCATCACCGCGAGAGTCTGCACCACTGGTTCTGCACCCACGGGAATCGCGGGACGCCCGTCAATGATCATTCTGTGGCCCACGTAATTTTTGCCAAGCGGGATATCGCTCACCATTCCCACTTGCAACCCTGGGAGTGAATTCAAGCGTGCCATTATCTCACGGCGGAATTGCGTCTGCTTGGGGATTTCGTGATAGCGCGACGTGGGCAGTTGGACATACATCGAAAGCACTCCGGCGGGATTGAACCCAGGGCTCACTGAACGCAATCGCGAGAACCCCTTGATCAATAGCCCGGCTCCGACGAGCAGCACCAAAGCAAGCGCCAATTCCGACGTAACTAGTATTTTGCGAATTCTATGTCCGGCCGCGGTCGCGGTTGTGCTTCGACTGTTTTCTTTGAGTGCTCCGCTAACATCCTGTGCGGCGGTGAGCAAAGCCGGTGCGGTACCGAAAATGATCCCGGTCAATACTGAAACCACAAAAGCAAACAGCAGCACGCGCGTTTCCGTGTGGATGCCGTTCAGCCGGATCAATTTCTCGGGCGTGAGCGCCAGCAGCGTGCGGGTGCCCCACTCCGCGAACGCCAATCCCGCTGCGCCACCGATGATCGAAAGTAGCGCGCTCTCCGCCAGCGATTCCCGAATCAATCGGCCGCGGCCGGCGCCGAGTGCCGCGCGAATGTTCATTTCCTGGCGGCGCGCAAAGGCGCGTGCCATTAGCAAGCTGGCGAAATTCGCGCAGGCAATCAGCAGCACCAGGCTAACAGCTCCGAACAACACGAGAAGGGTCGGGCGCACGTCTCCGATCAGCAACTCACGCAACGAAATTAAATGCGTTCGTCGAACTTTTTCCTCAGGAAACTGCTCCGCCAGCTGATGGTCGATCGCGGCCATCTCCGCCTGCGCTCGCGAAATGCTCACACCTTCCCTCAACCGCCAGTAGCTATGCATGGAATGCAAGTCGCGCGATGTGGCGTCTCCGGGATATGCCACCCAAAGCGAAACAAAAACGTCGGCATGCTCCCTTGGCGGAACAAAACTTTCGGGCATCACGCCAATCACGGCGTACGAATTCCCGTTGAGGGCGATCGTCTTGCCGACGGCATGCGGATCGCTTCCGAGATAACCTCGCCAGAACGAATAGCTGACCACTGCGACGCGCGGCCCTCCACGCACATCTTCCGCCGCCGAAATAACCCGCCCCGTCATCGCCGGAATACCGAGTACTTCGAAGAAACCCGAATCAACAACCCCAACCTGGATTTGCAACGGTTCAAAACCGCCGGTATAGTCCATCGGCTGCGCGTTGATTGCACCGCCCTGGGAAAATCCAGTCGCCCGCCTCTGAATCTCCATCACATTGAGCAGTGACTCGTTTTCTTTCTTCACCACGATGTCTTCAGGCCCGTTGTAAGGCAGCGGGCTGAGCAGCACTCCATTGATCATGCTGAAGATCGCGGTGTTTGCGCCGATTCCGAGGGCGAGTGTCAGTACTGCCACCGAAGCGAACCCTGGAGACTTGCGTAACATCCGCAAACCGAATCGCAGGTCCTGAAGGAATTGTTCCAACCACAGCGGAATCGACATAGCGCGAATCTCCTCGTGAACGCGTGTCACGTTTCCGAAGGCGCGGCGCGCCGCGTGCCGCGCTACTTCTTCCGGCAAACCTGACTCTTGCTGCTCTTCCGCTTCGAGTTCTAAATGAACTCGCAGCTCGCGATCTAGATCTTTTTGCCGTGCGCGCCAATGAGGGTCTGCTTTCCAAAAAACGATTCTGCGCCAGCCCATATCAACTCTCTTCCGCCAGCGAAAGAACTCGGCCAATTGCGCGCGCAAGTTGGTTCCACTTCGATTCCTCGATGTGCAGTTGTGCCCGTCCTGTTTTTGTAAGCCGGTAGAACTTGAATTCGCGATTGCGGTCCTTGGCCTTTTCCCATTTCGCCGCGATCCAGCCCTTTCTTTCCAGCCGGTGAAGCGCGGGATAAAGGGACCCGTGCTCCACGAGCAGTACATCCTCGGTTGTCCGCTGGATATGTTTCGCGATTTGGTGGCCATGCGAAGGGCCAAACAAGAGCGTGCGAAGAATCAGCATGTCCAGCGTACCCTGCAAAAGGTCGGGACGCGAATCCCGCTCGGCCCCGGACTTTTTGTTAAGTGACATGGTAGAGCCTCTACCCTCAATGAGGTTAGACGTCGCAGGGGAACAAATGTTGCAAAGAATCTACGGAGAAAACAACCTGCGCGGCTGGAGAATTGAGGAAATCGCGAACAACTCATGGAAGTCAGCGCCAGAGCACAGCCGCGTGCGTGGGCGCCGATTAGGAGGCTCCAACCCGGTGAAATGATTCAACACTGTGACAAAACGCCTGCCCATCGCGTCTTTATTTCTAGAGGCAGCCGAAAAAGCGCAATGCCGACAACCAAGCGCCACAGTCAGCAACCTAAATCTGCCACATCGCAATCCATGTGGACCTCTATCGAGCAATTCGCTCGCGACACGGGCCAAATCGCGCGTGCGCTCCGCCGCACGCCGGGCTTTTCGGCCATCGCGATACTGGTGATCGCGCTTGGGGTGGGGGCCACCACGGCGCTTTTCACGGTAGTCAAATCCGTGCTGTTGGAGCCGCTTCCCTTCAAGGACCCCTCCCGGCTCGTCCGGCTCTACGAAGAGAGCGCCGACGGGAAGTTTCTTTACAACATCGTATCCGGCGGAATTTACGACGCTTGGCGCAAAGAGAGTCACGACTTCGAGAGCACGGCGCTGATCTCTGGCGACGGCGTGAACTACAATATTTCCACCGCGAGCGGACAGCTTCCCGAGCGCGTGCATGCCGCGCGGTGCGAATGGACCATGTTTTCGACGCTCGGCGTTTCTCCTGCCCTCGGCCGTACCTTCACCGCATCCGAAGATCAGCTCTCCGCGAATGGCACCGTCGTGCTCACTTGGTCTTTCTGGCAGCGGCGCTTCGGAGGCGATTCCGCGATCATCGGGAACCAGATTCACCTAGACGACAAGCCTTACACGGTACTTGGCGTGCTGCCGGCATGGTTCACCTATCCCGATCAGCGAGTGCAATTCTGGACGCCGATCTATCACGAAGTCGAGGTCGCGACGATGCAGGCGATCCAGGATCACGAATTCAGGCCAATTGGGCGGCTGAAGCCGGGAGTGAGCGAATCCGAAGCTACGGCCGAGCTCACCGTGATCACAAGCCGCATCCACGACGCGAACCGGGACAAGCCGTTTGTGAGCAACGCGGCAAACAGCAAGCCGTTGCTTGAAGATATGGTGGGCGACACAAAAGCTCCACTCTACATATTGTTGGCAGCGACAGCGTGTCTGCTGTTGATCGGCTGCCTGAACGTGGCGAGCCTGCTGGTGGCGCGCGGGACCGCGCGACGCAAAGAGACGGCTATTCGCACAGCACTCGGCAGCAGCCGGTGGCGCCTGATTCGCGGGCACTTGGTCGAATCGGGCATTCTATGCGTGGCGGGTGGCGCGCTGGGACTCTTGGGGACGGATTTCGCGATCGCGTGGCTTGTAAAAACGCGGCAAGACCTGACCCGGGTGGAATCGATTCACATCGATGCCAGCGTGATCGCGGACGCGGCGCTACTCGTTTTCGTCTGCGCGATATTCGCGGGCAGCGTTTCGAGTTTTTCGATTCGCGGCGACCGGGTGCTGGCGGCGCTACAAGAGTCTTCGCGATCGACTACTGCCGGCCAAGGACGCGTGCGACTGCGCAAATGGCTGCTGGCGGCAGAGGTGGCGCTGACCGTGGTTCTGCTCGTGGGCGCGGGCCTGCTGCTGGAAAGCTATTCGCGGCTGCGCTCGACGAATGTGGGAAGTATAACGCAACACATTTTGACCATGCGCTTCAGCCTGCCGGATGAGAAATACTCCAAGCCGGCGCAGCGAACCGAGTTTTTCGAGACCGTTTTGCAGCGCGTGCGCGCGCTGCCCGGAGTGCAAGCCGCCACCTTCATCAACGCCGTGCCCGGCCAGGGCTATTATGGCGACACCGGCTTCGCGGTCGCGGAACATCCGCCGCTGCCACCCGGAAGCGGCCAATACGCAATCGACCGCTGGTGCGACCCTGGTTACTTTGCCGCATTGGGTGTTCCCTTCCTCAGCGGGCACACGTTTGACGAGAACCAGCGGCTGGATCAATCAAACGAAACGATCATTAGCGATTCTTTCGCCCGGCGGTATTTCCCAGGCGAAGATCCCATCGGTAAACATCTCGACATCCTCGGCCACAAACGGCCCTACGCAATCGTGGGTGTGGTGGGCGACACGCGCCATCAAATCGCAGAGCCGCCACAACCCATGATGTACTTCCCGTTTTTCAGCGGGGAACGGGGCTACGCAACGCTTGCCATTCGCGTAAACGCCAATGAAACCTCGCTTGCGTTGCCGGTGCAGCAGATCGTGCAGCAAATGGATAGCGAACTGGCCGTCTCCGATGTGCTGACCATCAACCAGATCATCGCCAGGTCCACGCTAAACCAGAGTTTCGACGCAACACTACTGCTGGCGTTTGCGGTCCTGTCGCTTTTGCTCGCCGCCGTCGGATTATTCGGAGTGCTCTCCTATATCGTCGCCGGGCGAACATCCGAAATCGGAATCCGCATCGCCCTTGGCGCGCAGCAGAGAGAAGTGCTGTGGCTCGTGTTGGTTGACGGCTTGAGTCCAGCCGCGGCCGGCCTCGTGCTAGGTTTGGCCGGGGGTGCCGCGGCAGCGCAACTGATTCGTGCTGCGCTTTTTGGCGTGCAGCCGTTCGATTACACTGTATTCGCGGCCGTGGCGGCGTTGCTGCTGTCCGTATCGGTCGCGGCGTGCTTTATGCCGGCGTGGCGAGCGTCGCGGCTCGACCCGATGCAGGCTTTACGCAACGAGTAGTGGCGAAAGATGGCTCACGATCCACTGCACCCGCCCCTACCAAAAACTCCATCTGATCTGAAAAGGGCGCGGTGCTATCTTCGGAAGGTGTAGATGATTTTGTCGCTGGAGTGCATCCGACTTCAACGAACTGCAATAGAGTTCAACATGCAGACCACAAACGCTTTAACGGCGAACAATTAGAGTCCACAAAAACCTGTAGATTTCAATCGCGGCCGGTCAAATCTACTCGCCCCGACCACTCATCACGCGCCAAGAGTCAGAAAACTGAGGTCTCTCACATACTGATATTGGGGAATTGCGTTACCATCCTACGTCATGAGCACCGGGACGACAAATCAGGTTCTGGAACGCCGAGTGCGTCAGCTTCTGCTCTTGCAGGAAACGGCGAAGAAGGTGAACTCCATACTCGATTTGGAGAAATTGCTCGACGAGATCGTAGGCCGCGTTGCTGAGGCTTTTGGGTGTAACCGAACGGCAGTGCTGCTGAAGGATGACACTAGAAACGATTTGGAGATAATTGCTCTTCGCGGTTTCAGTAACGTTCATCTCAAAGGTTATCGATTTAAGATCGGCGGTGACGGTATTGTGGGCCACGTGTCGGCGACCGCAAAGATGCGCTATGCCCCCGACGTGAGGAAAGACCCCTATTATGTGGTCAGTGAGTCGACTACACTTTCCGAAGTGGACATTCCGCTTATCAGCCGTGGAAAACTGATCGGCATATTTAACGCACAAAGCTCCTCCGTTGACGCCTTTTCTCCCGAGCAAATCGAGTTATTGTGCGCATTAACGGATAACATCGCTATCGCCATTGAAAATGCTCGCCTTTTCCGGCAAGAGCGATTGGAGAAAGAAAAGGCTCTCCATGAGCAGGCAGAGGCCAGGCACATCCAGCGGGCACTCTTGCCAGCGCAAGAACCTGAAATTTCCGGCTACGCGGTTGATGGTTTCTGCCTGCAACTGAACGCTGTGGGAGGCGACTGGTATGACTACCTGAATCTCGGCAATGGTTTCTGGGGGGATCGCGCTAGGCGACGTTTGCGGCAAAGGGATGGCGGCGGCACTGCTCATGTCGGCGACGCGCAGTCTGTTTCGCACAGCGGCGGAGGGGTTGGAGTCTCCCTCGAAGGTCCTTAGGCACTTGAACCAGGCGTTGCTGAAGGACCTACCTGAGGGCCGATTCGTCACCTTAGTCTATTCGATCCTCGATACTAAACGCGCGACCGTGAGGGTCGCCAACGGAGGCCATCCGTATCCTATAGTCGTCCGGGAGCAGACCACCAGCATGACAGAGCTCAAAACGGAAGAAGGCTTTCCTTTGGGTCTCATGGATTCAGAATACTCCGAGGTCGGCTTGACCCTACAGACTGGCGACCGCATGCTGATGTACACGGATGGTGCGGTAGAGGCCACGAACGGCGAAGACCAGGAATATGGAACCTCACGCCTTGTGAAATCCTTGCAGAAACCAAGTGTATCGGCCCGGTCCGTGTTGGCCGAGGTGCAAGAGTTCGCGAGCGGCGGCACGCTCAGCGATGACGCCACCGCGATCGTCCTGCGCCGCGAATAGGTCTCTCCTCACGCGATTGGTTACTCTCTATATAGAACTCGTTGGCACCGGTTGCTTACACAATCTCCCGCACCGGCTTCTGAAACGCAGCTCCGGCGGCCGTCAGCACCATGAGTCCGCCAGCAAGCAAAAACATGAGCTTCAGGTTCCACGCAACTAGGAATCCTGCAGCCGCGAGGGAGATAGGTGTTATCCCGAAGGAGGCAAGCATGAGCACGCTTGCCACTCGCCCGCGCATCCCCGCCTCGATCCGCTGCATAGCCTAGGCACCGATGTGCACGTTGACGAGTCCCGCTGTTGCGCCCATGACCAGCAGTACGCCGGCGACACTCCACACTCTTCCCAATCTTTTCAAGGAGTCGTCTGAGACCCGGTGTTTCCGCCACAGCTCTGCAGTCGATCTTGTTGACAGGAGATCCTCGCGCTGACAAAGAAGAAAAGGGTTTGTTTCGGACAATGCACCGTCCCGCTATAAACTGCTGTCAGCCATCAACGAGCTTTGTAGGTCGCGACTTTTACCCTGAACCGCTGTGATAATCTCAGCTTGTCGATGACTATCTCGAGGCCCCAGAAAAAATGGCCGAACGTTGAAAGGAAAATCGAAATCCATGTACAAAGCGAAGGCATACTCCGCAGGCAGTGCAACATCGGCGCTGAAATCAACCACGATCACGCGACGCGAGCCGACAGAACAGGACGTACAGATCGAAATCATGTATTGCGGCATCTGTCACTCCGACCTCCATCAAGTCCGCAACGAGTGGAGCGGGGTGATGCCTACCGTATACCCCTGTGTACCGGGGCACGAGATCGTCGGTCGTGTCGCCAAGGTCGGCACAGCCGTATCCAAATTTAAACCAGGCGACCTCGCTGCAGTCGGCTGCATGGTGGACTCGGACCGCACGTGCCCCGAATGCCAAGCGGGCCTCGAGCAGTTCTGTCCGAATTTCACTTTAACCTACAATTTTCCCGACAAGCATCTGGGAGGCGTGACTTATGGCGGCTATTCCGAGAGCATCGTCGTGGACCAGAAGTTCGTACTCCGCGTGCCCTCGAATCTTAGCCCGGCCGGCGTGGCTCCCTTACTTTGCGCTGGAATCACCACGTATTCGCCCATGCGCCACTGGGCAGTTACAAAGAATAAGAAAGTAGGCGTGGTCGGGCTCGGCGGCCTGGGCCATATGGCCGTGAAGTTTGCACACGCCCTCGGCGCCCACGTTGTTGTCTTCACGACTTCACCCAGCAAAAAGGAAGACGCGCTCCGCCTCGGTGCCGATCAGGTGGTCATCTCGCGCGATACGGACGAGATGCAAAAGCATGCCGACAGCTTCGATTTCATCCTC
This sequence comes from Candidatus Acidiferrales bacterium, assembly GCA_035602725.1. Taxonomy (GTDB): domain Bacteria; phylum Acidobacteriota; class Terriglobia; order Acidiferrales; family UBA7541; genus DASTCZ01. The sequence continues at coordinate 37,544 of DATNLT010000006.1, forward strand.
GACGCCGTGGCTGCGGACCACGACATCAACGCATTCATCAATCTGTTGCGGCGCGACGGCAACATCACGATGGTCGGCGCGCCGGAGAAGCCTCTTGGTATCTCCGTATTTGGTCTGATCATGAGACGGCGCAGTCTCTCCGGCTCCCCTATCGGCGGTATCGGCGAGACCCAAGAGATGCTCGACTTCTGCGGGCAACACAAAATCACCGCCGATGTCGAAGTCATCCCAATCCAGAAAGCCAACGAGGCCTACGAGAGGCTGCTTAAATCCGATGTGAAGTATCGCTTTTCTATCGACATGGCTTCTCTCAAAACTGAGTAAAACGATTCTTTGGCAGCAGGACAAAACACGTTTATCGTTTGAAGAAACGAGAGCATGAGGTGAGGACATGTCAGCACTTGGCGGATGGCAGAACTTTTACGTTATCGTCGGGTCATCTGCCGGCGCGCTGATCGGATTGCAGTTCGTTGTCATTACTCTCATCGCCGAGATTCCGATCGTAAGAGACGTAGAGCTCGCCGGCAGCGCATTTTCGACTCCGACTGTCGTTCACTTTGGAACAGCGCTGTTGCTATCGGCGATTGTGAGTGCTCCATGGCGCGGGATCGCCGTACCAGCGATTATGTGGGGGCTACTGGGACTTATAGGCGTGGTGTACTCGATTATCGTGGCCCAGCGGGTGCGGACGCAGGTGGCGTACAAACCCGTGTTTGAAGACTGGTTGTTTCACTGTCTTCTACCCTTCGCGGCATATGCAACGCTCGCCGCGTCGGCATATGTGGCTCGTGAGCATGTATATGGTGCGATGGTTGGTGCTGGAGCCGCCGCACTGTTACTTCTGTTCACCGGCATTCATAACGCCTGGGACGCCGTGACATATCACGTGTTCGTTAGGAAAGAGCGACAGCGCAGGCTGAGCGTCGGCGACGAATGAATACTTCCGACCGCAAGTCCTCCACGAGCAACGAGCAGCCTAACTACTCATGGCGCAGCGCCACCATGGGATCGACTTGCATCGCGCGCCTCGCGGGCAAATAGCACGCCGCAGCGGCTACCAGGGCGAACGCGATCGGCACGCTGATGAATGTGAAGATGTCGGTGGGAGCGACTTGGTAGAGTAACGTCTCCAGGCCGCGCGTTGCCGCAAGAGCTGCCGCAATTCCGAGAACGATTCCGACCGAAGTTAACTTGAGCCCTTGGGCGATTACGGCACGCATCACCTGGCCCGGCTCGGCGCCCAATGCCATGCGGATGCCGATTTCGCGCGTCCGTTGCGCCACGGTTTGCGCCATCACTCCGAAAATTCCGAGCGCGCACAAGAACGCGGCGAGCGTGCCGAAAAAGCCCATCAGCTTCGTGACGATGCGGTTTGGGGCGTCCTGAATCGTCATGAGGGTTTCGAAGGAATCGATGCCGGAGATGGGTTGATCCGCGTCGACGCCCCAGATGGCAGCGCGCATCGCGGCGGGAATCGGGCGCATGTCTCCATCGACGCGCGCCGCAAATCCCAAATTTGGCGACGGCACCTGCTCCAGGGGAACGTACATTTGCCGCTCGGGCCGGGCCCGGAGCTGATACATCTTAAGTCCCTCCACGACACCGACAACGGTTGCCACGGTTTTCGAGTCGCCATATTTCAGCTGCTGGCCTAGTGGGTCCAGCCCCGGCCAGAGCTTGTCCGCCAGGCGCTTATTGACGATGACAACCGGCAAAGTCCCGGGGGCGTCGTTTGCATTAAAGGTGCGGCCTTCGAGCAGCGAAATGTGCATCGCAGAAAAATAATCCGCCGAGACTTCGCTTATCCGGGCGCCCAATTGCTCCCCCGGTTCAGAGACGGGCTTCGCCGCTGCGTCCACGACGACGATGTAGCCGAATCCACCGTACGGCAGTGAACTCGTCGCGGCGGCCCCAGTGACGTGGGGCAGTACGCGGAACCGCGCCAGGACGTCGTCAGCGAAGGCGCGCTGCTGCGCAGAAGTCTTATATTTCGCCGGCGGCAGCGAGACCTGCGCGGTCATAACGTTCGTTGGATCGAAGCCTACGCCACTGCGGGCGGCGACTACCGAGCTTTTTACCAGCAGGGTCGTTGCAATCAGTACCACCACAGCCAGGACGATTTCGCCGACGACAAAGATGCGCCGCAGGCGGCCGGCCTTGCGCGTTCCGGTTGACCCGCGGCCGGATTCGTCTTTCAGCACCCCGTTCACGTCGAATTTCGAACTCTGGAATGCGGGTGCGATGCCGAAAATCAGCTCGCAGACGAGAGCAATCCCGAAGGTGAATGCCACGATCACATAGCTCAGATCGATCCGGCCGTAGTTCACGAGGTAGCCGCGGACGTGCGCCGGGATTTGTCCTTCGATCCAATCGACGCCTAAAACACCGAAGAGAATTCCGGCGAGCGCGCCGAAGAAAAAGAGCAGAAGCGTTTCCGTGAGCAGTTGGCGAATCAAGCGAATTCGCGTAGCGCCGATAGCGGTGCGGACCGCGAATTCACGCGTCCTGCGACCTGCCTGGGCCATCGTGAGGCTCGCAACATTGGCGCAAGCGATCAAGAGAATCAGGGCAACGATCCACATGCAGATGAGGACCTGCTCGCTTCCCTCTTCTTTGCCGATTTCATAAGGCAAGGGGCTAAGAACCATCGAGGCGTCTTTGTTGGAATCCGGAAATTCTTTTTCGAGCCCGGCCATGATTCGGGTAAGTTCCTCCGCGGCCTGCTGCTGCGTGACGCCCGGCTTCAACCGGCCAATTGCCGAGAACCATGAATTGTTGCGATTGCTGGCAGCTCTATCCGTCAGCGCGAAAGGCGCCCAGATATTCGCTATGCCCATGATCGGGAACTGGAAATTCGCCGGCATTACACCGACGACAGTATAGGGTTCGCCGCTGATCAAAATTTTGCGGCCGAGAATATTCGGATCGCCGCCGAACCGCCCCTTCCATAATCCGTTGCTGATAATCGCAACATGACCTGCGCCAGGGCGGTCCTCTTCCGGAGGAAAAGAGCGGCCCATCGCCGGAGCTACTCCGAGGGTATCGAAGAAATTCCAACTGACGAGGCCGCCTTCAACGAGCTCCGGCCCATCGCCCGTGAGATTAAACTTCCAGCCTGTCCAGGCAGCTGTGCTCTGAAATTTGGTGTTCTGTTTTTGAAAATCGACGAAATCCGCGGTCGAACTGACTTGATCCCAAGTATTGCCGGTCTTGGTGTTGAGGCCAAGAACTGCCATCAGGCGGCTCGGGGTATGGGAGCGATTTGATGATCCAAGCGTCGATGAAGCTGAAGATGGCGCTATTGGCGCCGATCCCGAGGCCGAGCGTGAGGATCGCCATCGCGGTGAAGCCGGGACGCTTTGCGAGGACGCGGAAGCCGTGCATCAGGTCGCGCCAGAGCGATTCGAGCGCCGATTCCCAGGTCGCGGTGCGGATGCCTTCCTTTACGCTTTCCACACTGCCCATGTGCGCTCGCGCAGCGCGCATCGCTTCGGTTCGGCTCATGCCGTCCTTCATCTGTTCCTCGGAGGCGGCATCCAGATAGCCGCGCAGCTCTTCGTCCATCTCGCGCTCTACGCCTTCTTTGCGAAAGAGCCCGCGAATTCCCCTGGAAAGGTTGCGAAAGAAAGACATGTGGCCTCCTACGAAGTTTCCAAAATGCGCGATATGGCTGCGATCTGACGGTCCCATTGCTCGGTTTCGATTTTGAGCTTGCGGCGGCCCCGTTCGGTCAGGCTGTAGTACTTTGCGCGTCGATTATTTTCCGTGGCCCGCCATTGTTCGTTCACCAAGCCTTCCCGCTCTAGCTTGCGCAGCGCGGGGAAAAGCGACCCGGGATTCACGCGAAACACTCCCTTGCTGATTTGCTCGATCCGTACCGTGATGCCGTAGCCGTGCATCGGCTCCAGTGACAGTGTCTTCAGGATCAGCATATCGAGCGCTCCGGGAACCATCTCGCGGCCGTATTCTGTCATTTGGGCGTTTCTCCTCTTGAGAAACAAGGTAAGATGAATCCCTTTCTCTTGATTGTCAAGTGGAAGCTAAAACATTCGCTCCAGCTTAATTGCGCTCGCAATGCGCATCCCGGTGGTCATAAACACAATTAGTTCTTGGCTGCGAGGCGAGCGGGGTCAGGCGTATCGCGAATGCGCCCGGACTCCACGTCGGCAAGTACCGCGCGGAGCCAGCGTAGATCGAAGCGGCACTGCTCCGCCATGTGCTGCATCAGGTGACGGCTACCGGTGGGCAGTATCTTTACCCATTGCCGATGCAATCTCCGGATCTCCGCCAGCCGCGCATTCTGCCTGTCGATTTGGGTGCGCAGAGACTCGGCAACCAGCTTGAGGTCGGCGAGATGCAAGAAGAGCATGGGGCCGTAAAGGGTCTCCCGAAGGTCGCCTTTGGCGGCAAATTGCGCGTGCAATAGCTCACGAAAGCGGTCGCGTCCGCGCGGGGTGATGCGATACACCGTACGCATGCCTCCCCGAGGCACGCGCTGGTGGGCAACCGCGGTTAACAGGCCACGTTCGAAAAGCTGGCGCACGGCGTAGTAGAGCGTGCCGACATTTACATCGGTAAAGCACTCGATCATGGCTTGGGTCAGACGCCGTTTGATCTCGTAGGGATGAAAATCGCCGCGGTACAGAATGCCCAAAATATATAGTTCGGCTTTCATTAGTCCAATTATACTATTATACTTGTATTAAAGGAGAGATGTATGACGAAGCGTTCCATCCTCGCCTGGCTTGCTGGCCTTCTCACTTGGGTTGTGGTCGTCTCGGTGATCAACCGCGTCCTTCGCCTGAGCCTTCCGAACTACAGCTCTGCCGAGCAGACGCTCCAGTTCACGCTGGGCATGAAGTGGGCGCGCCTTTTGATGGCTATCGTGACCTCGATGGTGGCTGGTGCCGTAACCCGTTGGATATCTCCATCGAGCCGCTGGACTCCGTTGATCGTCGGCGGCGTGGTGTTTGCATTGTTCGTACCCGTGCACATCGCTATTTGGAACAAATTGCCCCTGTGGTATCACCTGACATTTCTCTTGACGATTATTCCCGCGGTGCTCGCGGGCGCGCTGCTGGCACGACGCCGAAACGAGAGAACATCTTAATCGGCGCGCAAGCAAGCCATGGGGTCGACGTGCGCCGCATTCCGCGCGGGCAGATAACAAGCGAGCGCGGCAATCACCGCGAGCAGCGCCGCGACTCCGGCAAATGTGACTGGGTCAAATGGCGCAACTTGGAAAAGTAGGCTCGCGAGAAGGCGAGTTAGTGCGAGCGAGAGTAAAGTTCCCAGTGCAATTCCGCTGACGGCGATGCGCAGCCCGCGCGCGACGACCTGCATCACGATGTCACTGGGCGCTGCTCCGAGTGCCATCCGAATACCGATTTCGCGCGTGCGCTGCGCAACGAAGTATGCGACGACTCCATAAACTCCAATCGCCGCGAGCAACAAAGCCAGCGCGGCAAACGATCCGATCAGCAACGCCGGGAATCTTCGCAGAAACGTTGCGGGGGACGCCGAGATAATGTCGTCGATCGTGGCAAACCGCGTGACCACAATTTGTGGATTCAATTCGCGAATTGCCTCGCGCAAGGGAGCAATTGCGGAATTCGGGTTTACAGCGGTGCGGATCACAAGGCTCACCGTGCGGCTCGCGTCCTGCAAAAGTGGATCGTAAACAATCGGAGTAATGGGCTGATCGAGCGGACCGAGTCTTTCATCTCCGGCAACGCCTACAATCTCGATAGCGGGTTGATTCTCGGAGGCGGAGAGCAGCAAACGATGGCGCACTGGATCTTCTGTGTGGAAAAGGAGATTCGCAAGGGTTTGATTGATGATGACTGTGTGCGGATGATTCGCGTCGTCCTGAGCCGTAAACAATCGGCCCCGCACCAGCGGGATTTTCATCGCGCGGAAATAATCTACGCTCACCTGGCGCGTGTTCACTTCCTGCGCGTCTTCGAGACGCGGAACAGGTTGGCCCTCAACGGATACCGAGATTGTGCCCCCACCCATCATCGGCGGAGTATCAATTGCGCCCACCGTAGCGACTCCGGGAATTTGCGCGACGCGCGCACACAAACGCTGCTGCAGCGCATTGATTTCCGTTGCGCCCGGGAATTGCGCGCGCGGAAGCGACACCTGCGCCGTGAGCAGATCGTGCGGATCGAAGCCGGGGTCGACGTTGAGCAAGCGAGTGAGGCTATGTAGCAGGATTCCTGCACCGACAAGCAGCGTAAGTGAAAGGGCCACTTCGCAAACTACGAGCGCGTCGCGTGTTCGCTGGCGCACGCCGCCCTGCGAAGTCCTGCCGCCATCTTTGAGCGCTTCGTGCACATCCGTGCTGGAGGCTTTGAGCGCCGGAAGCAGGCCGAACGCCAGTGTGGTGAAAACCGCGATTCCAAGCGCGAATGCAAAGACGCTCCAGTCCATGGACGCGTTCTTCAAATACGGCAGACTGCTCCGCAAGATTCCGCCGGGGATCGCGCGCAGCGCGAGCTTCACCCCTGGCTTTGCGGCAAGCAAGCCGAGTGCGCCTCCGGTGAGAGATAAAAGCCCGCACTCGCAGAAGATTTGCTGCGAGATTCTGCTTCGTGTTGCGCCGATCGCGATGCGAAGTCCGACTTCTCTTTGTCGAGACGCGGCGCGAGCAAGATAGAGATTGGCGAGATTCGCGCAGGCGATGAGTAACACGAGGCCCGCCGTTCCAAATAATGCAAACAGCACCGGCTTGATTTGCCCGGTGATCTGTTCGCGTAAAGTGATCACGCGAATTCCGGTCCCGGCATTTGTGTCGGGATATTGCGCGGCGAGCTGCGCGGAGACGACCGTCATTTCCGCGCGTGCTTGGTCGATCGTGACGCCATCTTTCAGCCGTGCGATTACGTGTAGCCAATGAAAATATCGCTTCGTAGCTTGATTCCCGGCGGGAACAAGCGGAACCCAAATGTCCGAAACACCGAGCGGCGCGAATTGGAACTCTTTGGGGAGCACACCAATAACGGTGTAACTTACACCGCTTAAATCGATCGATCGTCCGATCACATTGGCATCGCCGCCGAATCTCCTTTGCCACAATCCGTTCGAAAGAATCGCCACGTGGCCTGCGCCGAGCTGCTCGTCGCTGGAGACAAAGGCGCGGCCGAGAGATGGTTGCACTCCGAGCACGGTGAAGAAACTCGACGTCACGCCGCCACCCGGCATAATCGCGGGCTGTCCGCTCTCGGCGACGGAGAACGGCATGAACCAGTAGCCCGCCATGGCATCGAACGCGTGAACTCGCTGCACCCAATCCTGATAATTCGGCCAGGAGGCTTCGCGCTGCGAGGCGATGGCGTGGCCTTGATATGTTTCCCAGAGGTGGACGAGCCGATCGGCCTTAGGATACGGCAGAGATTTCACGAGCGCGGCATTCACCACGGAAAACACGGCCGTATTTACGCCGATGCCGAGAGTTATCGTGAGAAGAGCCACGGCGGTGAAGCCGGGAGATTTGCGCAGCATGCGCAGGCCGAAGCGCAGGTCTTGGCAGAGATTTTCGAGCCAAACAAACGTCCAAACGTCGCGTGAGGATTCCTCTAGCATTGTGGCGTTCCCAAACTGGCGTCGAGCGGCGTAACGCGCTTTGTCCATATTTACGGCCGCTTCGGCTCCTTCACGGCCGCCGAACTGTCCTAGCTTCTCCTCCGCCATTTCCCGGTGAATGCGCATCTCTTCCTGTAATTCCCGATCGAAGGCTTTGCGGTTTTTCACATAACGAATGCGGTTCCAAAGCTTCATGACGATTCCATCACGCGCGCAATACCAACCAAGAGCGCGTCGAAACTTCTTCTTTCCTGGGCTAGCTGTTTGCGCCCTGCGGCGGTGATCTGGTAGAAGCGAGCCTTGCGGTTATTTTCGGAGACTCCCCACTCGGCAACGACGAAATCGTTGAGCAGCAACCGCTGCAGTGCGGGATAGAGCGAGCCTTCACCGATTTTCAAAGCGTCCTGGGAAACTTGCTGGATGTGCTGGGCGATGCCGTAACCGTGGTTTGAACCGCGGCTGAGTGTCCGGAGAATCAGCATCTCCAGCGTGCCGGGCAAGAAATCGGGCTCGGAAGAGCTTCCCATCGACTACCGATGGAAGTGTACCACCAGGTGAGCCGGTGTCAAGATGGGTCGCGGTAAAGAGCGTGGCTAGCAGGCCCTCTTCGCCAACGGCAATGTCTGAAGGAGGTCAGCGGGCGAGACGACGTTGGCAATGGAATAGGAGAATTTCTTGTTGGCGTGGCGGAACACGCTCACGCCAACAAGTTTTATAGGGTCAGCGTTCTCAGATCTATGGCTTCTGCGGCTACTAAAGAGACATGCCGCCACCGTGGCAAAATGTCGGGTTCTTTCCGTTGCTACTAACGTGCGGTCATCAACAACTTACCGCGCGAACTTACGAGGAAAGATGCTCGACCGAAAATCTGAGTTGTTGATGTTAGTACATTCCGCCCATGCCGCCCGCGTGTGCGCCAACCGCGGCCGGTTCGGATTCTTCCTTGCTGTCGGCTACCAAGGCTTCCGTAGTTAGCATCAACGCCGCAATAGACGCAGCATTTTGCAGGGCCAGACGAGTAACCTTGGCAGGATCGATGACTCCGCCCTTGACCAGGTCGCCGAACTGTCCCGTTTCCGCATCGAAGCCAAAACTTGGATCTTTCGACTCGCGTACCAATCCGACGATTACCGCGCCTTCATGGCCGGCGTTTTGGGCGATCTGACGGAGTGGCTCCTCGAGAGCACGCTTGATAATGTTCACGCCGATGTTCTCGTCACCGGCAAGTTTGAGCTTATCGAGAGCCGGGATGCAACGAACCAACGCTACACCGCCGCCCGCCACGATGCCCTCTTCCACGGCTGCTCGGGTGGCATGCATAGCGTCTTCCACGCGCGCCTTCTTTTCTTTCATTTCCGTTTCCGTGGCGGCGCCAATCTTGATCACCGCTACACCACCCACGAGTTTTGCCAAGCGCTCCTGCAACTTTTCCTTGTCGTAGTCGGAGGTGCTTTCTTCCAGCTGGACGCGGAGTTGCTTGATGCGGCTCGCGATCTCCGCGGCCTTGCCGGCGCCTTCAATAATCGTGGTGTTGTCTTTATCGATGGTGACCTTCTTCGCGTGGCCAAGTTCCGCGAGGGTCACATTTTCGAGCTTGGTGCCCAGATCTTCGGTGATGGCCTTGCCGCCGGTAAGGGTTGCTATATCGTCAAGCATGGCTTTCCGGCGATCGCCGAAGCCTGGAGCCTTTACCGCAGCGCATTGCAGCGTGCCGCGGAGCTTATTTACCACAAGGGTCGCCAGCGCCTCGCCCTCGACATCTTCCGCAATGATAAGCAGGGGCTTGCCGGCCTTGGCGGTCTGCTCCAAAACGGGCAGCAAGTCCTTCATCGAGCTAATCTTCTTTTCCTGAATGAGGATGTACACGTCTTCGAGCACGCATTCCATCCGCTCCGGCGCGGTGACAAAGTATGGCGACAGATACCCGCGATCGAACTGCATGCCCTCGACGACTTCGAGAGTTGTTTCCATCGTCCGCGATTCCTCGACGGTGATCACGCCATCTTTGCCCACTTTTTTCATGGCCTCGGCAATGATTTGGCCGATGTGCTTGTCGTTGTTCGCGCTGATGCTGCCCACTTGGGCAATCATCTCGCCCTTGACCTCACGAGAGTTTTTCTTGATCTCTTCGACAGCGACTTGCACGGCACGTTCGATGCCGCGCTTAACGGCTGTCGGGCTTGCGCCCGCCGCAACGGTTCTGACACCTTCGCGAAAGATCGCCTGTGCGAGTACGGTCGCCGTCGTTGTACCGTCACCGGCTACGTCTGAAGTCTTTGAGGCTACTTCGCGGACCATTTGGGCGCCTATATTTTCGAGCGGATCCCGAAGCTCAATCTCCTTCGCCACGCTTACGCCGTCTTTCGTAATCACCGGCGCGCCGAATTTCTTTTCGATTACCGCGTTCCGGCCCTTGGGACCGAGCGTTATTTTTACCGTATCCGCCAGAATGTTAACGCCGCGCAGCATTGCCTGGCGCGAATTCTCACCCATTACAATTTGTTTAGACATTGAGATTCACCCTCCTGGGTGAATGAAACCACGCCCGCTCAGGACCCGAAAGATGTTCCGAGCAGGGAAAGAAACTACTTTCGGCCAGACGCAACTTTCGCGATGGCGCCAAGCTTCGCCAGAATGTCGTCCTCTTGAAGGATCAAATACTCCTGGTCGTCAATCTTGATGTCGCTGCCCGTATACTTGCCGAACAAGATGCGGTCTCCTGCCTTCACGTCGAGCGGAACGCGCGTGCCCTTAATCATTTTGCCGGCTCCGACGGCCATCACTTCGCCCTCTTGCGGCTTCTCTTTGGCTGTATCGGGGATGATGATGCCGCTCTTCAAGAGGTCCTTGGCTTCCAGACGTTTTACCAGAACTCGGTCATGCAGCGGTGTCACTTGAGTTGTCATTTGTATCCTCCATTCAAGTCTTATAACTTACGAAAAGTTGTGGTGATCAACCGAGGCTTACCAGGGTTGAAAAGCCTTCTTGTTCTTCTCCCTCGTTGCTTCAAGGTCAGCGGCTTCCTTCTTGACGCGCACGGCTTCCAGCTGCGGCGCCGCTTGCCGTTCGAGCTCCACAGACTTGGCTGCGGAAACGGCAGCTAGGGCATTCACCTTCTTGGCATACATCACCAGGCCATAGTTACCCGACAAAGAGGACTTGAAGAGATTGAAGGAATATTGCGCGTCTTCCCAGCGGGCGACCACTTTTACCGCCATATTGTCACTATCGTTTATGGAGGAATTACTCTGGCCCGCAAATCTCGCTGGCGTTCCGCACTTGATTGAGATCGCTTCAATAATGTCTCGATCCGTCAGGCCCTCCGTAGCCGCACTGTCGTAAGTGACGACCATTCGATAGAGCTCGCCGTTGTAAAAGGAAAAACGAATGCTCTGGACGGGCTCCATGCTTGAAGGGTCTGTCCGCGTTGGTGGCTGCCACGTCAGCTCCTGCATAACAGCGGGGCTTTCGTGTACCAGCGTCACGTCGCTCGGGGTTGCGCCCGTCTGCTTGGAAAGATCGGCCACCGTCGTTCTAAACTTAAAGTCTCGATACTGTGAGAGATCCTGCGCATGCACGAATGGCGCGGCAAAAAGTACGATCGCCAGCCACATTGTCCCGCGTCCTATGAGTTTCATCTGCTTCCTCCTTGTCAAATGCACGAATCGTGTGAGGCGGCCGCCAAAGTCTTTGGCGGGGCCAGATGGAAGGTTCGGGCCGCAATCCAGGTCTGCTAGAACTGTAGGTGGGACAACTTAATCGAACAGCTCAGACGGTAAGTTATAGGCGTAGCGCCTGTTCGGAGCGATAAAAGCTGCTCCGTACGCCATGCCTTCAGCGCTGGCAGTTACGACGCCCGGTCCGCAGTACTCGCCGACACGATTCGCAAACCCCGCAGCACGCATGAAAATTGCCGCTGCTAAGAGGCTGCCGAATCCCGCCGCCATGTGCATGATGGTGCTCTCGCCGATACCCTGCGTAAGCCTCCCGGTTAACCAGCTCATCATGATTCCGGTTACCACGCACAAGAGAATGAACACTTGTCGCTGCCCGAGGCACCCAGTAGTCCCAATCATGCTGCGACCAGCAGAGAGCGATCCGGAATCGAAACGTCCTCAGTTTGGAAAATGATCGCGCTATGTTGGATATGTCGCGACCTTGCGGAAAGCTTAAGATACGGTATCCCGCAGAAGTGCTTCGAAACCATTTCGGTGATCTCGATAGAATTGAATTTCTCTAACTTCAGTTTCTTCAAGATTCGACCAAGTGCCGTCCGGATGCTCTTTTCGCGGCCAAATCGAAAGGTTGTCGAGCTTGTCTCGCCCGCCAGGCAAAAGAATGTCCAGCCAGCGTTGTGAAGCGTTCGCCCAAGGGCGTATCCATCGAGGCTCTGAACGGCGTCCCACCCGCCTGCATATGTTGCTGTCGCTACGCTCAGACCCGAAGGTAAGGCAGTCCGTTCCTTGATGAGAATCGTGCCCGTCTTGATTAAGTCCTGCATGTGATTTTCCTCATTAAGCCCGTGCCGCGCCTACTAACGACTCCAGCGCCTGGTTAGGGCAACCCTCGTCCCCCATGCGCGATGAATTTTCGACGGAGCTCAAGGAGGCACCGGGGAGTGTCTCCAACCACCCATCCGCTTCGGCGCGATCGTTTTGGCTGGGCTGGTATATGAAAATCTGGCCGTGACCGAAGATTTCAGGACCCGGCGTGAACTGATCTTGATCCATCATGATAAAAGCAACGGTCTCAGCTAAACTAGGCGACGCATAGTTATTGCCGAAGCTTATGCCACCAGCATGCATTGCGGATTCCGCGGTCCAATAACGACACACCAAATCGCGGTAACCTCGACCTTTGTCAGCCCAGATCGTCACACAATCCAGCAGCAGTCCCGGTTGGCGCTGATACTCAACGCGAATGAGAGGCGTTGGGTTGACTTTCAGCAAGCTGTCCCAAGCCAGAACAACCGCGTATTGGAAAGCTTTGTTTAAATCCATTCCCTGTCTCCTGGTTGAATAGAAGTGAACGATGTGGCGCTAGCCCTGTTTATGCCGTTACGAGCGCGCCAATTTTGTGAAAGGTTGAGTTGGAGACGTCAAAGGTCTTAATCTGCGGGGTTCCTTCGACGATCCTAGAAAGGATCTTCGCGACTTCCGGATAGGTGTCGCGGTTGTACGCTTCAGCATGTTCCGCAGTCTCCCACAGGCTGATCCCGAAGGCGTCTTTGCCGCCTGGGGTAATAAACATGATCTCGTCCTGGAAGCCCTTCTGTTTCCGGAGGAGGGGAATTACTTCCTTATCCATCCGCTGTGTGAGTTCTTCGACGCTGAGGGGTTTCAGGTGCATGTAAACTCGCCGTGCAAACATGGTGCTCTCCTTGGCCAAGGGGGGAACGAGATAACCACATTTGGTTTACTCATTACTTAGGTATCCCTTAGTGTGTTTACGACACTAGGTTAAGTTACCATTGAAGTCAAGCAGTAAATAGTGCTATCTTATGATCTGAACTGCAGTAGGTTAATTGTCGAGGAGGAGAGACGTGGATGTAACCACGCTGATTCGACAGCGCTTAGAGGAACTGGGGCTCGAACAAAGGCAATTGGCGGTGGCCGCCAAAGTCACCGAGTCTTATATTTCGCAGTTGCTGACGGGCAAGAAATCACCCCCCGCGCCCGAGCGTACGGACATCTATGACAAACTTGGCAAGCTCTTAAAACTTCCTCTCGGGACACTTTCAGAGTTGGCGACCCTGCAACGAAAAGAAGCCCTCAAGAAGGGCCTGGCAGATCCGCCAGCGCCGTTGTTTAAGGAAACGCGCGAGTTGATCCTGAGAAAGTGCCATCCCGAAAGAGAGCACGAAATTCGAGGAATTTTTGAGAAGCAGACATTCGGCGAACTCGAACGCCTGGTTACGCAAAAGCTTTTGGACGTGGCAAAGACCGTAGCCAAAGAGGAATTGGGAAGTGAGAATTGGCTACATCTCATTGCCAGGCTCACCGGCAGAAGCTACGAACAGACGCGGGTCAATATCCTGGAATTTCTGGATACGGATATTTTCAACCTGTCGGCGGAGACTTGCGTGGTTTTTCTGGACCCGCTGATCGAATCCTGGGACGTGGACCTCGCAACCTTCGGAATTGTGGTGGTGCTGAGCAGAAGGCTCGCTCCAGGATCGCCGAAGAGATTCGAGTTTGTCGAGCGGGAGGCCGATCAGCCTGCCGAGGAACCGGGACTGAAGGAATTCCTTCGCGACGCATCTCTTAGTGGTGGGATCAATCGCAATGAAATCGACTTCCTGAGCAGATTGCGATTCAAGGAGAAACGCCCTACGGCGCTCTATTACTACCGGGCGCTCCAAAATCTCAGAGACCCGCTCCATTTTCGAAGCTGACATCGTAGACCCTATCAAACGGAGAAACCATGAAGAAGATAAGGACGCACTCGAATGTCGTTGATTGGCCGCCGGTGCCGGGCGGCTTGGATCAGAACCTAAAAAGCCCGTTCGGCTATAACGAAGGCGGAATCGAACAGTTATTCCCAACGCACGGAAACGTCGTACGCTTCACAGCTTCTTATAGAGGCAACTTCTTTACATATGATCTGGCTACCAAGGATGTACTGTTCGCACGTAAGGTTGCGAAACTCTTTTCGCGCAATCTCGGCAAAACGATCAGCGAGCTTGGTGATTTAGAGATCGACTGACGAATATCTGTTGGTGGTAAATCTGCAGACTCCATTCCATTTAGCGCCTGCGTCTTCGTCCGGAAACGTCTACCACGGTATGCTGTACCTGATAACGCCGACGCACTCCGCACAATTTGCTTCGAAGCACGGAGCGACGCCGTGATCTGTTTCCCGGGACAGTCAGTTGCCGATGCGAATTCGAGAGAGCGAGTGTAAGAGACCAAAGATGTTCAACAGCCACACCACCACCACGATCACCACAACTGCGTTTAAGATGGATTTAATCGATCGAGCCATTGGTATGTAGCTATTCACGAGCCAGAGCAGAACACCCACGGCGATTAGGACCAACAATACCTGGAGCAACGGCATAATCTTTACCCCCTTTTCTTGGCAATCAGACACTTTGGCCTGAACCGAGTGTCGGCAAACTCTTCTGTTACAGCAACGGCTATCCGGCTACATGCTAGCCGCAGTGACGATTTATAGCTGTGCCGTTCCGAACACATTCCGAAATGTCCCGCCTTCCCGCAGATGCAAAAGCAGAAGGGGCAGGCCCCGAAAGAAATGGGGCCTGCCCGGTGGGTGAGGCGTTAGCGGCGCATGGTGAGCGGCAGAGCTTGCGGTATGGCGCCGATCGTTGTTCCGATTACGTCTCCGGACACGATCAGTTCCACGCGGCGGTTCTGTTGTCGGCCTTCCGCAGTATCATTGGACGCAACCGGCTGAGTCTTGCCGAAGCCTTGCGACGTCATGGATGAGGATGGAATGCTCTCTTGCGCTAGGTAGTCGAGGACCGCACTCGCTCTCTTTTCAGAAAGCGTCTGGTTCATATCATCGCTGCCGACGCTATCGGTATTTCCCTCGATTGCCAATTTTAGATCCGGATAGGCGAGGACAATCCCTGATATCTTGGCCAGCTTCTCACGTGCCAGCGGCCGAAGCGTGTACTTGCCCGTATCAAAGAGCACGTCTGAGAGGTTCACCACAAGACCGCGTGCGGTATCGCGAGTGGCGAGAATGGCGTTGAATTGGAGCAGCAATTTGGCGCGAAGCTCTTCACGATCGCGCGTCGCTTGCTGGAGCTGTTGATCGGAGTTTGCGGCCGCTGCTTTGTTGCGTTCCGATTCCGCCTCGGCGTCTCTTTGAGCCTGCTGAGCGTCTGCCGCGGCCTTATTGGCATTATCCGTGGCCTGATTGGCGTCTGCTGCCGCAAGGCGATTCCGGTCGGATTCCGACTGGGCATCGAGTTCTTTTTGCCGTGCTTCCGCGGCGGCCCTGTCCGCGTCCGCACGGTGACGTTCCGCATCCGCGGTCGCGCTTTCCGCGTTCATCCGATCCTGCATTGCTTTTTGGGATTTGGCGTCGGCTTCGGCCACTCGATCCGCATCGGCAGCCCTGTCGGCGCTCGCGCGATCGGCATCGATCCGCTTCACCGCGATTTCCCGGGAGTCATCCGCCGTCTGCACTACCTCGCGCGATACCGAAATAAGCAACTTCTTGTCGACATGCTTCATGGTTCCTAGATCATCCGCATGCTTCATCTGCTTTACGGCATCTTCGTAGCTGGAGCTGGCATTTTGTTCGGCGCCGTCCAACTTTGCGATTCGCACTGCGTTGCGGGCTTCAAAGAATTCGAGCGGCAATTTGGAGTTGAGGACCACGGGATCAAACGCGTAGCCGGTGGGAATATACCCGCCGCGATCCATGAGTTCGTACTTCGCATTCACTGCTTCGGTAGTGCCGGCCGTGTCCGGTCTGACTTCATTCTCGAGAACCACGACGTTGCTGGGACGCCGGACCGCGTAATAGGGTTCAGCAGTCACGATGAGCGCAAACGCCTGGAGGTCCGTCGTAACATTCAGCTTGCTGCGATCGTTATTGCCAACCAGTACTTCTCCCAGGTTCACGGATCGGCCTTCCGGGGAAATGGCCCAAAGGACATAGGTTAGATATTCGCCGCCAAAAGCGCCGGGTTTGTCGAGGCCTGCAAATTCCGCCTGAATAGCCATGGTCCCGCGGTTGCTCTGGACCTTTGCTTCGCCCGAAGCGCGGGGCATCAGGTCCGTACCACGGAAATTGATCTTGGTGGCACCACTGCGGTGCTCGTATCGGACCGCAGGCGTCGTGCGGCTGACTACGCTCACGCGGTATGTGGACGTCTGATTGGCGTCCGAGGAAATTGCGCTTTGAGCATGAGCCAGTGTGGATAGGCTCAAACTTGCTAGAACTGCTAAGAGCACTGCCGACTTCTTCACGTTGAGTCTCCTTAAGAAGCTGATAAAGATCAAGTATCGCGGCTTTACCTTCCGAAATACTGTCCGTTTAAACACGCTTTGCTTTGAGGATTCGGATTGGTGCAGTGTGGAACTCTTCCAGGTCCGCCCTATATGATCGACATAATGGGCGCAGACGAAGGATTACGGGTGTCTTGGGGACTCAAGCGAACGCGGTGAATGAGATGTCGTGAAAATGCACAACTACTCGTGCAGGACGACGCTTAAAAGCGAGCTGTTAATCTGAAGGCCGCCATTGTACTTGATGAAACCCAGTTTCTTGAATTTGTTCATGAAAAGATTCACGCGCGAACGCGAAGTGCCGATCGTTTCGGCGAGCGTTTCTTGCGATATCTTGGGAAGAACCCTTTGAGGTTTATCGTCTTGTCCATAGCGCGCCAAAAGTAGAAGCGTACGAGCCAGCCGTTTCTCGGTGGAATTGAATAGCTGGTCCACCAAGTCTTCCTCGATACGGATATTTCTTGAGAGCATGTAAGCAATAAAACGATCGGAGAAATCGTGCTCGGCATGCAGGACGCGAATCATCTCGTTCTTATCAATTACGAGCGCCGTCGTGGCAGTCATGGCAATTGCAGACCCCATGCGTTTCGGCTGGCCTGCAAGACACCCTTCGCCGAAGAAATCGCCCGGTCCGAGCATCGCTACAACCGCCTCTTTGCCCGTTTCGTTGACAACGCAAAGCTTGACCCCGCCCTGCTGAATGTACAGGACATTCTTGGAGAGATCACCTTGCGAGTAGATCGTTTGTCTTCTTCGAAAATCGATGACCTTTCTTGACACGCCGGCTGAATCAAGAAAGGTTTGGGCGTCAAAGCCTCTGGTTCTTTCGGGTTTGACCCCATTCGAACCCTTCAATTGTTTTGGCACGGAGCTCCCTAGCACGACATATCGTAAGTCACCTGCCCGCAAACCCACAACAAAGATAGACTCTCCATCGCGGGTCACATATAGACGAGCCAGACTTTCCGCAATCGGACTGTTTTTGGACTCTAGGCATTAGGCACGCATGGCGGACGCGATCTGAGGAACGTTCGTCCGCAAGGGAATGGCCACCTTTACCGTGGTGCCCTTACCGGGGCCTTCAGAGGAGATCTCAAAACCTCCGCCGAGTGCGGTGATGCGTTCCCGCATCCCTCTAAGGCCCACACCCGGCAGACCAATCGAGGAAATCTTTGACAACATCTCCACCGGTATTCCGCGGCCCGTGTCCTTGATCTCAAGCGCCATGCCGCCCGCAAACTGACATAGACGAATATCCGCCGTCGGGCTTGCCGAATGGCGATGGATATTCGTCAGGCATTCCTGAACCACGCGGAAAACCCCCGTTTCCAGATCGATGGGTTGGCGTTCGAGATCGGGAGGTATTGCCAGATGAACTTTAATGCCGCTTCTTTTTTCAAATCCGTCTGCGTACCACGATAAAGCGCCCTCGAGCCCGGCTTCATCCAGCAAGGGAGGGTGTAAGAGGTAGGAGACGGTACGCACGCTGTCCGAGACTTCCTTGGCCAGGACCGCGCTATCCGCCGCCATCTTAGCCACGCTGGCGCTGAGTTTTTTTGCGTCTTTTTCTAGCCGCTGAAGGTTCAGCGTCAAGGCGGCTAGGGTTTGCGCGGTGCTGTCGTGCAAGTGCCGCGCGATTCGCCGCTGCTCCTCATCGCGAACTTTCAACAGCCTCGCCGAAAGATCCCGCAAGTTTTCATTCGTTACCTGGAGCGCGGCCGTTCGTTGGCGAATCCGGTCTTCCAGTTCGTTCTGGATGGTCAGCAAGCGCACTTGGTTTCTGCGTTGCTTGGTAATCGTTCGCCGGCTCAAGTCCCCAAAAAGGATGATGGCGCAGGAAATCGCACAATAGGCGATGGCACGATTGCGTTCTTCCCCCGTGGCGATTCGCAGTGAATAGAAGGGCGCAATGAAGAAAAACTTGGCGACGGCCCACCCAGCGGTAGCGGTCAGGAACGATGGCAAAAACCCCGCATACCAGACCGAAAAGGCCGTGGCGATGAAGAGCGTTGTGTAGGGGTGAGAATTAAGGCCAAACTGTGCCAGCAGACCACGTACAGCAAGAGCTAATGCTGCTGCCAATCCAGCCGCGAGGTACCGTCGACCTATATTTCCCCGGAGCCCACTGAAAGGAAGATTTGGGGCTTCCATGCTTGGATACCTCCTTGGAGATGGGATTCCGCCGCAGGGTATCAGTCAGCTGAAACTGAAACTGTCCGCAATAGCACAGTTGCGGTTTTTTAACAATTGGGCCCAATCGCCGCTTCCTACCCGACCTCGCCCAGGTTTGCGTGGAGCGCTGTGACGCGCGGCCGGCAGGTGTGTTGTATGGCACATCAATTAGCGAGCTGTAGGTCCATAGTAAGCAAATGGATGAATCCAATCGGCACGCCATCAAGTTTCTCGAGAAAGAGATCAAGACCTACACGGCATTATCGCGCTTCTTTTTGAAGAAGGGCATCAGTGAACACGTGCGCGTGGGTAAACGCAAGGTCCTGATCAGCCCGGCGTTTTATAAGGACAGAATGAACGAAGCCAAGAAACTTGTCGGTGAACTCAAGAGCTGAATGAGGGCAACGCTTAGGAGGACTTATATGAAACCAACTGCCATTATCAGTACCGCGGTATTGTTCTTGCTTGTCGGGTTTGCAGCGCCGGCTGGCGCAAGCCAGGATAAACAAGAGAAGCCTCCGCCGAAGCAGGAACAAGCGGCTAAGACAGCAAAACCGGAAAAGCAACAGCAGGCCAAAGCGCCTAGACCGGCCCAGGCGAAGACTCAAGTCCAGCAACCGCAAGCCAGGACTCAGAAGGATCAGCCACCACAGCAGCAGGCCAAGCAGCAAGATCAGCAACAGCGGCAGGAAAGCAGTTCCGCAAGACAACAACCGCAGCAGCAACAACAACAGCAACAACAGCAGGCCAAGAGCCGGCAAGAACCGCAAAAGCAGCAGCAAGCAAGAACCGCAACGCAGCGGCAACAGCCGCAAGCCCAGACTCAGAAACCGCAGCGCGAGCAGCAGGCGGCCTCTACACAACATCCCCAACGCACACAGCAAGCTCAGGCCACACAACGTGCGCAGCCCGCGCTTCGCTTGACTGCCAGGAGCAACAGTCGAATTCCCGACGAGCGTTTCCATTCCAATTTCGGCCGTGAGCATGAGTTCCACATCGGCACTCCCAGGATGGTTGGCGGATATTCTCGCTTCCAGTACGGCGGCTATTGGTTTGGGTTTGTTCAGCCGTGGCCAGTAGGTTGGTACTACACAGATGACGTTTACGTTGATTACATCGGTGACGGATATTACTTGTGCAATCCATCCTATCCCGGCGTTCGAGTTGCAATCAGCGTGGTTCTGTGACGTTCGAGCTGCGCTCGTAGTCACACAGGCACAATTACCTGGCATCAACACCCGGGCTGGGTTCCCGCGCGCCGCCGTCCGCGCCTGGACGTAACAATCCACCGTTGCCTCCAGTCCCAGCAGCACAACAGCTACGGCGGCCCCGCCTGCCATGCCGCCGTCTGGCCCAGACAGTGCTCGGGCAAATTACCATCCTCACAGCGATCGTGATCGAGAACTGCGCTGCTCAGCAGCGGACTCCGCCATCAATCTTCGCTGCTCACCATTTATATCGAGTCTCGCCACGACTACGGTCGGAGTGTCGCGCGACTGCCCCGACCCATAGCGCTTATAAGAGTGAACTCCCTGACAGAGCCGATCGCAACATGGAGGTGATGCAAACTCGGCGAGTGGGTTCGCCAAGACCCCATTCGGGTATCAAATTGGTTTCCCTATTCGGTCCGGGACCACGCTTCGATTGGGTGAACCGCGAAATGCTTATATGGCGTAAAGCGAGAGCGAACCTGTTCAGGGAACCGCGTGGTCAAGCGAATGTCGTCTCGGTTTACAGTTCGCATCAATGCACAGTAGTAATTCATAGGAACCTGTTCCAAAGCGGACAGTGGCTCCAGATTCACCCGAATAAGGTTGTACAGAGAAAGAGCGCTTGCGAGGTTGTTGTGTTTCGATGGGTAGCGGATGCCAAAAGAATCTGAAGCACAAAAATTTGCAATGCGCCCGCCAGATTGGAATCTCGAATGCTCATAGAGTCTGTTCGGTGATCCAAGAAGGTGCGTTTCCGTGGCGTCGTAGTCTCCCCGAAGTTTGCACGCGAGCTGCTTTCAGACTTGCGAGTTTGATTGGCGATCGAGCATTGCGGTTGATTGGGAAAAGCTAATGAAGCCAGACACGCAACAGGCAGTTCCGGAAGAGCGGATCCTGGGTCTTTCTCGAAGGGAAGTGCTAAGTGGCTGAAAGCGGCTTGATCGCGACCGGCATCACGGGTCTCGACGAAATTCTGTTGGGTGGCGTTCCGAGGGGCAACGTCATCTTGTTGCAAGGTGTCACCGGAAGCGGAAAGACGCTGATGGGTACTGAGTTTATTTACCGCGGAATCACGCAATTTAACGAGCCGGGTCTGATTGTGATATTTGAAGCGACTCCGGAGAAACTCATACGGGATACCTCCAACTTTAAATGGGACTTGGATGCGCTGCAGCGAGGAAAGAAGCTCCAAATCATTTTTACGAGTCCGCAGGTGTTCGATCAGGAGCTTCGGTCGGCGGATAGTCTATTGCTTGAGGCGGCGGCCGAGGTTGGCGCCCGGCGCATTTTCATAGACGGTGTCGCCAACCTAGATCGGATCTGCGGCGCCGGTAGCGCCGGGCCGCATTTGTATCGCGAACTGTTGCATCAATTGGTCGAAACATTGCGCCGGGAGAATTTGACGGTATTGCTTTCGCACGAACTCGGCAGTCAGGCTAACTCAGCGGCCATGGTAGATGCCGCCGATTTTCTCGCCGATACGGTGATCCAATTGAATCGCGACCGCCGGAACCGGCGCAGCCACCGCAGCATTGAGATCATAAAAAGCCGCGGGCAGGACTTTGAAAGCGGGGAACACTCTCTGCGGATCACAGCGGACAAAGGCTTACAGGTATTCCGCCGCGTCCAGGCCCCAAATCGCATGAATACAACGCAGCCGACCTCCAGCACGAAACGATCGGTGATTGGGGTCGACGCCGTGGATACGCTGATTGGCGGCGGCATTTTTGACGGATCGACCACGATGGTCGTGGGGGTTTCGGGCGTAGGAAAGACGGTACTTGGCACACAGTTATTGCGAGAAGGGGCGCTGAAGCAAAAAAAGCGCGGCCTAATGGTTTCCTTGGACGAGCATCCGGCGCAAATCGTCCGTAACGCCCAAACGCTTGGATTGGATCTTCAAGAGCAGATCGACACTGGTACGATCCGGATCCTGTTTGAGAGTCCGCAGGAGCTAAACATTGATGCCCACTACGCCCAAATCGTTGAGCTTGTCGAGAAACATGACATTCAACGGATGGTGATCGACGGCATGACGAGTTATAGCAGCGCCATCGGGGACATGGGGGTTTATCGGGATTTCTTTCACGCCCTGGTGGCCTATAGCAAACATCGTTTGATGACGACGTTCTTTAACTATGAGAATCCTGAGTTTCTGGGAATCTCGTCCTATATGCCAGATTTTCCCGTTAGCTCCATTGTAGACAATCTGATTCTGATGAGCCTCGTTGAAATCGACAATTCAATTCATCGTTGCATTTCGGTGGTCAAGGCCCGCGGAAGCAACCATTCATTCCAGACCCGCGAGTTCGCCATCGGCGAAGGGGGGATCAAGCTCATACCCCAGGACCAAAGCGTGGACGGCGGACCGCCGTTGCAGGACTACGCGAGTCTCTTGAGCCGGGCTCCAACGCGGTTGCGTCGCGCGCAGAGAACAGGTGAAAGACCCTGACATGAAGCCTGGACACCGCCTGACTCCGCCAAAACCGAGCCCACTCGATCGAACGGAACAGTTTCCTTTAGCGGAGGAGTCGTCCGCCGGTTACGGTAAAGCTCAGAGTGGAATTGCCGCGGTGGAATTGTCTCCCGAAGAACGCGCTGAATTGCTTGCAGTTGATGCGTGGGGGCCAATGTTGGAAACATACGGCCGCGCAATGAAAGTAGCGGTAGCACTCACCGACATAGAAGGAAGCTTGTTGGGGAAATGCCACAATGCGCAGCCGACTTGGACGTTTGTTCAGAGCGCAACAACAGTAAAAAGGGCCGGCTGCCCCTTCTGCCTGGCGCCGTCTTCGCCTTGCACGGCTGTTATAGAAGCGTTGCGCACAGGGCGCCCCACGATGGTACGCGACCAAGCGGGCCTTACCCACGTGGCAGTTCCGCTCTCACTGGGCCAGGATCGTCTCGGGGCCATCATTGCCGGGCAAGTATCCGATCAATATCCCGAGTCCCTGTTGTTGCAGCGCGCTGCAAAGAAATTTGGGGTTTCGGCGCAAACGCTTTGGGACCTGTCGAGCAAGCAGCGCCCCGTCAGCCGCACCACATTGCAAATGGCGGGCGATTTGCTCGGTACGCTAGGCCAGGCGTTCTTGCGGCAACGCTATGCTGCCATCCTCGAGACCCACGTGGCACAGACGAACCTTCGGTTTCGGTTGTTAGTCGAGGGAGTGACAGACTATGCGCTCTTTACCACCGATTTTCTAGGACGTGTAACCAGTTGGAATGCCGGAGCGGAGCGAATGCTGGGCTACGCGCAGGACAAGATCGTTGGCCAGGAATTCTCTCGCATGTTCACGGCCCAGGATATTCAGGACCTCGTTCCCGAAAAACAGTTGCTCAAGGCCTCCCGAGAGGGGCGCAGCGAGGATGAGGGCTGGCGTGTTCGGGGCAACCAGACACAGTTCTGGGCCAACGTCATCATCACGCCGTTAGCGGAAGAAGCGAACTCCCACCGTGGTTTCGCGCTTGTTATGCAAGACGTTACCGACAGGAGGAAAGCGGCCATCGAATTGGAGGCCGTCCGCCAGCAACGCATAGATCTTCAGGAGCAGTTTCTCTCTCACGTCTCGCATGAACTTCGAACTCCTTTGACGGCAATCTATTTTTTCATCACGAATTTATTGGAAGGTGTGGCCGGTAACCTGACGTCAGGACAACGCGAGCATCTCGAGTTTAGTCTGGAGAACGTCAAACAACTCAAGGATATGGTGAGCGACCTTCTGGACGTTAGCCGTGTGGAAAGCCTCAAACTCGCCGTAACTCCTCAGCATACGCTTGTGCCGAGGCTGGTGGACGAGGTCCTCAGGGCATGCCGCGCGAACGCGGTGCTGAAGAATATCAGCCTGCTTTCAGATGTTGCGCTGTCTCTCCCTCCTGCCTGGGCCGATCGCGCTCGGGTTCGTCAAATCCTCACAAACCTGATCGACAACGGAATCAAGTTTACGCCGAACAATGGAACGGTCACCGTGCGGGTGCGAGTCTGCGCTGAGGACGCGAATCTTCTCTGCGTATCCGTGGTAGACACGGGATGCGGAATCAGCGCGGAAGATTGCGCCACTGTCTTCGACCGTCTGGCTCAAGCAAAAACCCTCACCGAAGCAAGCCGCAAGGGTCTGGGCCTGGGGCTATTCATATCAAAAGAGCTGGTCTCACGGCAGGGTGGCCGAATTTGGGTGGATAGTGAACTCGGACACGGCAGTACGTTTTGCTTTACATTACCGGTCTTCTCGCTCGCCAAACTGTGCGACGCCATCTTCACCCCGGCGAACCTCGCGTCCGGTTGCGTGACGCTTCTTTCAATTGACCCGCTCAACGATGGCGTCATACAGATACACGACCTAGCCGGCATACGGAAGGTTCTCGAGCACTGCATCCTTGCTGGTCGGGACTTGGTATTGCCTTCCATGGCTGACGCAGAAACGATGGAGACTTTTTTCGTCATCGCCTGCGCTGACCGAAGCGGTGCTGAAGCCATGACCAGGCGCCTTCACGCAGAACTCGATAAATCAAGATTTAAGCCAGTCATTACCGCAACGACGTTGCACCTTTCCGCCAACCACCAGCCATGGGAAGCGCGAATCGCCGAAGTCGCCGCCCGAATCGACAGATTGATGCGAGCGCATCTGGTGAAAAGGGAGTGCCTCAAATGAGCGCAAAAAAAATTCTGATTATTGATGATGACGAGCATCTCCTGCTGGGTCTGGCGGCCAAGCTGAAAGCGAACGGCTATAAAATCGTCTCCGCTGTGGATGCGGTCTCCGCCGTGGCCACAGCGCGACAGGAGACGCCAGACCTGATCCTTCTCGACCTCGGGCTGCCGGCCGGAGACGGCTTCCTGGTGTTGGAACGATTGAGAGCATTGCCCGGCCTTACGGCGACTCCCGTCATCGTGCTCAGCGCCCGAGATCCTGCGAACAATGAACGGCGCGCCTTGCAAGCCGGGGCAGTGGCCTTCTTCCAGAAACCTCCGGATAACCGTGAATTCTTGGCCGAGATCCGGCGCGCTTTGGGAGAAGATGTCGCACTGGCGGAATTTCTCAAGACCTGATTTCACTACATTTCGGACAGACCGCCCTAACCCGCTTCCACTCAGGCACACCAAAGAGTTCGGAGTAATGGCTATGCCCAAGACTCATAACAACGGCCCTGCCGCACCTACCAGCCCTCGTCCGTAACATTTCGCAGTTGCCAGCGTCTATGCAGGGAATAGGGATGTATGTTTGTTGCATGCCGCTCGTCCGCAGAAAGTGAACCGGCATTAAGGTATGATCCCAAACGGGTTTCTTGTTCCGACAAGGGTGCCACATGGAACGCTTCGTTCAAGACGTTCGTTACAGCGCGCGGCTTTTGCGGAAGTGGCCGGGATACACAGCAGTGGTGGTCCTGACGCTAGCGCTGGGAATTAGCGCCGTGACGTCAGTCCTGTCATTAATGAACGCAGTGTTGCTACGGCCATACAGTCTTGTGGACACCGACCGCTGGGTCTACGTGTGGGAGCATCGCGAGAAATCACAGAGCTTGAATCAAATTAGCGTATCCGCCCCCAACTTTCGCGATTGGAAAGAAAACAGCACAGGTGTGTTTGCGGATATGGTGGTGTGGCTGCCGTGGAGCTATACAGCGTCGGGTCCGGGCATCGCCAACCCTGAACGCATTCGGGCGGAAGTGATCACGCCGGATGTGTTTTCCACTGTTACGGCCCCGCCTGCGGTTGGGCGCCTGCTTACGGCCGAGGACGCGAAGAGCGGTGAACGCAGAGTACTGTTGAGCTATGAATTCTGGAAAACAGCGTACGGCGCCGATCCCGCCCTGGTGGGCAAGACAATTCGACTGAATGGTGTTACGCACCTGGTGGTCGGCGTGGCGCCTCCGGGATTTGCGTTTCCGCCGGAGGACCAGGTAGACGCATGGACCACACTTCCGACCGCCGCGCTTACGTCAACGGACCGCGCCGGGCGAGCGTACCGCGTGGCGGCCAAGCTGCGGCCCGGTATGACTCCGCAAATGGCGCAAGCCGCGCTGAATGTAATCGCGGCGCGATTGTCGGAGCGGTATCCGGAGGATCGAGATTACGGGGCTATTGTCGTTCCGATGCGCGAAGCGGTCGCAGGTGATTTCCGAACACCCTTACTTGCGCTGTCTGGCGCCGTAGGCTTCGCATTGATCCTGCTGTGTTTGAACGTCGGGTATCTGCGGGTAGTGCATCTGGCAGCACGGAGAAAAGAGATCGCACTGCGTGTAGCGCTTGGCGCGGGAGAGGGCGTGCTACTCCGACAATTGCTGATCGAGACGCTGCTGCTCTTTGGAATTGGTGGAGCACTTGGGATTCTGTTGGCGCCGGTCGGGTTGCGCCTGCTGCTGTCGTACGTCCCGCCGCAAGAGATCCCATGGCTTCACGTGCGCATCGACGGTACGGCTCTTGCCGGAGCGATCGCCCTTACGGCGATTGCGGCGTTGCTTTCCGGTTTGGTGCCCGTGGTGCGGACCCTTCGTTCGGAGTTGGCGCGCAATCTGAGTGTCGGGGGCGCGGTTAGCGGCTCTGCCGGAGTACGCGGACGACTGCGGAGCGTGATGATCGCAGCGCAAATCGCCCTGGCCTTGATACCGCTCTGCGGCGCGGGGCTACTGATGAGGAGCTTCGTACGCCTTCAGGAGGTCGCCCCTGGGTTTGACTCGGCACATCGCCTCAGCTTGGCGCTTTACGCCCCGAAGGCGCGCTATCCTGGCCCGGCAGAAATCACGGCCTTGGCAAAGGAGATTCAGAAAAAAACGCAGGATATTCCCGGACTGAAACAGGAGGGGTTGGCGCAGGCGATCCCGTTCGCACCGGGGTCGCGGTGGCTGCAGGCAGTCAGCCGCTCGAATCCCAAGGGCATGGAGAGTTTTTCATCGTTGCCGCTGGTGCGCTATTCGGTGATCACGCCGGGCTATTTTGAGGCCATGGGGATACCGCTGATAGCGGGGCGGCTCGTAGCCGATTTCGACGCTCGCGATAAGCAGCCGGTGGTCGTGATCAATGAAAAGTTGGCACGGCTCTATTTCCCGGGGGAAGACCCCGTTGGCAAGGCGCTGTGGGTTGGCCATGCGGAATCGCTGGCGGAATCGGTGCCTCGCATCGTTGTTGGCGTGGTAGGCAATACGCACATGTACGCGCTCGAGCGTGATCCCGATGCGGCCGCCTGGGTTCCCATGGCGCAGCAAACGGTAAGTGAAGATATCTGGCGGAGCTTGTTTTTCGTCGCGAACACGGAAAGGGACGCAAATGGCGCTCTGTCCGACGTGCGGCAGCGTATACAAGGCATTGACCCCGAACTGGCGACCGCCGATGTTTCGTTGATGACGGAACGCCTGCGCGACTCGCTCTGGAGGCAACGGCTTAGCAGTAGCGTCGTAGGAGCGTTCAGCTTGGCGGCGCTGGGCATTGCGGTGCTGGGCGTCTTTGGTGTGACCAGTTATCTCGTGGCGCTCCGCTCGCGCGAAATCGGCATCCGCATGGCCATTGGCGCGAAGCCGGGAGATATCTGGAAGATGGTGGTGGCTCAGAACATGGTGCTGGTAGCGATTGGAATTGCGTTTGGGCTTGCGGGCGCGGTAGCTCTCACGCGATTGCTGCAGGGGCTGCTGTTCGATGTGCGGCCAAACGATCCACTCACGCTTGTGATGGTCGCCGGAGCTCTGGCGCTTGCGGCGTTGGCAGCTTCTTTAATCCCGGCTCGCCGAGCGGCGAAAGTCGATCCGCTGGTGGCGCTACGGACCGAGTAAAAAGATTAGGCCAAGCCCATAGTTCGGGGCTGTTAGCCCCGGCCGAACGTTGCCGGCCCGTCGCGCATCCCCTCAGATCACCTCGCGTACTTTGTCCTCAAGCACCGTCTTGACGATTTTCCAGCCATTTTTCTCGCCTCTGGCAAGCGATTCCGCAAATTTAAAGGCCTGCTCAGACGTGACATTGCCTGGAAGAGGCGGCTCGTTCGGATCGACCACTGCTTGCACCACCGCCGGTCCTTTACACGCGAGCGCCTCTTGCAGGATGGTTCTGGCCTGGTCCGGTTCTTCAATCGTGTAACCGGCCGCTCCACAGCTCTTTGCGACTCCGGCAAAATCGATAGGCTCGAGCTCTACTCCATACTCAGGATTCCCTTCCATCACCATCTGCTCCCACTTGATTTGACCGAGCACGTTATTCTTAATGACGATCACTTTCACGGACAATTGGTATTTCACCAAAGTCGCGATTTCGCCCATCAGCATCGACAAACCTCCATCGCCGACGATGCAAACCACTTGTCTTCCTGGAAACGCAACTGCCGCTCCAATGCTGTAAGGAAGCCCATTGGCCATGGTCGCAAGCGAACCGGATAGCGAGAATTTCATATCGCCGCGCATATCGATGTAGCGTGCCGCCCAAGTCGTGATCGTGCCGCTATCGGTGGAAACGATGGCGTCATCATTCAGAAGTTTGTTCAGGTTCCAGGTGACCACTTGCGGTTTCATGGGCTTATCTTTGCGCGTGCCGCGCTCTTCGATCAGGCGATTCCATTTCTTCATGTTCTTTTGCGCTTTTTCGAGAAAACCCTGATCCTTCTTTTTACGAATCAACGGCAGCAGGGCGCGCAACACCGCGCCACATCCGCCAGTCAAACCGACGTCAACCGGATGACGCAACCCAATTCGCGCAGGATCGATATCAATCTGTACGGTCCTCGCTTGCCCCGGCTTGGGATAAAATTCGAGATAGGGGAAGCCGCTTCCCGCGATGATGAACGTCTCGCATTCTTTTAGCACTTCCTGGGAGGGCGCGGTGCCGAGTAAACCAACTCCTCCCGTAGTGTAAGGACTCGTGTCCGGCACCACAGCTTTGCCCAGCAGCGCTTTGACGATCGGCGCCCCGATCCTTTCGGCTAGCTGAAGCACTTCGGCTCGCGCGTTCAGGCAGCCCGCGCCAGCCAGAATCGCGATCTTTGCTCCCTTGTTGATGATTTCCGCGGCAGCTTCGAGCGATTCTTGCGGCGGTAGCGGATACGATGCCGCGAACGCATTTGCGCTGTGGCTGGGCACGTTGGCCTTCGAGCGCTCTTCGTCGTGCGAAGTCCATTCTTGAATATCCTTGGGAATCGTGATGTGGCTTACACCGCGGCGTGTTAGCGACGTTTTGATCGCTTCATCGACGATATTATGGACGTGTCCCGGCCCCATGATGCGCTGATTGAATTCGGCTACGTCCATAAACAGCTTGTCCAAATCGACATCTTGCTGGTAGTGCGTGCCGATCAAATCGTGAAATGTGTGGCCCGTGATGGCCAGCACCGGCTGGCCGTCACACTTCGCGTCGTAAAGACCATTCAAAAGGTGTATGCCACCAGGGCCCGAGGTAGCGATGCACACTCCAAGCCTGCCCGTATACTTCGCGTAACCGCAGGCGGCGAAGGCTGCGGATTCTTCATGCCTTACCTGGATGAACTTGATTTTCCCCTTGTTCGTGCGCAGGGCTTCGAAGATACCGTTTACACCATCGCCCGGAAGGCCAAAAATCGTGTCCACGCCCCACCCGATCAGCCGCTCCACCAATAAATCCGCCACCGTCTTCGCCATCGTTTTCTCCGTCAAGATGTCTCTTATTCAGATGATCTTGCGGCCGCTTTCGGGGTGGCACTCAGGTGAATTCTCTGCGCCGAGGCGTCTGGCGGGATGGTGCAGAGGCACTGGTACCTGGTGATTTAGATTGTGGAAGATACGAGTTTCAGAGAAAAAACAGCGTTAACTATTTCAGACCCATAGCGGTTGGGTGCTTCGGCTGATATAGGCCGATTCCTCCGCCGCTGGGAAGCCGCAAGGTCGTAAGCGAACCCCATCGTTCTTCGTGAACTTCTGAACATTTCACGCCTTTTTTTTCTAGGGCGGCTATTTCCGCTTTCAGATCGTCGCACATGAAATACATTTCGTGCGTGGCGCCCGCGTTGGCCGGATGAAACGCGGCCTCCGCCGGCGGCAGCGCGAAGATGAGCCAACCATGCCCCGCATCTACCGATTTGAATCCGAGAACGTCCCGAAAAAATAGACGATCCGCTTCAGCATCTTTACTGTAGACAATGATGTGGGCGCCAGAGATCAATTGTTCCTCCAGAAATACTCAGGACTTAGCGTGCATTTTACTTCTTTTGCCGAATCAGTGAGTCGTCCAGTGCGGGTGGCTGGTCAGCAGGCCGTTGACGAACCAACCTGATAGACGATCAGCAGAATTGTCAGTGCGTCCTACCCCCACAGCCGATCACGGCGGCTTGTTTTGATCGCGCGATGCCGGTAAACAATGGTCGAAACCGCGATCCCCTGGTCGGGATCGGTGGCGTGCCGCACGCCCAGCAAAAACCCAAGCGCGATAATGCCTGCGGTCTAGCGTCCAATCGCTTCAGAAATCATCATACGTTCATCATGAAGAAGAGTAGCTTGCGCACAACGGCACGCGGCGCACCGGCGGAGCTGTAAATGGCCCAACTGATTTTCCGCTTTGTCGTTGGCGGCCTCATGGTCTCTTTATTCGCTGCGCTTGGCGACGCGCTGAAGCCCAAGAGTTTCGCGGGTCTTTTTGGCGCCGCCCCCTCCATTGCCCTCGCGACCCTATCGCTGACCATAGTTGCAAATGGAAAGCTATACGCTGCGATGGAAGCCCGCTCCATGGTCCTGGGTGCGTTTTGCTTCTCGCTCTATGCGGCTGTCTGCTGCCGGCTGATGATGAAAAATAAGTGGAGCGCGTTGTCTACCGCAATTCCTGCGCTCATCCTATGGCTCGCTTGTGCCGTCGGAGCTTGGGCGCTCCTGCTGCGCTGACCGTCCATGAAGGTGGAATTCAATTTCGCTCCGCTGGCGCAAATCCACTGGTACGAATATGCCACGCGCTTCATATTGGGCGGAGCCGTTACGGTCATTGCCGGCTTGCTCGCCAAAAAGTTCGGTCCCGCGTTCGGTGGGCTTTTTCTCGCATTTCCGGCAATCTTTCCCGCAGGCGCGACCTTGCTCGAAAAACATGAAACAGAAAAGAAGCAGAAGGCCGGAATTACAAATAGCGTCCGGGGCCCTGAAGCTGCAGCTCTCGATGCCCGCGGCGCCGCGATGGGCGGTATGGGACTGGCTTGCTTCGCTCTGATTGTTTGGAAATTGCTGCCGGTGTGGGATGCCGCGACCGTGCTTGCGCTCGCCATCGTAGCGTGGCTCTCCATCTGTCTTTCGTTATGGTGGCTCAACAAG
The DNA here is from genome assembly GCA_035602725.1 of Candidatus Acidiferrales bacterium. GTDB lineage: Bacteria > Acidobacteriota > Terriglobia > Acidiferrales > UBA7541 > DASTCZ01. Next base: position 68,736 of record DATNLT010000006.1, read on the forward strand.
AAATATCTGTGAAACGGAAGCGGGACGGACTAAAACGATGAAACTTCAAAGTAAGGTTGCCATTGTGACCGGCGCCGCCACCGGGATTGGCAAAGCGATCGCGATCGCTATGGCCGCGGAGGGCGCCTCGGTGGTAATTGATTACGTAGGGGACTCCTCGCTCGCAGATGTTGCCGTGCAGTCAATCCGGACAGTAGGCGGCAAAGCCCTCGCCATTGCGGCAGACGTGTCGAACCCCGATCAGGTCAATTCGCTCATCCAGAAAACTCTCGACGCATTCGGTCGTGTGGATATCCTCGTGAACAACGCCGGGATCGAGTACAAATATCCTTTTCCCGAATTTCCCCTCGATCTCTGGCAAAAAATCATATCCGTGGACTTAACAGGCCCCTTTCTCTGCGCGCAGGCCGCCGCCAAAGCCATGATTCGTCTGAACCAGGGCGGCCGCATCATCAACATCTCCTCCGTTCACGAAGACTTGCCCATGCCGACGAACGCCCCGTACTGTGCGGCCAAGGGTGGGCTCCGCATGTTGATGCGCACGATCGCTGTGGAACTCGCGCCGTACAAAATCACCGTAAACAATATTGCGCCGGGCGCTATCTATACTCCGATCGACTCCGACATCGAGTCAAATCATGAAATGGAAGGAAAGCTTATGTCGGAGATTCCTTTGGGCAGGTGGGGAAAGCCCGAAGAAGTAGCGGCGCTCGCGGTCTTCCTGGCCTCGGATGCGGCTTCTTACTGCACCGGCGGCACTTTCTTTATTGACGGCGGAATGATGCGCCAGTCCGGAAGTCTGTAATTAACTTAGGGGGCGGCAAATAGGGGCAATGGAGCAGAATATGTAGCCTCGCGCAGGACTTCGCGTAGCGAGGACCCCGCATCGCTGATGAGGTTTGTCCGCGACGTAGCCGCGGTGTTACCGCAAGCCGACCGTCCCGTGCACGGAATTAATCAGCTTTTGGGAATCGTACCCTTTTCCATCCTTGAACACGATCTGTACGTTTTCAATATCGCCGATGTTCTTGCTCGGATCGCCTTTAATCACGACGATATCCGCCTGCTTGCCCGCGCGCAAAGTGCCGACATGTTCGTCTTCACCCAGGAACGCGGCCCCGTTCTCGGTGGCGATATGGATCGCTTCCACCGGCGTAAACCCTGCCTCTACCAGCAATTCGACTTCCCGTTGATCTCCAAAGCCCGCGATCACGCCGCCATTCCCTGTCGGGTCGAGTCCGGCCATTAATACGCCGCCGGCTTTCGCAAACGCGTGCTCGAAATCCATCTCGCGCTTCAGGTGTGCGCCGGTTGCGTCGCCGCTTTCGCTCGATCGCGCGCGCGCCATCAGATAATCAGTCCGCGATGGAGCGGAAAGAGCATCCAGGAAGCGCTGCGTCAACGGAGGCCGGTTGGGAACGCCCGCTTCTCCCACCGGGAGCGTCGAGGTAATGGCCACGTGGTGCTGGATCAAATATTGGATCGTACCTTGAATCTCGGGACCGTCAATTGCCGGCTCTTCCGAACGCGATCCCGGCTGCGAAAGCGACGGGCAAGCATCTGGCTGCTTGTCTTTGTAAAACTCCGTGTCCGTGCCAAGACCGTGCTCGAGATTATCGATTCCAAGATCGGCCGCCTCGCGAAAAGTTACCGAGCACAAGTGGCCCGTGATTTTCAGGCCGCGCGCGTGCGCTGCTTTCACGGCAGCGCCGAGCTCGGCACGCGTGATCAATTGGTACGCCTTGAATGATGTAAATCCTTCGTCGGCCCAGTAATTCACCAACCGAACCGCATCTTCCGGTCCCGTCAGCGTGTGAAGCTGCGGCAGATAGAAACCCGGCCCTTCGAGATACGGCGCCGTGAGGTGCATCTTCGGTCCGGGCATGATTCCATTCTCGATATAATTTTTCACTTCGAGATCGGCGTAAGGCTCCATGCTCCCGCCGGTGCGCATCGTGGTCACTCCTGCGCCCAGATAAAGCCGCGGGAAGCTGAAGGCCATTTCCGGGTACATTTCCGGCGCGCCCGGTATTCGTCCCACTCCAGTCGCTCCCGGATAGAACATGTGTTCGTGCATGCCCACAAGCCCGGGAATCACGGTGCTCCCCGTCAGGTCTATAACCTTAGCGCCCGCAGGAGCCGTCGCGGCCGATCCCATCGAGCGGATCTTGCCGTTTTCAATCACGAGGGTTTGGTCTTCCATCGGCGCCGCGCCTGTGCCGTCGATCACCCGTACGTGCTGCAGCACGACCACCGGAGCGTCCACGCTGATAAATTCTTGCGCGAGCTGGGGTAGCGCGCGCCTGGGCGGTGCGGGCCGCTGTTGCTGCCCCCGAGCGCCTGTGGCCGCCAACAGCACCGCCACGCTACACAAAAGCCTCGTCTTCATCTGCCCCCCTTGAAAATCTCGTGACGCGTTTCTCAGCGTTTGCTCAGAATATGTATTTCAAACCCAATTGGATCAACCGCGGCGACACCGATGTGGCCGTGATTTGCCCGAAGTTTAGAGACCCTACCGCCGTCGGAGCAGTGGCGCCCTGCACCGCGGTAGTGCTGGCAAATTGGGGCGTGTTGAATGCGTTATACATCTCCACGCGAAACTCCAGATGCGTTTGTTCTGTGAAGCCGCGCATAGGAATCTCTTTCACCACCGCTAGGTCGACGTTGTGTTGGCCCGGACCGTAGACGATGCCCCTCGACGTATCGCCGAAGTCAAAACCATTTCCAATGGTTGGTGGCGCGCAAAATGCACTCGCGTTAAAGAAATCGTTCAGCCGTGACTCCACGGACCCGCCCGTCGTCAAGATGCTCGCGGCCGTGGCGCCCGGACAAAGCTGCGCGCGCTGGTTCGCGAAGCCGTAGATGCTACCCGACCGCGAGTCGGTGAAGGTCAATGGGGGGCCCGTCTGGATCACGATCACCCCGCTCAACGACCACTCGCTGAGCGTCCTCCCCACAAAACCCTTGTTGTGTTCCACCGATGGCAAATCCCACACAAAATTGGCTACGAACCGGTGCCGCGTGTCGAAATCGGCCGGTCCCCAATCCTGCCTGATGTTTCGATTGTCGTTGAGCAGGCTCCCACCGTTCGGAAATGTTCCGTTACCCGTCACGTCGGTTAATGCTTTGCTGTACGTGTAAGACGCTTGTAGTTGCAGCCCGCGCCGCAACTTCTTGTTCAACATCGTCTGCAGCCCGTTATATTTGGAATCTCCTTCTTCCGTCCAATTGCTCAGGCCCGTCGGCGAAAACCCAATGAACGGCACACGCTGCGCCGCGTTCTGAATCGAGTTCGTCGTGATTCCATTCACAGGGTTGGTCGGGCTCGCCAGATAGGGCTCATTGTAGGACTGCGTTACTTGCAGATGCTGGCCTCGCGTGCCTACATAGCCCACCTGTAGCAGCGTGCTCGGTGTAAGCGCATATTGCACGTTCAACGAGTATTGGTCCGCCGAAGGTGCGCGGAAATGCGGATCGACGATCGTCATGCTCAGCGACGTGCTCGAGGAATAGGGGAGCCACACCGGGTACGCGCTATAGGGTGCAGGCGCCGGATTGAATGGATTTTGGAACGTCGCGTTTGCGTTCAAAACGCCGGAGTTGCTGCGGCTCTGATAGAACGGCGGATTCGAGAAGAGGTGGAAAGCGTCGTTCACCGAGGTCCGCGAATAGTAAATTCCAAATCCGCCGCGGATCACCCATTTATCCATATGAGGGGGCTGCCAGCTGAACCCGACTCTCGGACCCACGTTACCCCACGCACGAGGATTGTTCGCATAGGTGTCATTACCGTTCACGGTTACGCCGGCAGGCACCGCCAGCGGGAAGTTGCTCGCAACTACCACGCCTTGCAGCGTCGGCGTCGCGCCGGGATTCATCACCGCAAGATTGGGATAGAAGTTTTCCAGGCGGCCGGTCACGTCGGAAACCGCGCCAAAAACATCCCAGCGCACACCAAGATTTAGCGTCAGCCTCGAATTCACCTTGTAATCGTCCTGCAGGTAAGTGTCTTCGTCGCTCACGCGGTAGGAATGTGAAGTATTGCCGCACGCGCCGCTCGAGGAGTACACGTTGCTGAAAGCGCTGCCATTCTGCGCTGCGCTCATACCCAGCAGAAAATCCGGGAAGCTCTGGAACGTCAGTGACCCGCGGGTCACACCGGGGTCTGCCGTGGGATCCGAAACTCGCTCCCAGCCGAAGCCGGCCCGTATGGTGTGGTCGCCGTGTACCCAGGATATTTGATCCTGCGCCGCGAAGGTTTGGCTTACCGTATCCTGCTGGTCGTTTCCGCTGCCGCCCAGCTCGAACGAGCCTTGCACCGTCATGGTCGACATTACCGGATCGTTACAGGGAGCCGTGAGATTGAGATCCGCCTCGGTCACTGGTGTGTTGGTGCTGATAATGCCGTAGGTTCGGTGATATCCGGCGCTGGCCTCGTTAATGAAATTTGGCGTCACCGTGTAAGTATCTTTTAGGGCGACGTTCACGTTGCGAAACAGCGCGTCGATTCCCGAACCGGGTACGTTGGACGTCGTGAAACTCTGCACTTGTGGCGATTTCGCCCAGAAGACGCGTTCGGAAATTTGCTGCTTGTCGCTCACCACGTAATCCGTGTTCACCATGTACTGATTTTCGCTGTAGGTGGACGGGATGCTGAACACTGAGAGACCCGTCCCGTTGGCTTCAATCACCTGCGGCGTGGGGATGAAGTACTGCCCGTTCGGAAGTTTGTAATTGAGCAGGTTTAGCGCGATGGGATTGATATTCGATCCGTCGCACGCCACCGCCACCCCGCCGTTCTTTCCTTTCTGTCCGCAGAATTCCGCTCCCAACGCGGCCGCGCTGCGATTGCTGGTCAGCGGTGGCAACACCACGCTTTCCAGAGAAGCACTTCCCTCACCATCCACCTGTCGTGTTCCCTGATAAGAACCAAAATAAAAGAGCTTGTGCTTGATGATGGCCCCGCCAACGGTGCCCCCAAATTGATTCTGCTTCATCACCGCACGGGGTTGGCCGGTAGCATTCAGGAAGAAATCGTTCGCATTGAATATGGTATTTCGGTTGAATTCGAAGAGATCTCCGTGAATCGCATCCGTCCCCGATTTCGTCACCACATCAACGTTTGCTCCCGAACCGCGTCCGTAAGCCGCGTCGTAGAGACTCGTTTGTACTTTGAACTCCATAATCGCGTCCGGGCTCGGTACCGAAATGCCGCCGATCGAAACCGTGTTCGTCGTGCCCTGCGTCTCCAGGTTGGACAAATCCTGCCCGTCCATTTGGTAGCTGTTGTCCATCACGCGTCCGCCATTCACGTTCACGTCTACGTTGTTCTTTCCCAGATTGGCGGCGTTCGGTACGGGGCTTGCAACTCCGGGGTTCAGCCCCAATATCTGTGTGTAGTTCCGATTTGTTAACGGCAGCCCGATGACGGTTTTTCCCGTGGTCGTGTCGCCGTTGGTGGACTCTTGCGTTTGCAGGACCTCGGCATTTGCTTCCACCGTCACCTGCTGCGTGGATTGCCCGATTTCCAGCACGAAGTTGAGGGTAGTGGTTGTGGCCACCTGCACCACGGCATTCTGGTCGTTGGTTGTCTTGAAGCCGGCTGCTTCCACCGTCACCTGGTAGTTGCCCGGAGGCAGCAGCGTCGCCGAATATGCGCCCGAAGGATTGGTGAGCACTTCCCGGCTAAACCCGGTGCCGCCGTTGGTGACGGTTACCTTCGCCTGCGGCACCACCGCCTTCGATGGATCGGAGACGGTGCCGGCAATTTCGCCGGTCTCGGCGGTTTGCGCCCGGAGCGAAATGGCGCCCACCAGCAAAAGGGCAGCCGTCATCACGAACAAAACGGAGTACCGGTAGGCACGCATGAAGCCTCCAGGGCGGGTCATCGGGGAACCGCCCGCCGCGTAAAATGGGTCGATTTCTGCCGGCCGCCTGCAACTTGCATCTTGCGAATTGCCGGATCGTGCGTTAACTTACCAAGCGCTTGCTTGGTTGCGTCGCGCGCATAACCTACCCATTGCAGCCGTGGCCTGTCAAGATAAAGTTTCGGTTCCTCGCTCGCAGGTCCTCGAAAACATACGGGATCCCGCGCCGCCGGGGAACCGAAAGCACAATTAGGAGCGTTGGATGCGGCCCTTGGATGGCATCGTGGTGCTCGACCTAACCCGCTTTCTGCCGGGCGCGTTGGCCACTGCCTCGCTCGCAGCCTTTGGCGCGGAAGTCATCAAGATCGAGAAACCAGAATCCGGCGATCCGGCCCGCCATATACAAGGCGCTTCCTGGTTATTTGAAGAAACCAATCGCGGAAAGAAAAGCGTCGCACTCAATCTCAAAGATCATCGCGGCAAGGAAGCTTTCCTCAAGCTCGCGAAAGCCGCGGATGTGCTGGTCGAGAGTTTTCGGCCCGGCGTGATGGCGCGGCTCGGTCTTGGCTACGAAAGCCTCGCAGCACTCAACCAAAGCTTGATCTATGCCGCAATTAGCGGCTATGGGCAGGATGGACCCTATTCGCAAGTCGCCGGACACGATATCAATTACGTCGCAATGAGCGGCCTTCTTCCCTTGCTCTCTCCCGTCTCTGGTCCCCCACTCATCCCTGAAATTCAAATCGCCGATGTAGCCGTGGGATCGTCGCAGATTGTGCTGGGCATTTTACTGGCCTTACAGAGCCGGCACACCAGCGGCCGTGGCCAGCGCGTGGACGTTTCGCTTGCCGGTGGAATGGCTGACCTGCTCGCGTTTCCATTGGCTGCATTGCGCGCCCGCGGGAGCCCCGTCCAACGCGGATGTGAGCTGCTTTCCGGCGCCTATGCCTGCTATCACCTCTATCGCGCGAAAGACGGCGGGTGGCTTGCCGTTGGCGCGCTCGAACCAAAATTCTGGAGTAACCTGTGCCGTCAATTGCAATGCGAAGACCTGATCGCCGATCAATTTTCACCGGAACCGCGCCAATGCCATGTAAAGGAACGGCTGGCCTCCGCATTTGCGGCCCGCACCGCGCAAGAATGGTTCGCTCTCCTGCATGAACGGGATTGTTGCGTCACTCCTGTCCGGACGCTCCAGGAAGCGGTGGCGGATCGGCGATTCGATAGGGAACCCAGCACCGTCCTCTCCGCTACCCCTGGCGAGGCCCGGACGTGTCCCGCTCCTTTTCTGGGCGAGCATTCCATTCAAGTGCTGAGTCGCTCGGGCGTAACACCGGCGCAGCTTCGAGAACTGGAAAGTACCGGCGTGATTCAGGTGTCGAGAAGACCGCCGACGAATGAAAGCCGTGTAGTCGAGTCCGCTATAGACGACAGTTCAAAAGTCTAGTAAGTAATACACTCTTGGCCGCTTTACATTTTTGGTTAGATAGGTTTTTCTGAGCTAACTGAGAGTGAAGCGGCTTTTCGTGTGTTGCTGCGGCAGTACTGTGAGGATCGCTGGGTGCCCGGCAAGGAAAAAAGGACCAGACTCGCCAACCGCCGGGACATCATCATCAAGGCGGCTGGCCGCTTGTTCCGCCAAAAAGGTTATGAGGGCACCAGCGTGCGAGACATCGCCGACGCCGTGGGCCTGCAGTCCGGAAGCCTCTTTTTCCACTTCAGCAGCAAGGAAGAAATCCTGGTATCGCTTCTCGAAGGCGGCCTTCGCCGCGCCGTGGCCATCCTGGACGACCATCTCGCGCAGGCAAAGACGCCCGAAGAAAAGCTTCCGGCGATCCTGCACGGGCACCTGCAAGCCATTCTTGAGGTCGAGCGTGATGCCTTCTACGTGGTGCTGCGTGACTGGCGCACTCTGTCGCTTCCTTCTCGCCGTAAGGTGATCGCTCTTCGTGACGAGTACGAAAGCCACATCTCCGGCGCCTTGGAAGAACTGGCCAAAACGGGCATCATCCCCCCGAACACAAGGCTCTTTCGGCTTTTTCTGCTCGGCGCACTGAATTGGACCGTGCAGTGGTATCGTCCCGATGGCGGACTCACCATCGATCAGCTTGCCGACGGTTTCCTCGAACTGATGCTGCCCCAGCAGGCGCGGCCAAACGGTGCGCCGCGAACTAGCGCAAACTCACGGCCATCGCACCCACGACCGAAAAGTCGTTAATTTAAGCTTCGGTTTTCCATCCTCGCAGAGTGTTGCTGTTTCGCAACTTCCCGGCGATCGACTCGCTTCTTTGTATTTGTTATATCGTAGTGCGATATAATAATTTTGGTGAAGGCGCGAACTTCCATCAGGCGATTCCCGAACCGTACGGCGGATCGGCATACGTTGCGCAAGCTTGCGGCGTTTCGTTATGCGCTTCGTAAGTTTCTGCGTTTTAGCGAACAAGCGGCGAGAAGTTTTGGCGTCACCCCACAACAGCATCAACTGTTGCTTGGCGTCGCAGGGTTTACGAGCCAGAATCGCGCGACGATTTCCCAGTTAGCCGAGTTTATGCAGGAGCGCCACAACTCTACCGTCGAGCTCGCCGAGCGAGCAGCCCGGCGAGGACTGGTCCGCAGAGAGCACGACCCTCATGACCGACGCTTTGTGGTCGTGTCGCTGACCGCCCGCGGCGAAGCGGTACTTGCAGGCCTCGCGAAGTTGCATACGCAAGAGATTGCACGGCTAAAGGTTGGTCTTCTCGCATCGGATGAGCACAGGCCTCGCGCAATGACGGTTAAGAAGCGCCGATAGCAGTCAAACAGCAGGCGGCACTCTGAAAGCCGCAACGTCGACAGAATATTTCGGAGGAAGTGAGATAGACGAAATGCCCGACACCGGATGGACCTCCAGATATCGCATGTTGCGCAAGTATTTGCCGCGCGTTCACGAGGACCTCAGCGCCACCTACTCGCGCCATCTCCACAAGTGGCTGCTGATCGCTCCGATCATCGGCTTGATCACCGGTCTCGTCACCACCGCTATCGCTTTGATTATCTTGCACGAGCTGTGGCCGCCGGTGCTGAATTACTACCTTCGTCACCATTGGGCCATCGTACCCGGCGTAGTGTTCGGATTTATCATCACCGGACTGATCATGCAGTTCCTCACGCCCGATCCCGACGAGCACTCCACCGAAGAAATCATTCGCTCCTATCACCATCATCAGGGCCGCATTGAGATGCGGCCCTTTATCCCAAAACTGCTTGCCGCGGTCACGACCGTGGGCTTTGGCGGCAGCGCGGCGCTCGAAGGGCCCAGCATCTATGGGGGCGGCGCGATTGGTTCCTGGCTCTGGACCAAGTTGCAGCGCTTTCGCCTGACCGAGCGCGACCGCCGCATCATGCTCATCAGCGGCGCTGCGGCGGGAATGGCTGCCGTCTTTCGCGCCCCGCTCACAGGCCTGGTCTTCGCACTGGAAATGCCCTATAAAGACGACCTTGCGCACGAAGCCCTATTGCCCTCTCTGATCGCGTCCGTCATCTCTTACGTTACCCTCGCTTCCTTTCTGGGTGCCGGGCCTCTGTTCGACTTTGCAAGCAATGCGTCCTTTACGGGACGCGACCTCATTTGGTCCGCGGTCTTGGGCGTGCTCATCGGGCTCATCGCCATGATTTTTGCTATCACGTTTCGCCGCGCCCGCCAATTCGTTGTGAAGTGGAAAACGCAACACTGGATAAAATTGGCGGTGGGCGGACTGCTGACGGGTCTATGCGGGCTGCTCTTCGTTCTTATCTATAAAGATTCGCTCGTGCCCCTCGGCCCCAATTACGAAGCGGTCGGCGCCATCTTGGATGTTCATCATTCCGGCTTGGAGCTTGTCGTCTTCGGACTGCTCAAACTAGCGGCAACGATTTTTTCCTTGGCCGCTGGCGGTGTCAGCGCCATGTTCGTGCCGCTATTTCTCACCGGTGGCACGTTTGGCACTGCCTTTGGTCAATTCTTCGTGCAGTCCTCCTCGGTCAAACTGTATGCTGCCGTCGGCATGGCCGCGTTCATTTCTGCCGGTTATAAGACGCCGCTCGCGGCCGTTGTGTTCGTCGCGGAGGCTACCGGCGGCCACGCTTTCATCATTCCTGCGCTGATCGGATCGGCCGTCGCTTACGCAGTTTCAGGAGACGCTTCGGTTTCTGGCGACCAGCAATTGCATGAGGGGGCTAAGGCGGCGGAGGCGGACGCGGCGGTTCCGTCTGTGGCTGAGATCATTGGACCGCAACCTTCCTGAGGTTGCAGCTTCACATCGACTTCTTGACGGATAGAAGTTTGTTAAAGTGCGGCGGAAATTTCCGTGCCCGGTGGCACCGCAGCGGAAACTTACGCGGGCTTCACTGCTTCCGAAGATAGCAGCGGTCCCTCGCAGTATTCCTTCACCTGCTTCGAAGTCTGCAAAAAGTAATAGCAAGCGCCCAGCACCGCCACGCAAAGCCAGAACTCCACCGCCAGCGTCGCATCGTAATGTACGCTTAACCCAAACAGATGCGGAAATACCAAGTGGGAAAAAATCATGAACACCACGAGCGCCAGTAGGAACCACTTCGCCAGTTCCAACGAGCCTGGCCTTTTGTTCCAGAGCGAGATTCCCGCATACAGGCTCAGGATCAGCAGCGGGCTTTCCAGCGCAATCCGCAGCGTAAAAAGCTGCAAGTAAGATTTCCCCAGATCCGAGCCACCGTTACTGTTATCCAGCAATTGCGATAAATCTCCCGCGTCCACGATTCCGTAAGCGTCGCTCACGCCGCGGACAAACCATTGGTAGAAACCGGTGGCCGGAATCACCACGGCCAGCAAAATGCATATTCCCAGCATCATCTGCGCCATGGTGAGCGGATTCTTCGGCAGTACCGGCGTGTGTACCGCTGGCGTGTGCGCCATGGGAGTCTGCACCGCCGGCGCCTGCGTCACGGCTGGCACAATGGCCTCTCCGGCTGCGGGGGCATTCAGATGGTTGCCGCACTTTTCGCAGAATTTGGAACTATCTTGATTCGGAAAACCACAGTTCGGGCAATACACGGGGGTCTCCTCGCAGCCTACTTTGGGCCGAGAATCTATGCTGGAGTGCATGTCGCCGTCAAGTACGAAGCGAACAGCCAATCCGCCACAGGTGGGAAAGTCAGAAATCCGCGAGGGACAACTGGGTGTCGGCACTCTTCCATGCCGTATCGAATTGCTGCCGGACCTGTTTTTCTTCGGCTTCCTGCTTTTCTTCTGCCAGCGCTCTGTCGAGACCAAAAAGCGAGCGGGGGTTCAATTTGTTGTGTTCCAGGTCCGCCCGAAATACCGCTTCTGCTTCTCGTGCCTGGCCTTCCCGCAGCAACGCCGCTCCGAGCGACTCGCGTACCGGGTAATACCACTCCGGCAGCTCAGAGTATTCGGACGCATCCTGGATCGCCACCGCTGCGCGCCAATGCTCGATGGCTTTGGCGTCCTCATGCCTCGCGGCAGCTATGCGCGCGGACAAAACTTCATCCGCGATCTTGTGGAAGTCGCCCCATCCCCGAGCCGACATATTAAATTGCGGCCCAGGCGGAAGCTTCGCAAACATCGCTTCCATCGTCTGCCGCCCCGCCTCCGCCTTCTCCGCGTCGCCTTTGGCGGCCAGCGCACAGCTCCTGGCAAATTGCCAGTAAACCCGGGCGACAGGCAATTTCTCGCCGGGATCGGGCAGGTTCAACACGCTGTCCCACCGCGCAAAGCGCAAAAGCACCAATGCCTGCATCGAGCGGAACCCTGCCGCCATCGTCAGATCGGGTTCCGATGTCGCGCGCTCGGCCAATTCCTTTGCCGCGCCGTCGGCCACTCGAAATCCGCCGGCCATCATCGCGCAGTAGACGAGGAAATACAGATTATGCTCCACGTAACCAGTCATGTAGGGCTGGTTCGGAATCTCCTTCGTACGCATGTACTCGTGATCGGCCGCCACGGCCGCTTCGTTGCTCTTCACGGCCGCTGCATAAGCGCCGGTGTGAATGTAGATGTGCGCCGGCATATGCGCCAGATGGCCCGCCCCCGGCACCAGTGTTTCCAGCCTCTTGGCCGAAGGCAGCGCTATTTCCGGATGTACCGAAGCCTCCATCGTATGGATGTAGAAGTGATTTGCTCCCGCGTGTTCGGGCCAGCGCCGCAGCGTCGCTTCCAACACGGAAACGATCTCGTTGGTGTTCTCCAGCGGTTCGCCCTTCGCACTCCACAGATGCCAAGGGTGCAGATCCATCAGGCTGACGGCAAAGAGCGTCGCGGCGTCCGGATCATCTGGATACTTGCTGTGTAGGTTGCGCATTGCCGCCGCATAATTCTCGGCAAGCTTTTGGTGATCGGGTTGCGGAGCACCTGAGAAGAGCTCGCTGAGCGCCGCTACGTAGTCCTGCTCATTTTGCGGTGCGTTGGCCTCGAGCGCTTTGGCTCGCTGAATTTCCCGGAACGCCGCCCGCTCGAGGTTGCCGGTTGTATCCGAATTGTAGTTGGGACCGATCGCCAGGGCCGCGCCCCAATGCGGCATCGGCTCCTCAGGGTCGAGCTCGGCCGCCCGCTGGAAAGAGTGATACGCCTCGAGAAAATTAAACGCATAAACCAGCGTCAAACCTTGATCGAAGAATTTCTGCGCTTCACCATTTGTGGTCGCAATCGCGTGGTGCAGGTTGCCCATCCCGGGCAAGAGTTTGGCAGGCGGCGGCTGGCCTTGCGGCGCAGCGGAAGGCATCTGCATCTGCGCCGCTGCAGCAGGCAGCCGCACAGGACCGCCAATCAACATCAGCAAAACCGCCAGCCGCACAAAGATCTTCAAAATGGGTCCAAAAAAGGCGGGCTTCATCTTAACACGCACAGATCGGGGCATTGCTTTACGACACCGCCGTCAAAGAAAAACCAGTCCCGCTTCAGAGTGCATATCATGCGTCAAAAAACCTCACATCCGCGTACACTGCCGATCCGTAACCCCTTTATTTGCAACATTCATTCGCAAACATCGCAGAACTGCTATTTTCTAAGCGCTTTAAATACTGCTATTTACGCACATCGGATGCTGCAAGTCTTTATGCTGCCGTATTTACGTGAAAAAGGTGGGGGGGAGGGGTACGCACGTTTTCCCTGTTATTGACCCTGGACCGAGCGACTGATTTGCATTCCGGGATTAATCTCGCTTGCCGGAACCACTCGCCGACCCTCTGGCGCTGATTTCCCTGCAAACGCAGCCGCACCGCTAAACCGTTGCCTTTTCAGTCTTGCCGGGGATGTGCTATAAGTGTCAGGCCGTGCGAGGTCCGATAGCGAACGTGCCTGCGACTTCAGGCGCTCCCGAGGCGCCCGCAGTGCAGCCGGTGGAAGAAAACGCTTCCCTCTATTGCCCGGTTTGCTCCGAGCGGCTCGAGCCGCATCGCTGCAAGCTCATTTGCAAGGCTTGCGGCTACTATATGTCCTGCTCGGACTACTACTGAAATGATCGCAAGGAATGTCGGCCGCCGGTCCTGGAACTTTTTGGCGGCCGTTGGAGTCAAAGACGAGAGTCTGCCGTCTACGCGAGGAGGCCGGAAAGTGGCACTGAAGATCACGCAGAGAGAAGTGGACGGGGTGGATGTAATGGCCCTCGAAGGGCGCATCGTGTTGGGCGAGGAAAGCAACGCGTTGCGCGAAGGCGTGAAAGCACTGCTGGCAAAAGGGCAGAAGCGCATCGTGCTGAACATGACCAATGTGACTTACATTGACAGCGCGGGCCTCGGTACCCTGGTTGCTTCGCACCACAGTGCAAAGGCGCAAGGTGCAAGTCTGCGGCTTTCCAACCTGGGATCGAAATTTCAGGAAGTGCTGCAGGTAACGAAGTTGTTGACCGTCTTCGACGTGTACGACTCCGAAGCGGCTGCCGTCCGTAGTTTCACCAAGTAAGCTCCCAAGATCCTGGTGGCCAGGCGCGCTCTTAGCGGGCGCGCCGCTGCGCTGCGTTTCTCCGCGCAGAATCATTCCACCGCAAAACGAAATTCCTGTTGAGACCTCGCCCGGAAATAGCCCGCGGACTAGCGGTCTTCTTCTAAACGATAAATCGTGATGCCGCTAAGCAGCTTGGGATAAAAATCCGTGGACTTTTGCGGTAAGACTTCGCCTTGCGTGGCCAATTCCATTACCTGTCGCACGCTCACCGGATTCAACAGAAACGCTACCTGTGCTCCGCCGGATTTCACCGCCTCCATTACCGCGGCGATCTCGCGCTGGTAATGAATGTTTGCTTCCTGCCGTACCGCTTCCGCGCTGATGCCGAGCCCTTGCGCCAAGATGAGTTCGTGGAGCAAGACCACATCCAATGCGCGCTGCTGGGGCGATACGTTCGGCAAGGCCTGCGCAAGATCGGCTTGCGGCTTCAAGGTCAGTAGCACAAGCGATTCGCCGCCGGCATATATACCCATCGCGCGACCGCTGCGTCCGGCGTCATCAAGCGCTTTGTGGGCTGCGTCAGCCCATTGCGCATGGTCTTTAGGTAGTTTTATTTCGCGGACCTCGAAATAGGGCGCAAGCTTTTCTTGCAGCGCCTTTGAATCGAAGGTGGCCAGACCGGAGACGACGCGATGCGTCGGCAAAATGACGAGCCCTTTGCTGCGCGCATTCACGAGCGTCATCATCACCCGTTCCCAGGGAGCGTCCGGATCGACTGCGCCGCTCTGCGCGCGACGCTCGTTGCGGTAGGCCAGCGCGGTTTCATAGCGATGGTGCCCATCGGCGATCACGAGCTTCTTTTCCGCCAACGCTGCCTCAATTGTTGTGACGGCTTGCGGGTCGCTAATGCGCCAAAGCTTATGCGTTACGCCATATTCATCGCGCAGGTCGATGTCCGGCTGCGTAGCCGCGGCCTGCGCAAGAATGGCGTCCACCGTTTGCGAGGGATCGTCATAGAGCATGAAGAGTTGGCCCGTGTGCGCGCGCGTGTGCCGCAGAAGTTCGAGCCGGTCTGCCTTCGGGCCCGCCAGCGTTTGCTCGTGGCGGAAAATCACGCCTGCGGAATAGTCTTCAATCTTGCCGAGCGCGATCAGTCCTTGCCGGACTCGGTGTTCCGAACTTCCCGGCGCCGCAAATTCCTGGAAGTACGCGTAGAAGGAAGGGCCCGCATCCTTCAGTAGGATGTTTTGCGCGATCCATTGATGGAGGGCCGTAGCCGCCCGCGTGTAAACATTGTCGGCCGGTGTGTCACCAGGATGCGCCAAGCCTTTTTCCACCGCGATCAAATTGTATGGGCTCTGCGCGGCATATTTCTGCTGCATCTCGGGCGTGATCTTATCGTACGGCTGCGTGAGGACGCGCGCCGGCTCGACTTTCTGCGGGTTGTAACGATAGGCGCGGAACGGAAAGATTTGAGCCATGTATCTCGGCATCCTCGCAATCATCGCGAAATGTAAGCGCGCTATTCTAACAGGCGGCAGGCCGCGTGCTCCGCTACAATCCATCCTTGCGAAGCTAAAATGGCGAACGCTGCGAGAAGGTTTCCGGATGTGCGCGTGCTGATCTTCGATCTGGACGGCACGCTCATCGATTCCAAGCTCGATCTGGCGCTGGCCGTGAACGCGACGATGACGCACATGGGCTGCGCCGAACTCGATCACGAGCTCGTTTACAGCTATGTGGGGAATGGCGCGCCGGTATTGATCCGGCGTGCCTTGGGAGCGGATGCCAGCGACGCGGATTGCCAGCGCGGACTCGATTTCTTCCTACACTTCTATCGCGAACACATGCTCGATCATACGGTGCCCTATCCGGGCGTGCGCGAAGGCCTCAAAAAGCTAGCGGGGCTGCCCATGGCGGTGCTTACAAATAAGCCGGTACGCGTGAGCCAACTGATTCTGGAAGGGCTTGGCCTCGGCAACTATTTTCGATACGTATACGGCGGAAATAGTTTTGAGACAAAGAAGCCAGATCCCTTTGGCGTGCGCAAGCTTCTGGGCGATTTCGGCGCGACTCCGCAGGAAGCGATGCTGGTGGGCGATTCAGAAGTAGACGTGCAAACGGCGCGGAATGCGGCGGTCTGGGCCTGTGGCGTGACCTACGGCCTGGGAAGCCACCGCTTCGATGAATTTCCGCCGGACGCGCGCATCGACAGCCTCATCGAACTAGCCCCTCTGATCGGGAAGGACGCCGCCATCCCCAAAGCGAAGAAAGAAAGATAAACTTTTTCCGCGGGCCGAAAAGGTTTTCAGCGAGTTTGCACACCTTCGGGGGAATTCTTGTGGGCAGCTTTGTACCATTCCCAGGTGCGCCGCAAGCCTTCTTCAAAGCCGATTTTGGGATCGTAACCGAGAAACTTCCTTGCCGCGTTGATATCAGCCTGGGAATGCAGGATGTCTCCGGCGCGAGGAGGATCGTGCCGAGCCGTCAGCTTTTTGCCCGAGATTTTTGCGAGTAGCGTCACGGTCTCGTTCAAGGTAAATCGGCTTCCGGTACCGATATTGAAGACTTTCCCGGAAGCGTCCGCCGCTTCGCAGGCCAGCAAATTGGCGTTCACAACGTTTTGAATAAAGGTAAAATCGCGCGATTGCTCGCCATCGCCGAAAATCACCGGCTGGCTATCCTCGTTTACGGCCAGGCAGAATTTTGACAGCACGCCCGAGTAGGGCGAGCTGGGATCTTGCCGTGGCCCAAACACGTTGAAGTAGCGCAGACAGACGGTTTCCAGTCCATAGCAGCGCCCGAACACTCCCGCGTAGATTTCGCCCACATACTTGGTGACGCCGTATGGCGAAATGGGCTCGGAGCGCATGGTTTCGACCTTTGGCAGCGTGGGCGTTTCGCCGTACGCCGAGGACGAAGCGGCGAAAATGAGGCGGCGGACCTTGGCGTCACGCGCGGCCACCAGCATATTGAGGGTGCCGTCGATATTGATGCGATTCGTCTCGATCGGCTCTTTCACCGAACGCGGCACGGAGGTACGCGCGGCGAGGTGCAACACGTAGTCCGCCCCACGGCAGGCTTTGTGGCAAGTGTCGAGATCGACGATATTTCCGCGCAGGACCTCGATTTTCTGTGCGGATTGCGCGAGATTCTGTTCCTTGCCCGCGGAGAAATCATCGAGCACCAGCACGCTATGGCCGCGCCGAACGAGTTCATCCACCGTATTGGAGCCGATAAACCCGGCGCCGCCTGTGACCACGTACCGCATCTCGAAAACCTCCGTCGTTCGCTAAATGTCTTCAGACGCAAGCGGGCGACGCCCGCGAGGACTCTCCCTCTGTGAACTTATGTGCAGCGCGCGAGTGGCGCGCCCATCCCAATTCCGCTACGCTCAATATAGCGTGACACGAGCACGAGTTGGAACGAAGAATCAGCCGGCGCTTGCCCGAGAGGCCAACCGCGGGTTATTAGGCGCGAGCTCTAAATTCATTCGCGCAGGCGCAATACTGGCCCTCACGGCATCCTTCTGCATCTGCGTAGCGGCGCAACAAACCAAGCCCAAAAAACGCGCGCCCAAGCCTGCCCCCGTGCCCGCCGCGCCGCCTGCGGCTGCGCCCTTTCATGCCGGAGAAACGCTCGACTTTACCGGCGAATGGCTGAAGATCAGCGGTACGGTGACCGCGCGGCTGATTGCGGTGGACCAGCGGCCTTTTTTCGGCAAGCCTTGCTGGCACCTGCAAACCCAACTGCACACGAACAATCCCCTGCGCGTGCTCTTCCCCGTGGACGATCAGTTCGATTCGTATTCGGCCGCTGCGGACCTGCAAGGATTGCAATTCGAGATGTACCTGCACGAGTCCGGAAAAGAACAAACCAACCTGCTACGACTTTCCTCTGGCGCGGACGCGGTGTCCGTTCCGCCCGGCGCAACCATCGTGCGCGTGCTTCCCGGAACGCACGATCCTCTCGGCTTTCTTTACGAACTGCGCAGCGTCGATTGGAGCAAAACCTCGGAGCTTCGGTCGCCGGTATTCGACGGGCACAATCTTTACGACGTGCGCGCGGAATTGGCCACGCGCAGCGCCTCAACCCAGGTTGCCGCCGGAACCTTCACCGCTACGGGCATCGCGATTCATGTGCTGCAACGCGGCGTGGAAATGGCCAACACCAAGCTCACACTTTGGATCGCGCAGGATGCCGCACGCACGCCCGTGCTTCTGGAGATGGAATTGCCGATTGGATTCGGACGCCTGGAATTGGTGCACGCAGCTAACGAAAAGTAACAACCCCTACGCGTGTTTCGGTTGCTGCGGCGAGCCGAGCGAGGGTTCCCAATCGTCCGGCGGAAAAATGATGCCCCACAGTTGCGGCGTCGGATGCAGGAACTCGATGCCCGCCTGGACACGCGCGCCTTGCGCAGGACCGATGTAAACCACGCGGCAAATCTGCTCTTCCTGGGTGCGTTCGTTGCGGATAACGATCTCCTCCCCCTCGATGACCGGCGCCGTCAGGCGAATCAGGGCGCCATGGGCATTCACGGCCAGCGTTTCGGTGGCTTCGGTAATGGGTTTGCCGGCGAGGCTCTGCCGCCGTGTTTGAATGGCGATGCGCAGCAACAGCCGCTGGCTGCGCCGTTCCCCGACAACGGTACTTTGTACGGTGGCCATAGTGTGCGGAGTGAAAGTAGGCGAGAACTACGAGGTGCACCAATAGGCCATCAGGCTTATGCACCCGCAAGAGTAACCCGCGCGGGGAGAGAGAAAGCGGCGCCGAATTCTAGCTAAATTACAGAAAAGATGTGAGATATTGGCCTAGCTAGCAGAGGACGATTTTATCCCGGCCGCGCAGCAGGCGGCGTGTGGCGTTGCGCGTATCCACCACCAACTGGGCATGTTCCGCGATGGAAGCGTAGTCGTAGCTGGTGTGGTCGGTGGCGATCACCACGCAATCGTAGGAGCCCAGGGACTTAGCGTCGAGCGGGACCGAGCGTTTCTCGGAATAATCGTAATGGCGCATTTTGTGCAGTTTTGCAAAGTAGGGATCGTTGTAATCGACGGTAGCGCCGCGGTCGCTCAGGAGCTCGATCAGTTTGAGCGATGGCGATTCGCGCAGGTCATCCACGTCCTTCTTATAGGCCACACCAAGAATGAGAACTTTTGAGCCGTTGAGGGCCTTGCGCCGTTTGTTGAGCGCCTCACCGATGGCATCCACCACGTGATAGGGCATCGAGGTATTGATTTCGCCGGCCAGCTCGATAAAACGCGTGGAAAAATCAAATTCCTTGGCCTTCCAGGAGAGGTAATACGGGTCCACGGGAATGCAGTGCCCGCCCAGGCCCGGCCCGGGATAAAAGGGCATGAAGCCGAAGGGCTTCGTCGAGGCAGCGTCAATCACTTCCCAAATATCAATATTCATGCGCTGGGTGAGCAACTTCAGCTCATTGACCATGGCGATGTTCACGCACCGGAAAATATTCTCCATGAGCTTGACCATCTCGGCCGCGCGCGTGGAACTGACGGGGACGACGCGCGCCACAACCTGCGCGTAAAGCGCCGCCGCAGCGCGTCCACTGGGAGGATTGGTGCCGCCCACGACCTTGGGAATCTGCGCCAAGCCGTATTGTTTGTTGCCGGGATCCTCGCGCTCGGGCGAAAAGGCTAAAAAATAATCGGTGGGGATATCTTCCGCGCCCGGTCCATTGGCGATGGGGCAGCGCAGGCCGCCTTCCTCGAGAATGGGCAGGACGAGCTCTTCCGTGGTGCCGGGATAGGTGGTGGATTCGAGCACGATCAACTGGCCACGCTGGAGGTTTGGCGCGATGGCTACGGCGGTGTCCCGCACATAGCTCAAATCGGGCTCGCGGCGTTCATCCAAGGGCGTGGGAACGCAAATGATCACCGCGTCCATTTCCGCAATACGCGAAAAATCGTTGGTGGCGCCGAAGTGCTTGGAGGCGACGTATTGGCGGATCTTATTGACGGGGATGTGCTGGATGTAGCTTTCGCCGCGATTCAGCTTTTCGATTTTGACGGGATCGGTATCAAAACCCGTGACGCGGTGTCCCGCCTCGGCAAAACGCAACCCGAGCGGCAAACCCACGTATCCACAACCGATGATCCCTACCCTGAGCTGCGCACCCTTGAAATATTCTGGCTTACGGTCCGTTGGCATCCGTCAGAATCGCCTCGTCGAGAGATAAACCCTTCGCGCGGCATATCGGCGCGGGGGAAAATTGAATATAGCAGGAATCATCGCAGGGCACCCCTGCGGCGGCGGAGGGCGTTGCTAAAACAGTCATGCACCGCAACCCGGAGCAAATCAGCGCGCGACCGCTCCGGAATTCTCCTCCGGATAGCCTGCCGGATACCTTTGCTTCCAATCCCAGGCGGATTGCACAATCATTTCCAGGCTCGAAAGTTGCGGCGCCCAGCCGAGCACGCGGCGCAGCTTTTCGGAGCTGGCGACCAGCGTCGCAGGATCGCCCGGGCGGCGTGGCGAAAAACCGGAGGGAATGGGTTTTCCGGTAACGCGCCGGGCGGTCTCCAGCACCTCGAGATTTGAATAGCCCCGGTTATTGCCTACGTTGAAGGCCTCACCGCTGACGCTATCCAGAGCCTGGAGAGCCAAGACGTGCGCCTGGGCAATGTCCACTACATGGACGTAATCGCGCAGACAGGTGCCATCGGGAGTGGGATAGTCATTGCCATAGATATCGAAGCGCGGGCGCTGCCCGGCAGCCGCCTCCAGAATACAAGGGATCAAGTGCGTTTCCTTACGGTGAGCTTCGCCCCGAAGCTCGGAGGCGCCTGCCGCGTTGAAATAGCGCAAAGCGACGTGTTTGAGCCCGGCGTAACGCGCGTAGTCCGCCAGAATGTTTTCGAAAATCCATTTCGTCTGGCCGTAGGGATTGATCGGGGCTTTGGGGTGATCCTCGGGAATCGGTATCTGCTTAGGCTCGCCGTACGTGGCAGCGGTAGAGGAAAAGACAATCTTCTTCACGCCGTGGCGCAACATGGCGTCCAGCAAGTGGATGCCACCCGCAACATTGGTGCGATAAAAAATGCTGGGCTCGCGGACGGATTTTTCCACCAACGCTTCCGCGGCGAAGTGCATGACGGCATCAATGGGCGCGGCTGAAAAGGCGCGATCGAGTCCGGGTGCGTCAAGCAGGTCGCATTGGAAAAACTGGGCCTCGGGAGGCAGCGCGGCACGATGGCCCTCGACGAGGCTATCCACAACTACCAGCTTGTGTCCCTGACGGACCAGAACCTCAGCGCAAACGCTGCCGACGTATCCTGCGCCACCGGTCAATAAGACGTTCATGCTTCAGCTCCAAACTGCTTCGCCAGCAACGAGCCACAAACAATACACCCGGCGCAAGGATCTACATGGCCGGCAAATGCATTGGATTCAGATCACACCAGTAAAGGTGAATGCCCGTATCGAGAAATTATGCCGGAACTTCACGCTGTTGGTAGCAAAGAAGGATCAAGTCCGCGCGGCGGCGAACACCATACTTGCTGAGCAGCTTCGAGACGTGAAATTTTACGGTGCGCTCGGAGATATTCAGTTTATTGGCGATTTCCTTGTTGGAGACATTTTCGAGCAAGGAATCGAGCACCTCGCGTTCGCGGCGGCTCAACTGGGCCTGGCTTTCGATCTTCATGCGCCGACGCGAATGGTCGGTGAGGATGGTGTCTACAAAACTTGAAAGTACGGCGCGGGGCACCCAAAAGCCGCCATTCGAAACTAAAGGAAGAGCGCGGGGCAATTGCTCGAGGGCCTCGGTGTAGGTGAGCAAGCCCTTTGCGCCCATGCGCAACAGGGAATGGCTCGATGCATCGGTGAACTTCTCACAGACCACGATTACCTTCGCCACGGGGAACCGCTCGAGAATGCCGACGATCAGGGAGCTGGTGGTGGGCCGAACCGCATGCGCATCCACCAGATAAATTTCCGCCCGCGGCAACGCGACATCGTCCGCATCGCCGGCCAGGCCATGCTCCAACTGCTTGACCACCACGCGAAAGCCGGCGCGGGTGAGGATGCGCTCAAATTCCGCGAGAACCAGCGGATGGGGAGAAAGCAGACAAACGGTGAGAGCTCGATTTTTCGGGTCTTTTACCACGCTATATCGAGGCTAACGGATTTAGGACGGCACGGCAAGACAGCGTCTTGCCGTGTGTTCAACTAGAGTAATCGGTTGATATTGGCCGGGCGCAGTCTGCCCTGGGGACCGATTGCACGATCGCGCAGTTCGTTACGCGCGCAATTTCTTTCGAGCCAAGGGCGCCAGGCCGAGCAAACCCGTACCGAGCAGGATGAGTCCCGAGGGTTCAGGCGTTACTCCCGCGGTTCCCGTAAAAGTCGTATCGGGAAGAGTCGGGTACGTATTGCCATCAAATCCGAGTTCGATGAGGAAATCGTAGTTACCGCAAACCTCGTTCGGCGGTGTATTTGGCGCCGGAGGATAACACACCGGCTCGGCAAACGTGGTCCCATTTGCGATTCCATTATTGCTAAAAGTCTGACAGGCACTATAAGCGGCTGTGTCTCCCGGGTCGTAACAACTGATTCCCGTTCCCGATCCCTGTGAAAAATCCACCATTACCACCGTCGGCGCGGACGTGCTGGTCGCGATCGTCGTCCCGCAAGCGCCTCCCAGTATTGAGAAGAAGCCCCCGCCATCGCAGCCAATCGGGATATCCTCAACAGTAGTCGTTTCAGGGAAGGTGATCGTCAAGTTCAGGTAAGTCCACGGAATGCCCGTATCGTTCTTTCCTTCGAAATATGCTTGCGGGTTATCCGGAGGAAGAGCGGGGCAACCCGCGGAAACGGGTATGCAAAACGTGCCGGTAAAAGGTACTGACGTGATTGACTGGCTACCCGATCCGCCCTTAATTCCAACGTTGCCGTCGGGAGGATTGATGCCGTCGGCGTGGGCCAATGCCGCACAGAACATCAACACGCTTGCTGCCAGGATCCATCTCGCGGACCGCATGATACGCCTCCCCATGCTGCAATCCCGTGAATGTACGACGCTGCAAGTGAGGACGCACTAGCAACTCATCGGGAAACAGTATGTGTGAGTCTACGCGAAAATAGCAGACCGTCAAGGACCAATTGCGGGTACTGGCAGTACCATCTTTGGGCTAGCCGCCATGGCGAGACCATGCCACCTCAAGCCGGCGAGCGGGGACGGCACCCCCACGCAACGCGCCCAGGACTAGCGGTAGCCCTTGTGCACCTGTTCGATGAGGGCCGTAAATCGCGGATCGCCATGCAGTGACTGGAGGTCTGAATCCTCCTGCATATGCAAAGCCGAAGCTTGAGAAAGCCCATGATTCAGCGCATGGGTTAAAAGCGAGATTGCCTCGTCTTTTTTGCCGCTGAGGGCCGCATTGCAGGCCAAATTGTACTCGGTGCCCGCAGTGTCCGGGTGGTCGGGTCCCAACGTACGGCGCTGAACGTCCAGGGTTTCCCGCAGAAGCCGATCAGCTTCCGCATAACGTCCTTCGACGCTGAGCGTGTTAGCCAAGCCGCTCATGGAGAAGAGCGTCCAGGAGTGCTCGGGGCCGAGAACGCGCCGTTCGGCCTCCAGACTTTCCCGGCGAAGCGCTTCCGCCTCTGCATAACGGTGTTCACCCTGCAAAATCTCCGCCAGATTGTCCATGGAGGCCAGCGTATCTGCGTGGCCGGGCCCCAAAACACGGCGACGGCTCTCCAGAGTTTCTCGTTGAAGCGTTTCCGCCTCGGCAAGATGCCCGTCAAAGCCAAGATCAGCGGCGAGGTTGAACATGGTCCTGAGTGTATCCGGGTGATCCGCTCCCAGGACACGGCGCTCGATCTCGAGAGTCTGCTGCAGCAACTCCTCCGCGCCGGAGAAATTCCCTTCGGCTCCAAGAGTGTCCGCCAGATCATTCATGGATTTCAGCGTGTCCGAATTCTCCGGCCCGAGCACACGCCGCTGCGCTTCAAGGGCCTGGCGCAGGAGCTTTTCCTGCTCGATCCGGCGGCCTTGCTCACCCAATGTCGTGGCCAAATCCACCATCGTCGAAAGAGTGCCCGGATTTTCGGGGCCGATCACCAGACGCTGGGACTCCAGCGTCTGCCGAAGCATTTTCTCCGACTCCACAAACTGACCTTCCCGGCGCAAAGTGGCGGCAAGATCGTCCATCGAGGTTAGGGTATCGGGGTTCTTTGGGCCGAGGACCCGTTTTCGCGTATCCAGGGCCTTTTCGAACAGCGTCTGCGCTGGTCCGTAGAGACCTAACTGTTGATATACGGTTCCAATCGTGGTCATGAGGCGAGCTTGTACCTCGGGTTGGGCGCCCAAGCTCGTCTCAATTTGTTTCGAGCCCTTATCGAGGATTTCGCGCGCAGTAATCGTATTTCCTCTCGCTTCCCTAGGATCCGACACGTTAAAAAGGCCAATCAAAAAGTCGGAGACGCTTTTGGCGGCCGCAGCCTCACGATTGGCGCGGTCGCGTTCATGCGCGATGCGAATGGCCTGGACCGTCATGGAAACGGCGAGAACGATCAACATCACGCCGACGGTAGCCGCACCCAGCACCGCGATGCGATGGCGGCGGACAAACTTCTGGGTGCGATACATCACCGAGGGCGGCGACGCCAGCACCGGCTCGTCATCCAGATAACGCTGGATATCGGCAGCCAGGGCGTTCGGCGAATCGTAACGGCGCGCGCGGTCCTTCTCGAGCGCCTTCATCGTGATCCAATCCAGATCGCCGCTGATCAGGCTTACGAGCTGGCGAGGCTCGATGCGACGCGCGGCTGCCGCTTGCGCCGAATCCGCAATCTGCGCCTTCAGCTTGACGCTCGGACGGGGCGGATCGTCTTCGCGGATCTGTCGAAGCACTTCATGAAGCGGCTTGCCCACCCAGTTCTTGACGTCAAATGGCAGGCAGCCCGTAAGCATTTCGTAAAGAATCACGCCCAGCGCGTAAACGTCGGCGCGGGTATCGATATCCTTGACGTTCGAATCCGCCTGCTCGGGACTCATGTAGCCGGGCGTGCCGACGAATGAGCCGACCTGCGTCAAGAGCGTCTGGTCGGCGCCGGGCGTGGTGGCCTTGGCGATTCCGAAGTCGATGATATGAGGGGCGGGCTTACCGTCTCGATCCGAGATCAGGATGTTCGAAGGCTTGAGGTCGCGGTGGATGACGGCTTTCTGGTGCGCGTGTTGGACGCCACCGCAGATTTTGATGAAGAGCTTTAGCCGTTCGCGGGGCGTGAGACGTTTCTGGTCGCAGAATTCCGTGACCGGCACGCCGGGCACGTATTCCATGACGAAGTACGGCTGGCCATTCGAAGTGCCGGCGTCAAAGACCTTGGCGATCGCCGGGTGGTCCATGATCGCGAGCGATTGCCGCTCCGAATCAAAGCGCTGGATCACAGACTGGTCGTACATCCCGCCTTTAATTAATTTGAGCGCAACCAACCGGCGCACCGGCGCGGTCTGCTCGGCGAGCCACACCTGCCCCATGCCGCCTTCGCCGAGAGTTTTTAGGAGATTGTAAGGGCCGATGGTTTGAACGACGGGATCGGTCGCAAGAGGCCGCAGCGCCGCCGAGGTAATCGAGATGTGCTCGACGGAAATTGTTGCGCTGGGATCGGCCGGTAATCCAGGAATCGCGCCCAAAGTCGAATTGGCGTCCGTGGGCGGAGGAGTCTGCGCGCCGATGGCCGGGCCGCCATCGAGGGTAGGTAGAGCGGCAGGATCAGGCCGGGCATCGAGTTGCGTTTCGAGTGCGCCGGGCGACACCTTCTTCGCGAAATGGTCCGGTTTGCCCACGTCAATCCCGCCGGAAACCCTGGGAGAGAATGGGTAAGTCTACCACCGCAGAATTCCTGTATGCCAAGAAGAATTGCTGTGATTCCAGGAGATATACGCGGTAACCATAGGTTTCAGCCCGTTATTGGAGCTCATCACCCAGATAACGCCGGATCCCAAGCCGAGCGGTAACGCTGGACCGCGATTTCGGTCCGAAACTTGTAACCTTTTCGGCGCGCGCCAGTATTCATGTTATGCAAGGGCCATGAAGGCCGCCTGGAAAACGTTCGGATGACCAAGTGGGTGCCCGACGAGGAGCTGATGCTACAGGTGCGTGCAGGTACCAGCGAAAGCCTTGGCGTTCTATTCGACCGTTACCAGAAACGGCTCTTCAATTTTTATTCGAAGATGACCGGGAATCGCACCGTTAGCGAGGATCTGGTGCAGGAGGTGTTTTTGCGTCTGTTGAAATACCGGCAGACTTATACGCCGGGCACGCCGTTTCGCGCTTGGGTCTACCAGATTGCGCGCAATGCCCGGTTCGATCAGCTGCGCAAGCAGCGGCCGGAAGCGGAATTGAGCGCGGCGCGCGAAGGATTCACTTTGCCGGGCGATCCGGCGCAACGCCGTCAGGAGAGTTCTTTGCTGCATCAGGCGCTGCTGCAATTGCCCGAGGAAAAAAGAGAAGTGTTGGTGATGAGCCGATTTCAAGACTTGAAGTATGAAGAAATCGCGCGGTTGGTGGGCTGCGAAGTGGGCGCTGTGAAAGTGCGCGTCTACCGGGCGCTGCAAGAATTGAAGGAATCCTTCCGCAGGCTGCAGGCCAGCGGATCGGCAAGAGCGTTGAATGCGGCAGGCGAAAAACAAAATTTGCCGCGCGGAGCGGGCCATGGATTGTGATCGCATTGCGGAAATGATGCCCGATTATCTGGAAGGCGCGCTTTCCCACGAAGACGCGAGCCAGATCGAGGAGCATATCGAACAGTGCGCGCCGTGCCGCGACACGCTCGCAGTGTGGAACGAATTGGCCATGTTGCCCGAAGAAACCCCGAGGCCAGAATCGCGGCAGCGGTTTGAGGCGATACTTGCGGCGTATCGCGAAGGACGGTCTTCCACAAAAGGAATTCGCGAGCCGCAGAGATCGCTCGTGCCCGTTTGGGCCTTTGCGAATCGGAGTCTGGGTCTGGCTGCGGGACTAGCTTGCGCCATCGTGCTAATGACCGGCGGGTTTCTCGCGGGCCGCTACACAGACGGCAGCGACGCGGGTTCGCGAATGGAACTTGCGGCCATGCACGGGGAGCTGACGAACATGCGGCAGCTGGTGGTGCTTTCCCTGCTGCAGCAGCAATCGGCCACGGAGCGTTTGCAAGGAGTGAGTTGGAGTACGCAGGAAACATATGCCGATCCGCAAATTTTGGCGGCGCTGCTACACACGCTGCGGTACGACACCAGCGTGGATGTGCGTCTCGCGGCGCTGGACGCCCTGAGCCGCCACGGAAACCAACCGCAGGTGCGAGCAGGTTTGCTGGACGCGTTGCAGCCGCAACAATCGCCGCTGGTGCAAGTGGCAGTGATTGACCTAATCGTGGACCTGCGGGACACACAAGCGATCGCAGAACTTCAAAACATGCAACACGACGTGAAGTTGAATCCCGCGGTGCGGGAGCGGGCGCAGTGGGCCATTCGAAAATTGAGCTGAGGTGCAAACGTGAGCAATCCGAGAATGAGTTTGGGCTGGGCGAAACTCTTTGCGGCGGTGATCGTTATGACCGGTCTGGCGGGGAGCACGTCTGCACAACCTCCCCGGAATGTACGAGGCACCCTTTCGCGATATGAAGGCAACCGCGACTCGGAATTTTCCGTGCAGAAATCGGAAAAGATCGACAAGACTTTCGATCTGGCCGCGGGCAGCCACAACGCGCTGGACGTGGACAACGTGACGGGTTCGATCGAGGTGATCGGTACCGATACGAACCGGATCGAAATGGTGGTGAACAAAACCATTCGGGCGGAATCGCAGGAAAAGATCGCGCTGGCGGAAAAAGAAGTGACGCTCGATGTGACCCAAGAGCCTGGCGCGGTGAAGCTCTACGTAAACGGGCCATTTCGCTGCCACTGCGACGACGATTGCAGCGGCCATCGCGACGATCCGGGCTATTCGGTGAAAATGGATTTTCAAATTCGCGTGCCGCGAAGCATCGACCTGACGTTGAAGACGGTCAATTCCGGGCATATCCAGATCGGCGACGTGTCCGGGAACTACTCGATCCACAACGTGAACGGGACGATCGATATGACCGGAGTGGCGGGCTCAGGCGTAGCGAAAAGCGTGAACGGACACGTGCGCGTGCTTTTCCGCGAAAACCCAAGCGCGAATTCGGACTTTGGTTCGGTGAACGGCGCGATCGAGCTCTATTTTCAACACAATTTATCCGGTGATTTTCGCTTTAAGACGTTTAACGGCGGCGTATACAGCGATTTTCCGGTAACAGCGCTGCCGGTGCGAGCCGTGGAAGAGCAACACGAAGGCGGCAAGTCGGTCTTTCGCGCGGACCGCTACACCGGCGGAAGGATCGGCGCGGGTGGGCCGGAGATCAAGATCGAAACGCTAAACGGTGATATTCGCATTCTGGAGAAGCCATGAACAAAGAAATTCGCGAATTCAAATTACTGCGCTGGTCCGTTCCGGTGCTGGCGCTGCTCGTAGCGGGCGCGCTCGACGTCTACGCGCAAAACAATACGGAATCGGGCGCCGACCACGTTACCGTGCCGCTTTCCGATCCGGCACAGCCGGCCACGCTGAGAGCAAGCCTGGTAAACGGCGGAATCACGGTGAAGGGGTATGACGGCAAGGATATCCTGGTGAAAGCGCGCGTACGCGGCGGAGGAGGGCCGGCTCGTTCCGAAGGAAACATGAAGCGCATTCCTATCAGCGCGACCGGCCTAACCGTGGAGGAAGAAAATAACCACGTGCGTGTGGGAAGCGATTCGGTGGGACGCGCCATCGACCTGACGATTTCCGTGCCGCACCAGACATCGCTAACACTTCACACTGTGAATGATGGCGACATCGTCGTGAGCGACGTGCGCGGCGATCTGGAAGTGGACGACGTGAATGGCGCGGTCACATTGAATCACATTTCCGGCAGCGTGATCGCGCACGCACTCAACGAGGGCATTAAGGCGACTTTCGACCACCTGGCGCAAAAGCCCATGGCTTTCAGCTCGCTCAATGGCAAGATTGACGTTACGTTTCCCGCCGATCTGCACGCCAATTTGAGCTTGCGCTCGGACATGGGAGACGTATTTAGCGACTTCGACGTGCAGATGCAGGCCAGCACCACCCAACCGATGATCGAGGATTCGCGCGGCCAGGGTGGGAAGTACAAAGTGAAAATGGATAAGACCATCCACGGCACGATCGGCGGCGGCGGGCCGGAGATCCAGTTCACCAACTTCCACGGCGAGATCTACATTCGCAAGGCGGGCGCCGCGCAATAGGCGCCTGCTATATTCCTCGCGGCTGGATTCATCTTCAATCAAAGTGACCGCCACCGCTTCACGGCGTCTAAATGCAGCGAAGAGGTGTGACGATGGGCACTTTGTGGACCGATCTTCGCTATAGCCTGCGCACGCTGCGCA
This sequence comes from Candidatus Acidiferrales bacterium, assembly GCA_035602725.1. Lineage (GTDB taxonomy): Bacteria > Acidobacteriota > Terriglobia > Acidiferrales > UBA7541 > DASTCZ01. The sequence continues at coordinate 97,936 of DATNLT010000006.1, forward strand.
AAAGCCCGGGCTTTACGGCTGTGGTGATCCTCACGCTGGCGTTGGGCATTGGCGCGAATACCACGATCTTTAGCGTGATCGATGCCGTATTTCTGAAGCCGCTGCCCTTTCCCGACCCGGACCGCCTGGTGATGGTCTGGCAGCACAATATGCGGGACCCGGACGATCACAACATCATTTCGCTGCCGAATTATTTGGATTGGAAGCAGCAGAATCACGTGTTCCAGAATATGGCGATTTTTGATTCGGCCGGGAAGAGCTACAGCCTTTCCGGTGAGCGGAATCCGGAGCAGGTGTCTGGATTGCGAGTTTCGGCGAGTTTTTTTGACGTGCTGGGCGTGCAACCCATGCTGGGGCGGACGTTTGTGCCGGAGGAAGAGATCGCCGGGCGCGATCGCGAAGTGGTGCTGAGCTATGGTCTGTGGCAGCGCCGTTATGGAGCTGACTCCGGGATCATCGGTAAGGCCGTTCGCATTGATGGCGACAATTACACCGTGATTGGCGTGATGCCGCGTGATTTCCAGTTCCAGTTCTGGAGCGGGCTTCGCGAGCTTTGGGTGCCCGCCGGGTATACGAGGGGCGATCACGATCGCACGTCCAATTCGTTTGTTTGCATTGCGCGTCTGAAGCCTGGGACCACGGTGGTACAAGCCGAAGCGGAAATGGAGATCATCGGGAAACACCTTTCCGAGGAATATCCGGTGGAGAATGCGGATCAGTCTGCGATTGTGTCCGGCATGGATGACCTGAGCCAAAACGATCGCTGGCGCACGCTGCGAATTCTGCTCGGCGCCGTCGGATTCGTTCTGGTGATCGCGTGCGTGAACGTGGCGAACTTGATGCTTTCGCGCAGTGCGTCTCGCCAAAAAGAGCTGGCGATCCGGCGGGCGCTCGGCGCTGGTGGTGGCCGCATCGCCAGACAGCTTCTGACGGAAAGCACGCTGCTGGGCCTATTGGGTGGCGTTGCGGGCCTGCTGCTGGCGCTCTGGATGACGAAACTGCTCCCCACCATTCTGCCGGGAAGCATGCTGCGGACACCGTTTCGCCACATCGAGTCTTTTTCGCTCGACGGACGCGTGTTCAGCTTCGCATTGCTCATTTCCTGCGTGACGGGAATTCTGTTTGGCTTGGCGCCCGCGCTCAGCGGTCTTGGCCGCGATTTCAATCTCACCTTGAAAGAGGGTGGGCGCGGTTCCACCGAGGGTGGCGGCAATCGTTTGCGGCATGCGCTGGTGGCGTCGGAAGTTGCGCTGGCGCTCATTGTGCTGGCGGGCGCGGGACTCATGCTGGAAAGCATGTCGCGTCTGCTAAACGTGGACCCGGGCCTCGACGCGAAAAATGTGCTGGTGATGGGCACGCCGACGCCGCAAGTGGAGCTGTACTATGGCCCGCCGACAAACTTACGCTTCTGCCAGCAGCTTCAGGAAAGTGTGGCGACGCTACCCGGAATTGTGTCCGTCGGCGCCGTCAGCCACCTGCCTTTATCGGGAGCGAGTGCCGGCCGCGGCTTTGCGGTCGAGGGCCGGCCGGTTCCGAAGCCGGAGGATCAACCCGGCGCAGGATATGCGGTCGCGTGCCCTGGCTACTTCCGGACCATGGGAATTCCGTTGGTAAAAGGCCGGGAGTTCACAGACCAGGATACCGTTGCCGCCCCCGGGGTAATCGTGATCAACGAAGCCATGGCGCATGAGTATTGGCCCAATGACGATCCGATTGGGCGCCGGATCAAGCTGGGCGGGCTCGAGGCAAACGACCCCATGCTTACGGTGGTGGGAGTGATCCGCAACGTGCGGCACTTTGGGCTCGACAGGAAAATTAATCCGGAGTTCTATCGTCCCTTCACCCAGGCGGGCTGGCCCGTGATGACGATCGTCGTACGCACCGCGACGTCACCTCTCGGTCTTTCGAACGCGGTGCAGGCCGCGCTGCTGCGCATGGACCCAGACCGCGCAATTTCGCGGATTCGCACCATGCAAGACGTGGTGGATGGGTCGGTCGGTTCGCGGCGCTTCCCCATGATCCTGCTGGCGGTGTTTTCAGTGTTAGCTTTGGCGCTGGCTTCCGTTGGTATCGCGGGGGTGGTGAGTTATGCCGTGGCGCAGCGAACGCACGAGATTGGTATTCGCATGGCCTTAGGCGCAAGACCGGTGGACGTGCTCCGATTAATTGGCGGACAGAGCGGCGTCTGGGTGCTTGCCGGGTTGGCGATCGGTATTGCCGGAGCGCTGGGCGTCACGCGCATGCTCGCCGGGTTACTGTATGAGGTGAAGCCGGCCGATCCACTCGTTTTGGGCGCGGTATCGCTGGTTCTTGCGGCCGTGGCCTTCTGCGCGTGCTACCTGCCGGCGCGCCGGGCGATGGATGTGGACCCGATGGTCGCGCTGCGGCACGAATAAGAGGCTCGCAATCGCCGTAACACATTCCCTTCCATGGCGTCTTACATAGGTGGGAGGGTATCTATGGGCGCTCTTTGGCAGGACCTGGTATTCGGCGCACGAATGTTGCGCAAGAATCCCGGATTCACCGCCGTCGCAGTCCTCACCCTGGCGCTGGGAATCGGGGCCACGACGGCCATTTTCTCCGTTGTGAACACGGTCCTGCTGCGTTCCCTGCCTTACCGGGACGGGTCCCGCCTGGTGGTCTTGAACGAGACCGACGCCCGCGTGCAGAACCCCATCTCCGTCGCATACCCGGACTTCCTCGATTGGCGGCAACAAAGCCGCGCCTTCGAACAGATGGCCGTCGCGAATAATCGCGGCTTCAATCTATCCGGCATCGAGCACCCCGAAAACGTTCTCGGCTACGCCGTCACTTCCAACTTTCTTTCGCTGCTGGGCGTGCGGCCGGTTCTGGGTCGTGATCTGCTTCCGCAGGAAGAAAAGTCCGGAACCGCGCCCGTTGTTTTGTTGAGCTACCAATTATGGCAATCGCATCTGGGCGCCGATCCGAACGCCATCGGGCGGGCCATCACGCTCGATGGAAGCAGCTTCACCATTGTGGGAATTTTGCCGCCGGATTTCAGTTTCTTCGGCAAGACGGATGTGATTGCGCCGATTGGCGTCTGGGCGAAAGATTTCGAGGAACGCGGCGGTCACGGCGACCTGGCCGTCATTGCGCGTCTGGCGCCCGGCATCACGGAGCCGCAGGCTTTAGCCGAACTCAAAACCATCGCGGCCGGGCTCGCGCAGCAATACCCCAAGAGCAATAGCGATGAGGGCGTGACGCTGCAATCGATGCGCGACGCTTTAGTGAGCACCACCCGGCCGGCGATCCTGATTCTCTTTGGAGCGGTGATGTTTGTGTTGCTGATCGCGTGCGTGAACGTGGCGAATCTTTTTCTCGTGCGCGGTGCGGCGCGTTCCAAGGAAATTGCCTTGCGGCTGGCGCTTGGGGCCAGCCGTGGCCGGATCATTCGGCAGATGCTGACGGAAAGCTTCCTGCTCGCGGTGATCGGCGGCGGGCTGGGTATCGCCATTGGATTTTCGGCGCTGGCCGGGCTGAGCCGCTTGATCGGACCCGATCCCGTGCAGGGGCAGAGCTTTCAACTGAGTGGTGGCGTATTCCTGTTTACCGGTGGAATCGTGCTGCTGGTGGCGGTGGCTTTTGGCTTGGTGCCGGCGTTGCAGGCTTCGCGTCCAGACGTACAGGAAGCTCTACAGGAAGGCAGCCGCGGCTCCACAACGGGTGCACGGCAGCACCGTTTGCGTGGGATGCTCTCTATCGCGGAAACGGCACTGGCGTTGGTCTTGCTCGTGGGTGCCGGATTGATGATGAAGAGCCTTTATTTGCTGATGAAGGTGAATCCTGGGTTTCAGCCCGAGCACGTACTGACCATGGAAATGGAGTTGAATTCACCGCAGTACAGCGCATCCATCGCCGCGATCAATTTCTGGCAAAGAGTGCTCGAACAAGTACACGCGATACCCGGCGTGGAAGCGGCCGCCTTTGGCACCGTGGTCCCGCTGACCGACAATCACAATCGCACCGACATCACCTTTCTCGAGAAAGCGGTGCCGCCGCACGGGCAGTATCCGCATCCCGACTATCATCTGATCAGCCCGGAATATTTGCGCGTGATGGGAATCCCGCTCGAGCGCGGACGAAACTTCACCGACGCCGACCGCGAGAAGACACCCAGGGTCGCGTTGATCAATGCCACTATGACTCGCCGGTACTTCGCGGGCGAAGATCCCATCGGGAAGCGATTTTCCTTCGGACACAACCCCGCGCCCGATACGACCTACACCATCGTTGGCGTGGTGGGCGATACGAAGCTGTACGGCCTGGACAATGCGGCCCGGCTCGAAGTGTACGTGCCCTACCGCCAGACGTCTTCGAATGATATGACGCTGGTGGTGCGCTCGACGTCCGACCCGGCGGCGCTGACTTCCGAGATTCGCGCGGCAGTAGCTTCGGTGGATAAGGATCAGCCACTTTTCGCTATTCACACGATGGACGACCTGGTGAGCACGTCAGTTTCCACGCGACACCAGACGCTGGTGTTGCTCGGCTTGTTCAGTGCGCTGGCGCTGATTCTCGCCACGATCGGAATTTATGGCGTGGTTTCGTACAACGTGGCGCTTCGTAAACAGGAAATCGGCATTCGTGTGGCGCTGGGTGCGCAGCAAGCGGACGTGCTGCGGATGGTACTCGGCCAAGGTGCGCGCTTGGCGCTGCTTGGCGTGGGAATTGGATTGGCCGTAGCACTGGCTTTGACGCGATTGCTCTCCAGCCTGCTGTTTGAGGTGAAGGCGAGCGATCCGTTGACGTTCGCAAGCGTGGCGTCGGTACTGGTGATCGTGGCGCTGGCAGCTTGCTATGTGCCTGCCCGCCGCGCAATGAAGGTCGATCCGATGGTGGCGCTACGGCACCAGTAGCTGCGCGCGAAACGATTCGCGAAATTCTTGGTGTACCAGAGCCGGCCGCGGTCACGCTGGCCGGGGAAACAAGAACTGCAGGCATGGCCCGATACGCTGCGCCCAGGCGGCTTCATTGTGCTGGCCGCCTTCCGTTTCTTCGTAGTGCAGATCGCTTTCGGGCTTCCATCCTTTGCTAATCAGTGCGTCGCGCAAGAACCGCGCATCCTCTACAGTGTGCTCGCCTTCCTGTGTTCCACTATCGAGCCAGACTCGCGGACGCCATTGCCCGGACGAGCGGGCGACGATATCCAGAATCGACCGCTGATTCCACCAAACCGAAGGCGAAAGCGCGGCGAGCTTGCCAAACACGCCTGGCGCAGTGAGTCCCAGATAGATCGTAAAGAGGCCGCCGAGCGATGAGCCTCCAAGCCCGGTATTTTCCGCCCCGGGTAACGCGCGATATTGTGACTCGATAAAGGGCTTAATATCCTCCATGAGCGAGCGCGCGTAGCGATCCGCGCCGCCCCCACCCTGTTTTTTGTCTCGCGTGGGGGTGTATTCGCGAATCCGCTGCTTGCTATTGTAAATTCCCACAATGATGAGCGGCTGGATCGCGCCCTCGACGATCAATTGATTGGCCGTCTCGCCCATTCGCCAGTACATGCCGGGCACAAACGAAGTGTTGGGGTCGAACAGATTTTGGCCATCCTGCATGTAAAGAACAGGAAAACGCTGCTGCGCCGCTTCTGCATAGCCCGGCGGCAAATACACGATGAGATCGCGCGCCGAAGAGAGGAATCGGGGCCGAAATTTCTCATGTTTGCGCAACGTCACGGGAACGTTCGACGCCACGATTTCTGCTGTGTTTGAATTCGCGTCCACGGTACCTTACGAATTCCTCCGGTCAACAAGCGCGGCGGCATGCAAACCTGGTGACAACGTCTGCATTCGATTCTGCCGCGTGCGCAAGCGTGACACCGTATAATAGCCGGACTCGCGCCGGGGTCCAGGCAGCACGCGCGAAGCTCGGGCGAGGTCCATATGCAAAGGGAATATCATCGCTGGTATTCGCAACGGCTCGGCACGGAAATGGGCGTGCTGGTCTACGGGCATTGGGGCGCGCCGCTGCTCGGATTTCCTACGAGCGCCGGCGATGAATGGGAACTGGAAAACCAGGGGATGATCGGCGCGCTTGCTGGGCACATCGATTCCGGCCGTGTGAAATTTTTCTCGCTCAACTCGGTAAATTCTGCCGGCTTCTACAATAAAGGCGCGCATCCATTTCACCGCAGTTACGTGCAGGCGCAGTTTGACGCCTACGTCCGAAACGAAGTGGTTCCATTCATTGAAAATAGCTGCAAATCGCAGGGAATCGGCATCTCCACGATGGGCGCGTCGTTCGGCGCGTATCACGCAGCCAACACGCTCTTCAAGCATCCCGACGTGGTGCGGCGGTGCTTCGCACTTTCCGGCGTCTACGATATTCGCAGCTTTATGGACGGAATGTACGACGACAACACCTACTTCAACAATCCGGTGGACTACCTTTCGAATCTTTCCGATGGGCACGCGCTAGACCAGTTGCGCCACTGCGACATCCACATCGCCACGGGTTGCGGGCCTTGGGAAAATAGCGGCCCCTCCTACCAGCTATCTTCTGTCCTTGCCGCAAAAGGGATTCCTCATCACCTCGACGACTGGGGGCCCGAAGGCGGCCACGACTGGCCATACTGGCATCACCAGATGTGGGAGTACGTCAACAATCTCTTCTGATCTTTTAGGCTGGCTGGTGTTCCGCGAGGCCAAACCGCTCGAGCAAGTAGCGTCCGTTGGCGATCACCTGCTCGTCGTCAATCCAAACGTTGCAGTAACGCGCCAGCACATCCACATGCGTCTGCGAACTCCAGTTCGCGTGCGTCTGGCTACCGTAGGAATCGCCGAAAGCAAGGTGGATGCCGGGGAGTTTTTCATCTTGTAGCAATACGCCGATCATATCGGACAGGCTGAGATTGGTGCCGAAGGCCAGTTCTCCGACGCGATCGCTATTTTCGTCGGTGTGGCAATAGCTCCAAAACTCTTCCTCGAGGTCCTTGCGTGCGCAAGTGACCTTCACGAGCCTCGCGCCTTCGATCTCGAGCACCAACGGAGTGTTCCGCAAATCGCCATACTTGCCGCAGAAATGATCGCCGGCGGTGCCGTCGCAGACGAACGTGCCATCCACCTGGGCGGGCGTGGTGAAAACCTCTCCAGCCGGCAGGTTCGACCAATAGCGTGTGCTGATCAGGCCGCCGGTCTTTACCCAATCGATCGAATCGGCAAAATGCGCAACGAGCGAAGTGCCGGCCTCGGTCTTTACCGTTAGCGAGCGCGCCGTTTTCATGCGCTGCTTCAAGCGCTCGCTCAACCGGTCGACCAACGTGTAATCGGCGCGCATACCTTGCTGCATGATTTCCGGAGTGATGCCCACCATGTGCGCGTAGCGAATGTGGCGCCGCTCCACCACGCCGACGATCTCCTTGCGCGAACCGAGTTCGCCCGGCATCGGCTGCACGCACAGGATTCCAGCATCCGCATGCTCGAGCGAGTTCAATACCTGCTGGGGTGCTTTTTGCAGCGGGCGCGGCGCCAAATCTTCCAGCAGAAACGGCTCAACGATCGCTTTGCGCTGCTCGATCGCATACGCGAGGCTTGCCGCCACTTCCGCACTGGCCCGATCGGCAATCAGCGTAACGTGCTCGCCCGCCTGCACCGCAAGACAAGTCTCAACGGCGTTACGCGCGCCGGGCAGCAGCTCTGGTTGTAGAGCTCCAAATTTCATCGCAGTATTGTAGCGGGATGGCCCGCGATTTTCATCCAGCCGGCCCATTCCGGCGCTTTACTTAGATGCGCGGATCGACGGCAAAGGCGGGGACCTGCCCACCGCCGGAAGTCACGTTAGCGAGGCCGGTTGAGCTCAAACGCGTCAAGAAACCGGCCATCTTTCCGCGAAAGAGATATGGCGCAAAATCCACCAGCATGTCGCGCATCTCGACGCCGTTTTCCGTTTGCATCGGGAACACTTCTCGCCGCACCGCAATACGCTCCTGTACCACCCAGGCATGTTCGCGGTCGGCGAGCGCACTTTGCATCGCGCGATCCCATTCTTGCTCGCTCGCTTCCCAGCCGAGCAGAACCCCCGTGCCGCCGTACTCGTCATTCGGCTTCAGAACAAAATCGTTGCGCCGTCCGCGCACATAATCCATGAGCTCGAACGATTGGCCGTCGCGCGTGGTCTTCGCATCCGCCAGCAGGCGCGTCCAGGGAATGTGGCGGCGAATCAACTCTCGCTCGGCTGGACTGAAAAGCGCGGAATTGCCGTCGCCGGTGAGCACCGCAAAGAAGGCTTTCTTGTGGGGAATCTTGCACGTGAGCGCGTTGGCCATACAAACCGCGCCCGAGGCATAGGCCTGCACGAGGGCATCGCATTCGGCACGACGCGCAAGAATATCGTTGATCAACACACGCCGATACAGGAGATCGATCGAGCGGCCTTGCGCCCGGAGACGGCCCGCTTTGAATTCCACATCGCGTGGGTCGGAAACGATCGTGGGCACGCCGCGCTTTTCGAAATGCGCTTGCAGGATTTCGAATTCCGTCCAGGTGGGGACCTCGCGCCAATCCACGATCGCTATCACCGGCGGTGAAGCCGTGCCGCCCCATTCGCGATAGCTGGCCAGCAGCGCATCGAGAAGCTGGTCCATCAGGGCGTACTTCCGCACACGATATTGCTTTTCGAACTCGTGCATTACGGGCAGCGTAAGAAACAAATCCGCCAGCGTTTCCGAGTAGGCCGGCCCTGCGGGCGATTCGGCATTATATTCGGCAAATTGCAGCGAATCTGGCAGCAGGAAGGCATCCAATCGGGACGCCGTGCTTGAAGTGGCGTAGCTTGGATCAATTCGCGCCAGGCGCTCCTCCTCCTCGCTCAGCGCGAACTGCGCGAGCAGCGCGGGATCGGCCAGCGCCTGCCTGACGACGCGCTCACCCAGCAGCGCAATCGTCTCCGCCACTTCGCGGACGCGCCGCTCTTCCGCGGAGGTCAGAAAGAATGGACGGAGAAATGGACAGTGCAGCCGGTTGCCGAAGGTAAGCTTCTGCGCGCGCATCCGCGCGTTCCATTCGGTCAGAAATGCGGGGCTTATCCGGGCGTCCGCGGCCAGCAGACGGTGCCAGGCTTCCGCCGGAGTGGCAGCTCCCGGAGCTTGCGCCGGCACGCTCACACGCGCTTCGCTTCCACGCGGTTCTTCAGTGGCGCGCCGGTAAAACCGGCTGCGCCGCCCACGCCTAGCATTTCTTCCCAGCGCGGCCACGATCCGTCGGGCGTGCCGTGAAGTGCGCGGTCGATCACGAGCTTCGCCATGCGATCGACGACGTGTTCGAAATAAAAGTCGGTGATGCGATCGCGTTCGAAATCGGGTGCCGGATTCAAGAAGTCGATCGCATAAGGAACGCCATCCCTCACGGCGAACTCAATCGTGTTCATTTCGTAGCCGAGCGCCTGGTTGATCGTCTGGGCGTCTTTCACCACGCGCGCTCCCAGAGCGGGCGAGAGATACTTGTGATCGACAAGATATTTCCGCTCTTTGGGATCGTAAGCCACCGGCAGGATATCCATCTTGCCGAAGGTGAAGCAGCGCACGTATTGGTTAAAGTCGATGAATTCTTGCAGCGTCATGCAATAGGGCGAAGTGCCGTCGTAGGCGGCGAGCAACTCCTGTTTGTTGTTCACTTTGTAGACGTGTTTCCAGCCGCCGCCGGAATAAGGCTTCAGGATCGCGGGGCGGCCGACGAAATCGAGCAACCCATCCCAATCCACCGGATATTCGAGATTGCGCAGCGATTCGGCATTGAGATCGATGTCCGGCGGATAGCCCTTTTGCGGCAGCAAGACGGTCTTCGGTATCGCGATGCCGAGTTTTGCCGCGACGGCGTAGTTGAAGAATTTGTCGTCGGCTGTCCACCAGAAGGGATTGTTGATTACGTACGTGCCTTCGAGCACGGCGTGCTTCAGAAACCCGCGGTAATACTCCACCTCATGCGAAATGCGGTCCACAATCACGCGATAGCCCGAAGGCTTGCCCATACGCGTGCCGCCAAGCTTCACAAATTCCGCAGAAATTCCTTGCTTCGCGCCGAGTTCGTTCACCTTCTGGATAAAAGCAGGGGGGAAGCTATATTCGCGCCCGCAGAGCAGTCCGATCTTCACGTGAGTTCCTTTCGTTCCTCAAGATTTGGCGGGAGCGCCCGCAGCATTCGAATTCTCCAGTGAGAGACCGGCACGGGTCTCGGCCACGATGTGCTGCACTACAGCTTTAAGGTCGCCGGTCTGCTGAAAAACGCGCAACTGGCGCTCCGCGCTGGTGCCCTCGCGCAAAATCTTGTGAATGCGCTGGATTGTCTCGCGGCTGCCAAGGTCGTCTACCACATCGTCCACAAAGGCCAACAGTTCGACGCCCAATTCCCGCATGGGGACTTCCGCTTGCTTACCGAAATCGATGAGCTTGCCCTCGATGCCCCAGCGCGCGGCGCGCCATTTGTTTTCCTCGATCAACGTGCGCGAGTAGAGGCGAAAGCCCATGTTGCGCGTATAGAGCCGGTGCAGTTTGACGACGATTGCCTGGACCAGCGCGGCAATGGCGATGGCGTCCTCGACGCTGGTGGCCACATCGCAAATGCGAAATTCCAGCGTGCCGAAGGTCGGGTGCGGGCGCACATCCCACCAGATTTTCTTGGCGTTGTCGATACAGTGCAGCTTCATCAACAGCGTGACGTAATCTTCGTATTCGCTCCACGAGCTGAAATAATCGGGAATCCCGGTGCGGGGAAAGCGGCGAAATACCGTAGTGCGATAAGACTTCAGGCCGGTGTCGCGGCCCATCCAGAAAGGGGAACTCGTGGAAAGCGCGAGCAGGTGGGGCAGGAAATAACGCGCCATGTTCATCAGGTCAATCATGGTGGTGCGATCCGGCACGGCGACGTGTACGTGCATGCCGAAGATCAAGAGAGATCGCGCGAGTTGCTGCAGCTCGTCCACGATATTTTTGTAGCGCTCACCAGGGGAAATCACCTGGTCAATCCAGTTCGAAAAAGGGTGTGTGCCGGCGGCGGCTACGCGTAACCCCACGCGCTCCGCTGCGCGCACCAATTCCCCCCGCGTCCGCAGCATGTCCGTGCGCAACTCTTCCACGTCGGCGCAAATCTTGGTGCCGATCTCGACGATGGATTGGTGCATCTCGGGCTTGACCTGCTCTCCCAAGCCCGAAGAAGTGGCGGCCACGAGCTCGCTCACATGGGAGCGCAACTCCCCCGTATCAGGATCAATGATCTGGAATTCTTCTTCGACGCCGATGGTGAACCGGTGGCTCATATAACCCCCTGCCGGGCCCGCGGGGCTAATTTTGAGGGGTTATCATACTCCCAGGCGTTCGGAATTACACGGACAGCGGGGAGCGAAGCGATTGCGCGCGACCTTTGCACAATTCAAATGCACGAACTGAGCCGCGATGATACATACGTAGCTTTGAAAATGAGGTGCAGATTGATGGATGCGCGTTCGAAACGAACTACCAAAACCGTGATAGCCGCAGCGCTGCTCTTTTTGGTGGGAGGAAGCCTGGCAATGGCACAGACCGATTGGAACGCCGCCGGCGAGGCGTGGTGGGCGCACGTGCGGTTTCTGGCGTCCGATGAGATGCGTGGACGCGAGACCGGCAGCGACGATTACAGGCGCGCTGCAGATTACGTGGCCAAGCAATTTGCGTCGGCCGGGCTCCAACCCGCAGGCACGGAAGGCTACCTGCAGCCGATCGATTTCGAAGAGCGACAGCTCGATGAGGCGCATTCCGATTTGAGCTTGGTCCGCGACGGCAACGTGGAGCCGCTGAAGCTCGGCGAAGATGCGGCCCTCCGCGTGAGTGGCGAACCGTCCCCGTCGATCGAAGCGCCAGCCGTCTTTGTGGGCTACGGATTCGCCGTGCCCGAGATGAAATATGACGAGCTCGCCGGCCTCGATCTGCGTGGCAAAATCGCGGTCTATCTGAGCGGGGGCCCGAAGACAATTCCCGGACCGCTCAAGGCGCACTCGCAGTCCACGGCGGAGCGCTGGGGCGCTCTCCGCCGCGCGGGGGCCATTGGCATCGCCACGATTGGGAACCCAAAGACGACGGATGTACCGTGGGCACGGTCCATGCAAGCGCGGCTGCAACCTTCGATGGATCTAGCCGATAAAAACCTGCTGGAAACACGCGGAATGCAATTTGCAGTCTCCATCAATCCCGCACAGGCGGACAAATGGTTTGCGGGCACAGGGCACACGGTCGCCGAAATGCTGGCGCTCGCAGACGAAAATGCGCCGCTGCCGAAGTTCCCTTTGCAAGTGAAAGTGCGGGCGCACGTCGCCGTGATTCGCAAACAAGCCAGCGCGCCCAACATTGTGGGCGTGCTTCCTGGGACCGATCCCACGTTGAAAAGCGAATATGTGGTGATCAGCGCGCACCTCGATCACTTGGGCATCGGGCTGCCGATCAACGGTGACAGCATCTACAACGGCGCGATGGACAACGCGGCGGGAATCGCTTCGGTGATCGAAATTGCCAAGCATCTACAGGGGCACGCGCCACGCCGCTCGGTGCTATTTCTGGCAGTGACCGGTGAAGAGAAGGGTGAGTTGGGTTCGCGATACTTTGTTGCGCATCCCACGGTCGATCGGCGTCATATCGTCGCGGACATCAACATGGATATGTACCTACCGCTCTTTGCGCTGCGATATCTGGAAGTGCAAGGGCTGGACGAATCGACCCTGGGCGACGACATCCGCGCCGTGTGCGAATCGCAGAACGTGATCGTGCAAGCCGACAAAGAGCCGGAGCGGAACCGCTTTATCCGCAGCGATCAATACAGCTTCGTGAAGGCCGGAATTCCCGCGCTCGCTTTTAAATTTGGATGGGTGAAGGGTACTCCAGAAGAAAAAACCTTTGAGGACTGGATTCGCGTGCGCTATCACGCTCCCTCGGACGACCTAGATCAACCGGTGGACAAGGCCGCAGCCGCGCAATTCGACCACATCCTCGAATTGCTGGCACTGCGAGTCGGCAATGCCGATGGCCGTCCGGCGTGGAAGGAAACAAGCTTCTTCCGCCGCTTCGCAAAATAGGTATTCGACTTACGCGAACTGTTACTGAGCGAGCGTTTCGCTTTCCAACGAAGTCTCTTGCGCACTGCCGTCCGTACGGCGCTTCTTCCAGAGCAAGAATATGGAAAAGATTGCGAAGGGAATGTAAAGGCACAGATTGATCCCCCAGCGAAGCCCGCCGGGATCCTGCAACGGAGTCTGATTCATGTAAAACGCGGCCGCGGTGAAAACGGCGACCGGAAAAAACGGCACGAAACACGTAAAAGGAATCAGCCACGAGAGATACCACGTGTACTCCGGCGAGAGCAGCAGCGTGAATGTGGCGGCGATGGCAAACGCCGGCGCAAGAGAGCTTGCTGGTGCGCGTTCCGTACGCCAAAGTGCCCGAACGGCGAGTGCCAGCATAGCAAGGGCGGCTGCGGCCGCAAAAGCGGCCACCGGTAATCCCGGCGCGTGAAACAAACGTCTCGCTGCTACCAAAAGAAAAAATCTTTGCCCATTGGCGAGACCCTCTTCTTTTGTGTATCCGGGCAGAAACCCCAGCACCCTGGTCCCGGCACGAACGTAGGGCGAGTATCCGCCGACAATGGTGGCGGCCATCGCCGCCGGCATCTTCCAATTCCATCGCCGGTAGAGTGCCGGAAATAAAACAACCGGATAGAGCTTCACGAGCGCCGCCAAGCCCAATGCGACGCCCGTCCACCCGTCTTTGCCGCGCCAACGGCACCACAGTGCGAGCAAAACAAAGAAAATCATTGCGGCGTCCACATGGCCGTTGCCCGCGAATTCCCAGACCACCAGCGGATGCCAGGCGAAAAGCAGAAGCCGTTCGCGCGGAAGGCCGGCCGCGGCGATCAATTGCAGGATCAACCAGAAAGAAATCAGGTCGAAACCCATCATCACCGCTTTCATGCAGGTGACCGTCTCGCTGATGCGCGTGGCCAGTAGGAAAATAATCTGAGCGGCCGGCGGATAAATGGTCGGCGCGTAGGCGGCGCGGTTGATGTTGGGATAAATCGTGGCGTCGCGCAGATGTTCAAGCTCCGGCGCAGCGGGAATGTAACGATACGGATTGATTCCGGCAGCTTGCACGCGGCCGTCCCACACATAGCGGTAGACGTCGGAGGAAAGTTGCGGCGCTGGGAAAAGCACGGTGAACCGAAAAAGAATCGCAAATCCCACAATGATGAAGAGCACGCCACGATTTGATTTTCCGTACGCGACCACCCAGGCAGCGGCTAGAAATAGAACGACCTGGATCAGAATGGTAAGCGGAAACGGGCCGGCGTCGTCCACATCGAGCCTTACAGTGAACTGATAAGTGGCAAGAGAAAGAACGCCTATCAGGAGCAACGCGATATTTGTTTTGGTGAAGAATTTGCGCGCGGAACCCTTTTCACCGATGCCGCTTGGGGCGTTCATGATTGTGCAAGCTTCCCGCCATCGTGTTGAGCAATCATACAAAAATCCGCAGCCAGCAGGCCATCGAAGGCCGGTTCGGCGCTTACGCGCGCATAGGTCACAACGCCTTCGCTCTCACGCTGGCTTTCACGCGAGAGGTGTTCCTGCGGTGTCGCGCAGGAAAGAAATATTCAGCTGCGCGGCCTCTTCCGGGGTGAGCGGAGGAATGAACCGCGTCTTGACGCTGCCAGCCTTCGGCGCCTTCGCCATCAGGCCCGGCGCGCAGCTCCCGTCGTAATAGGCGCGGGCAGCTTCGCATCGACAATGGAATATTGTTCCGGCAAGTCCCGTCCGCTTCGGCCCTGCTACTCGGCTATCTCACAGATGGCGTAGTGACAGTGCGCGTCGTCCCAGACCGGCCGGTTTTCCCAAGGCTGAGAAGCGACGCGACGGAATTCCTCGCGGCAGAGCACAACGGCTCCCGCCGGCTCTTTGTGAGGCCCGGACGGTGAACGGCACGCTCCAGAAACCCGGTGAAGTAGCGCAGGATCAGCATTATCAGCGTCATGAAGATGCCACCGATGGCTCCCGCAAAAAAACCGAGTGCAAGCACAGGCCGGCGATTGATAGACGTTATAAGCAACCTCAGCCAACATCGTGCGACGAACGCCTGGAAGGATAACCCTCCGACTGCATGAGGGGAATCGCAATTCCGCCACCACCCGTCGAGTGCTGTGGATTTAAGGTGCTTACGATCAACGTGGCGGCGGTTTATGCCGTAAAATTGAAACGCTGCCCTTCGGTGCGGCGTACCACAGATAGCCTAAACTTTCGGTCCCCGAGGAAATCATGACGCGAACGAACGTTTCGCTGGCTCTGCCAGAGCTATCGCGAATTACATGGCAATGGCACCGTCCGTTCGCTGCGTTTCTTTTCTTCCTCCCAATCGCAGGATTTCTTTATGCGGGTGATGGACCCGCGAAAATCCTGCGCGGCGAGTTGTGGCGGCAGGAGGCGCAGACAGCGACTCAAGCAGCGCAAGACGGGGGCGCCGCCGGCGTGAGCGCCTTCGTAAAACTACATGAGGATTTCCCAGAGAACGCGAGAGCGCTCCGCAATCTTGCCTGGATGCAACAGAAAGCGGGCAATCGGGACCGGGCCGTAAGCTCCTTACGCGAATATGCCGCGATGGGCACAACCCTAGATCCACAGGGGCCGATTTATAAGTTACTGGAAAGTGCAGGGGTGTTGGACAGTGTGCCGGAACTGAAACACAACGGCGCCGCAGTGTCCACCGGCAGTCCCGTCTTCCCGCTCCCCGATCCGAACCTCCTGGTAGAAGATGTTGCTTTCAATCCTGCAACGCGACACTTGTTCATGACGAGCGTTCATCAGAAGAAGATTCTGGAGTGTGATCTGGCGGGGAAATGTGAGGATGTGATCCACCCTTTACCGGATATGCCGTTACATGCGCTGCTCGCAATCCACATTGACGCTCCGAGAGGAATTCTTTGGGCAACGACCGCGGGAATGAACAATGAGATCGATTTCCGTCCTGAATATGCAGGACGTTCCTCCGCATTGAAGTTTGATTTGCATTCGCACCGGCTGCTCCGACGCTATGAACCCGCCGACGCTCGCGCGCATGCCCTTGGAGACATGACGGTGGCATCGAATGGAGACGCTTACATTTCAGATGGAGAGTCCGGTGACGTCTACGTGATTCGCCGTGATGGCGGCGAATTACAAAGCTTGGCGCCTGCGGGCGTTTTTATCTCTCCACAGACTCCAGCGCTCAACGGCGACGAGAGCCTGCTGTATGTGCCGGACTATGTGGAAGGAATTGCGGTGATCAATCTGAAAGACGGTTCGATCGAATGGATGAAGAGTACAAATCCGGTAGCACTTGACGGGATTGACGGGCTGTACTGGACAAAGACCGGACTACTCGCCGCGCAGAACGGCACGAGTCCTAAACGAATTGTGCGTTTTCGCTTAGACGCCTACAACCGCATCGCGGGCTTCAATGTTCTGGAGGCAAACTGGAGCGGATTAGGCGACCCTACCCATGGTGTGATCGCTGGAGACGATTTCTATTACATTGTAAACAGTGGCTGGGACCGGGCGGATGACCAGGGCGCGCTTCATGAGGGGGCGCCCGCAGCCATTTGGAAAATGCGCATCAGCCCCCGTTAAACCGGCCAAGCTTGGTTATGAGAGAAGGGCGTGCCAGCATAACTGCACAACGTGTGGCGGAAAGACGCGCCGCGCACCAAGTATTTGACATCCCCAAGGTGTTTGACGACCCCGTCGCTCTGGCCATCATCGGCAACGAAGCCGCCGCGCAAATACGCGCCGAGCCGGCCAGAGCGCAAACGCCGGTGTCTCGCGGGCTGCGCGCCTTCATGGCGGTGCGCAGTCGTTACGCGGAGGATCAGTTGGGCGAGGCGGTGCGCCGCGGCGTGACACAATATGTGATTCTTGGCGCCGGTCTGGACACCTTCGCCTATCGCAATCCCCATCCCGAACTACGCGTTTTCGAAGTGGATCACCCGGCGACGCAAGCGTGGAAGCGTTCGCGGCTCGAAGCGGCAAGCATCCCCGTTCCCGCAAGCTTGACGTTTACGCCCGTCAATTTCGAACGCGAAACATTCGAGCAAGGTCTGGCACAGAGGGGGTTTGATGCTGGGCGCGCAGCATTTTTCTCGTGGCTCGGGGTGACGCCGTATCTGCGCCGGGAAATCGTATTGAACACGTTTGAACGCATTGCGGCGCTGTGTCCCCAAAATGGCGTCGCATTCGATTATGCGATCCCGCGAGACTCGCTGGGGCTGCTCCAAAGGATAGCGTTTGATACGATCGCAAACCGGGTTGCAGCGGCGGGCGAACCTTTCGTAAGTTTTTTCAAGGCCGATGAGCTGATGAGCGAACTATGCCGGGTGAATTTCCGCCATATCGAGGATCTGGACACAGAGCAAATTAATGCGCGCTACTTCCAGGACCGAAAGGATGGACTGCAGATCGGCGGCGGAATGGCGCACCTGATGTGCGCTCACGGCTAAACGTGCCAAGTCCCAATTTCGATTGCGCAAAAAACAGGGCACGGATGCCAGAAAGGCGTCTGTGCCCTATTTGTCATAAATCGCCAGTTACAATTCTGCGAATCAGCTCACGCGTAGAATACGCCGCTGTGTAGCTGGAAATTCAGCATATTGCCGGTCTTCTGCGCTGAAATCTCCTTCCTCGGCTTCCAAAAATGCATTTCCAATTTTGGATTTGTGAGAGGCCATGACCTCCAAAAGGCGCTTGGCTGCGCGACCTGGAGCCTTTGTTCCGAAGAGGACTACCGGCGCGAGCTGCACGGTGACGGGTTGAAAAGATTCGCTCGACTGCGCCAAGCCCACCGGCACCGCGTCCAACTGCATCGCGTTCGCCTGCACGTAATTTCGTTCCATCGTGTCCACGGCCTGTGAGTCGCAGCAACCGCAACGACCGTGACGATTCAGTTCCACCGGCGCCCTGCAGTCTATGCACCACCAACGTTCCATGATGTCTTCCTCCCCAGGGGCTCCAAGACAACTTCTGATGCCCCCTGACATTTCACAGTCTGCCGGACGGAAGCGCGGGGCTATATGGGCGAAAAGTGGGCTTTTGCGGGGTACAGGTGTACTAGGAGTAAATTAGTATGGCGTAACAAACTAAACGACTTATATAGACGCCCCGCCGGAGATCGCGAAAAGCGCCCGCCAAGGTCACTCGCCGGACTTTTTCAGCGCAATGCGTCGCAGCGAATGAACAATGCCGGACGGCGACGCATCACCCCGAAAGCCGTAAGGTGAGGTTCCTATTTAAGATACAGGATTCACCGTATCGCCAGCTTTCGGGATAGACCCAACCCTATGTCAGCACTTTAACCAGGCCACTTTCCCCTCTCCAGTTCGCCTCAGAGTTCGTTTCTCCGGCCGACTCCTCAAGAGTCGGCCCCTTCTTTTTCGAATGAGTCCTCTGGAAAATCGGGCACGTAGTCTCTTCGACACGCGCACTTTTCAACGACGCTTAAAAGGGATATTGTGTCGCCAATGCTAGAAGTGGGCGGGCGGTCCGTTTGAGACGATTTTTGTATTTGGCTCCGGGCCGCCCGAACCAAGCCTCGTGCTGAAAGCCCTCGCGCACCGGAGGCTTTTCGAAACCGCCGTCACCGAAACCGACCGTGTGAAGCATCGCGGGACTGGGCGTGCGCTCTATGCCGTGCTGGCTTTGCTGCGGCCTTTGCCGCTCATATCGAACGCGGCTCACCGTTCCGTAGGCTGTGCAGCCAGCGGCTGTATTTCAGTTCGCGGCCGGAAATCACACGGGCAAAAACGTCCTGAATTCGCTTCGTTACCGGTCCTGGTGCGACGGCGCCGATTCGTTTGCCGTCAACTTCGCGGATGGCGGCGACTTCCGTAGCCGTACCGGTGAAGAATGCTTCGTCAGCGGAAAGCAGCTCTTCTAAAGCGAGCGAACGTGTTTCGAGCGAAAAGCCGAGATCTCTGGCAATTTGGATCACCGAATCGCGAGTGACGCCCAGTAGGATGGAATCCTGGGCTTCGTTGGTGAAGATTCGTCCGTTGCGAACCACGAAGATGTTTTCGCCCGCGCCTTCCGCGATATTTCCTTCCATATTCAGAAGCAATGCTTCGTCGAAACCGCGGCGGGCGGCATCTTGCCCCGCCAGAACCGAATTGATGTACTGGCCACAGGCTTTTGCCGTGGTCGGCATCATTTGCGGATGGAATTTTTTCCAGGGTGACACACAAATGCGCACGCCGGGGGAACCTGGGCTTGCAAGATACCGACCCCACGGCCACACGAGGATCGCCACCTCAACCGGGCAATTGCCCGGATGGATGCGCAGATCATGGCTACCGCGAAAGCAAATCGGGCGGATATAACAGCTGCTCAAGGCATTGCGGGAGATCAACTCGCAGATGGCCTTTTCGAGCTGCTCCAAGCTGTAGGGGATTTCGATCTCGTAGAAGCGGGCGGAAGCCAAGAGCCGTTCGAGATGCTCACGAAGGCGGAAGATGCAGGGACCGTCTTCTGTTTCGTAACAGCGAATACCCTCGAAGACCCCACTTCCGTAATGAAGCGCATGCGCCGAGACGTGCAGCGTCGCGTCCTTCCACGGCACAATCGAACCATTCATCCACACCCAGGGAACATTTTTAAACCCCATCAGTTATCCCATCGAGCCCGCCACACTACATCAGCCCTCGTTCGGGCAGCGAGTCAAATTGATAATGCGACTACACACTATAAGCACGGATTATGATTTATTCAACCGCGGCGGCACACCCGTGATATTAGGCCGCGCTCTTCCTTGACGAATGTCCGCGCGCCCGGATAGGGTCTAAGCGCACGTTGCAACGGTGTTCTTATATTTCCGCCGATCTGGCGTTCCGGGAGGAATTGCGTGCGCACGATGCCATGGGGTTCCGCGAAAGCGATCTTGAAACCCTTCCTAATAGGGTGCTCACTTGCAGCGATTTTGTCTGTCTATGGTTTGGCGGCGTGGGCACAACAAACACCGCGGACGATGAATCTGGACGATCTCGCGCGCATCCGCGAGGTCCGCGATCCGCAATGCTCGCCCGACGGCAAATGGGTAGCGTATGTGACCGGTACAACCGACGCCAAGGAAGATAAGCACTACGCCCACGTATGGATGGTGAGTTATGACGGCGCGCACGATCTGCAATTGAGTTACAGCCAGGATTCGGAAAGCGCGCCGCGCTGGTCGCCGGACGGAAAATATCTGACGTTCCTATCGTCGCGTCCTGGAAAATCCAAAGGCAATCAAGTATGGATCATGGACCGCATGGGTGGCGAGGCCACGCAGTTGACGGACCTGAAGGGCCGGCTGCAGAGCTACGAATGGTCGCCCGATTCGAAACGGCTGGCGCTCGTGGTAGGCGATCCCGATCCGGAAGCCGAAGTAGCGGAATCCGCGCCAAAATCGGCCACCGCGCCTGCACCTAAACCGATTGTGATCGACCGTTACAAATATAAGCAGGATGGCACAGGCTATTTGCTGAGCGATCGCCACACATACATCTATCTCTTCGATATCGCCACGAAGAAATCCGAGCGACTGACGAAAGGCAAGCAAGACGAGGGTTCACCGGTGTGGTCGCCCGATGGATCGCGCATCGCGTTTACCAGCAATCATGCCGGCGATCCCGATCGTGAGCCTTCTCCGCAGCTGTTTGTGGCGGACGCCAATCCGGGCGCAACCGAAAAACAGGTGACGGATTTCAAGACGCGTGGGGCGCAAGGCCGCCCGGATTGGAGTCCTGATGGGCAGACGCTGGCGTTCCTGGTGACCGACGAGAAAAAGTGGAGCGCCTACAACATGGATCGGCTGGCGATCGTCTCAGCAGACGGATCGGCAGCGCCCACGGTGATTACAGATAAATTTGATCGCGCCGTGTCGTCGCCTTACTTTCTGCCGGACGGGAAAGGGATCGTGGTGCAGGTGACCGATGACCGCTCCGAATATCCGATGGTTGTAAACGTGGCGGATCACAGTACGCAGAAGATGCTGCAGCCTCCGGTGGCAATCAGCAGCATCACGCATCGCGGCGGATGCGTGGCGATGTTATCAAGCCAGGACGATAAGCCGACCGAAGTCTACGCCTTCGAAAACGGACAACTGCGGCAATTGACCCATCAAAACGATGCGTGGATTGCCGAATTGCAACTGGCGAAGACCGCGGACGTCAGCTTCAAAAGCGCGGACGGTGCGGAAGTACACGCCATACTGACGACGCCGGTTGGATACGTTCAGGGCACGCGAGTCCCGCTGCTGCTGCGCATTCACGGCGGACCGGACAGCCAGGAAACGCACAGCTTCAACATGGAGCGCCAGATTTTTGCGGCGAACGGTTATGCCGTGCTCAACGTGAACTATCGCGGCAGCTCCGGGCGGGGCCAGGCGTTCCAGCGTGTGATCGCCGCCGATTGGGGACATTACGAAGTGGAAGATTTGAAGGCGGGAATCGATTTCGCGATCAAGATGGGATTGGCCGATCCGGACCGCCTCGGAGTGGGCGGCTGGAGCTACGGCGGCATTTTGACGGACTATATGATTGCGAGTGATCCGCGCCTGAAAGCCGCGACGAGCGGCGCGGGAACAGCCTTTACCGTATCTTTTTACGGTACCGATCAATACATCACGCAATATGACAACGAATTCGGTCCACCGTGGAATCCGAAAGCTTGGGACATGTACGTGAAGGTTTCCTATCCCTTTCTTCACGCCGACCGGATCAAAACGCCCACGCTTTTTCTGGGCGGAGAGCGGGACTTCAACGTGCCCGTGCAGGGCGGGCAACAGATGTACGAAGCGCTCAAAAGCCTGGGCATCGATACCGAGCTGATCATTTATCCGAACGAGACTCACGGCATACAACGTCCGAGTTACCAGCGCGATCGCTACGAACGCTATCTGGCGTGGTATGACAAATACTTGAAGAAGAGCGCACCAGCGGCCACTACTACGGACAAGACTGCCGCCACACATTAAATGAAAACGGTATTACCACCGCACCTCCCTTCAGAGCTTGAGCGTAAGCTCGCGAGCCCAGCAGGGCCCATCCCCGGCGGTGGCCGGAATGGTGCCGTTAGGCAGCCGATCCATGTGGTGTATGGGGGCGCTCATCTTTTCCGCGCGGACACCGCGCAAAAGCTCGGCGCGATTGCGCAACGCAGTCTGGCGGATTACGCCCCTGATGCGGCTTCGCTCGCGAATGCCATTGGCTTGCGAAGTGGTCTCGCCGAAGCCGTTTACGGGCGCGTGGCGGAAAGACTTGGGCGCCAGCCGGTGGAAGACTATCGACTCGATTTCGAAGATGGCTACGGCTACCGTCTAGACGCAGAGGAAGATGGCCATGCCGAGTCCGCCGCATGCGAAGTGGCCCGGGGCATGGAGACTGACCAACTGCCGGCGAATATCGGTATTCGAATCAAGCCGCTGAACGCGGCCTCTCACACACGAAGCATTCGAACGCTGGACATATTCGTTAGCACATTGGCGCAGAGAACGGGCGGCAAGCTACCGCTCGGCTTTGTAGTGACGCTGCCAAAGATCGTCTCTCCGGTTCAAATTGAAGTGCTTGTCGGCGTTTTCGAAAAGCTGGAACCGGCCTTGGGGTTTGGCTCTGGCGCGCTGCAAATGGAGATGATGATCGAGACGCCGCAATCCATTCTGAACGAGCGCGGCGAATGCGCTTTGCCGGGTTTTATTGCGGCAGCGGACGGCCGATGCCGAGGCTTACACTTTGGTCCTTACGACTACACGGCGTCGCTTGGAATCACCGCGGAGCATCAACACCTGAGGCATCCAGCATGCAATTTTGCACGGGCGATAATGCAGGTGGCGGCCGCCGGGACGGAGGTGTGGCTCGCCGACGGCCCCACAACCGTGCTGCCCATTCCATCCTATCGGGCCTCACCGGGCGGACCGCCGCTTTCCGCCATACAACAGGAGCAGAATCTCTCGTCCGTGCATCGTGCCTGGAAATTGCACTTCGAAGATGTCCAGCACTCGCTGGCAAACGGCTTCTACCAGGGTTGGGATCTGCACCCTGCACAACTCGTCACGCGCTATGCAGCGGTTTACGCATTTTTTCTTTCGGGCCTAAAGGCGGCTTCGGCGCGTTTGCGCAACTTCGTCGAGACCGCGGCGCAGGCCACGCGGATCGGCAGCATCTTTGATGACGCAGCTACCGGCCAGGGCCTTCTGAATTACTTCCTTTGGGCCATCCACGCCGGCGCCGTTACAGAAGATGAAGCGCGGGAACAGACCGGCCTGACGATGGACGAGCTTCGGAGCGGCTCATTTCTGGAAATTGCGACAGTTCGGCGCGAAGGGCATCCGTCGCGCTGATTGCTGCCATTCAAAGAATGAATCGCCGAGGGCAGCGATTCGGTTGCCTAGGCGCGGCAAACTTCGTATCATTGCGAACCAGTTCAACTTTTCCCACGAGGGAACATCGTGAACGAACTCCGCGACTTTTTGGCATTGCCGTATGACGAGCTCGAAGAACTGAATCTGCGCGCAAAAGAGCAGCGCCGCAGCCGCATGCGGCCCGACCAAATCCAAGAAGAGCGGCTGAAGTATCTGACCGACGAGAAGCGGATCAAGGCCGTTACGGTCTTGTTCAGCGATCTCGAAGGCCGCTTGCACATGCTGGACTACGATAAAAAATTTCTCACCAAGAGCTGGGACAACCTGACGTTTGACGGTTCCTCGATTCGCGGTTTCACCGCACAACGCGAAAGCGATCTGCGTTTGGCAATGGATTGGAGCGCGTTTTATTGGGCCCCTGCCGATGTATTCGGCGCCGGTAAGGTGCTGGTGTTTGGCGAGGTGATTGATAAGGGTGGAACGCGTTATAGCGCAGATATTCGCGGCGTGCTGAAGGCATTCGCCGACGAGCAGTATGAAGAAAAGGGTTACACGCTAAACGCCGCCAACGAAATCGAAGGGTTTCTCTTCCACACGCCCGATGCGGAGCGAAATTATCATCAGACCGGAAAATTCGAGTACGTGAATACCGGCGGCTATTACCATTCGCTGCCAGGCGATCCGCTGCGCACCTTCATTGACGCGTCTGCCGAAGTGCAGCGCTCAATGGGCTTCCAAAATGAGAAAGATCATCCGGAAGTGGCGCCCTCGCAATTCGAAATCAACTATGGCTACGGCGAAGTGGTGGCCGCGGCCGACCAAATTCAGCTTTACAAGCTCATTTGCAGGCAAGTGGCGACGCGTATGGGTTTGACCGCCAGCTTCCTGCCCAAACCCGTGGTGGGCGTGAACGGGAACGGGATGCACACGAACGTGTCGGTGAGCAAAGAAGGAAAGAATGTGTTCTGGGATCCCAAGGGTGAGGAAAAGCTCAGCAAGTTCGCCTGGTCTTTTGTAGATCGCATCCTGACGCACGCGAACGATATTTGCTTGCTGCTGAACGCCAGCGTCAACGCGTACCGGCGGCTCGATCCGCACTTCGAAGCTCCGAACCAGATCAAGGCTTCGCCGACGGACCGCGGATCGATGGTACGCATCCCCATTGGCAATGAGAAGAGTTCGCGCGTGGAGGTGCGTTCGGTTTCGCCGGACGCGAATCCTTATCTCGTGATGTATTCGATTTTCAAAACAGGGCTCGACGGCAGCACGGCGAAGATCAAGAATCTCCGTCAAGCCGAGCGATATTTGCCGGACAACGTTTACACAGCGCTCGAAAGTTTTCGCGAAGCCGAATGGACCACCAAGCTCTTGGGGCAGGATGTGAAGGGCCGCTACGCGGAGCTAAAACAGGCGTCGGCCGATCGCTGCGCGCGCCAATTGGGAACTTTCGTAAAAGCTCCCGAAGTGCAATACCACCACGAAGTGTACAACCAGTTCCTCTGGAATCTTTTCTAGAAAAATCGCGCCGGCTGCCGGCGACCAACCTGAGTTCGCGAATCAGTGCTTCGCGGAGTTCGCATTGCCGTTCACCGTCAATACGCGGGCAAGCACCTGCCCGGTGAATGATTTCTTGTTGCGCGCGACCAGTTCAGGAGGGCCCTGCGCCACAATCCTGCCGCCGCCTTCCCCGCCCGTGGGACCCAGATCGATGATCCAATCCGCCTGCTTGATCACGTCCAGGTGGTGCTCGATGATCAGCACGGTGTTGCCGAGATCCACGAGGCGGTTCAACACGTCAAGCAACTTTCGCACATCGTCAAAATGTAAGCCGGTGGTCGGCTCGTCAAGAATGTAGAGCGTGCGGCCGGTTTGGCGCTTGCTCAATTCGCGCGCAAGCTTGATGCGCTGCGCCTCGCCGCCAGAAAGAGTGGTGGCGGATTGTCCTAGCTGTACGTAGCCGAGGCCCACGTCTACCAGAGTCTTCAACTTCTGATAAATTTGCGGAATGTTTTCGAGCAGCGGCAGCGCTTCCTCGATGGGCATATCGAGCACTTCGGAAATCGAGCGGTTCTTATAACGGACAGCGAGCGTTTCAGCATTGTAGCGGCGCCCGCGGCATACTTCGCACGTCACATAGACATCCGGCAGAAAATTCATCTCGATGCGGCGCAGGCCACCGCCCTGGCACGCCTCGCAGCGGCCCCCCTTCACGTTAAAACTGAAACGGCCGGGCTTGTAGCCGCGTTCGCGGGATTCCGGCAACATCGCATACAAGTCGCGGATGGGCGCGAACACTCCGGTGTAAGTAGCGGGGTTCGATCGCGGCGTCCGGCCAATGGGCGCCTGATCAATTTCAATCACCTTGTCAATTTGCTCGATGCCGCTGATAGCGCGGTGTTCGCCCGGCCGCTCCATCGAATGGTAGAGCTTTTGCGCGAGCGCCTTATAGAGAATGTCATTCACCAGGGTCGATTTGCCGGAGCCTGAAACTCCCGTGACCACAATGAGCAAGCCCAACGGAATGCTCAGATCGAGATTCTTCAGGTTGTTAGCCTGCGCACCCGAAATTTGAATCGCTTTGCCATTCGGCGAGCGGCGCTTCTCAGGAACCTGGATACGCAGTGCGCCGGAAAGATATTGTCCGGTAAGCGAAGCGGCAGAATCCGCGATCTGCGTGGGGCTGCCCGAAGCAACCAAATGACCGCCGGCGTTGCCGGCTCCCGGACCGAGGTCTACGACATAATCGGCGCGGCGGATAGTTTCTTCGTCGTGTTCGACCACCAGTACGGTATTGCCGAGGTTACGCAAACGCTCGAGCGCACCGATGAGCTGGTCGTTATCTCGCGCATGCAAGCCGATCGAGGGCTCGTCCAACACGTATAAAACGCCGCGCAACCGTGAGCCGATTTGTGTGGCCAGCCGGATGCGTTGTGCTTCGCCGCCGGAAAGTGTGGCTGCCGAGCGGCCCAGGCTCAGATAGCCAAGGCCCACGGCCTGCAAAAAATCGAGCCGCGCGGCAATTTCCTCCAGGACGCGCGAGGCAATTTCCCGCTGGCGTGGCGTAAGCTGCGCGAGAATCTCATCCACAACCGGTCGCGCGTCACCAATCGGCAGGCTCACGAAATCGGCTATCGAGCGGCCCGCAATCTTCACCGCCAGGCTTTCTGGACGCAGACGCCGCTCAGCGCAAACGCTGCAAGGGACCGCTGACATATATTGCGTCATCCATTCGCGATAGGAGTCCGAGCTTGATTCCTCAAAATTCTGTTCGAGCAGCGGCAAAATACCCTTGAAGAGCAAGCCGCTCTTACGCTGGGCGCGGCGCTCCGCTTTCGAGCCGGTCTCTCTGCTCGCTTCGCCATCGCCTGATTTGGCCGAGTTTCCGTAGAGAATCAAATTCTGCACGTGCTGCGGGAAGGCCTCGAATGGCTTGCTCAAATCGAAGCCGTGCGCGTACGCCGCGAGCTCGATGGTTCGTTTGATAAACGCCGAGCCAGAACCCGGGCCCAAGCCGCCTTCGAACAACGGACGCGACCAATCCACCACCACTTTCGCCGGGTCCATCTCGTATTTTGAGCCAAGGCCGTTACATGCGGGACACGCGCCATAAGGCGAATTGAAGCTAAAGGAGCGCGGCTCAAGCTGCGGTACGGAAATTCCGCAGTCCGGGCAGGCCAGCTTTTCGGAATACGTGCGCTCCTCGCCGCTGACTACCGAAATGGTCACCAGACCTTGCGCCAGCTTCAGCGCGGTGTTGATGGATTGCTCGAGCCGCTGGGCGATGCCGGGCTTGAAGAGTAGCCGGTCCACCACGACTTCGATGGTGTGGTTCTTGCGGCGGTCGAGCGGAACAGGCTCATCGAGTTGCCGGAGTTCGCCATCGATGCGCGCGCGCAGAAATCCTTCGCGTGCGAACTTCTCGAGCTCCTTGCGATACTCGCCCTTGCGCCCGCGCACGACCGGCGCGAGCACCATCACGCGGTCGTCGGCTTTGCAGAAATCGCCTGCGAGCGTCATCTGCACGATCTGGTCGGTGGATTGGCGGCGAATCGGTTTGCCGCAGTTTGGACAATGCGGCACGCCAATCGAGCTATAGAGGACGCGAAGGTAATCGTAAATTTCGGTAATGGTGCCGACGGTCGAACGCGGCGAGCGCGTCGTTGTTTTCTGCTCGATGGCGATCGAAGGCGAAAGGCCCTCGATATTGTCCACGTCCGGCCGCTCCATTTGGTCGAGGAACTGTCGCGCGTAGGCGGAAAGCGATTCGACGTAGCGGCGTTGGCCCTCGGCGTAAATCGTATCGAAAGCCAGCGAAGACTTGCCGGAACCTGACAGGCCGGTGATCACGGTCAGCGAGTTGCGCGGTATCTCAAGGCTAATGTTCTTCAGGTTATGCTGGCGCGCGCCGCGAACGATGATTTTGCTGAGTCCCATGGACGTTGGGGGATCCTTCTACAAGCAGGCCGCCCCAGTTGAGTAAAATGGGGCTAGTGCAATCCTTCACGTTAATCAATCCGGAAGGTCGCGGTCAAGCTATCGCGGCCAATTGCGCTCGGGCCGCGACTGACTCGATGGCTTTATTGCTTTGCAATACATCGCCGGATTGCACCCAAGCAAAATTTCCACCCGCGAGAGCTTTTTTACTCACGACGTGCGCTTGCAAAGCCCGTGTTTTCAATAAGGTCACTTTGGCATGGAGAATGCATCACATAGCGGTGACGAGGGAAGGCGAGCCGAGGATCCCTTTAGGGGATTGAGGGCTGGGCCGGCGCGCCTTTCCTCTCACACTTTCCGCCGCCTACCTTCCATCACACCCAAACGACCGTACCCAAACAAGGCGGGGGTGTGTTGGGGTAGGCCCGTAATTCCAATTCCTGCGACTTCATTCCTTCCCATATCCTCGCACCAGCGAACCGATTGGGATTTCTCTTTCCAGAGTGGAAAATGAATCCTGAAAATTCGCGGCTACGAATTGCACGTCGCCGGGCGTACACTTCGCGAGATTTATTTTTGCCGCGAAATCTTGCATCGCCGAATAATCAGCGTTATGCTCTCCCCTCGGTTTTGCCCCTTCGAAGGCCCGCCGAGAGCGCAGTGCCCTGGCAGTTCGCAGTCGAAGTCGAGTCCATTCGGCGAATCTCCCGCGCAGTGCAGTGCATCAGACTTGGCGGGTAAATAAGAACGCCATTTCGACATCGTGCGGCGTGTAGCGACCAGCCCGGCAACGCGCATCATGCAGTAGCAGAAGCGGAGCACCACGTTTCGAAGCACATGGCAGCTGCCCCAAACCCGCCCGTCATCGAGCCAGGCCATACTTACGCGTCGGTAACCGACAAAATCAGCTCCATCGTCCTGACGCGAAAAACTCCTCGCGGCTGGTACGTCGGTTTCGGTATCTCATTCCTGCTTTTCATGATGTTCAATTACGCCGTGACGTATTTGCTGGTGAAGGGCGTAGGCATCTGGGGCATCAATATTCCGGTCGCGTGGGGATTCGCGATCATCAACTTTGTTTGGTGGATCGGAATCGGACATGCCGGCACGCTGATCTCCGCGATCCTGCTACTGCTCAAACAATCCTGGCGCACCTCGATCAACCGGTTCGCCGAGGCCATGACGCTTTTTGCCGTGGCGTGCGCGGGTGTTTTTCCTCTGCTGCATATGGGTAGGCCTTGGCTCTTTTACTGGCTCATCCCTTACCCAAACACGATGTTCCTGTGGCCGCAATTCCGCAGCCCGCTCGTTTGGGACGTGTTTGCGGTTTCCACATACGCGACGGTTTCGCTGCTCTTCTGGTTTGTCGGGCTGATTCCAGACCTGGCGACCATGCGCGATCGCGCGCGCAGCCGGTTCGTGAAAGTGATCTACGGCTTCCTGGCCATGGGCTGGCGCGGATCGGCCGTGCACTGGTCGCGATTCGAAATGGCTTCGCTGCTGCTGGCGGGATTGGCGACGCCCTTGGTCGTATCGGTCCACACCGTGGTGAGCTTCGATTTTGCAATCGCCCTCGTGCCCGGCTGGCATACCACGATCTTCCCGCCATATTTCGTGGCCGGCGCAATCTATTCCGGTTTTGCAATGGTGCTGACGTTGGCGATACCCATGCGCAAGTTCTACCAGTTGCAAGACGTGATCACCATGCGCCACCTGGACAACATGGCGAAGGTGATGCTCGCGACCGGTATGGTGGTGGCGTACGGCTACATCATTGAAGCTTTCATGTCCTTTTACAGCGGGAACACATTCGAAAAGTTCATGACCCTGAATCGCTGGAAGGGTCCCTACGCGTTTTTCTACTGGTGCCTGATCGCCTGCAACATCGCGATTCCGCAAATGTTGTGGTCGAAAAAGGTGCGTTCGAATGTAGCGCTGCTTTTCGTGCTGGCGTTGGTGATTAATGTGGGCATGTGGCTTGAGCGTTTCGTGATCGTAGTCACCAGCTTGCACCGGGATTTCATGCCGTCTGCGTGGGGGCTGTACATCCCCACGAGGTGGGACTGGGCGGTGTACGTCGGAACCATCGGTTTCTTCTTAATGCTGTTTTTCCTGTTCATCCGTGTCCTGCCGGCGATTTCAATTTTCGAATTGCGGACGCTGGTGGAATCCGAGGAGGCCAAGCCGGCGTCTTAGTGCGAGCGTAACGCTGCGCGACGGACGAAACACCGCCGAGAAATTCGATGGCACAGATTTTCCATCGCAGCACGAACACCATCGCTCGCGTGAGCATCTATGGGGCGGCGCTCATCGCCTTCTCGGCGGTCTATCTCCTCTATATATTCGCCGGTTCGCCCTACGTCACGGAAGTGAATATGGCTAAGGTGCAGCCGGTGCCCTTCAGCCACCGCCACCATGCGGGTGAATTGGGGATTGACTGCCGGTATTGCCACACGTCCGTGGAAGAATCGTCGGATGCAGGCATCCCGCCCACGCAGACGTGCATGACGTGCCATTCGCAAATTTGGACCGGGAGCCCAATGCTCGAGCCGGTACGCGCCAGCTACCGCGACGATCAATCGATCCCGTGGGTGCGCGTGAATCAGGTACCTGACTACGTCTATTTCAATCACAGCATTCACATCAATAAGGGTATCGGCTGCACCACCTGCCACGGTCCGGTGGGAGATATGCCGCTCACTTGGCAGGCCAACTCGCTGCAAATGGGTTGGTGCCTGGATTGCCATCGCGCGCCGCAGAACTTCGTGCGGCCGCGGAATCAGGTTTTCAGCGTGACCTACCAAACGCCTTCCGACCAGGCGGAACTTGGACCGAAACTCGTGAAGCAGTACAAGATTCAAAGCCTGACGAACTGTACGACGTGCCATCGGTAGCATCGTGCATGAAGAAGCTATGGAGAAAATGACCACGCAGCCCAACGCCAATACGCCTCTGGATTCCGAGAAGCTCCGGAATCTGCTCGAAAAGCCGTCTGGAAATCGCCTCTGGCGCAATCTGGAAGAGTTGGCGGACACGCACGAGTATCGCGCGTTCCTGGAAAACGAATTCCCGCACGATCCGGCGAAAGAATTGACGGGCACGCCCCGGCGAGATGTCTTGAAATGGATGGCAGCCTCCGCAGCGCTGGCGGGGCTTACGGGCTGCACCAAACTGCCGGAACAAAGAATTGTTCCTTACGTGCACCCGCCGGAAGAAGTGATTCCCGGCAAACCGCTCTTTTACGCGACTTCTATGACCGAGGGCGGCATCGCCACCGGCTTGTTGGTAGAAAGCCACATGGGCCGGCCGACCAAGATCGAAGGCAATCCCGAGCACCCGGCAAGTCTTGGCTCGACGGATATTTTCGCGCAGGCCTCGGTGCTAGGCCTATACGACCCCGACCGTTCGAAAACGGTGATTCGCGAGGGTCGAATCAGCAGTTGGGGCGCCTTCTTGAATGCTGTCTCCGACCTGCGGACAAATTTCGCGCCGACGAAGGGCGAGGGACTCCGGATTTTGACGGGCACGGTCACTTCGCCAACATTGGCCGCGCAGATTCAAGATGTGCTGAAGCAATTCCCGCAAGCGCAATGGCATCAGTGGGAGCCAGTGACCCGGGACGGCCCGCGCGAAGGAACAAAGCTTGCGTTTGGACGCTACGTAACGCCCGTCTACCATTTCGAAAAGGCAGACGTGATTCTCTCGCTCGATTCGAATTTCCTGTTTACAGGACCCGGCACGGTGCGCTACGCGCGTGACTTTGCCGCGCGGCGGCTGACGGAGGATGGAAAGCCCGCGCCGGACGGTGGCGGACAGACCGGGCCGCACACCGGAATGAACCGGCTCTATGTGGTCGAGCAGACCAGCACTACCACGGGCGCGATGGCCGATCATCGGCTGGCGATGCGCGCGTCTGATATCGAAGGCTTCGCGCGAGCCTTGGCCGCAAAGCTGGGAGTGAATGCCGTTGGAGCTGCTTCCTCACCTGCAGGAGTGCCTGCGGGATGGATCGAAGCGCTCGCACGGGACTTGCAAAGCCACCGCGGCGCCTCGCTCGTGATTGCGGGCGAGCAGCAGCCCGCTATGGTTCATGCGCTGGCGCATGCGATGAATGCGGCACTCGGCAATGCAGGAAGCACCGTCGTTTACATAAATTCGATCGAGGCCAATCCTGAGAATGAAATGGCTTCGCTGAAAAACCTCGTGGCAGACATGGCGGCCGGGCGCGTGGAAGCGCTTTTCATGATGGGGCCGAACCCGGTTTATGCGGCGCCCGCCGATTTGGAGTTCGCGCAAAATCTGCTGAGGGTGAATTTCCGCGTTTACCTGGGGCTCTACGGAGATGAAACTGCCGAACTTTGCCACTGGCACGTCCCAGCCGCGCACGAGCTTGAGTCCTGGAGCGATGCGCGCGCGTATGACGGCACGTTGGGAATCATCCAGCCATTGATCGCTCCCCTCTACGACGGTAAGACGGCGCACGAAATTCTTTCGGCGCTGCAAGGGCATGCGGATGTGCTGCCCCATGATGCGCTGCGCCAATATTGGCAATCGCAAAGGACCGGACCAGATTTTGAAGCATTCTGGGAAACCTCACTGCACGATGGCCTGCTCGCAGGCAGCGCTTCGCAGCCGGTAACGTTTTCTGTTTCCGGAAATTTTGGCGCATCATCCACTACGGCCGCGCCCGGTACGATGACGAGCGGTCTCGAAGTCGTGTTTCGTCCCGATCCTTCCGTGGGCGACGGCCGCTATGCGAATAATGCCTGGTTGCAGGAATTGCCGAAGCCGATCACGCGGCTGACCTGGGACAACACGATCCAGGTGAGTCCCGGCACCGCTCTGCAATTCGGCGTGACCAATGGCGACTATGTTCGCCTCGATGTAAACGGACGTTACCTGCAAGGTCCCATATGGGTCCTTCCCGGGCACGCCGATAATTCGCTCACCATCCACCTGGGTTACGGACGCACGCGTGCCGGACGCATCGGCACGGGCCCTGGCTTCAGCGCTTACCTCGTGCAAGCGTCCTGGGCGCCGTGGATCGCCACTGGGGCGCAGATCACGAAATTGGGCAAGCGTTATTCGCTCGCCACCACGCAGCACCATAGCGCGATCAATCCGAGCGAAAGCGCCACGGAACTGGAAAGCGACAATGCATTCCGGCGTGATCTCGTGCGCATCGCAAACCTCGATGACTATCGCGCGAACCCAACGGGCGCGCAGCAAGAAGGCGAGCACGTACCCAAAGGCGATTCGATGTATCCGGCATTTCCATACAACGGCTACGCCTGGGGCATGTCCATCGATCTAAACAAATGCGTAGGCTGCAACGCCTGCGTGGTGGCGTGCCAATCCGAAAACAATATCGCGGTGGTGGGCAAAGACGAAGTCGAGCGCGGACGCGAAATGCACTGGATTCGCGTGGACACTTATTTCCGCGGCCCCGTCGAGCAGCCGGAAACGTATTTCGAACCCGTACCGTGCATGCACTGCGAGAATGCTCCCTGCGAATACGTCTGCCCGGTCGGTGCAACGGTGCACAGCCCGGAAGGCCTGAACGAAATGATTTACAACCGATGCGTGGGCACGCGCTACTGTTCGAACAACTGTCCTTACAAAGTGCGGCGATTCAATTTCCTGCTCTTCTCGGACTGGACCACACCCTCGCTGATGGCGCAGCGCAACCCCAACGTCACCGTCCGCAGCCGTGGAGTAATGGAAAAGTGCACCTATTGCGTGCAACGAATTCAAGCCGTGAAGATCGAGGCGGAAAAACAGGACCGGTTCGTGCGCGACGGCGAAATCGTGACGGCGTGCCAGGCTGTGTGTCCGGCGCAGGCGATCGTTTTCGGCGATATCAACAACAGCGCCAATCGCGTGGCGAAATGGAAGTCCGACCCGCGCAATTACACGCTGCTGGAGGAGTTGAACACGCGTCCGCGCACGACGTATCTGGCGCGACTGCGAAATCCAAACCCGGAGATGCCGGGGCAGAAGGCGAATCAGCAAGGCGGTTGAGGTTTGCATTGATGGTTCGACACAACAATTCGAGCGAAGGACGAAGAGCATGAAGCGCCATCCGCTTTACGGCATGCTTGCGGAATTTGAAAGCCCAGAGGCGTTGCTCGAGGCTGCGCGCAAGACGCAGGCGGCGGGCTATAAGCGCATGGACGCGTTCACACCCATGCCTGTCGAGGGATTGGCCGAGGCGGTGGGCTTCCATCGCACGCGGCTGCCTTTGGTTGTATTGATTGGCGGAATCCTTGGCGGATCCTTTGGGTTTTCCATGTGCTATTACGCAAACGTGATCAGCTTCCCCTTGAATATCGGCGGCAAGCCCTACAATTCCTGGCCCATGTGGATTCCGATTACCTTTGAGCTGACGATCCTGGGCGCCGCGCTCTCTTGCGTCTTTGGAATGTTGGCGATGAACGGGTTGCCCGCGCCGTACCATCCAGTTTTTAACGTCGCGCGATTCGCGCTGGCTTCGCGGGACCGTTTTTTCCTGCTGGTAAAAGCGCGCGATCGCCAATTCGAACCGGCGAAGACGAGGGCGTTCTTGCAAAGTTTGAACGCGCGAGAGGTTTCTGACGTTGAGGTCTGAGCGACAATTCGAAAGCCACGGCCGAAGCTGGCTGGCCGTCACCGCGGCGGCGTTGGTGCTCTTGCTCGGCGGTTGCCGGCGGGATATGCAGGTGCAGCCACGCTATAACCCCTACGACCCCTCGGCATTTTTCGACGATGGCCGTTCCGTTCGCCCGCTGGTACCGGGCACGGTCGCGCGGGGCCAACTCCGTTTGGACGAATTGCTGTACACGGGAAAGATCAACGGGAAGGAAGCCGAAGAATTTCCCTTCCCCATCACCAAAGCCGACCTCGAGCGCGGCCGCGACCGTTACAACATCTACTGCACGCCTTGCCATGATTTCACCGGGAGTGGCCGCGGCATGATCGTGCTGCGCGGCTTCCCGCAGCCACCTTCTTTCCATATGGACCGTCTGCG
Source organism: Candidatus Acidiferrales bacterium (assembly GCA_035602725.1). Classification (GTDB taxonomy): domain Bacteria; phylum Acidobacteriota; class Terriglobia; order Acidiferrales; family UBA7541; genus DASTCZ01. The sequence goes on from DATNLT010000006.1 coordinate 132,756, forward strand.
GCAGGCACCCGCCGGACATTTCTTTGACGTGATGACGAACGGCTTGGGCGTGATGTATAGCTACGCCGCGCGAATCACTCCGGAAGACCGCTGGCGCATCACCGCATATATCCGCGCGCTGCAATTGAGCCAGGGAGCCACGCTTGGGGATGTGCCGGCCGCGGAGCGGCAGACTTTGCAAACGCAGTCAGGACAAGGAGCAGCCCCGCAGCAATGAACGCAGGCGAATATCATCTGCCTTTTGACCGTTTGCGCCGCAATGCGCTGTTTGCCGGCGGTGCGGCGCTGGTGCTTTCCGCAATCGAGCTCATTCTGAACCCGACGGTCTTTTTTCACTCGTATCTCTTCGCGTTTATTTTCTGGCTGGGGTTTCCGCTCGGTTGCATAGCGATGCTGATGATGCATCACCTCACGGGCGGCGGTTGGGGTTTTCTGATTCGGCGAGTTCTGGAAGCCGGCACGCGGACGATGTGGCTGCTGGCGGTGCTTTACGTGCCGCTGTTGCTGGGGATGACGCACATCTATGCGTGGGCGAGACCCGGCGCCACGGCCGATCCGGTGCTGAACCAGAAACATTTCTATCTGAACGTGCCGTTTTTCCTGGTTCGCAGCGTGATTTATTTCGGCATATGGCTACTGATGGTGTTCCTGCTCAATCGCTGGTCCAGCGAACAGGATCGCAGCAGCGATCTCAAATGGGTGCACAGGCTCGAAGCCGTGAGCGCGCCGGGGCTCGTCATTTATGCGTTCACAATCACGTTTGCCACGGTGGACCTGGTGATGTCGCTTGAGCCTACCTGGTATTCCACGATCTACGGCATGATTTTTATGGTGGCGCAGGCGCTGGTAGCAATGTCGCTGGTGGTGCTGATCACGCGCAAGATTTCCGAGGGGGAGCCCCTGGCGACCCTGGCCACGCCGATTCGCTTCAACGACCTGGGCAATCTTCTACTCACGTTCGTAATGCTTTGGGCTTATCTCTCCTTCTCGCAATTTCTGCTGATATGGTCCGGCAACCTGCCCGAGGAAATCTCGTGGTACATGAGCCGCGCCCGGGGAACATGGGCCGTACTCGCGCTGATCCTCATTCTCTTTCACTTCGCGGTGCCCTTCGTGCTGCTGCTCTCGCGCAAAGTGAAGCGCCACGGCGCGATCAATTTCGTGGCGGGAATGCTGCTCGCGCTCACGCTGTGCGACGTTTTCTGGATCATTGTGCCTGCCTTTGACCCGAATTCGCTGCGCGTGCATTGGACCGATGTGACGCTGGTCATTGGTATGGGCGGGCTATGGTTCTGGTTGTTTCTGGGCGAATTGGCGGGTAGACCGCTGCTGCCGCAGCACGATCCGCGACTGGTTGAGGTTCTCGAGCATGTCGAAGGACACTGAAAACGGGGCAGTTCCGCGTCCGGGATACGAAACGCGAGATGTAAATGCGCGCGCCATCTATGCGTTCGGCATAACGTTGGCTCTGGTGCTGGTGGCAACGATTCTGGTGACGCGCGGTATGTTTGGATATTTCAGCAAAACGCAGCCGCTGGGTCCGCCGACGACTCCGTTTTACACCGGGCGGGTCTTGCCGCCTGAGCCGCGCCTGCAGCCGGAGCCAAAGCTGGACTTGCACACGATGCTCGATGAACAGCAAAAACTGCTCAACTCGTATGGGTGGTCCGATCAGGCGACGGGCAAAGTACGTATTCCCATCGACCGTGCGATGGAACTGGTTTTACAGCGGGGCTTGCCTGTACGGCCACAAACAAGAACAAATGCCCTGGAGAACGCGACTCAGCCCGCAGTGGGAGCCTCGGGTCAGCCAAGTGCCACGAAGAGGCGGCGAGAGTAGATCGAGCGAAATGAAATATGTGGTGCGGCTTAATTCGTAAGGGGTTGAGTCAATGGGTTTGAATCGATGATGACGATGATCAAGGTTCTGCAGCGCGATTTTTCTAAGGCCGCTCTGACTGCGTGCGTGGCGCTGCTGATGATGCTTCTGGCCGGTGCGAGTCCGGCGAGCGGCCAGCAGAACTGGTTCGCGCAGAACCCCAGCGGAAAGCCGGAGGTCTTGCGAAACGTCGGCTTCGATCAAAAGCTGAATCAGCAGGTGCCGCTCGATCTAGCCTTCCGGGACGAGCACGGCGCCAACGCAACACTCGGACAACTGATGCATGGCAGGCCCGCAATTTTGACCTTGGTGTATTACCAGTGTCCGATGCTCTGCACCGAAGTGCTCAACGGTACCGTAAATTCTTTGAAAGATGTACCGCTCGATATAGGCAAGGATTTTGAGGTGATCACCGTAAGCATCGATCCGTCGGAGCGCCCGGTGCTTGCCGAGGCCAAGCACATCATGTACGCCGGAATTTACGGCCGGCCGGGAGCGCTCGCGGGATGGCATTTCCTCACGGGCGATCAGCCGCAGATCCAGCAACTCGCCGCTTCGGTGGGATTTCGCTACGTCTACGACCAGGACTCGCAGCAATTTGCGCACGCCAGCGGGATCGTGGTGCTCACACCGGAAGGGCACGTTTCGCGCTACTTTTTCGGGCTTTCCTACCCTGCGCGTGACGTAAGGCTGGGTTTGGTGGAAGCGTCTTCGGAGAAAATCGGCTCGCCAATTACGGATGCCATACTCCTTTTTTGTTATCACTACGATCCGCAGACCGGCAAGTATGGGCTGGTGATTCAAAATGTGATTCGAGCATCGGGCGCGTTGACGATCCTGGTGCTCGGCGGGGCGGTGCTGGTGATGTTCCGAAGAGAAAAGCACCGTATCGCTCCGCCCGGCGTGGCGGCAAGACACTAGCGCAACGCGCTGATTCGTTGGGCCCGGCCTTCCTCCAACGGGAAATCCGGGAGGGACCTGAGAGAACATGCTGAAGTCTTTTGCCATTTCGATCGCCGCAGTGCTCCAAGGGATCGGGTTTCCTTTGCGGCCCCAGCCGGGCTCGACCATCGCCGCCGGCGTCGACAGGCTTCATTTTTTTCTCACCGGGCTCACGCTGATCTTCACCTTCGGAATCTTTTCGGCCATTTTTTATTTCGCCGTACGGTATCGGCGGCGGTCTCCGGACGAAGTTCCACCGCCCACGCCTGAATATCTCTGGCTGGAGTTGAGCTGGACGATCATCCCAACGCTGATTGTCGCATTTGTTTTCGTGTGGGCCTCAAGCCTTTACTTTCAAAACTCGCGGCCGCCCAACGCCTCGATGGAAATTTTCGTGGTTGGCAAACAATGGATGTGGCATCTGCAGCATCCCGAAGGTCCGCGTGAGATCGATGAATTGCACGTGCCGGTGGGCGTTCCGGTGAAGTTGACGATGACTTCGGAAGACGCCATCCACGATTTCTACATCCCCGCGTTTCGCGTGAAGAAAGACGTGCTGCCCGGAAGATACACTTCCATTTGGTTCGAGGCGCGCGAGACCGGCACATTCCATTTTTTCTGCGCACAGTATTGCGGCGCGGAGCACTCGGCCATGATCGGCTGGGTTTATGTGATGGAGCCCAATGATTACGCCGCATGGCTCGCCGGCGGGGCGCGGGGCGAATCCATGGTGCAGACCGGCGAGAAACTCTTCACCCAGTATGGTTGCAACACCTGCCACGCCCCGGACAACACCGGCCACGGACCATCGCTGCTGGGACTCTACGGCCACCCGCAAAAACTGCAGGACGGTAGGACGTTGATGGTAGATGAGAGCTTCGTGCGCCAAGCCATCACGAATCCCAACTCGATGCCTATTCCGGGATTCACGCCAGTGATGCCCTCATTCCAGGGGCAGCTGACCGAAGATCAAATTCTGCAGTTGATTGCTTACGTGAAGTCGCTGGGAATTCAGCAAAGGAAGAATCCATGAGTAACGCAGTTGTAGAACCGCCGCTGGCATCGTCAGGGGAGCAAGTTAACTACCTGAATGCCAGCTACGGCATCCGGTCGTGGCTTTTCACCAAGGACCACAAGCGCATCGCGCTGCTTTATCTGCTCTCCATTACGTTCATGTTTTTTGTAGGCGGCACGGCGGCCGTCCTGATGCGCATGCACCTGCTAACCCCGGCAGGGACCCTGGTGCAGCCTGAAACGTACAACAAGCTTTTCACGATGCATGGGATCGTGATGGTGTTTTTCTTTTTGATTCCTTCGATTCCCGCGGTGCTTGGGAACTTTCTGGTACCGATGATGATCGGCGCGCGGGACCTGGCCTTTCCGAAGATCAATCTCCTGAGCTGGTATGTATACGTGGTTGGCGCCGCCTTCACGCTCTATGCGATTCTCGCGGGCGGCGTAGATACGGGCTGGACGTTTTACACGCCGTATAGCAGCACCTACGCGAATACGCATGTGGTTGCCGCGGCGCTCGGCGTGTTTATCACGGGATTCAGTTCGATTCTCACGGGATTGAACTTCATCGTCACCATTCACAAGATGCGCGCTCCGGGGCTCACCTGGTTTCGCATGCCGTTGTTTTTGTGGTCGATCTACGCTACCAGCATCATCATGGTGCTGGGCACTCCGGTGCTGGCGATCACGATCGTGCTGTTGGCGGCGGAACGCCTGCTGCACGTGGGTATCTTCGATCCGAAACTCGGCGGCGACCCTCTTCTCTTTCAGCATCTTTTTTGGTTTTACTCGCACCCGGCCGTCTACATCATGATCCTGCCCAGCATGGGCGTGGTAAGCGAGTTGATTGCGTGCTTTTCGCGCAAGCGGATTTTTGGCTATTCGTTCGTAGCGTTCTCAAGCCTGGCAATCGCCGTGCTCGGGTTCCTGGTCTGGGGACACCATATGTTCGTCTCCGGACAATCGGTGTACGCCAGCCTGATTTTTTCCATGCTGAGTTTTTTGGTGGCCATTCCCTCGGCAATCAAGGTCTTCAACTGGACGGCCACGCTCTATAAAGGTTCGATCTCCTACGAAGCTCCGATGCTGTACGCGCTGGGATTTATCGGTCTCTTTACGATGGGCGGCTTGACGGGATTGTTCCTGGCTTCGCTTGCTACGGACGTACATCTGAACGGTACATATTTCATTGTGGCGCACTTTCACTACATCATGGTGGGCGGTGCGGTGATGGGCTATATGGGGGGTCTGCACTTCTGGTGGCCGAAAATCACGGGCCGGCTTTATCCCGATGGCTGGGCGCGATTTGCCGCACTGATTATTTTTGTGGGGTTTAACCTGACGTTCTTCCCGCAATTCGTGCTGGGTTATCTCGGAATGCCGCGGCGCTATGCTACGTATCCTGCCGAGTTCCAGGTGCTCAATGTAATGTCCACAGCGGGCGCTTCCGTTTTGGCCGTGGGCTACGCGATCCCGCTGATTTACTTCATGTGGTCCATGCGCTACGGTGTCGTGGCGGGCCCGAATCCTTGGCGCGCCAAAGGTCTGGAGTGGCAAACGCCTTCGCCGCCGCCGACCGAAAATTTTGAAGTGACGCCGATCGTGACCGAGGAAGCCTACGCGTACAACCTTCCGCCCCGGCAGCTTGCTGGCCAGGGCGCGCCGGGGGCCGCACGTGTCTGAAGCAACGGTTGTATCGCACGAGAGCGTTCCCGCTCGCGCACATCATTTTGAGGATATGCAGCAGCAGCAGGAGGCCGGGAGCCTGGGGATGTGGGTGTTCCTGGTCACCGAGATCATGTTCTTTGGCGGGCTCTTTTGCGGTTACGCCATTTATCGCGGAATGTATCTTCCGGCGTTCGAAGTGGGCAGCCGCATCCTCGAAGTGAAATTTGGCGCCACAAACACGGCGGTGCTGATCGGTAGCAGCTTGACGATGGCTCTGGCGGTGCACGCAGCGCAAACCGGCAAGCGCAAGGCGCTGATGATCTTTCTGGTGGTAACGATGGTTCTGGGCATGGTCTTCCTGGGGATCAAGTTCACCGAATACGTGCACAAATGGAATGAGTTCCTCGTGCCGGGCTTGCGGTTCGCGCCCACCGAGGGCATCCCGGCGGGGACTTCGCTGCCTCATGTAGAATTGTTTTTCTGTTTCTACTTCTTCATGACGTTGGTGCATGCGCTGCACATGGTGATCGGGCTTGGCATTTTGACGACCTTATTGATCCTCGCGTACAAGAATCGCTTTTCGAAGACTTATTTTGCGCCGGTCGAGGTTGCCGGGCTCTATTGGCACTTCGTGGATATCGTGTGGATCTTTTTGTTTCCCTTGCTTTACCTGATCGGAGGGCGCTACCCGCATGGCTGAGCATGCCGAGCATATCGTTCCGGTAAAAACCTACGTCATCATTTTTCTCTCTCTTCTATTTCTTACGGGATTGACCACCGGGGTGGCCTACATCGATCTCGGGCCCTTTAACACCGTGGCCGCGCTGGCGATTGCCGTGATTAAGATGCTGCTGGTGATCCTCTTTTTCATGCACGTGAAGTACAGCCCCAAGCTCACAAAACTGGTAATCGTCGCTGCGTTTTTCTGGCTGGCGCTGCTCTTGACCTTCACCATGGCGGACGAGTTCACACGCAATTGGAGCCCGATCCCAAATAACTGGGGACCCTCAATCTCCGCGCCGGCCCCGCGCATGCAGTAACTCCGTAGGCGTATCCGGCCGCCCGCTCGTGACCTCAAGAGGTTTGGCTGGGGCGGGAGGATTCGAACCTCCACCGTCTGCATTAACAGTGCAGCGTCCTACCGGTTGGACCACGCCCCAGAAGTCAGTACTTTCCTGATTGTACGGACAAGAGGAGCCTCATTTTATCATGCGTCCCGATTCATTCGGGCCGATGTACCGGTCGTGTGGCGTTTGTAGTATCAACGTGCAGTGCACGGGCGAGGCGTTTGAGCCGGCAAACGCGGCGTGAATCTCTCCGTTTCGAGGATCAATCCTTGGCGGTGGGGTTTCCGGCTTCGAGCCATCCGCGCCAGCCGCCATCCATCGAGCTAATGTTGCTATAGCCCATCTTCTGAAGATTGTCGGCCGAAAGGGCCGAGCGAAATCCGCCGCCGCAGTAGAGCACCAGTTCCGTCTTTTTGTCCGGAAATTGCGTTTCGACATCGCGTTCTATGATTCCGCGCCCCATGTGAATCGCGCCTGGCAGGTGGCCGCGCGCCCACTCATTATCCTCGCGGACGTCCACAAGCGTGAATTTGTCGCCCGCATCCATGCGCTTCTTCACCTCCTGCACGTTCGTCTCGTGCACACGCGCGCGCGATTCGTTTACCAGCCGTAGAAACGCTTCTGAATGCTTCATCGCTTGGACCTCCCACGGGAACCCGAGCCTAGCATATTGTTCGATGCACGAACCGCGCAGCAGGCGTTAGCCCTTTAGCGGCGTCATGTCCCGCCAGTTCGGTCCCGCTTTGCATTCCGCCAGCAGAGGCACCTGCAACGGGTGCGCCCGCTCCATGCACTCCTTCACTAGCGTGCGCAACTTTGGCAGCTCCGCGGGAGGCGCTTCAAAAAGCAGTTCGTCATGCACCTGCAGGATCATTCTCGCGGAGAGCTTCTCGGCGGCCAGGCTGCGGTGAATCTCGATCATCGCCAGCTTGATTAAGTCCGCCGCCGTACCCTGTAACGGCGTATTCAGCGCGGTGCGCTCGGCGAAATTGCGCAGATTCACTTGGGGCGAGTTGATTTCCGGGATGGGCCGCACGCGCCCGAAAAGCGTTCGCGTAACGCCACTCTTGCGCGTCTCCTCGAGACACCGGTCGAGATATTCCTTTACGCCGCGATAGCGCGTGAAATAAGCATTGATGAACTGTGCGGCCTCGCGCGTTTCGATGCCAAGCTGCTGCGCCAGACCAAAAGGCGAAAGCCCGTAAACGATTCCGAAATTGATGATCTTCGCGACACGCCGGTGTTCCTGCGTCTGTGCCAGCGGCCCTACGTTGAAGACTTCCTGCGCTGTGCGTGCATGGATGTCCTCTCCGTTGCGAAATGCCGCCACCAACACAGGATCGTGCGAAAAATGCGCCAGGAGTCGCAACTCAATCTGAGAATAGTCGGCCGAAAGTAGCGCCATTCCCGGACCGGCGGCAAACGCAGCGCGAATCTGCCGGCCCAATTCCGAGCGCACCGGAATATTCTGCAGATTAGGCTCGGACGAGCTGAGCCTGCCGGTCGCCGTGCCCGTCTGGCTCAAACTCGTGTGCAGACGCCCGGTCGCCGGGTCGATCAGCTTCGGCAAAGCATCCACGTAGGTGGACTTGAGCTTGGCAATTTCGCGGAACTCGAGAACCTTCCGCGGCAACTCGTGCATCAGGGCCATCGATTCAAGAATATCGGCGGCCGTCGAGCGGGCTTTTCCCCCACGGCGGGGCGGCGGCCGTAGACCCATCTTGTCAAAAAGAATCTCCGCAAGCTGCGTGGGTGAGTTGATATTGAATTCAGTCTCGGCGATTTCCCAGATTGCGCGTTCGATACCGCGAATTTCCTTTTCCATGGTGGCCGACATCGCCGCTAAAGCCTCGGGATCGACCCGCACTCCGTCACATTCCATCCGCGCAATCACAAACGCCAGAGGCAAGTCCATTTCCTCGTAAAGTTGCGCCAGCCCGAGATCTTCCACTTCCTTGCGCAAGACCGGCGCCAGCCGCTGCAGCGAGTCCGCCCGTTCCCCCGCAATGCCCGTAAAGGTTGCATTCAAATGGCGCGCGACGACGTCCGTGTGTTGATGATTTGCGGTCGTAGGGCGCACCAGATAGGAATAGAGCATCGTCGCGTGACGAATTCCGGCGACGGGACCCAGCAGCATTTCTACAACTTTCGGATCGTGAACGATCTTCGGCCTTGACGGATCGGCAAGCCACGGATGCAACTCCGCCAGAATCGCATTTGCGCGAGGCTCGTCCACCCGCGCGCTGCGGCAATCGGGCTCGGGCGCCAGCAACGGCTCATCGGTGATGCCACCCGCGACGGGCGGCTCCAAAAGCCAAACCGTTTTGGCCACGCCCGGGCTGGGGGAAAGCTCGATAGCCGCCACGCAGCTGCCGAAGCCTTCTTCTTCGCGGTCACCGGGCGCCAGCGTGATCCAAAGCGCAATTTCCTGATTGGTCGGCACCGCCGCCAAGAATGCCCGGACGTCTTCCGCGGAATCAAGCGTGGCGTAATCGCGTGGCGTGGAAACAGGTTCGAGCGCCGGCGCCAATTCCTTCAATAGAGAAGTGAATCCCAGCTCGCCATAGAGCGCGCGCAAAGCTTCTGTGTCCGGCGTTTGCAGCACGAGTTGCTCGAGATCGAGCTCGATAGGAGCGTTCGTCGCAATCGTGGCGAGCTGCTTGGACATCAATACTTGTTCGCGTTGAGTCTGCAGCGCCTCGCGGTAACGCTTGCCTTGTACTTCGTCCGCGCGATCGAGCGCAGACTCCACCGAACCAAAGCGTTGGATCAGTTCGCGCGCGCCTTTTTCGCCGATTCCCTTGGCGCCGGGAATATTGTCAATCGAATCGCCCATCAGCGCCATCACGTCCGGCACCTTTTCCGGCGGCACGCCCAGCAATTCCTGCACCTTGGCTTCGTCGACGAGCAGGTCCTGCTTGGTAGGGATCAACACGCGCGCGGCGGGCGTCACCAGTTGCAGCAGATCTTTGTCGCTCGTGACGATGTAAGTTTCCAGCTTGCGCTTCGCCGCTTGCTTCGCGAGCGTGCCGATCACGTCATCCGCTTCGTACCCGGGAACGGCCAGAATCGGCAGCCGCATGGCCTCGCACAGCTTTCGCACGTAAGGGATTTGCTGGCCCAACTCCGCAGGCATCGGCGGACGCTGCGCTTTGTAGGAGGCGAAAAGCTTGTCTCGAAAGGTAGGCTCGGTCAGGTCAAACACCACCGCTAGGTAGTCCGGCTGAAATTCACGCAAAAGCCGCCGCAGCATATTCAGGAAAAGATAAGGGACCTTGGTGGGCATGCCCGCGGGATTGCGCAGGTGCTCCATCGGCGCGAAAAACGCGCGAAAGATAAAGCCCATCGCATCCACTAAAAAGAGCTTCTTTGCCGCTCTGCTTGGCATTTCCCGGAGTATAACAAACGGCCACGCCCCTCGCCGGATGCGTCACGGGCGTAAACGAGGGGCTGAAGCGTGCCGCGAAATGATGTGCTAAGGTGTTCTTTCAATCAGCCGTTGCTGCGCATGTCGTTTTAGGGCTCCAGTGCCGAAACGAACCCCAAAATCCTCTGTCAGTCCAGAAGACACCGAGCGCGGCCCAGTGCCGGAGCGCCGCTACGTGCCCGACCCGTATAGCGACGACCCTGCGCGTTCGCTAGAGGAAGAACTTTCCGTCACATTCGTATCCGCGACGGCTTCGGAGCCGGCCGCAATCGACGAATCATCCGGCCCTACGATTCACGATATCTTTGGACCGCGTGGAATGCTCCAGCAGTGCATGCCGCGCGGCTACGAGCACCGCCCATCGCAACTTGAAATGGCCGCCCTTATCGAAAAGGCCTTTGCCACCAAACAGCACGCCATCGTCGAGGCGGGCACCGGCACCGGCAAAACTCTCGCCTATCTGATACCCGCCATCCGTAGCGGCAAGCGGATCGTGATCTCCACGGCCACCAAGTCCTTGCAGGAACAGCTCTTCAATAAAGACATTCCCTTCCTGCAAAAGCACTTTGCTCCCGACTTGAAAGTTGCGGTGATGAAGGGCCGCGGTAATTTCCTGTGCCGGCAAAAGGTTTATTCCATGGAAGGACAGCCGGTGTTGAAGGGATTTGACGAGGTGGACTGGTTTACGCAAATTTCCACGTGGGAGAAACTCACCGAAACCGGCGACCGGGCGGAGTTGTCGTTTCTGCCGGACGACGCCGAGCTTTGGCATCGTCTCGATGCGCGGCGTGAGATGTGCACCGGTCAAAAGTGCCCCGAATTCAACCGCTGCTTTGTCACCTGGATGCACCAGCGCGCCGCTACCGCCGATATTGTGATAGTGAACCACCATCTTTTTTTCGCCGACCTCGCGCTCCGGCAAGACGATTTCGCCAGCATCCTGCCGGAATATGACGCGGTGATCTTCGATGAAGCTCATGAAATCGAAGACGTTTCCGGAGATTACTTCGGCCGGCAAATTTCGAATTACCGCTTCGAAGAACTGGCGCGTGATACGGAGCAGGCTCTCCGCGGCCTCCGCGAAGGTACCGCTTCGCTGCTCAAACGCGCCGTACGGGTACGGGAGCGTTCACGGACATTTTTCGAGGGCTTTCCGCCGCGCGAGGGCCGCTCCCCCTTTGAACGGAGCGAACGTGAGGCCTTTCTCGATCGCAATCGCGAGCCCTACAACGGCCTGCTCGACGCGCTGAAGGCGCTCGAAACGGAAATTGGCGCAATTCCCGCAAAGCCCGATGAGCTTGCGAATATCGCGCGCCGGAGTTTCGAACTCCGCGGCGAAACTTCTTTTCTATTCGAATCGGATGAGAGCAATTACGTTTACTGGATGGAGCGTCGCAACAAGGGCATCTTCCTGACGGCTACGCCGATCGACGTTAGCAACATTCTGCGCGAACATCTTTTCGAGCGCTTCGAAACGGTGGTTCTTACCTCGGCTACCCTTGCGGTCGGCGGCCGCTTCGATTACCTCAAAAAGCGTTTAGGTGTGCCCGCCGCCATTGAACGCGTGCTCCCCACTGAGTTCGATTATCCGAGCCAGGCCATGCTTTACATCCCTGCACATATGCCCGATGTGCGCGACGCGGGTTTCATCACTCAAGCAGCGCATGAAATTACGAAACTGCTCGAAACGACCGAGGGCCGTGCTTTTTGCCTTTTCACCAGCTATAGCCAGATGAACGAACTGTTTGGACGCGTCCGTGAGAAGGTTGACTTCCCGCTGCTTCTGCAGGGAACCGCTCCCCGCGCCGCGCTCCTCGAAAAATTTCGAAACACCCCCAACGCCGTGCTCTTCGCCACGTCCAGCTTTTGGCAAGGGGTGGACGTGCCCGGCGCCCAGCTCTCCTGCGTGATCGTAGATAAGCTGCCTTTCGCCGTGCCCAGCGACCCCATCGTCGCCGCCCGGGTCCGGGCGCTGACGGAGGCGGGTCGTAACGCCTTCGCCGAATTTCAGGTGCCCGAAGCAGTGTTGGCTCTAAAACAAGGCTTTGGCCGGCTGATCCGCACGCGCTCGGATCGCGGCGTTCTGGCGATCCTCGATAACCGCATTCAGCGCATGCAATATGGTAAAATTTTTCTCGCATCGCTGCCCGATTACTCGATCACCAGGGATCTGGCCGAGGTGGCCCGGTTCATGCTGTCGGATAGCTAGCGGTTGCAGGCAGCAGAAACGAGCTGCCGGCAAATCCTTCCCTGATCTCGCACCGGCATGAGGCTCGCAAATGTTTGAAGTCAGCGTGGACGAAACCTTCTCCGCAGGACACGCCCTGCGCGGCTATAAGGGCAAGTGCGAAAATCCTCACGGCCACAATTACAAGGTCCGCGTGACGCTCGAAGGACCGGCGCTCGATTCCACCGGTTTGCTCTACGATTTCGTGCACCTGAAGCAAATCCTGCGCGGCGTGATCGGCGAGATGGACCATAAATACCTCAACGATCAGGCGCCGTTCGATGCGATCAATCCCTCGGCCGAAAATATCGCGAAGCATCTCTACGATCAAACCGTCGGGCAGATGCGCGCTGTCGAGCAAGCACCTCGAATTTCCAGTATCACCGTGTGGGAAACGGACACCAGTTCGGCAACCTATCGCCCGTAAGTGAAGCCGCGCCTATGAATCGCTCCTTCCTGATCGTTCTGATTCCCGCCATTCTTGTGGGTACCGCCTATTTTCTGCTCAGCGCGTACGCCGGGGTTAAGTTGGCCTATCCCCGTATGATTGGGGCAGCCGTAGCGTTGGGCGTCGCCGTCTACCTCGTCCATTCCTACACGCGCCGAAAAGCCCGGCCGGGCCCGCGCTGATCGCATGGTCATCACCGAAATTTTTCGTTCAATTCAAGGCGAAGGAACCCGCGCCGGCCTACCCTGCATCTTCGTAAGGCTGACGGGTTGTAACTTGCGCTGCGTCTGGTGCGACACTGCCTATGCCTTTCACGGCGGCACGAAGATGACGATGGACGAAGTTTTGCGTCGCGTGCGTGATCTCTCCCACGCCTCCTCTCAAGGCACTCCGCTTCGCCTGGTGGAAATCACCGGTGGTGAGCCGTTACTTCAGCCCGAAACACCGGCCCTCAGTCAGTCGCTGCTGGACGCCGGGTACATCGTGATGATCGAAACCAGCGGCGAGCGAAGCATTACGTCCCTTCCCAGGGAAGTGATCAAGATCGTGGACGTGAAGTGTCCCGATTCGAAGGAAGGCGATACGTTTCTTCTGCCGAATATCGAAGCGCTCAGCCCCGATGACGAACTCAAATTCGTCATCGCCAGCCGCCGCGACTACGAATTCGCGCGGCAATTCGTGGCTGAGCATGAATTGACCAAGCGCACGCCGCATCTGATCTTCTCGCCCGTTTTTCCCGATCCTCACGGCGCGTGGCCCGGTCTAAGCGCGCGTGAGCTCTCCGAATGGATTCTGGCCGATGGTTTGCCGGTGCGGCTCGGTCTGCAACTCCACAAGTTCATCTGGGATCCCGCAATCCATGGCGTATGAGCGCCAGCCAGGACCGTTTCAAAAAGCATGCCTGAGGAATCCAACTTCCGCTGAACAAACATTTCGCGCGTAGGCCGAAACCGCTATAATTTTTCTCGCATGCGCGAATCACCCAGGGCAAGCAAGGCCGTCGTCCTTCTCAGTGGAGGAATGGATTCCTGCGTGACGACGGCCATCGCGGCACAATCGCACGAGCTTGCTTTGCTGCACGCCGGTTACGGCCAACGGACAGAACGACGCGAACGCCAAGCCTTTCATGCCATTGCCGACCACTACGGCGTGAGCGAGCGTTTACTCGTGCAGCTCAGCCACTTCGCTCAAATTGGGGGCTCCGCCCTAACGGACCGGCGCATAGCCGTGCCTGAACGCGAATCAGATATTGAAGTCGAAGACCTCCGCACCATCCCGACGAGCTACGTGCCCTTTCGAAATGCCCACTTCCTTTCCGTGGCCGTGAGTTGGGCCGAAGTGATCGGCGCGAGAAAGATTTTTGTCGGTGCGGTGGCTCAGGATAGCTCCGGCTATCCGGACTGCCGGCCCGAGTACTATCGGGTCTTTCAGGACTTGGTACGCGTGGGCACGCGGCCCGAAACGCAAATTGAGATCGTTACCCCCGTGATTGCGTTAAGAAAAAGTGAGATCATCCGCCGGGGGATTGAGCTGGACGCGCCTTTGGAGCTGACTTGGTCCTGCTATCAATCGGAAGATGCGGCTTGTGGGGTGTGCGATAGCTGCCTGCTGCGCCTTCGGGCGTTTGCCGAGGCGGGCCAGAGAGACCCTATCGCCTATCAGGCCAAAGTTGAGCGATAATATAGATTCGGTTCAGGGGACGCGGCGATTGGTTCCACCGTTATCTTGCCCGCCCAATCCAGGAGAAGCATCGTGAAAAAAAGACTTTCAAAACACATCACCTTGGCCGCGGCGCTGCTGCTCGTGGCCGGCCTTGTTCCAGATTGGACCGGTGGCGTCTTACGCGCCCAGGAGAAGGAAAAAGCCAAACCCAAGGGCACAGTAGTCGGCACCGTCAAGGACACCGATGCCAAACCATGGCCGGATATCACCTTGAGCTTCCAAGATGACAAGGGAAGCCCCGAAGTCACCACAAAGACCGACGCGCAGGGCAAGTATCGTATCGAGCTCCCGGTGGGCACCTACGTTATCACCGTCAAGCAGGGCGATCAGGATTTGTACGCCGTGAAAGCGGGCGTCGCCGCTGGTGCGGAAACCCCCGGCGACTTCAATTTCAAAGACCCCGCCCTGCAGACACAAATGGCGGATCGCAAAAAGGAAGCTTCGGCGCAAAACAAGATCAATAACCTGAAACAGCATTATCAGGCAGGTACGACCGCGCTCACACAAGCCGACGCTTTGCACAATCAATTAAAGACGGCACCAGCCGATCAAAAGGCCGCCCTGCAGGCACAAATTGATCCCCTGTCTACGCAGGCCGTCGCGGAATTCAAGCAGGCCCTCGAGGCCACGAGCCCGACCGATGTGAATCGCACCTTGATCTACGACAAGATCGGCGTGGCCTATGAAATTGACGCGAAATACGACGACGCGGCAAAAGCCTACGAACAAGCGGTGGCACTGAAACCCGACGCCGGAACGTACAACAATCTTGGCAATATGTACGCCCGCCTGGGAAAGATTGATGACGCCACAGCCGCATACCAGAAAGGCGTCGATCTCGATCCTGCCAATGCCGGCCGCACCTATCTGAATTTCGGCATCACGCTTTATAACGCCAATCGCTTGAAGGATGCGGTCGCCCCCTTAAAGAAAGCCACGGAACTCGATCCCAAGAATGCGCAGGCTTGGTACCTGCTGGGCGCTGCGCTGGTGGGTGCAATGGACTACAAGCAGGAAGGCGATAAGATTACGCCGGTGATGCAACCTGGCACGGTCGAAGCCTATCAGCAAGCGATCGACCTCGATCCGAACGGCACCTGGGGCGCGCAAGCCAAACAAGGCATCGAGCAACTCAAGCAACTGGGTTTGGGAATTGAGACGAAGGAAAAGGTGAGCAAGCCTGTAAAGCACTAAGGCTATTCACTTATGGCGCTCGTTCCGAGATAGCTTGCATCAAACGTCTGGCGAGCGGCTGAAGCGGTTTTGATTTGGGACGGAGCGAAAATCCTCCGTCCGCATCGATGGGTGGTTCGCCGCTGGGAGTGCGCGATGCCCGAAACCATTTCCTTGAAAACGATCGTGGTTGCGGCCAAGGATCAGGTTTCTTGCTCGCTGGGCGACGAAGCCGCGATCCTGCATATGCAAACCGGAATTTATTACGGCCTCGACCCCGTTGGTGCGCGCATTTGGAATCTGATGCAGGAACCGCGTACCGTGGAAGAACTCCGCACGGCGATCGTAGCCGAGTACGAAGTCGAGCCGGCTAGGTGCGAAGGTGACCTGTTTATGTTGCTGGGAAAGCTCCAAACGGAAGGGTTGATCGAGGTTCGTAACGGCAGCGCGAGTTAGCCCCGCTGCAAGGCAGCATTGATGTCTTCGCGCGCAAGCCTCTTAATCGATTCGTTGCCGCGATGAAGAAATCGAGCGCCCATCGCGCGACGCCGCCTTCGCGCTCGGCACTTATCGCCAGCCGGAAAGCTCCGCCGCCTCGCCCAGGCCGGATTCAGCGTTTTCTGCGTCTTCCTCGCCAGGATCGAAGCGCGTTTGTACGGGCTTTCTGCCTGCTGCCCGTCACGTCTGTTGGTCTTCGGATGTTCGGATACCGCCGATGGCATGAATTTCTCGCGTCTAGGTTGCCACCGGTGTCTGCCGGTGGCTTTGCCGCTCCGGCAAATTCAGCAGTGAGTCACGAACGCGTTGCGCGAATGGTCGATGCGGCCGCGCGCGAAGGCCTGCATCGTGGAACTTGCCTCGAACGGTCCCTCGTTTTGTGGTGGCTCCTGCGCCGCAAGCACGTCCCGGCGCAAATTTGTCTGGGTGCGCGCAAGACCGCGTCCCTTTTTGAGGCGCATGCCTGGGTGGAAGTGGACGGCAAGGTAATCAACGACACCGGTGAAGTGCATAATCATTATGCTCCGTTTGAAGACGGCGTCTCTGCCCCGGAGAAATCCCGTTGAGCGGTTTCGCGGGCGTGCTGCGTTTCGACGGGGTTCGCGCCGATCCGGAATTTATAAAACGTCTGGCGAATTCGCTCGCGTTTCGCGGCCCTGACGCACAGGGCGCTTGGGCGAGCGAAGGTATCGGTCTTGCTCACGCGCTTTTGCGCACCACCTTCGAATCAGAGAATGAGACGCAACCAGCCACACTCGACGACGTGGTTTGGTGTGTGTCTGACGTCCGGCTCGATGCCCGGGCTGACCTCATCGCCGAACTGAAAACAGATGGCCGCGAAGTGCGGCAGGCGATGCCTGATGTGGAACTCTTGCTTCATGCGTATCAAACCTGGGGCGAAGGTCTTCTCAACCACATCAGCGGCGACTTCAGCTTCGCCATTTGGGATCGCCTTCGTGGCGCGCTGTTTTGCGCCAACGACCATTTCGCGGTGCGGCCCTTTTATTACGCTCGCACCCAAGATGCCCTGATTTTCGGCAACACGCTGGAGTCTGTGCGCCTGCACCCCGAGGTTTCTTCGGAACTCAACGAACAAGCCATCGCGGATTTCCTGTTGGTCGGGTTGAATTGGAATCCGGGCACCACAAGTTTCGCGCAAATTCAGCGCCTTCCCGCCGCACATAAGCTCACTTGCATAAACGGCGAAGTGCGCACGCAGCGTTATTGGTCCTTTCCCGTCGAAGAACCGTTGCGATACACCCGCAAGCAGAATTACCCGGAGCATTTTCTGCAATTGCTTCGCGCGGCGGTTTCCGACCGGATGCGGACCAGTCGCGCCGGAATTCTGATGAGCGGCGGCCTGGATTCCACCTCGATTGCGGCCGTGGCCTGCGATTCACCCGAGGCGCGCGCCGGGCGCTTTGAGCTTCACGCGGTGAGCCTATCCTATGACCGGGTGATACATGACGAAGAACGGAAGTATTCAAGTGTGGCCGCCAAGCATCTTGGAATTTCGATTGAGCATTTCAATGCCGCGGACGGTTCGCTATTTGAAGGCTCCGGTGAACCCGAAGGTCTGCGGACAGCCGAGCCCTACGAAGGTATCGCGAACCCAATTTTTCGAAAGTGTTATACCGCTTTGGCGGCGCACGCTCCGGTGTTCTTCACCGGGCAGGGCGGCGATTTGGGGCTGGTGCCCTCAATCGCAGGGTACATGGGCGCCGGATTAGGCCGCCTTCTGTGGGGCAGCGCCGTTTACGCTGCTTCTCACGGAGGCCGGCATCCGCGTCTGGGATTCCGCGTCTGGTGGCAGCGGCGGCGCGGTCAGCGCGATTTGGCCGATCCATTTCCGAACTGGCTCAACGAAGACTTCGTGACTAGGCTATCGCTCCGCGAGCGCTGGCGTGAAATCCTTCAGCAGACCCCTTCCGAGCATCCACATCGTCCTGAAGCTCATGGAGCATTCTTCGAGCCTTACTTTCAGTGGGTATTCGAAACGGAAGAGCCCGGGATCACGCGCCAGCCCCTGGAAGCACGCCACCCATATTTCGACCTGCGGCTGATGCGATTCCTGCTCAGGCTTCCACCGCTGCCCTGGTGCGCGGAGAAGGAGATCGTCCGGCAGGCGCTTCAGGAACTGCTTCCAGAAGCCATCCTGCGGCGTCCGAAGACCGCTTATGCCGAGGATCCCGAGGCTGCCATGGCGCGCGCCAATTTCGAAACGACACCGCCAGCCG
The DNA here is from genome assembly GCA_035602725.1 of Candidatus Acidiferrales bacterium. Classification (GTDB taxonomy): domain Bacteria; phylum Acidobacteriota; class Terriglobia; order Acidiferrales; family UBA7541; genus DASTCZ01. The sequence continues at coordinate 151,058 of DATNLT010000006.1, forward strand.
ACTATCTGCATCCAAATGAAGAGATTCTACGGTTTGTCTGCTGGGACCGCCTCGCCGCGCATAGCGACGCCAAGGCTAGGGTGAATGATTCGCTTCATCTTCGTCCCAAGACTCTCCTATTGTGGTTGAAGTGCCAGGCGGGTACGCTCTAGAATGAAGGAAGGTGACTGCGGTGGCTGAAACCAGATCAACATCTCCCAAGCGTCCTTACCAGACGCCCGAACTGAAGACTTATGGTGACGTTCGCGTGCTCACCCAATCCAGCCGTCTCAATGTCCGTGAAGAGGGTTTCCGCCGCCGGACCTAGGCGAGGGAAGTGTTTCTCCATTCGCTCTACGGTCTTCGAGTAGCTTCCAATCTTCAAATCCCCTTAGCGCCCCTAGCACCCGTCGAAAATACCGATAGCCCTGTAACGCCTGATGTTTCTGTGACTTTTCAGGATTGCCCCGCATGGGCCGCCAGCGCCTTACGCGCTTCCCAGGAATTGATTCACGCGAGTCCGGAGCTATTTGAGGCCCAGCCCGACATTCAACTTTCGAAACTGGACGGAGGAAAGTATTTTCGCCTTGTCTTTGCGAACGGCACGGAATTTTGCTTTGATCGGCAGGGCCGGAATATCTTCGCATCTCACAATGGCAAATTTGACATGGAGGATGTGTCTATCCCACTGCGCGGTGTGGTGATGGGTGTAATCCTGCAACTCCGGGGTACCCCTTGCCTCCACGCCAGCGCATTCGAAATGCGGGGCCGCGCCGTGGCGCTGTGCGGGCCCTCCACGTCGGGCAAGTCCACCACGGCGGCGGCGTTAGCGAAGCGAGGCTATGCCATTCTCACGGAAGATGTAATGCCGCTACTCTTTCGTCAGGATGCGTTTCTCGCGCAGCCGAGTTTTCCTGTTCTTACTTTGTGGCCCGCCGCCGCCCAATTGCTGTTTGGCGCATCCCATTCATTGAAAATGCTTTGCGCAGATTATGCGAAGTTTTATCTGCCGCTGGACGAGCCGGGCTGGAGGTTTGCACTCGAGCCTCAGCCACTGGGAGCAATCTATATTCTCGACGAAAACGTGGCGTCGCCGCATCCATCCGTCTCCGAACTGACACCGCAGGAACGGCTCGTACGTCTGGCCGCGAATCTCTATCACGTGCGGCTCTTGCCACAAAACGTTTATGCCCGGGAGCTTTTGCTGCTGGGGCGCATCGCGAATGAAGTGCCGGTACGAAAGCTCAATCTGGGATCGAGCGCGCCGCCACTCGATGAACTGTGCGATTGTATTCTGGCCGATGCGGAAACCATTCTCCCCCGGCAACCGCACGATCGCCAAAAGGCGTCACCGGCTGGTAGCGGATCGTCTGCATCGGAGAATCGACCCGGATCCAGATAGGAACAGCAGCGTAGCTGCTTGTGTTCCAGCGGGTTGCTGGAGTAGCGTCTTTACGATTCGATGAACAAGATTCCCTATGCCATCGAGAACCTGCGCCCGGAGTTGCGGTTGCTCGTGGCCTGCGCGAAGCCCCAATCGAGCGCCTCGGCCGAAAACAACGCGGCATCTCTGCTCCCGCAGGTGACCGACTGGCCCTATCTCTTTGCCGCCGCCGATCGGCATGGCGTGCGCATGCTTTTTTTTCGAATGTTGCACGGCGTTAACTTCGCCAACGTTCCGGAACAGTGGAAAGAGGTGAGCAACGAGGCCTCGCGGAAACAGATCGAGCAAAACCTTTTATTCGCGGCGGAGTTGGCGCGTTTGTTGCGTTTGCTGGCAGCCAACGGCATTCTCGGAATTCCCTACAAGGGCCCGGTTTTGGCGCTGCAAGCCTTCGGCGATTTGGGCTTACGCGATTTCGGCGATCTCGATATCCTCGTTCGCCACAGAGATATCGATGGCGTCACGCGATTGATGCAAGCGGAAGGCTACACCTTGCTCTTACCAGCGCAACCGCCCGGTGCGAGCGAAGCAAGCCGCGTTCCGGGCCAATATTATTTTGACCGCGCTCCGGACTTCCGCGCGGTGGAATTTCACACCGAGAAGACCTTGCGCTACTATCCGGTACCACTCGATCTGGATCGTTTGCGGTCGAGGCTCATAACTGTCCCACTCGCAGGAGAACTGGCGGCGACGTTTTGCGCTGAGGACGCTTTGAACGTTCTGGCTGTTCACGGCAGCAAGCATCTATGGAGCCGCCTGCAGTGGGTCACCGACCTGGCCTGGCTGCTGCATGCCACGCATGAATTTTCGTGGCCGCTGGCGATGGAATCCGCCGGAGAGTTGGGCGCAGAAAGAATGACGCTTACAGGCCTCGCGCTGGCCTCACAGATTTTTTCGTTTGAATTGCCCCCACAAATCGCCAGGCGCGTCGCGTCCGGCAGTTCCGTGAAACACGCTGCCGCACAGGCTCTTGCAGAAATGTTTTCCGGCGATGCCGCCCCGGCCGGAGTGGCGCAACGGGCTGTGTTTCGAATCCGCTCGACACGCGGACCGTTAAGCGGAATTCGATACTTGCTGCGTCTGATCGCGTCGCCCACGGAAGAAGATTGGGAATCGGCGCGCGGCTCGCGTTTGCGGCAAATCGTGTTGCGGCCGCTGCGGCTGATTCACAAGTATGGCTGGGGATTTGGCCGCGGCTCCGAAAAAGCGGCTGCGCGAAAGCGCGCCGATGACGCCGCGCACCGGGTAGCGTAAAAGTTCGCGGGAACCGCGGGTGAGGCCTTTGGAATGGTGCAATTGACGAGGACCGGTGCAACCGTCCTGCCGGCTTCCGGCGAAGTGGAAGCCTTGCAGCAAAGCTTTCGCGAACACCACTGTGCATTGTTTCGCGGGCTCATCGAGCCGGCAGTGATCGATTTTGTAGCAAGCCGCGTGGGACAATCCGCATTCGAACAGCGGCAAGACACGGACATCGCGCGCGAATCCTGGCTTCCGCCGGAAGCCTGCGCCGGCACTCTGCATTTCATGGTCAATCACCCCGATTTTCTGAAGTTCGTTCAAGACGTAACCGGCTGCCCGCGCATCGGACACTTCGGAGGCCGGATCTATCGCTTCACCGCCGGGGAGGGCCACTACGACACGTGGCACAGCGACCTGGGCCACGGTGGCGATCGCCTGCTGGCCATGAGCCTGAACCTCTCTCGGCAGCCTTTCGAAGGTGGCGCACTACAAATTCGCCGGGCTGGCACCGAAGAGATCCTTTTCGAAATTGCAAACACCGGGTTGGGGAATGCCGTGATTTTTCGAGTGGACCCGAGTCTCGAGCATCGCGTTTGTCCCGTGACCGGCGATTTTCCGCGCACGGCTTTTGCGGGCTGGTTCTTCGCGGGAGAGTCTGATTTTCACACGATCGTTCGTGAAGAAGCGGCCTCACGTGCGGCGGACGCGGCGGTCTCGCAAAGCGCTACCTGATCCTTCATGCTCCTCGATAAAGATTGGCGCGTGACGCAATCATGAGCTTTGGGCTGGCGAAGCCTGCCTCGCGCTGGACCACCCTGGCGCTTGCCTTGGTCGTGGCCTTTCTGATGATCGAGGGGAGCGCGCGGAACTGGCTCGCGGCGCGCGCCTTCGATTCAAACACGCCGCAGGGTCGCGCCCGCGCCGTCGCCCTGGAACCCGGAAACGCAGACGATTGGTACCGCTTGGGCCTGAATCGCATGCTCGATTTCGAAAACGCCGATCCTCAGGCGGCAATTGAAGCGTTTCAGCGCGCCGTCAGCATCGATCCGCGTTCCGCAGGCAATTGGATGGCGCTGGGCGACGCTCACGAACAAACGGGAGAGATTTCGCAGGCGCGTCAGTCATTCGAAACGGCAGTCGCCGACTATCCCGATTCCGGTGAAGTGCATTGGCGATATGGAAGTTTCCTCTTGCGGCAAGGCGATCTGCAGCAGGCGTACGCAGAAATTCATCGCGCGCTTCTCTCAACCCCCACTCTGACCACGCTCGCGGTCTCCCGCGTGTGGCGCGTGACGCAGGACCCGCAAATCCTGATCACCGAAGTGCTTCCGGAGAACGACCGCGTGATGAGCGATGCGCTGACCTGGCTGATTGACGCCCAGCAGCCGCAAGGGGCGCTGGCGGTGTGGAATCAGATGGTGCGAATTGCACATCCCGTACCGTTGAAGGTCAGCGCGCCGCTCGTGGACCTGCTCGTAAGCAAAGACCAGGGCGATGCGGCGCAGAATGTGTGGCGTCAGGCCCTGGCGCTCAGCGGCACGGATGCGAGCGGTCTCACGCCTCAATCTCTTGTGTTCAACGGAGGATTTGAGACGGATCCGGTGAACGATGGCCTCGACTGGCGTTGGAATCCGGTTCCCGGGATTACGTATGCTTATGACACTTCGCACCAGCATTCCGGGCGCCGGGCGCTCAGCGTAACTTTCGACGGATCACGAAACCTCAACTACCATGACGTGTTGCAACCGGTCCCGGTGGAACCCAATACCCGATATCACTTTTCCGCCGCGCTTCGAACGGCAGGAATTAGCACGGACAATGGAGTTGGATTAACTCTTACATTTTCCACCCAACCTTCTATTTCTCTCGAGTCGCTGACCGGCGATCATGATTGGCTCACACAACAGGTGGACTTCACCACCGGTCCGAACACGCACATCGTGCAGATCGCCTTAAATCGCAATCCCAGTCAGAAGTTCGATAACAAACTTGCAGGCACGATCTGGCTCGACGATGTCACGCTGACGCCATTGGGGCCAGCGCGACCATGAGGCCGCTGCGCATCGGCATCTGCCTGGTAATTGTGTTTGCGGTGCTCGCCAGTGGCGTGGTTGAGACGTGGTCCGAGTCCGTAATGGAGATAGCTGTCGCCGGGCTATTGCTATGGTGGGCGTTCGGAGTGGCGCGCGGCAGAGGGACGGAGGTGCGCTGGTGCCCGGTGCTTTGGCCCTTGCTGGCGCTGGCGTTGTTTGGGGCGGCGCAACTCGCGTTTCACATTACGGTCTACCCGTATCTCACCAAGCTCGAGTTGCTCCGCGTCGCCAGCTATGTGCTGTTGCTTTTTTTGTCGTTGCAGGCGTTTCGCAATATGCGTCATTGGCAAGCATTTGGCTGGTTCATTCTGTGGTTCGGCTTCGCGGTTGCAGTATTCGCCATTCTGCAGGATCTGACGTTTAACGGAAAAATCTATTGGTTTCGCGAACTGCCCTTCGGAGGAGTACCCTTCGGCCCGTTTGTGAACAGAAATCACTTCGCAGGATTTATCGAGCTCATCGTTCCCATGGGCTTGGCATTCTTAGCGGTGCGCGGGATGCGGCGCGATCAACTGCCTCTGGTGGGGCTCTGTACGGCGCTTCCTGTGGGTGCGTTGATTCTTTCCGCGTCTCGCGGCGGGATTTTCTCGTTTGGCGCCGAGCTAATCGTGTTGGTTCTGCTGCTGCTCTTGTGCGGGGCGCAGAAACGCCAATTGTTGGCCGGGCTGCTGGTGCTCGGGGTGGCGGCGGCGCTTGTTTCGTGGCTAGGTTTTAGCCAGGTATTGAAGCGGTTTTCCGAAGTACACAATCCGGAAGTAACCGAGGCGCGGCGGATTGCCATGGCTGGCGGCGCATGGCATATCTTTTTGGATCATGCCGTAACGGGTACTGGTCTCGGCACGATCATCTCGGTGTTTCCACGTTACGACACGGCCTACGACGCCAAAGTTGTGGATCACGTGCACAACGATCATCTCGAACTCTTGGCGGAGACGGGTGCGGTCGGTGGAGCGTGCTGGGCGGCATTCCTCCTGCTGCTTTTTGGTTTCGGCGTTCTAAATATCAAACGCAGCCGCGATCCGCTGGCGCGCGCTGTTCATCTAGCCGCGCTGGTGGCATGCGCTGGATTGCTCGTGCATGGGCTCATGGATTTCAACCTGCATATCCCTTCGAATGCTTTGCTCTTTTACGTGATGGCGGGCATGGCCACGGCCGTACCCGATCCTTCGCCAACCATTGCACAACCGCCGCCGAGGTGGAGATAGTTCGTACTGAGAGCATTTGGTCGATTTAATAGCGCCAACTCTTGTCCGCGCCCGCAGGTGCGGTCTTCTCCATCCAATCGGCTGCCGCATTCATCACGCGCCGCGTGGCCGTGAGTGAACCTTCGCGCGCGGAAAGCGTGGGCACGCCGGTGTAACAGTGGGGCTGATCGGGACCGTAATCGAAGTCACCCGCGTAATGCGGGTTGCTGGTAGCTTCGAGCGCCTTCTGGAGCAGACGGACAGCGTTGTCCAGATACCACGTATCGCGTGTGCCCACCGAAATGTGAATTTTGCCGTTCAGCTTCGGGCCCAACGTGGCCCAATCACGCTGCAAAATGGCCGTCAAATCGTAGTGTTCGCGCCAATAGGCCGCCACTTGGTGATCAATCACGCCCGTTTCCGGATCCCAGATCGGTTTCGGATAGCCGTCGTCGCCCACCGGGCTGAACACTGCTTGCCAAATGCCAAATTGCTCGCCGGAGCGGCTATGCGTGCCAAGCACGAGTTCCCACCGGTCATCGCCCTCCATCATGGCTACCGGTAAGCCGTCTGGTCCGCGCATATCGGGAATCGGCACGCGTCCAAACGGGCCCTCCTTCCAAAACGCATTCTTGTCGTCGTAGATGTTTACGGCCTGGTACGCATGAAAATCCACCGGATCGGGGCAGAAGGCCCACGCTCCGTTAAAATTATCCGGGTAGAATACCTGCGTGGCCAGCGTCTCCCAGCCGCCTGTGGAACCTCCGAAGACGCCGCGCGCCCAACCCTGCCCGATCCCTCGAAATTGCTTCTCAATGTACGGAATCAGTTCCTGGTTGATGGCGTCGCCGTACGGTCCGACGTTTTCGGAGTTCACCGCATAAGAATCGTCGTAGTAGGGATTCGCGTGCTGGATCAGCAGAATTAGCATGTGCGGAAGCTTGCCGGTGCTCCAATCCTGATAGAACTGATACATCGCGTCGGTGCGCTCGCGCGGATAGCCCGTTAGATCCGCACCGGGCGGGTCCGTTCGAAAACCGCTGAAATCGCGCGGGAAGTGCCCCTGATTGACGAGCAAAGGGTAATGCGCGTTGGGGTGCGTGTCCCAACCTTGCGGAAGCACGACAATCCCGCCTAGGAACATCGGGTGTCCCCAAAATTTGGTGAGCAACTGGCTCTGAATGCGGACGTGCTTCACCCACTCCGTGTCACGAACCGGCTCGATTTCAGGAATTTTCTCCGTGAGTTGAATTCGAATGGCGTCCGGCGACGCTGGATCGAGGTGCATGCGCTGGGGTTTGCTGTAGAAATTTCCTGGTTTCGAATTCCAATGCTGCCCTTCGCCTTCGTCCATCGGCAGCTTGACGCGATGGCCATCGGAGCGTTCGAACGTGGTGTAGCGGCTGAAGACGGCCTGGACGTAATAATCCCCCGCGGGAATCTCTCGCAAACTTCGTGTGGGGTAGCCGAGCGTGTTGTCGGTGATAGCGGCGGAGCTTCCTGGAGTAAGAGCATTTACATCCACGCCAAAGATCTGCTGCGACTGCGCCTCTTCTTCGCGTACCTGGAAACGCGGCTCCTCGGTGCCGTCGGTCGAGAGGAGCAAGTAGACCCGGCCATCTACGGGCGTCGCGCTCGATTCGGGCGAGAACGAGATTTCCGCTCGCGCGTGGCCTGTGGCCTGAGAGCCGGGCGAGCCGAGCAACCGAATTGCGGGATAGGCTGCGAGAAGCAGCGCAGAAAAGAATGCCACGCGAATATCTCTTCGAAACGCCGAGCTTTCCCACCAACGAGCCGTCAATGCCATCGTGCCGCCTCCTGGCGCGCAATGCCAACTCATAAGAGCGATTTGCGGTGACGAGCTTAACCGCAAGGCGCTCGGTCCTACAAATACAATTGGACCTGAGTGCGCTTCAGGACACGATTTCTAGAATCCGCGACGTCTGGTATGCTCATCCCCACTCGCGGAGGAGTACATGAACTTCAAGAAGATTCTCGTGATTTTGTGCCTCTTAGGGGCGATTCTCTGCGCCCAGAAATTCAAGCCGGAGGCTACGGCCTCGGCAGCAGTGGCGATAGCGCCGGATGAAACGGCACCGGTACAGCAAGCCGCAGAGGCTTCGCTGCCATACACGCCCAGCCTCGATACCGCGGCGATGGACCGCTCGGTGAATCCTTGCGACGACTTCTATACCTATTCCTGTGGCCGCTGGATGAAAGACAATCCGATTCCGCCCGACCAAACTTCATGGAGCGTCTACGGCAAGCTGTATGAGGACAATCTGAGATATCTGCGGGGCATCTTGCAAGAAGCCGCCGTCGCGAAGGATCGCGACACCGTGACGCAGGAAATCGGCGATTATTACGCGGCTTGCATGAACGAGCCGGCGATCGAGAAAGCCGGCGCGCAGCCGATGCAGGCGGAGCTCGCGGCAATCGCAAACCTAAAAAGCACGAAGGATTTGGCGGCGCTGGCGGCCAAACTGCACCTTCAGGGTGACGCGCTGCTCTTCGATACCGGCTCGATGCAGGATCCCGATAATTCCGAAGACGTGATCGTCGGGGTCGATCAGGGAGGCCTGGGGCTTCCCGACCGCGACTACTACACCAAGGACGACGCCAAGTCCAAAGAGATTCGCGAGCGTTACCTGCAACACGTGCAGAAGATTTTCACTTTGATCGGTGATTCGCCGGACGTGGCAAAGACGAATGCGGCCACCGTGATGCGGATCGAAGATCGGATGGCGCGCGCTTCACTTACCCGCGTGGAAATGCGCGATCCTTACAAGTTGAAACATAAAATGACGCCTGCCGATCTTTCGAAGATCGCTCCCGATTTTGATTGGAATGCTTACTTCGCCGCGAGCAATGCGCCGAAATTCGAAATCCTCAACGTCGAGTGGCCGGACTTTTTCAAGGACCTGGACGCGCAGATCGTCTCGAATCCGCTTGCCGATTGGAAGACCTACCTGCGATTCCACGTAGCCAATTCGCGGTCGCCGCTGCTTTCTTCCGCGTTCGTCAATGAGAATTTCCAGTTTTACCGGCAGTATCTGCGTGGCGCGAAAGAGCTGCAGCCGCGATGGAAGCGGTGCGTGCAGTATGTGGATCGTCAACTCGGAGACGCGCTCGGCCAAGCCTACGTGCGGAAAACGTTCTCTCCTGAATTGAAGGACGCGACACTGGATATGACGCGCCACATCGAGGACGCCATGGCGCTGCGCATTCAGCAGCTTGACTGGATGAGTGCAGAAACCAAGCAGCAGGCGATTGTAAAGCTCCACGGCATTCGAAACAAGGTTGGCTATCCCGACAAATGGCGGGACTACAGCTCGATCACGCTCACGCCTACCGATTTTTACGGCAACGATCTCCGCGCCACGGAATTCGAATCGCACCGGCAGTTCAACAAGGTGGGCAAACCCGTTGATCGCGGCGAATGGGAGATGTCACCGCCCACGGTGAACGCCTATTACAATCCGCAGATGAACGATATTAATTTTCCGGCCGGCGTGCTGCAGCCTCCGCTTTACGACGCGAAAATGGACTCCGCGCCGAACTACGGCAATACCGGCTCAACGATTGGCCACGAGCTCACGCACGGCTTCGACGACGAAGGACGGCAGTTTGACGCCAAAGGCAATTTGAAGGATTGGTGGACCAAACAGGATGCAGACGCGTTCGTGGAGCATGCGAATTGCGTGGTGGACCAGTACGCGAAGTACGTGGTTGTGGACGACATCCACATCAATTCGAAACTGACCGAGGGCGAAGATGTGGCCGATCTCGGCGGCACGATTCTCGCCTACATCGCTTGGAAAGATGCCACCAAGGGCATGGAACTTCACGGCGCCGACGGGCTCAGCCCCGATCAACGTTTCTTTGTCGGCTTCGCGCAATGGGCCTGCGAAAACAATCGCCCTGAAAATGAGCGCGCCAATGCGATCACCGACCCGCATTCTCCGGGCAAATACCGCATCAACGGCGTGGTGGTGAACATGCCGGAATTCGCCTCGGCATTTTCGTGTAAGGAAGGGCAGGCAATGCTGAAGCCCGCGGCGAAGGTTTGCAAAGTGTGGTAGCCCCAGGGCTGCCGGGGACGGTCGTAGAAGCCTATTGCAGGGGCTTGATGCCGATAGCACGATCGAGGCGGGCGGGATCGTAGATATCGCCATTTTTCATCACCAGGACGACGCGGCGTATATCGCTGATTTTGACGGCCGGATTGCCTTCCACCAGGATTAGGTCCGCAAGCTTGCCGGGCGCGATGGAGCCCATCACCGTGTCATGCCGCATGATGCGCGCGGCCCCGAGCGTGGCGAGTTGCAACACCTGCGGCGCCGGAATTCCGGCAGCGGCATCAAGCTCGAGTTCGCGGTCGAGTGTAAAGCCGGGCATTGCGTCCGTGCCGGCTTCAATGGGCACTCCGGCCTTATAGAAAGCGCCGATCACGTCGAGAATCGTCTGGAACGAATCGCGATAGTGCTGCTCCTCACCGGGCGGAATCGGCAAGCCGCCGCCCATCAGCCCACGGCGCACCTGCGGGGGCAAACGATCCGCCACAGCGGCGTAGACCGGGTTGATCGCATTGGGCCACGCGGTGAACATAGCCTCAAAGACATTCATCGTGGGATCGAGCGCGGTGTGATGTTCGAGCAGAAGTTTCAGGAATCCGCGCATCTGCGGCGAATCCGGTGGAAATTCGGTGGCATATTTCGCCACCGCGGTGAAGCGCTCCGGCGTGCGCGTATCCTTCACGCGATCGGTGAGGAAATTCAGGAAGATGAAGTTCGCGTGCTGAATTTCGTCGTAGCCATCGCGGATCGCCTGCTCGGCGGCTAGCCCCTGCGGAATGTGGCCGCTGACGCGCAAATTGTATTTGTGCGCTTCGGCGGCGATCACCGGCACGAGTTCGGGCCTTACCGAGCTGTAAATCTTGATCTGTTCGTAGCCCCAGTTTTTGTAGCGGTCCACGGCATCGCGCGCTTCCTGCGGCGTTTCCACCAGCACGTTTGTCGGCCCCTGATAAGGACTGTGGCTTTCGATCACACCGGCCATCAGGATGCGCGGGCCAATAGCGGCGCCGGAATCGAAGTCGCCACGAATGCGCTGCAGCTTGGTATTGTCGTTGGCCATATCTCGGATCGTGGTGACGCCAGCAGCAAGGTGCTCGAGGCCATCCACTTCGCCGCCGACGTGTACGTGCATATCCCACAGGCCGGGCAGCAGCGTCTTGCCCTTGGCGTCGATGATCTCGGCGCTGCGTGGCACGGGAATCGTGCCGTCGGGGCCGACGGCCTGAATGCGATTGTCGTTGACCATAACCGTCATGCCCGGACGAACCGTTGCGGTTTCGCTGTCGAAAAGCCCGGCATGTTGGAACATCACCGGCGCGGACGGCTTGTGCCGCAGCGTCCTGGCCAATTCCTGAAAATGCGCCGAAGCGGCCTGCTCCTGGATATCGAGCAGTGCGGACCAATTTGCCTCCCAACCTTCGCGGATCACCGCGGACCAATTCGTGCCTGCTGCGAACAAATTTCGCTGCCGATCGAGCCAGACGTATTCCGGCGAGAATCCGAGGCCGCTGATGGCGTATTGCGTGACGCGCAGCGTCTTGCCTTCGGCTTTTACGTTGCCTTCGCCGACGTGCTCCAGACGAGCCTCGCCCTCGGGCAGCAATGCCAATTTTCCGCCAGACGCAAGCAGAGCTTTCACCAATAACGCGGGATCGTCTGGCGCTTCCGAAAGGCGCAAATAGAATGCCGGATGGGCCGAGCGCCCCTCACCTTGTTCGGAGTTGTTCTTCCACTTCGCGACGCCATCTTTGATCGAGAAATCTTCGGTGACTTCGGCCTTGAGGTAATCGTGCCCAGTCACGTGGACGGAAACCGGCGCGCCATTTGCGCCCAACGTGAGGCTGGCGCGCAGCTCCGGGCCGCGACCGCGGTCGTTGTAGCTATAGAACGTGTTGCGGACGTTGCCGGGAGCGGTCCACGCGGCAAATGCTCCCGCTTTTTGTCCCGCCAGCAGAAAGGTGTAACGGGTAGCGTTCGCTGGAATATCCGGCGGCAGCGATGCCGTTTGCGGCGAGATCGCCGAGGAAATTAAAAGGAAGACTGCTGCGGTAAATGTTGCGTTTGTAAGACTAGACAAACTAGAGCGACCGCGTGTTCTTGATGGATGGCGCATCGGCGGCAGAGTATCCCGAAGCGCAGGGCGGCGCAATCGCGCCCATTCACAGTCCCTTGAGTTCTCCTGCGCGTGTCCCCATACGCAATGCGCCGCGCGGTTGCCAGTAGTTCACTGTATCGGCCCACGCACTCATTTCGGGCAAACTAACCTGCCAAAATTTAGAAGCTAGGCAAGGACGCGTACAGTAGGACGCGTTCAGAACGTGCGAAACTTGCTCGCGGAACATCCAAACTCATAGAATCTGTATTTCTGGAGGAGATGACGTGTCCGCTGTACCCGTTGTCGCACCCGTGATTCGCCCTGCCGGGCGCCGCGTGCATTTGCGCCCGCAAACGGGTTGGCAGCCCATCCATTTCGGCGAGCTTTGGCATTATCGCGAATTGCTGTGGATCTTGGCGCTGCGCGACGTCAAGGTGCGCTACAAGCAGACCGTGCTAGGCGTCACCTGGGCGTTAATTCAACCGTTTTTGCAGATGATTCTCTTTGTGGCCGTGTTCGCGAAGAACGGTTTTTCCACGGACGGTGTGGCCGCGCCTGTCTTTTACTTCAGTGGCCTGCTTCCCTGGCTGCTTTTCTCCAATTCGCTGACCACGGCCGGCAACAGCCTTATCAACAACCAACATTTAATCACAAAGGTCTATTTTCCGCGGCTCGTGATTCCGATCGCGGCAATCATCACGGCGCTGATCGATTTCGCGATTTCGTTTGCGCTGCTGATCGCGCTGATGGCTTGGTATCGCGTGCCGCCCACGAGCAGCATCCTGCTTTTGCCTGTCTTTATTCTGTTGGCAATGCTGGCGGCGCTGGCGGTGGGGCTCTGGCTTTCGGCGCTTAACGTGCAGTATCGCGACGTCCGTTACGTGTTGGGCTTCCTGGTGCAATTCTGGCTCTTCGCTACGCCTGTGATTTATCCGGCGAGCATGGTGAAAACGCACTGGCGGCGGATCGTGCTTGGGATCAATCCGATGTCCGGTGTAGTGGAAGGTTTTCGCTGGACGATGTATGGCAAGCCCGCGCCGGGACCGATGACGCTGGTTTCCGTGATCACTATTTTTGCTTTGTTGATCGGCGGGCTCTTTTATTTTCGCCGCATGGAAAAGACCTTCGCCGATCTAATATAATCGCGCAGCCGTCCTCCCTGCACGTAATCGGCCGACGAAGCATCATATTTGAGTGACCCGAACATGAACGATTGCGCCATCGAAGTTGGTGGTTTGAGCAAACTGTATCGCATTGGCGGCGAACAGAAGCTCTACCCGACCCTCCGCGAGTCGGTGGCCGGCGCCATTACCAGCCGGTTCCGGCGTAACGGAAACGGCGCGAAGTCCAATGCCCGGGAATTTTGGGCGCTCAAAGATGTGAATTTTCAGGTGCAGCGCGGCGAAGTGGTGGGAATTATCGGCCGCAACGGAGCGGGGAAAAGCACGTTGCTGAAAATTCTCTCGCGCATCACCGATCCGACCGAAGGCGAAATCGAGATTGATGGCCGCGTCGGTAGCCTGCTGGAAGTGGGCACCGGCTTTCATCCGGAGTTGACTGGCCGCGAGAACGTTTTCTTGAACGGCGCGATTCTGGGGATGAAGCGCCGGGAGATTGCCGGCAAGTTCGATGAGATCGTGGCGTTCGCCGAGACGGAGAAGTTTCTCGATACGCCGGTGAAGTTTTATTCGAGCGGCATGTATACGCGCCTCGCGTTCGCCGTGGCCGCCCACCTGGAACCGGAAATCCTGATCGTGGACGAAGTGCTAGCGGTAGGCGACGCGTCATTCCAGAAAAAATGCCTGGGCAAAATGAATGATGTTTCCAAGCAGGGACGCACCGTGCTTTTCGTCAGCCACAACATGACGGCCTTGCGCAGCTTGTGTACGCGCGCGGTGTGGCTCGAGAACGGCAAGGTGATGGAAAATGGCCACACCACGGACGTGGTCGGCAGTTACATGCGGAAGAATACGATCGCAAATCCGGAATCCGTTTGGAGCGAGGGATCGGCGCCGGGCGACGATCGCATTCGACTGAGAAGCGTCCGGCTGATTTCACGCAGCAACTCGACCGACCAAATCACTGTTCATACGCCCTTGTCCATCGAGTTCACATATTGGAACACAATGCCCGGTGCAGTGCTTAATATTTCGGCGCTACTTTACACATCCGAAGAGATCTGCGTTCTTGTCACCGTATCGGATTTCCGCCCGCGGGCTGTGGGGCTGATCCGCCATATCCTCGAAATTCCCGGCGACTTTCTCAATGCGAACTCTTATTTCGTTAACATGCTCATCGTAAAGGACGCATCGGTTCCGATCTTACGCCAGGACAACGTACTCTCCTTTGACGTCGTCGAGGGAGAAGTCACCGGGAATTGGTACGGAGCCACTCCTGGGACGGTGCGGCCGAAATTGGTTTGGAAGAGTGAAGCGGTAGATGCGAGCGAAATTGATCTCGCGACTGCGAGAGCTCAGTCTGATTAGCTGGACAAATCTCGGCAAGCCCGGCGCCAGCTTCCATGGTTTGTGAGGTTCTAAGTGCACTACTCGGACTCGGAGCTTTCGGAACTATTCGGTTCTGTCGGTGATGATGTTCGCGTTCACAAATCTTGCATCGTCATTGGTGGAGAGCGGATTCATCTTGGTTCGCACGTACGCGTGGATTGCTTTTCATTGCTCAGTGCGGGAGAGCAAGGAATTACGATCGGAAACCACGTTCACATAGCGGCGGGAGTCTGTCTTTTCGGTTCGGGAGGGAAGATAAGGATCGAGGATTTCGCGGGGATTTCCGCGAGATCCCTGCTATACACGGCGACGGATGATTATATCCATGGTCATCTGACCGGTCCTACGGTTCCGGCTAAATACCGAAAGGTTACCACCGGCGATCTCACCCTGAAGAAGCACTGCATTATCGGCTGCGGCTCAGTGATCATGCCCTGCACGCTCGGTGTTGGTGCTTCCGTAGGGGCGTTGAGTTTCGTCAATAAGGACGTGGCCGATTTCGACATTGTTGTGGGAATTCCGGCGGTCCGGCGTGCGTCGAGGTCTCGCAAGATTCTTGACCTCGAGAAGGAATTGCTGGAAGAGGAGTCCAGGATCGGCAGTTCCAGAGAAGGTTAGTGTTCCCGGGAGGTACGGGATCGCCAGCAGGTTTGTTTCAATGGTCTACCGACGAACGCGTTCACAGCGCTGAGGTCTAATGTAACGATGTCTAGCATGCCCAAGATGGAATCGAAGCCCGCGCAACCGGAATTGGCGATCTTCGGGAAAGCTCCGGCATTTAGTGAGAAGCTGCACGTCGGGCGCCCGAACATCGGGGACCGCGACCGCTTGATGGCACGCATTTCCGACATGCTGGACCGCAATTGGCTCACGAACGATGGGCCCTACGTCCAGGAATTCGAGCGGCGGCTTGCAGAATTCGCAGGGGTGCGCCACTGCGTGGCGATGTGCAACGCGACGATTGCGTTGGAGATTGCGATCCGCGCGCTCGGTCTAAGCGGCGAGGTGATCGTGCCATCGTTTACCTTCGTCGCGACCGCGCACGCGCTGCAGTGGCAGGAGATTACACCAGTCTTCTGCGATATAGACCCGCACACCCACACTCTCGATCCGGCTCAAGTCGAACGGATGATTACGCCCCGAACTACCGGAATTATCGGAGTGCACACGTGGGGACGGCCCTGCGATGTGGCCGCCCTGGCAGCTATCGCGCGCCGGCACAATTTGGAACTGCTCTTCGATGCCGCGCACGCCATCGGATGCTCCTACAAGGGGAGACTGATTGGCGGTTTTGGGCGCTGCGAAGTCTTCAGCTTTCACGCGACCAAATTCTTCAACACCTTTGAGGGCGGCGCTGTTCTGACGAGCGATGATGCCCTGGCTGCTAAGCTGCGCCTGATGCGAAATTTTGGATTTAGCGGGCATGACAATGTGATTTACATCGGCACGAACGGCAAGATGACGGAAGTCTGCGCCGCGATGGGGCTGACCTCGCTGGAAAGCATGGATCAATTCATCGAGGTCAATCGGCGGAACCATTTCGCATACCGCCGCAACTTATCGGAACTTACGGGGGTAGAGCTGGCGGAATACGACGAGAACGAGAGAACAAATTATCAATACGTTGTACTGGAAATAGACGAGGCTGTCACCGGGCTCACTCGTGATGACTTGTTAAGTGTTCTTGTGGCGGAAAATGTCTTGGCGCGGAGATATTTCTTTCCGGGTTGCCACCGGATGGAGCCTTACCGCTCTTATTTTCCACACGCTTCCCTGCTTCTGCCACGCACCGAACAGCTCTGCCAGCGCGTGTTGGTATTGCCAACCGGAACGACCGTGGACGAGGAAAGCATCGGCAGAATATGCCGGATTATTCGCACGGCAATCTCGAACGCGTCGGCGGTGAAGGCGCGGATCGCGGAATCCGCGGCTGCCGCTGTGGACAAATCAGCTGCAATGGCTCGGTAGGAGACTCAGGCTCTCGGTTGCGTGGTCCGGCTAGCTTTTGAAAACGTTCTATACCGTTGTCCGATAAGCAAGTATGCGGCGAATCCCGCCAGTGAGCGAACGGTGAGAACCTCTCCTAAACCGCCGCTTTGAAGGCAGCTGCGAATATTTCTCACCGTTGCGACGCGATCGTCCTGATCACGCGAAAGGGCGGCCATTCTGCAATACGATTTGGCGATGGTTTGCCGGATTATTTTCGTGTAACGAAATGCAAGTGTGCTGTCCAAAGCTGCGAGCATCCGCGCGGTCTCGCGTAACCGGTTCGCTTCGGAGCTGCCCGACCAAATGCCATCCGAGTGAATCCGATAGACCGCCATCGCGTCATCCATGAGATGTATTTTGCCAAACCTCGCGATCAACGCGCAGAGCGGCCAATCTCCCAACTTGAATTCATGGAACCAATCCGGAAGTGAAGGCGCTAGGCTCCTTCGGTATACAGTCGTAGCCGTCATGATGAAATTACCGGCTAGTAAGTCCTCGATTGTGTAAGTGCCGGCCGAACGCGGCGGAAATAGGCCCGCCCCTCCCGTGCCCATCTCGTCTACCATCTGAACCCGGTGGCAGGAAATGGCATAGTCCGGGTGGGAATCAAGAAAATCTATTTGTCGTTGCAGTTTATCTGCGGAGACCCAGTAATCGTCGCCCTCCAGGAGGGCAACGTACTCTCCCCGGCAACTCTCTAGTGCCGCTTCCAAATTTCGATTTGCCCCAAGATTGTGTTCTCGGAAAATCGGTACAATCCGGTCAGGATAGCGGTTATGAAAACCAGTGATGATCTCTCGCGTCCGATCGGTCGAACAATCGTCTCCGATTACAACTTCATACTCAAAATTGGTCCGCTGCGTGGCGACGCTCTCGATCGCCTGCGCGATAAAACGCTCTTGATTGTACGTAATCAACACTACGCTGAGCTTCATACGAAAAAGGATCCTTGTGGCCGCCAGCCGCTCTTCTCGACTCTCTGCAGGTCTACTTCGTTAGTATATGGATGCATTGTCGAGAGCAAGGGTCTCCGGCCCTGTACGGCCCCCTAACTTCAATGCAGCGGCAGTAGATCAGATTCGGTTTTCACTTGTCGAGCTTACCTGGTCGCCACATAATTGGCTCCGTTCGGATGGCAACAGCTATCTTATAACCAGAAGTCGGCAGTTCTATTGAGGTGAGTTCGTGTCGGTTTCGAGATATTTGAACCCGGTTCGCGTACTGTCAGGATTGGGCCGGCGTGCAAATGCTTTTGGGGCGAAGCGTGCCAAAGCGCAGCGATACAAAAACGCAAAAAGATGGCTGGCCAGTTCTGCCGCTCCCTTTAAGGCAAATGTTGGATGCGGCAAAGAACCCTTCCAAGGTTGGGCGAACCTGGACTTGGATCCAGAGTCGGGCGCCGACATCATTTGGGACATCACGGACGGCTTGCCGTTTGCCAATGACACGTGCGCCTTTATATATAGCGAACATTTCCTCGAGCATCTTCCTGTTCAGGAGGGCGTCCACTTTTTAACGGAATGCCATCGATCTTTGCGAAAGGGCGGCGTGGTACGGATCGCTATGCCGTCGGCAGATGATGTAGTCCGGCGTTACCATGAGAACGACTGGGCTCAACAACCGTGGCTCGAAAAATATGGTTATGCCTGGATAAAAACGAGGGCCGAATACATTAATGTCTGTTTTCGCGAGTGGGACCATCAATGGCTTTACGATCTCGAAGAACTTCAAAGACGCCTACGCGAGGCAGGCTTCGAGCATATTGAGACCGCGGATTGGGGCGCCAGTCAACACGCGGAACTTCGCAATCGCGAGACCCGTAAGGAAACATTGCTGATTTGCGAAGCGACGAAATAACGATCGTGAGGACAGCGCGCGAAAGCTGAGCACTGATCCGAGCAATGCGCCCAGGAATGCCAAAAGTTAGCATCATCGTGCCGAACTATAACCACGCCCATTTCCTCCGGCGGAGGATGGACAGTATTTTCGGCCAAACGTTTCAGGATTTCGAGGTGATCCTGCTGGACGACTGCTCGACGGATGACAGCCGATCCGTGCTGTCCTCCTATGCAAACGATCCCCGGGTCAAGCTGGCGTTCAATGACGTGAATTCGGGAAGCACGTTCAAGCAGTGGAACAAAGGCGCGCGGCTGGCTCGCGGAGAATATATCTGGTTTGCGGAATCCGACGACTATGCCGATCCACGATTGCTCGAACGCCTAACGGCCTCGCTCGACCGTGATCCTAGCGTCGCCTTTGCCTACTGCCGATCGCGCCGTGTATATGAAAACGGAAGGCAAGATGGATTTGCCGATTACTACCTGGAGCATCTGGACGCGCACCGATGGACGGCTGATTACAGCGCCGATGGCCGCGAGGAATGCAAGAATTACTTTGTGTTTGCAAACTCCGTTCCAAATGCCAGCGCCGTCGTCTTCCGGCACGCCCTGTATGAGGCCGTCGGTGGAGCGGACGAAAGTCTATGCGTTTGCGGCGACTGGAAACTTTGGGCTGCCATGGCCCTTGCCGGACGCGTCTCGTACATCGGGGAGCCGCTCAACTACTTTCGGAGCCATGAGGCGAGCGTGCGGAAGAAGACGGAGAGAACGAGTGTGGATGTCGCCGAAAATCTTCGCGTGGTCCGCTGGATTTTGAGCCAAGTAACACCAGACGCCTGCGTACTCGACAGGCTGTACAGAGCAGAGTCAGCACGTTGGGTACCGGTTCTGATGAGCCGCAAAATCCCGCGTGGGCTGAAGCGCGAGATAGCGATTCAAGTCCGCGCCATCGATCCACATCCAATCCAAAGCGCGATCCGGCCCGCGTTTAGCACGCTGCGCAAGGCGCTTTCGCGTCGCTGGCGCGACCTGAGCGCGAAATAAGACACATTCTGAAAAGTGAGGCTTATGTGGCCGAGGATGACGCGGCGGCGGCGGCCACAGCGTTCGCAATCTCACGCTCATTCGAAACGGGAGCAGCAATCTCAAGCGGAAAATGGCCGCCCGCGCGGCGCAGCAATTCTTCGTAGAGCTTCGCGTAGCGGCGCGGTTGGATGCCGATCTCATATTCGGCCACGGCGACGCGCCTGCAGTTTGCGGAAAACTGCGCCCGCATCGCATCGTTGCTCAACAGCTCAAAAATTGCCGCCGCGAGTTCGCGCGCATTGCCCGCTGGGGCGAGCAGCCCGGTAACGCCCGGCCGTACCACGTCCGGCATCCCGCCCGCGTCAAATGCTGCAACAGGCGTGCCACAGGCAATCGATTCGAGAAGTGTGTTTGGCAAATTGTCTGCCACGGACGGCGCGGCATACACATCCGCAGCGCTGTAAACAAACGACAGCAATCGGTCTTCGCTGACGTTGGCGATATGGGCGTGCGCAAAGCGCCCGAGCTCCGCGGGCACGCCACGGCCAACCGACAACAAGAATAAATTCGGAATGGATTCGATCTCCGCAAGGGAGGCGGCCAAAAGTTCGAAACCCTTGCGATATTCGTTGACGGCATCCGCCAGGAACAAGACGACCTTGGCTTCCTGCGGCACGCCCAAAACGTCTCGAGCAATCCGGCGGTCTCGTGGCTGGAAGATCCGGGTGTCCAGCCCGTAAGGAATCACGGAGCGTGGAAACCGGGCCAGCAGGCTGCTTCGCCCCACTTCTTCGCCCAGCCAGTTGCTGGGGCTGACGATGTGGAAGAGTTCCGGATTCAGCTTTGCATAGTATTTGCGTTTGTGTTGAAAGACCTGCCGCGAAAGATCGGCCGTCGTGCTAGAACCAAGTTGCGGACAAGCGCCGCATTGTTCGACGAATTTTCCGCACCCCAAATCGTAGCAACAGCCTCCCGTAAAAGGCGCCATGTCGTGCAGCGTCCAAACCACGGGTTTGCCCGCCGGCAGCCATTCGAAAAGCGCGCCATAATCCACGAAGTCCGCGAACCAGTGCAACTGCAGTACGTCGCTTGCGGGGAGCTGCGCCAGCGGCTCGCGATAATACATCGTCCGGTCTTCGCTAAAGTACGTGCGCTTGTCTGGCAGATTCTCCGCGTAGCGGCGCATCGCGAGCTTCAGCCGCCGCGAGGTGCGAGCCAGGCGATGCACCAGGCCGTTGCGCGGCACATAGAGCTTCACGTTCGGATCGCTGGTAACCTTTTCTGCCACCAACATACTCGATTCGTGCCCGAGACGGCGCAGACCGTCATGTAATCGGTATGCGGCGCGCGGCGCTCCGCCGATCAGGTCGGTACGGCTGATGTGGACGATTTTCACGCTTCGAATGCCTTGACTGGCTTCCTATATCCCATATGTGGATTCAGATGAGAGCGGAGAGCGATTGGACGCTTGCCCTCACGTCCCAAAATGGAACCGGCAATCCACGAAGCATCCTAACCTGTCTTTTTTCAGATGGCTAGCGAACCATGAGGGGAAGAAGAGTGGTTGGCTCGTTAGGAATTGCGCTGCCGAAGTACGCTGCCGAGCCAGCCAGTTCGGCGCAAGCCGAAAAGGCGGCGGAAAGAGAGTGTTTGGTCCATTAAACGGTTCAGGGCCGGCGATATGCGACGGACCCAAAAAAACCGAAGCGGCCCTAAATGCCGTCGCCACCCTCTTCGGCGGACCTGCCCGCCTGGAGTGATTTCATAGGTGCAAGAATCGATTGTGGCGAGATGCCGTCCAGCCAGTAAACGATTTTGAATGGCTTCCGCGCCCTCAGCGACGCCCTTCATGCCCCCCGGGTGATGACGATAATCGTGGTTTTCGTGGACAGCGACGATGGCTTTGGAAACATCCAGCACGGGTACCTGTTTCGCGAGTGCATTCCGGATAAACCAGTTATCCCAAGCAGGACGGCCCACGGCGAACGGCGGCATGTTTCGAAAAAACATGCCCCGAAAGGCGAAGAAGTCGATCCACCATGCGGGACGTTGACGCTGGGCTCGCAGCGCGGCCGCCTGCAACTCTTCATCCCACCTTGCCTTTCCAAAGTCGAGTGGTTCCGTTACGTCGAGATCCCACCGGCGACCTGCTAACAAGAATTGCTGGAATCGGCTCGACGCGAGCTTCATCAGTTCGAGGAGCCTGTGCGGCAGTACGATGTCGCAATTCGAATAGCAAAGCAGGTCGTGCCGCGCGACGCTTTGTGTTTTTGTGAAAAGGTAATTTACGAGCGGCGTTCCCCATTCATTGCGCGGAAGTTCGGGCTCGTGGCGCAGCCTCAGTTCGCGGCAGGTTTCGGCGATGCCGGGTTCGTCGCCGAACACGATGACCTCGACGTCCCGCCCGAGCGAGACCCAACTGCGCAACGCATTGCGCTGGATGACGCCAATGTGCCCGGCAAATGGCTTTGGTGCCGTGAAAAGGGTAAGCATAATCTTAGGGGTATGTATTACTAGTAGATTAGTATACTAATTGTGACTATGAGGCAAGTGGTTTTCTGGAGGAAACCTGACAGGAACTTGCGGTAGGGATGGCGCCAGCACACTCGGTTTACTTCGGGGCTTTTCGCGCCCCCTGTCCAACGGCTTTGTTGGCTGATAATTTCATTTCACCAGCCATGCATCGGTGGCCGCACACAGAGCGTGAAGGATCGCAATATGGCCCTCTTGAATGTGGGCGGTAATCGCCGAGGGCACGATGCATGCAATCTCTGCCTGGCTCGCCAAACGCGCGCCCTTCGCCCCGGTCAGGACGATGGTCCGAAGGCCCAAGCGGCGCGCCGCATCAATTCCGCCGATAACGTTCCGAGAACGCCCGCTCGTACTGATGCCGATGGCGACGTCGCGCTTGCGCCCCAGCGCCCGAATCTGGCGTGCGAACACCTGCTCGAATCCGTAGTCGTTGGCGATAGCCGTCAGGGCCGAACCATTCGTGGTGAGCGCGACCGCCGGCAATGCCTGGCGATCCCCTGCAAAGCGGCAGACAAACTCCGCAGCCATGTGCTGCGCATCGGCTGCGCTACCCCCATTCCCGAACAGCAGGAGCTTGTTGCCGGTCGAAAGCGCCTTGTGTATGAGTTGCGCCGCTGCAACAACCTGTGGCAAGCACGCATCAACCAGTTTTGCACGTGCCTCGGCGCCGTCGCGCAAATTCTGCTGAAGAAACTGACGCAGGCCTTCCGATGCCATGACGCTCCTCCGCATTAGCTTCTTCTTGAAACCGCAGGGGTGAGACTAACATCTTGGCCGCTTCGCAGACAGCCTCGACAGGAACTCCGAGAATGCAATGCGCTTCCGGCGATTCGCAAGCCGAGGTACAAGGAGCGGCGGACACGCCAGGCTGTAACACCCATTGCCGGGAGGTCCAAGGGCTAAACCGGACGGGTGAATTCGCGTGGACGGGATCGCCACCAGCCGGATGGCAGGAAATTGCCGCTACAGGTATTCCCGCAGCGGTAGCTAAATGCATGGGACCGCTGTCATTCGTCACGGCCAGATGGGCCCGTTCGAACGCCGCGGCCGTCTCGCGCAGCGTTAAGACACCCGCGAGATTTACGGCGGCCGAGCCAAGCTCTTCGCGGAGGTAAGAACCACGGTCGCGATCCTCTGGTCCGCCAGCAATCAGAAGGCGCGCGTCGAATTCGCCAATCAAGAAACGCCCGAGGGCTGCGAAACGGTCTAGCGGCCAAAGCCGCTTTGCCGCCCCGGCGCCTGGAGCGATGGCGACCACAAAATCTTGCGCCGCCACGCCCTGTTTCCGCAACGCCCCGAGCGCCACGGCACGATCCCCTTCGCCAAGCCATAGTTCGAGGCGATCCTCGCAAACCTCACCGCCGGCCGCGCGCAAGAAGTCAAGATTGTGCTCCGCCTCATGCTTGGGCATATCGTCATCAATTACGTGCGTGAAAAGCTTATCGTAAGCACGATTCAGAAATTGTTTTCGAGGCGAGACCTCTTCCGAATACGCTAGGCGCGTGGAGGCCCCACTGAAGTATGCGAGAAAAGAGGCATGGTAGGCGTCCACATCCCATCGCGGAATCAAAGCCAGGTCAAAGCGGCGATTCCAAAGACACGCCCGGCACAGGGCCAGTGCACGCGCGTGCAGCGCCAGCGCGGAAAACGTGCTGTCGCTCCGCGGATCGAATCCCACAACTTCGTCGACGTAAGGGCATAGTTGCACCAGATTCACGAAGCGCGAATCCACGGTTAAAGTGATCCAGGCAAGTTCATTTGAGCGCCTTAGCTCCCGAAGAAAGGGACTCATCAGAACCAAATCGCCAATCGAATCCATGCGTACCACGAGAATGCTTCGTGCTTCACGGATCGACACTTCCGGCATAGAAATTCTGCGATTACGAGCGAACAAGAAGGGACTGGCAATTGCCCGAGCTAACGCAGGGGATCCTAGGCGTGCAGCCACTGCGTGGAGTCCGCCGGCTACAATCGGCCAATGCGACGATTTTGTGCTCGGGCCGTTTTCAAGCTCGGCCTCTATCGTAGTGAAGGCCGCAGGTGTGCGATTGGTGTAAAGACTTGTGAGCTCCATCACCTTTTCCTTGCACAAATCCAAAAACTGAACATGGCATCAGGCCCGTCATCATGGGCGACCAACTCACACCCGAATTCAGCGATGGCGGTTTTCAGCAACGCCGGGGTTGGCACCCACTTGTGGCCGGTTCCAACGAACGGCGATCCTGGCTCCCAAATGCCACATTCGGGATGTGGCAAATAGAGAAACAGAGTGCCACCACGCTTCAATTTTCCGATCCATTCTTGCAGTGTCTCTTGCCAGTTTTCGTTGTGCTCCAGACAGTGCGAGCTGAAGACGAAATCGAGCGAGCCCGCGGCAATCTGTGAAATCGTTTCCGAGGCCCCCGGGCCGCGCCACACATCAATAGGGATGGCGTCGGGTAGCGGCCACAACCCCGCTCCAATATCGGCACCGTTCCCGCGGCAATATTGCCTTGCGACGGGAAATATGGCGTGGCAGGCGCCGCCAACCGTCAAATAGTCGGGATAGAATTTCTCTCGATATTCCCACCCTCCTGGACGCCTTCTGACCTCGGGATGTGCCGACCAGACCCGATAGCCGCGAAACAGATCGGGTGAATCTGGAAGGTTTTCGAGAGGCACATTCGACAACCGTGAGAAAGCGGCGGCGACCGTCCTGACAGGATGAGCAAGAATGCGGCGCATTCTGTTACGGGCGCCCGATTCCCTAATCCCGGGATGGATACCCTGCGCCCTCGAACTGTTTACGCCCGGTGCTAAGCCGGTTGCCGTCATAGGTTGCCTCTCGATCCTGTCCTCACAGACGTTCCAGTTCCCTTCGCAACACTACGATCTCATGACCGACGCGCCAATCATGTTCGGCTACGACGGAAAAGCCAGTCCGCCTAGCCAGCAGCTCAATCCCCTTGCGTGAAAAGATAAAGAGGTGTTGTGTGTCATCGAACGTCCGTTCATACATCGCGTCAAATGGTGGATCGAGTTGCCGAAACTCGATCGGCGATTGAATGATGGCCATGCCACCGGGAGGCAAAAGCCTCGCGGCTTCCAGCAGAAAACCCTCCGGGGAAACGGAATGCTCGAGCACGTCAAAGGCGAGAAACAGGTCGCACTCCGGCACACGCACGCCCGGAAACATTCCGGCAAGAATCGGGAGTCCCGTCATTTTCTGTGTCCACGCGGCGGTTTCGGGATCCACTTCGACGCCCACGCAGGAAAATCCGCGGTCGGACAATTCCTGCAACAAGATTCCATGGGCACAGCCGATTTCCACCACGCGCTTGCCGGGCAGTACAGCGGACTCGACGAGGGAAAGCCAGAAATCCAACCGGCCATCCGAACGGTCCATAGCCGATCTGTTTTCAATTTCAGGATGCCCCTTCAGATCTTGTAAGCGATGCCAGTACAAACCGAAAGAGTAGAGCCGCCTCAATTCCTCAGGTAACGGCGGCTGCTGATTTACGTATCCGCCGCAGGCGCGGCAAACTCCGTAACTCGGCCTCGATGAAAAGGGTTCGAGCGTGCCGCCACACCAACAGCTATCGCGGCGGCCTCTCCGGAGGCGCAAAAGTTCCTGCCGTGCCCGCCTCTTAGCGAAGTCCTTCCTTCCTAGGCCGTATAGCCCTTTCGCGGACCGCACTGGGTGCAAGAAATGGCGAATCCGAAGTTGCATCATGGTTGTGCCTCCTCGCACCGATTGGTGCTCCATGGGAGCAATGGTGTGACGACGCCAAGCCTTCCATCAAGCGCCGCAAGTGATCCCGGCGCGGTGATTTCGAACGCGACCGCACCCTCAATCACTTCGTAAACGGACCGTTCGGGCAGATGCGCGGCTACAAGCACCGAGTAAGAGCCTGGCGCCAAAAAGCAGGCGGGAATCTGCACGGTGGCCCTGTAGTGCCCGGGATCTTTCGGTGCAGCAGATGTGCCAAGGAAATCGGCGTCACCGCTCGTGAAAATCACCACCCCCTCGGCATTCAGCACCCGTATGCCGACTTGGCATCCGGAAAGCCGGCGACGGACACCGTACACCAGGCCGATATTCACCGGCTCGTTGCCATCAAAAAGGCTCGTGCGGTCTCCTGTCCGCGATTGCACGGCAACCTCGGTGAAGGAAAAATCACCCGTGGCGGCGAGCGACGCGGGGCGGGCCCATTGCGCGCGGTGTGAGAAGCCTTCCAATTGATAGGCACTGACGACCGAGGCGGCGGCCCCATCCATCCTGACGCGCCCTCCATCCAGCCAAAGAACCCGCGAGCAGAGACGCGTGATTGCGCCCAGGTTGTGACTGACAAAAAGAATCGTGCGGCCCTCCTGAGCCACTTCGCCCATCTTGCCGAGGCATTTGCGCTGGAAGGCCGTGTCGCCAACCGCCAGGACTTCGTCCACCAAAAGAATTTCCGGCTCAAGATGAGCGGCTACGGCAAAGGCCAGCCGCATCTGCATACCGCTGCTGTAATGCTTGAGGGGCGTGTCCAGAAAACGCTCGACCTCGGAAAAGGCCGCGATTTCGTCGAACTTGCGTGCGATTTCTGCTCTCTTCATTCCGAGAATCGCGCCGCTGAGGTAGACATTTTCACGGCCGGTCAATTCCGGATGAAATCCGGTACCGACCTCCAGAAGGCTGCCGATACGTCCTCGGATTCGCGCGAACCCTGCGGTTGGCTTGGTAATGCGCGCCAGAACCTTTAGCAGCGTGCTCTTACCCGCGCCGTTCCGGCCGATTAATCCGGCCACTTGCCCTTCGGGAACGCTTAGCCAGACATCCTTCAATGCCCAAAGGACGCTCGCGTGTGAGCCTACTGCCCTGCGTTTCGCCCCCGTTAAGAAGCGGGTCGCGGCGGAAGATGCGCTGGAGATCCTGTCTCGAAGCGAGCGATAGTGTTCGCGTTCGCCGACGCGATAGCGCTTACCCAAACCTTCCACTTGTATGGCGGCGCTGTGCATCGCTACACCACGTCCGCGATAGTGACTTCCATCGCTTGAAAATAGGCAAGGCCGCTCACTGCTATCGCGAGGATCATTGCGGCCGAAAGAGCCAGTTGGCGGTACGGCAGGTCGCCCCGCCCCGTAAGCGACCAGCGGAACCCCTCGATTACCCCG
>DATNLT010000033.1:0-3049 GCA_035602725.1 Candidatus Acidiferrales bacterium
TTTCGCGCAGGCTAATGGTGGCGCCGCTCACGGTACCGCCGCTTTCGTCAAGCACGGTTCCGTTTAACGACGCTACGCTGGTTTGCGACCACGTTGGATCTGCATAACTAAACAGAATCGCAATCGCTAAAATAGCAAACAGCCCAGTGCGTTTCCTCATCGCTCACCCCTTTTACTTGCTCCGCCTAGCTGGAGCAAACCCCTGCTTCGTGTTGGTATTCCCAGCCAAATTTGAAGCAGGTCTAACGCCTGTGCCGCAGTTTGTCAAGCACTTTAATCGTCCGGTTGTGCGAATATCGGTCGCATCCATAATTCGCTTTTATAACCTGAATAAATCAGCCCGCTGGCAGCCCTGGGGAAATCCGGACCGCTAGTAACTCTTCGTTCGCCCTCTTCCAATCTTCGGCTACCGCCGGTTCAATGCACACTCCTGTCTCGGTTGACCCAAAAGGGCCTGCGGAGCGCTTTCTTATCGGTCTTCCCAGCCGCAGTTTTTGGGATCGCGTCAGTAAATGCCACGGACTTGGGCGCCTTCACGCCCCCGAGTTTCTCTTTGCAGTACGCGATGACGGCATCCTCACTTAACGATTCTCCTGCATGCAGCACCACAATTGCCTTTACCGCCTCGCCCCATTTCTCGTCCGGCACGCCGATGACCGCGCACTCGTGAACTTGAGGAAGCGCCATCACGCCGGCTTCTACTTCCGCGCAGTACACATTGAAGCCTCCGGTAATGATCATGTCTTTCTTTCGGTCGACGATATAGAAGTAGCCGTCTTCATCCCGGTAGCCGATGTCGCCGGTGTGATGCCATCCATGGGTGCGAATTTCAGCAGTGGCGTCGGGAAGCTTGTAATAGCCACGCGTCACCAAAGAGCCGCGCGCGACAATTTCGCCGGGTGTGTCGGCAGGCAGGATGCGCCCCTCTTCGTCCATTACCGCGAGGGTTACAGCAGACGTCGGCTTGCCGCAACTTCGCAGCCGCTCGATATGGTCTCCGCCGGCGGCCGCCGCCACAGTTTTCTGATCTAACCAGGTCAGCAGCATCGGCGCTTCCGTCTGGCCGTAGCTTTGGCACATGCATGGTCCAAACACTTCGACGGCTTTCTTGAACTTGTCTGGAGAAACAGGCGAAGCCACGATTAAGAAAACGCGCAAGCTCGAATAGTCAAAATCACTCAATTGCGGATGGTTGAGCAGCGCATACAGCGCAGTGGGCGGCAAGAACATGTGCGTGACGCGGTATCGTTCGATGTTCCTCAAAACGTCAAGCGCGTCGAATCCCGGCATCACCACATTGGTAGCGCCGAGCGAGGTCATCACGAAGGCCACCACGCCTGCCGCGTGTGAAAGCGGTGCGCTCGTCAGGCAGACCCGGTCAGTCGTGTCGCCCGCCCAGTATTGGCCGGCCATTTCCGTCATGGTCCCCCACGCGAGATCGGTAACCATTACTCCCTTGGCCGCTCCCGTAGTTCCGCCGGTGGGAACCAGGCCCATCAGACGTTCTGGATTTCCGTATGGATCTCCCCAGTCGATCTCCGCTGCGTTCGAACCACCTTGCATAAATTTGTCTAGTGACGGATTCGGGCCATCCTCCGCGTCGATGCAGATCCAGTGTCGCAGCGTCGGAACGCGCGCTTTGAGCTCTTCCACTTGATCGCGGTAGCTGCTGTGATAAAAAAGCCAGGAAACTTCCGCGTAAACCATGTATTCGGCATTGGCTTCTGGAGCATTCCGGGAGTTGATCGGAACCCATACCGCGCCTGCGCGCAGGAGCCCCAACATACAAAACAAGACACGCGCGTCATTTGGCGAATAAATCGCAGCGCGTTCTTCCCCGTTCAATCCATTCGCTCTCATCGCGCGCGCGATTTGGCGCGTGATCTCCCGCATCTCCTGATATGTATAACGGCCCTCACCGTCAATGATCGCAGTCCGCCCCGGGCACGCGTCTGCGCCTTTGTCGAAATAATCTATTGCGCGCATTTTTACCCGTCTTCTCTCGATACTCCAGCCATTCGCTGCATCACTCGTTTTGCTCAAAACTCCGCGATGAGGACGATTCGTCAAGAATAGCCCTCATGAAAGGAGTTTTGCCTTTACGAATCCGTGGCTTTCGAGCGCCCCGAGAAGTTCGCGATGTCCAAATGCAGACGTGGGCGAAGCGAAACCGACCTTCCGCGGCGCAGCATGGATCAAATGGTGCGCGGCAAACGCTTGCAAGAGCCCGGTCTGCCGATAAGCGCAGGTTCCAAACATCACGCACTTGGCGAAAGATGCCGTTCCGCGCCCGACGACCACATCGATCGTTCGGTGCTCTCGAGTGTTTTCCCGCGGCGGGGTTCCAGCTTGCACAGAGTTAGCCATCTCTGAGAGCTTTCGCTCTTGCTCCTCTTTGGCCAAGGGCCGAATCTCTTTCTCGTAATGTATTTCTGTGGCCAGGACATTCTCCATGAGCTGTCGATCCAGTATCCCGCCCATCGACCGCACGTTCGCTACCTGCGGATGATCCTTGTACCAAACCGGGTGCGGGAAACCTCCCCACGCCAGCGCCAGTTGCGTTTCCACTGAACTCGGCAAAATCGCCTCATGCCCCCTCGCGCGCACCCAAGGCTTATAGCGATGCTGTTCCAGGTAACAAGCCTCCGTTTGTATCACGGCAAAAATCGTTTGCGTGGAACCGAACGTCGGCGCACCCTTGAACATTGACAAAGTCTCGAGTGTGTCGATGCCCCTAGTCTCGAGGCACATTTGAGCCGCAATATCGCTCGTGGCTGACATATATGCCGTCGCTGGAGCGGCCAGCAGCCCCGCGCGCGCGAACTTCTCGCTCCACTTCTCGGAAACTTCTCTTAGCCACGCTTGTTCCCCGCTGATGTCAATGTAATGGCATCCCGCACCGAGGCAGGCCTCGATCACGCGAGGCCCGTTGTAAAGAAATGGACCGACGGTGTTGCACACCACTTTGGCGCCTGCGAACAATTTCTCCAACTCCGCGGGCGAATTGCCGGCTTCTGCGATCTCGTAATCCGCGGTTTCAATACCGGGC
>DATNLT010000046.1:0-3672 GCA_035602725.1 Candidatus Acidiferrales bacterium
TAACAATGGCCGTCGAAGTGTCTTTGCGTTTCTCTCGTTCAGCCGCTAGCTCGTACCTGATCTTGCCGCTACAAAGCAGAACGCGTGTAGCGGATCCATCGCCTGCGTCTGGAACCACACGTTGGAATCGAGGCGCCGCGAGATCGGACAGCGCCGAACAAGCCACCGGATTGCGCAGCATGCTCTTCGGAGTGAAGACCACTAGCGGTTTGCGCCACGCTCTCAGCGCTTGCCGCCGCAATAAATGAAAATACTGGGCGGCGGTGGAAGGCTGGCAGATTTGAATATTATCTCGCGCTGCAAGCTGCAAGAACCGCTCGATACGCGCACTCGAATGTTCCGGCCCTTGCCCTTCGTAACCGTGGGGCAGCAGCATCACAAGTCCCGAAAGCAAATTCCATTTGTCTTCACCTGCGGCTACGAATTGATCGATGATGATTTCCGCGCCGTTGGCGAAATCACCGAACTGCGCTTCCCACAGCACCAGCGCTTCCGGAAAGTCCCGGCTGAAGCCGTATTCGAACCCGAGAACCGAAGCCTCGGAAAGCGGCGAATTGTAAGCCTCGAACCAAGCTTGCCCTGGCGACACATGTTCGAGCGGCACGTAATCCTGCTCCGTCTCGATATCGATCAGCGCAGCATGCCGCTGATTAAACGTCCCGCGCCGCGTGTCTTGTCCCGTCAGACGCACGGGCGTGCCTTGCTTCACCAGCGAGCCAAACGCAAGCGCCTCCGCCATCCCGTAATCGATAGCTCGTTTGCCGCGCGCCATTTCCAGTCTTTGTTCCAGGAGCTTTTTTACTTTCAGATGGATGTGAAAGCTTTTCGGATAACTGGAAAGCGCTTCGCCGATTGTTGTCAGTTCGCTTTCCGGCACGCCTGTATTGACTTCCATGGACGCGGAGTAGCGGCCGCCGCGATAAGCATCCCAGTAAGCAGGAAGCTTCCGCATCGGCGGGTTTTTCTCCAGCTCCAGTGCGTGTTTCTGCGCGGCATCCAGTTCCTGCCTTATCCGCGCCACGATGGGCTCAGGATCAACGCCGATTTTCTTGGCGTAAATCTGCCAAAGTTGCGGGTGTGCCAGAATTTTTCGATAGCGCAACGGTTGCGTAATGGTGGGGTCGTCCACTTCGCTATGCCCGTGCCGGCGATACCCGATCAAATCCACCACTGCGGGTGAATTAAACGCGTAGCGGTACTCCATTGCGATCCGTCCGACGCGTGCGACCGCCTCCGGATCTTCAGCGTTCACATGAAAAATAGGAATGGGCAGACGCTTCGCCAAGTCCGATGAAAATTGCGAAGAATGCAAGTCGCGCGGAACAGTGGTGAACCCGATCAAATTATTCACGATAATATTCACCGAGCCGCCGACGGTGAAACCCGGAACCTCAGCCATATTCAACGTTTCCGCGGTGATTCCCTGCCCCGCAAACGCAGCGTCGCCGTGCATCAATACCGGAACAATTTCTTTTCGACCGGATTCTCCCGCGCGGGTTTGTTTTGCGCGCGCGCGTCCCATGGCGACTGGATCGACGGCTTCCAGATGGCTCGGATTGGAAACAAGGTGGATTCCGACCGTCCGCCCGTCCGCGGCAGAAAAATCCCCCGTCGCGCCCATGTGATACTTCACGTCTCCACCGCCCAGCACGCTGCGCGGATCCACGTCCTCGAATCGCGCAAAAACCTCTGCAGCCCCGCGGCCCACGACGTGCACCATGACATTCAATCGGCCCCGGTGGCTCATTGCCAACATCGCTTGCTGCAGGCCTTGTTCCGCTCCCGCGCTCAGGATTGCATCCAGCAATGGCAGCAAAGCCGCTTCACCCTCGAGCGAATAACGCTTCGTTCCCAAATAGCGGGTTTGCAGGACCTGCTCGAAAATTTCCGCGCGCACCAGCCATTCCAAAATTCGTTCGCGATCGACTTCCGGAGCCTCTGATTCCATCCGCTCCTGAATCCACTGCCTGCGCTCGCGATCGGCGATGTGCATGAACTCCACGCCGATTGTTCCGCAGTAGAAGCGCCGAGCCGCGTCGGCTTCGGCCCCGGTCACTTCAAGCTCCGGCATAGCTACCGGTTGCAGATCGCCTAAGGGGTCGAGGTCTGCTTGCAAATAGCCCCACCGGCGAAACGCATCCCACACCCGGTCCTGGCTCTCTTTTGAGGCTACGGATTCCGCTACAGCGTGTTGCCGGCTCATGAATCTCCTCGCAATTGGTCCTTATATTATAACGGCTGCACAGCCCGACCGGTGAGAACCGGTCGTTATTTCTCCTTCCAATCCTCCAAGAGCCGGCGCACCAGCACAAATTGGCCCAGATGATAGGAATTGTGATCGGCAAGCAACAAAACTTGGCGCAAAATCGTCTGGCCGGTCCCGTGGGCTATCGGCGCGAGGAGATCGTGTTTCGGATCCACCACCAGATTTCCCATCGCCTCGTTATCTTTTTGAAACGCTTCCACCGACTGCTTCCACGCGTCGTCGCTGGGTGGATTCGGTGTCTTTGGCCAATAGCCGGACGGCCACGCCGGCGAAGCATGTTTGGGGTCCAGACAAAAACTAAGGATGTCCCACTGAGCGATTCGCATATGTTCCAGAAGTTCCCATGCGGAGTGGGGTGCACCGGGCGGTCTTACACCGCGCTTGGATTTTGAAAGTCCATCAATTGATTGTTTCCCATCTGTGTGAGCTTCACCCCAGCTTAGAACTTTTCGCAGCTGCTCGCGTAATGCTTTTTCCATGAACTCTCTCCTTACAAGAAGAAATAAAAATACCGGCTAGAACGGACATCCAGCGGGCTTCGGCCAATGCTGTTGGTAGCGTCAAAGCGACTGCTTGCCCGATTGCTTTTCGCGTCGTATTATCGCTGCGAATCCTCAGGAGTGTGACATGTCTGATTCACTTTTTTCTCGGCGCCACTTCTCGCGCACCCTCGGCTCTCTTGCCGTCGCTTTCACCGTGCCGCGCTTGCCCTTAAGATTGGATGACAAACTCGAGCTAACGGCCTCAGAAAATACCATCCACTTGAACTTCAACGAAAACCCCTACGGCCCGTCCCCTAAGGCTCTCCAAGCGCTCGATTCATGCGGGCCTGTGGCCGCGCGTTATCCTCACAACACTTATCTCCAGTTGACCGATGCGCTCGCCAAAAATTACGGCATGTCTCGCGAAAATATCGCCTTGGGTTGCGGATCAACAGAAATCTTGCGGTGTGTGGACATGGCTTTCCTTGGGCCTGGCAAAAATGTTGTCGCCGCCCAGCCCACTTTCGAAGCCGTTCTCGATTACGCGCGCATCACGCACGCCGACCCCGTGAAAATTCCTCTCACCGCCGATCACCGCCATGACCTTCCGAAAATGGCCGCGGCCTGCACTTCGAAAACCGGCGTCGTGTATGTTTGCAACCCCAATAATCCTACCGGCACGATCGTTACCCGCGAAGAATTGGCAACTTTCGTTCCCGCTGTCCCATCTTCCACTCTGATTCTCGTTGACGAAGCCTATTTCGATTTCGCTGAGGATCCGCGCTACGGCAGCGTCGCCGAATGGACGCAGAAATACCCCAACCTGGTTATTGCTCGCACATTTTCAAAAATCTACGGCATGGCCGGTATGCGGCTGGGCTACGCAGTGGGAGCCAAGGAAACGATTGCGCGGATCAGCGAGCA
>DATNLT010000051.1:0-40011 GCA_035602725.1 Candidatus Acidiferrales bacterium
AAGAGCAATTCGCGCCGCATCATGAGACCAAACGGCATCGTCGTCCTCACCGGGGTCGAACGTAAAGCGTGAGCGGGTGCCGTTCTTGAGGTCGCCAATCCAGATATTGACACTATCGGCTTTCGCGTCCGCGATGTCCACCGCCAAGCGGCCACCATCCGGAGAAAGCGCCGGATTCGCAAGGATGCCGAGATCTCCTACGCGGCCAAGCTCTTTGCCGGCGGGTCATACCAGGTCAAGACGGAAAGAGCCGCTCCCACGGTCGGGTTGTACACCACAGTTCCATTTCCCGCCACGGAGAAACCTCCCCAGTAGGTAGAGGGCTGATAAGCAACCTGATTGGCAATGATTTGGGGCTCGCCGGAAATGCTTCGTTTGGACAGATTCAAGGAAACCGTGCGCAGCTCTCTCTTGTCATCCAGATAGAACAGGCAGCCATTGGCATATCCCGGATTTGAATGCGCCAAGACCAGTAGCGATTTTTCTTTGCCGGTCAACGAGCTGAGGTAGATACCATCGTCATTCACTGCGTTATTGAAACTGGCCGTCAAAAACAGAAAGTGGTTGCCGTCCGGTAAGAAGAGTGGCCAGCGGTGCGAAGCCTCTTTTGCGCCGTTGAAAATCTTGTCGGTGAGAGATGTAAGCCCGGTGCCGTCGGCGTTTACTTTCCACAACCACCCACTGGACTGTGGGCAGAAGACGATGACGCCGTTAGAATTCCAAGTGCCGCCACGGCCGTCCGCGGCGCTCGCGAGGACCTCCGAAACCCCGCCGGAAACGGCGATCTTTTTCAGCTTGCCATCGGCGAAGAATGCAATGTGAGAACTGTCCGGGGACCAAAAAGGGTAGCTGGCGCCTTCGGTGCCCGGGAGGATCGTCATCTCAGTGGAGCCGATGCGCTCGATGCCCAGCATATAGGCGCCGGAGGTTTGATCCGGCGACACGAATGCCAGCAGCGTGCCATCCGGGGAAACTGCCAGATGGCTCGTTTCTTGCTGCATAGGGATGGCAAACTCGAGGCGATTGGTCTGCGAAGGAGTTTTCCTCAGTAAAGACATGAGCGCGGCGCCGGCCACGAACGCCAGTACAGCCGCTGCCAAAGGTAGCCACGATCGCTGGCGCTGTGCGGGAGCCGCGCCGAGGGCGGCAGTTGAATCGGAGCCGGAGAGCGCACCCAAAGCGAAAGCCAAGTCACGCGCGGATTGAAAACGATTCGCAGGATTTTTTTCCAAGCAATGGCGCACAATCCGATCGAAGCCGGGAGAAATCTTGATTTGCGCGGGGTCAATTTCCGGAGGATCGTCTTTGAGAATGGCGTTCATCGTCTCGACGCCGGACTCACCCTGGAACGCTCTCTTGCCCGTGGCCATCTCGTAAAGGATCGCGCCCAAGCTGAAGATGTCCGAGCGGTGGTCGACCGCCTGCCCACGCACTTGCTCGGGAGACATGTAGCCGACAGTGCCCATCACCGTGCCGGCCGCCGTTGGCGCCGGAGTGGTGAGCGTCGCCGTCTCGCCGGTGAGCCCTGCGGCCGGCAACTGTTTCGCGAGACCAAAATCCAGAATCTTTACGCGGTCATCCTGCGTGACGAAGATGTTTTCCGGCTTCAAATCCCGGTGGACGATGCCTTTGTCATGCGCGGCCGCAAGACCGTTCGCAATTTGCAGCGCGTAGTTGGAAACCCTCCGCTGAGAGAGCGGACCGGCGCTCATTCGCTCGCGCAGGGTATGACCCTCGAGATATTCCGAGACGAGATAGTGAATTCCCGCTTCGGCGCCGACATCGTAGATGCCCAAGAGATTGGGATGGCTCAGCGTGCTCAGGACGCGGGCTTCCTGCTCGAAGCGCACCAAACGGTCGGGGTCATTCGCAAGCGACTGAGGAAGGACCTTGATGGCAACGGTGCGGTCGAGGCGCGTATCACGCGCGCGATACACCTCGCCCATGCCGCCTGCGCCAATGGCGGAGACGACTTCGTACGGCCCCAGTTTTGTGCCGGAAGCTAAAGGCATGTGCGGCGGACTTTATACCATGGATCGCCATGTGTCGCAGGCAAGCGATAGCTGCGCGGAAGGCCGCTGCGAGCTAGACGAAGCGGGACGCGGCGTCTTCGAGACGCAGGCGATGCTGCCAGAAATCAGCCCAGAGGTCGCCAACTTTTGCGAGACGCGCGGGCATGGTGCGAATGTTCCAGGCGTTGGCTTGCAAACCTTTTTTCAATTCGCGCGGGCTGATGGGGGCAGAGACTGGAGCGCCGGGGAAGGCGCGGACGGCGTAGGCGGCGGCTAAAGGTTTTCCGTGCGCGTTTTGCAAAGTGTCAATCAACACGCGACCTTTGGGCCGGCGGCGGACGGCGCGCTCCGTGGTGATTAACTGCGGAACTTTGGCACGCGCCATTTCGACGATGGCATCGGCGAAGGTACGGGCTTCCTCATAAGTGTAGCCCTCTTCTAAGGGGAGATAGATATGGAAGCCGGTGGCGCCGGAAGTTTTCAAGAAGGTTTTGATGGAGGCGGCTTCGAGAATTTCTTGAATGACCGAGGCCAGCTCGACGACATTTTCGAACGGCGTGCCGTCGGTGGGATCGAGATCGAAGAAAAGAAAGTCGGGACTTTTTTCATTGCCCGGACGGCTGGACCATGGGTTGTGATCAATGCAGCCGAGATTGGTAAGGAAGAGCAGTGAAGCGAGATCATTCGCGAGAGCGTAGGGCATTTCCCCGCCGCGTTCCTTGGATTCGATCATCGCGATTTTGAGCCAGTCCGGACGCGGGGACGGGGCTTCCTTCTGAAAAAAAGTTTTGTCGTCAATCCCATTGGGATAGCGGCGCATGACCATGGGACGATCCTTGAGGAAGGGAAGAATGTAAGGAGCGACGTGCGCGTAGTAAGCAAGGAGATCGCGCTTGGTGTAGCGCTCCTTTGGGAAGTAAATTTTATTGAGATTGCTGAGGCGCAATTCTTTGCCTTCGACGGTGAAGATCAGCGTGTCAGATGGCGCGGCGCGGATTTGTTTTTCGGCGTCAGCGGATGCCGCGGCTAGAGTTTTGTCAAATGACGCGGAGGACGGGAGTTTCCGCGCGGCGGAGTGCTGGTCAGCCGAGCCGACGCTTTTGGCAGTTCGCGCGGGGGTGTGGCGTGCCTCTGGGGCAGAAGCCTTCCTCTCCGGCGGTGTTTTCGGCACCGCGGAAGCTGCGCCCTGACTGGGAGCACCATGTTGAAGTAAAGCGGGCTGCGGACGCGACGGCTTGACCTCGGAGGGCCTCACCTCCTGCGGAACCTCGCCTTCCATTTGGCAATCCTTTGCGGTGCGGTCTTCGCGGAAGCCGAGGAAGGCAGGCTGGCGCAGGCGTCCTTCGGAAGTCCACTGGCCGTAGCGAATGCGCGCAACGAATTGCGGCTCCGTCCACCAGGCGCGCTCCTTTAATTTTGGCACCGTGGAGAAAGGAGACTTGGACCGTTCGATTTGCCGCAGGCGCGCGTAGATGGATTCGAGTGATTCTTGCGAGAAGCCGGTGCCGACGTTGCCCACATAGATCAGATCGGCGCCTTTGTACAGGCCCATCAGCAACGATCCGAAGTAATCGCGCGTCTTTCGCGGCGCGGTCCAGCCGCCGATGACGACGTCCACTTCGTGGAGAATTTTCAGCTTCAGCCAGTATTGCGTGCGTCCGGAAACATAGGGGCTATCGGATTGCTTGGCAAGAATGCCTTCGAGTTGCTGGTCGCGCGCAGCATTGTAAAGTTCCTGGCCCTTTCCCATTTCGTGCGCGGAATACCGGATGAATTCCGCGGTCTGGATGATCTGCTCGAGGAAGCGTTTGCGCTCGACGAGCGGAACCTTGCGCAGATCGTAGCCATCGCAGAAGAGGAGATCGAACGCGTAGTACGTGGCAGGGGAAGATTTTTGCAGCACGGCCGGCGGATTTACGGCGCCGAAGCGTTTCTGCAAACGCTGAAAATCGGAGTGGCCGGATTCGTCCAGCACGACGATTTCGCCGTCCAGAATGGCTTCGAGAGCCATCACCTGTTTCGGCATGTTGTGCAGGTCTGGAAATTCCTGCGTGATGATGCGGCCGGAGCGAGCCTGTAGGGTAAGTTCGCCGCCCTGAAGGCAAGCGAGCGCCCGCTCGCCGTCCCATTTCACTTCGAAAAGCCAATTGGAATTGGAAAAAGGCTTGTCAATCAAAGTGGCGAGAGCCACTTGTGGGTTTTGTGGCATCGCGGAGCGCTCGGCGCCAGGCAAGAATTTTGCCTGTAGGTCGGTGAGGGCTGCTTTGCGACCGGCACGAGAAGGCGCTGCCGATTTCTTGGACGAACTCGCGGATGTGACCGCCTGAGCCGTGGTGCTTTCCTCTTCTTCAAGATCGGGACGATTGTGCTTGAGGAAGAGCCACTCGTTGCCGCGGTCCGAACGCCGCATTTTCACGAGAACGTAGCTGCCTTTGAGGCGCTGGCCGTACAGCCGGAACTTAATTTCGCCGCGGCGCACCTGTTCGCCGGCGGGTAAGGGACCTTCGGGCTCGAACGTGCCTCTATCCCAGATCTGCACGTCGCCTGCGCCGTAATTACCTTTCGGAATGTGCCCTTCGAAGCTCCCGTACTCGATGGGGTGGTCTTCCACGTGGACGGCAAGCCGTTTTTCGCCGGGTAAATCGGGCGGGCCCTTCGGGACGGCCCAGGATTTCAGGACGCCGTCAATTTCCAAACGAAAATCGTAATGGAGCCGGCGCGCGGCGTGGCGCTGCACTACAAATTTATGATGTTCCTCGACGCGTGCTTTGCCCTTCGGTTCCGGAGTCGCCTGGAACTTGCGCTTACGCCGATATTCGGAAAGTTTTGCCACGCGAAACCCCGGCTGGGACGTAAGGATACCTCGACACTGGCAGGAATTCGATGGCGACCGAGGGATCGACGATGGTACGGGACCAGACCCAAGTCCCATTGTTAGAACGCTATTTACCTACAGAGTCGCCACGTGGTGCATACGGTGTCTGCCCGATGGAGCAAAAAGGCCAACTCGTGAGAAACGTTAGACACCGGAACGATAAAACGATGGCATCCACTACGTGGAAAGGCGTGATGACTTTTGGACTGGTATCGATCCCCGTGCGTCTGTATGCGGCGGCGCGCAGCAAACGAACCTACCTGCACCAGCTCCACGACAAGTGCCATACGCGGCTGAAACAGCCGCTATTTTGCCCGACGTGCAATCGCATCGTAGACCGCTCGGAAGTGATCAAGGGCTACGAATACGAAACCGGGCAATACGTGATGATTGAGAACGAGGACATCAAGAAGATTACGCCCGCCTCGCAACGTAATATGGAGATTTTGGCGTTCGTGCCGCAGGCACAAATCGATCCGATTTATTTCGATTCCTCATTCCTACTGATGCCCGAGAAGGAAGGGCAGAAGGGTTATCAGCTTTTGCTGAAGGCGCTGGAAGATACGCACATGGTGGGCATCGCAAAAATCACGATGCACCAGCGGGAATACACGGTTTTTATCCGACCGCGCGATCACGGGTTGACGCTGCACACGATGTATTACGCGAATGAAATTCAAAGCGTGGCAGGTTACGGCCAAAACGAGGATGTGAAGCTGAAGCCGCAGGAAGTAAAGCTCGCCGAACAACTGGTGCAGGATCTCGCCGAGGATTTCCAACCGCAGCAATACCACGATGA
The DNA here is from genome assembly GCA_035602725.1 of Candidatus Acidiferrales bacterium. Classification (GTDB taxonomy): domain Bacteria; phylum Acidobacteriota; class Terriglobia; order Acidiferrales; family UBA7541; genus DASTCZ01. The sequence goes on from DATNLT010000051.1 coordinate 5,687, forward strand.
GTTTCAGAAGCGCTTGCAGGAGCTGGTCGAGGCAAAGGCCAAAGGGCAGAAAATCACGGTGGCGCCCGAGCAGCATCGCGGCCGCGTGATCGACATTATGCAAGCGTTGAAAAAGAGCATCGCCGAGCGGGAATCGCAGGCGCAGAGAGACAAACGGCGCGAGCCCGAGCCGATTTCCGGCAGGCATCTCCGGCGGAAGGCGGGGTAAGGCCGATGTTGCGAACCCTTCAGCCCGGTGTACGTGCAAATGGAGATCGAATTTCTTGTAGTGGCAGCATCCATCCCGTTCATCCGCGAAATCTCATCCGCCTGTTCCTCGCAGTCGCCCCTTAAGTAAAAGGCCCGGTTCCGACCTTCCGGAACCGGGCCTGCCTTCCCTTTAATCCGACTACGCTATCGAGCGCAATCCAACACCGGACAGCCTTACTTCGAGGTTCGCTTTGCGGTGAAGTCGCGGGCCATCTGGCCGCCGCTCATCGAGCCCGTCATGCTATCGCCGCTGACGGTCGCCTTGTAGGTGAGCGTCATGGCGTTGCCATTGCGTCCCGTGCGCTGGATGGTAAAGGTGACGTCGTTTCCGGAAACGGTGCCATCAATGGGGGCATCGCCTCCGCGCCCGCCTGCCAGCGTGCCGGAAAGCTTGGTGCCATCCTGCGTGATGGTAAGGGTCTGAGGTTGTGGCGAACCGCCCTGCCCTCCGCCACCACCACCTTGCGGCGCGGCCATGGTGAGTTCCCACGTGCCCGCGACGTTTGCATTATCTTGCGCATGGACGGCAACTACGGTGAGCAGCAGCGCGAAGACGCAAAGTCCCGTGAGCAACAGCCCAGTCTTCTTCATATTGGCTTCTCCTCGGTGTTGAAGTCGTGTCTGGATCGGGCGCAACTTTTTATCGTGGGTAGGGTCTGGGTGTTTCCAGCGATTAAGCGCCCCTGGGTATTCGACGTAGGCAGCCGTTCTTTGGTTGCGGTGGTACGGCTGACGAGGCCCGGACGAGACAGACCTCAGCCGTGGACCGGAGCACCCGTTCGGCGGGCCGAGCAGTATTCGGCCACATAGGAAGCGAACGCCTGTTCCAGGCGAAGGGTTACCGGGCCGGGAGCAGATGGGAAACGGTGCCCGGCGATCTCGCCGACGCCGAGAAGGTTCCGGTTGGTCGAAGAAATAAATACCTCTTCGGACGTCAAAAGGTCGCCCGGAAGCAGCGCTTGCTCGACGACCGGGAACCCCTGTTTCGGCGCAATTTCCATCAATACGCCACGGGAGACGCCCTCGAGGCAGCCCGAATCGAGCGGAGGCGTCAAAATACGGCCCTTCTGCAGGCAGAAGATGTTTGCGGCCGTGCACTCGCTGACCTCGCCGCGCTCGTTCAGGAGCAGCGCTTCGTCAAAGCCGGCTTGTTGCGCCTCAGCGAGATTCCAGACGTTATTAAGCCAGGAGGTAACCTTCACTCCAGCCAGGGGTGAGGCGGCATGCCGGCCCTGCTCATGCAGGGCCAGCCTCACCGGCTCGCGATAGGAAGGCAAGCCAGCGGAATACAGGATCAGATCGACCTGCGGAGCCGGTTCATCGCTCTGCCAGAAGCCAATCTTGTTGTAGACGAGATAGATTCGTGCAGTGCCTTCGCTGACCTGATTGGCGTGCACGACCTCGTAAAGCTTTTCGAGTGTGAACTCCGCCGAATAGGGCATAGGGAGGCGGGTGCGGCCTGCATCTTTCTGAAGCCGGCGCCAATGGCGTTCGAAGGCGAATGGCTCGCCTGCAAAGATGCGGACCGTGGTGAACAATCCCCATCCAGAAAGCAGACCTGCCTGACCGGGCGAGAGCCTCGCCTGCTCCATCGGCACGAGCCGGTCATTATGGAAGACGAATTTGTGGAGCACGACACCCCCGTGCAGCGATTTGTTTTGGTGGCAAACATTCTAACCCAAATCCCGCCGTGCCCAAGGTTAGGCTGGATTTGCGGGACAAAGTTTCGGCTATCGGGACATACCAGAAACTCCTTACGTCCGTAGGGCGATTAGAGATTGACAGCCGCGGCCAGCCCTCCTAGCATGATTGACGTGTATCTCTGGGAGGCTGCTGTGCGGAAATTGATTGTGACGCTGGGAGCGATAGCTCTCGCGCTTCCTTTGCTGGCTGCGCCGGCTTTTGCAAAGCCGGATGCTCCTCTTGGGGTAGTGATGCTCGGGAACCGCGCGAATGTGGGTCTGGCCGCGGCAGCGAGCGGCACGTCGGTTTACAACGGGGACACTTTGACCACGGACGCGAGCGGGACTTTGCGCGTGCGGTTTGGCGGCGCGCAAATCATGCTGGGCCCGAGCACCACCGTCGATTTGCACGAGCAGGATGGCATGGTGGACGTGATCCTGCGGCAAGGGAACGTACGGTTTGCAGGTATGCCCGGTTCGCCGATCGAGGTGCACGTGCTACAAGCGTTGGTCCGCACGAACCCAAATGCAGCGGCCACCGGACAGGTAGCGGTTGTGAATTCGCGTGAATTCCAAGTGGCCAGCGAGAAGGGCGATTTTGATTGCAACGTAAACGGCGAAGATCACGTGATCAGCGCCCCGCACGCGTACGATTTGAAGATTAATGCCATGCCGCTGTTGGGAGCGGGTGCCCCTGCCTCCGCCGCCGGAGGCTTTACGCCACCGGCCCGACAGGATAGTGGACAGGACCAGGGATCGAATAACAACAATAACAACAATAACAACAATAAGAACAATAACAAAAACAAAGGCGGTGGGCCGGTGACGGTGGGCGGCGGCACCACGACGATTACAATCGCTGAAGTTAGTGCGGTCGTGGTCGCTTCGGCCGTTGTGATTTATCTGGCCTGCGAGAGTCCCTCGAAGTTGTAAAAGATTTTCTAAACGACAAATGAGTGAGACGGGGCGAGCCATCGCCCCGTTTTTATTTTACACGCAGCGCAATCAGAAATCGGCGTATTGGGACGCAGGCCGCTCAATCCTTCTGGCAGAGAATGGTGGATTCAGGATCGATCAGCAAACGCTTCGGGGGAACCGCTGTGACAAATTGAAAGGAAGTCTGGCTTCCGCCGGCTACCACGCGTCCCAATAGCTCAGGTTTGCCCCCGGCACGTGTGGCATACAAGGGCACACTCTCGACGAAGTTGTTGGGGACGCCGGACTGATGCAACACGCCTTTGACCACATAGCCATCGCCGCGGCGCGACGCTGTGAACTCGACTTTGTAATGCGGGATTCCGGTGGAGCGTACCCACTCATCGAAAAACCAATCCATCGAGCGGTCGCCTTCGATATCCATCGTTGGCGTCATTATTTTTTCCACGGCGCGCTGAAGATCGGCCGTGCTCATCGGCCAATTGCGGTGCGATTCCACGAGCCCTCGCAACAAGGCGGTAAAACGTGCGTCGGGATCGGCGGCTCGCGGATCGCGCAGCATTTCGCGCAGCATGTGAAACACCCAGGTTCCCTTGGGATAAGTGATTTGTTCGTAGCCTTGCGGGTCCTGCGACGAGCGCAAACGATACCCGAGCGCAAGCGGCCCGGCCGAATCGACGATTTGGTCTTTGTCCGCCATTTTGGCGAGCAAGTCCTTGCGATAGCGATCGAGCCATAGTTCGAGCTCATGTTCATGAGCGGAATCCTTGCGACTCTCCGCGAAAAGGAGCGCGATGTAATTGGCCACCCCTTCGCTGATCCATTGATCGCGATAGCTTTGCCAAGAGACGACGTTGCCCCACCACTGGTGGGCTAGTTCGTGATAGGGAACGATATCGGTGAAGTGTTCGCTGGTGACCTGGTTGAGCCCGGCGACGCGCTGAGCCGAAGGCGAAAGAAAGGAGTACGTCGGAAGGTACAGGAGACCGGGCCAACCTTGTCCGGTGAGTCCCGGAATCTGCGAAACTTCCAGCCTGCTAAACGGAAAAGGACCATTGAAGCGCTCAAAATACCGAGAAGCGTCGCCGATTTCGTTTCCGAGCTTGTTCAGAAGCGCCGTGGGGCTGGGCGCCACCAAGGGAATATCCACTCCCGGCTTCATGCCGATATTCGGACGGTCGTCGTAGGGGCCGACCTGCGGCACACCGTCTATGGGAGTGTTGGGCCGCAATCGCTGATAGAGCTCGTGCTCAAGCTCCGAATTCGCATAGACCATAATCTTGAGCGAGCCGGCCTTGGTGGAGGCCGCGCGGTAGTCGCCCAGATTGAACCCGGCAATCAGGTAAGGTAGTTCGGAGCGCCATTGGCCCTCGCGCCAATCGCCCGATTCGCTCTGAGACACCATGTTTCCGGTGGCTACTAGGTCCCATTGTCGTGGCCAACGAAATCGCAGGTCGAAAGGAGTGAAATCGCCATTGCGGGTGGGGTGCGGGTACCAGCTGCCTCGCGCACCCACGTAGAAGACACCTGGGCCGGCCTGCGCGATCACGCGGCCATTGTAGGTAAGGTGCAAGCGGATGGTGTTGCCCTTGTGCGACGGCTCGGGGAGTACCACAAAAAGTGCGTCGTCCCCTTCGCGAGCAATCTCCTGGCGGCGAGCCGGATCACTCTGAAAATATTCGAGCTGGCGGCCGGAATCATCGGTGATGGATTCGACGCGGAGCAGGCTCGAAAGCTCCAGCGGCATTACGCGCTCGCCATCTCGTGTGGGACGCAGCGTGATGGCCGTCTTGCCGTCAAGGACCAGATCGGGGGATACGGAAGTTTCGATCGAATAATCCACCGGCTTCCACATGTCCGGCGATTCGGCCGGGGCGCCGGCACGCCGGAACGAAGCCCAGGAATCGAAGAGCGGTTCGTCATCCACGGTCTTTGGCTGCCCAATCGTGACTTGTTCCTCGCGGCGGTCATCCACAAGAATGTCAAAAGGGCCGGAGACTTCGCCACCCACGCCTGCATAGAAATAGGGAAGCGGCTTGTCAGCCAGGATGTCGCTAATCAATCGCAAAGAGTGCCAGCGGTTGAGCGTGGCGGTTACAGAATCCCAATCCAGTCCTACGGTGGGATCGTTCACGGGTAGCGCGCCGGCAGCGTCCAGCTTTGCCTTTAACTCGGCGGCCGTATCGTCGTCAAAGCGGAGATATGCATTCGCGAATCCTTCGTCGAGCAACGGGGCGCCCAGGAAACGGCCCAAAGAAGCCTTCTCCGTGGAATCGCGCGGGATCGCAAGAACACGTCCTTCGCCGGAGAAAACAGCGCCGGTGATCTTGCCGCGATAGGGTTCGAGAAATGCGAGCTTGCCGGTGGTGAAAGTGAAGTGGACGACGTCGCGCCGCAAATCCAGGTCTTTCACCGGATAGACCTGCGAGAAATTTACCTTCAGGCCGTTCAGCGCGTCATAAATCTGATGAACGGGTCCCGAAACCGGCGGACTGGCCGGTGGGTCGTCGGCAGACGTGGCAACACCGGCCGCGCCAGGAAGAAGAACTGCCAGCGTTAACCAAATTGAAGTGCGGACCCACCCTCGCATTTGTTTCACTCTAACAAGCGATTGCCGCCTGCGGCAAGATGCTTGCTCCGTGGTTTACAGGTTTATTCATAGGCGTGCGGGCCGGCTGATCTCTCCGCGAACAGGAGGCAAACCGCCTAAAATTGAAAGATGCGATTCAGCAGCGTGCTCGCCATCAGTGCCCTCGCTTCGCTATGTCTCTGGCCCCAGTCCGCCGTAGCAGACGTGATCGTACTGAAAAGCGGCCGGCGGATCGTCGTGCTGCGCGCGACAGAAACGGAGAATCAGGTAACAGGTGAGATGCTGGAAGGCGAAATCACGCTGCCCAAGTCCTTGGTGGAAAAGATAGAGCACGGCCCTGTGGCCCACGCCTCGACCAAAGGTGGGCAAGCGGAGACGCTATCCATCGCGCCCCCCTCCGACGAAGCGGATAGCCTGAACGGCGCCGATCCAGTTGCCAGCAGCGCGGCGGTGCATAACGGCAAAATCGATGCCGCCTATTTGGACGCTGTGGACCAAATGGCCGCCACCGGAATTCCTGCGGCCCTGCTACGAGCCGCGGCGGCACATAATGCGGCGGCGCTGTTTGAAGCTGACCATGGGAATATCAATGACGCGGTGACGCAGGAAGAGCGGGCGCTGCATTTTTCGCCGGACAACACGTCGGTTTTGCTGAATCTTGGCTACTACCATCTGCGGCGCAGCGAGTTTTCCACGGCGCTGCAATATCTGGCGCACGCCAAACAGCTGACTCCTGATTCGCCCGATGCGGCCAAGCTGATAGGCTGGGCCGATTACGGGCTGAATCGAATTCCGGATGCCGTGACGGAGTGGAAGCGCTCGCAACAGCTACGCCCCGATCCGGAGGTGGCCCAGGCGCTCGAGAAAGCACAGCGGGATGCGGATGCCGAGAGCCGTTTCCGCGAAGGGCAGACGAATCACTTCGTGCTGCGATATTCCGGCGAAGAGACGCCGGCGCTGGCGCACGAGATTCTGGATACGCTGGAGGAGGATTTCGACGAAATACGGGACACGCTGCGTTTTACCCCGCCGGAACCCATTGGAGTGATCCTTTACACGAACGAGGAATTTGCCGGAATCGCGCACGCACCTTCCTGGGTGGGCGCGGTGAACGACGGCAGGATTCGCGTGCCGGTGCAAGGCATCAGCACGGTCACCGATGCGCTGGGCCGCGAGCTGAAGCACGAATTGACACACAGTTTCCTGCAACAGAAGACGAGCAACCGGTGTCCCACCTGGCTGCAGGAGGGCATCGCGCAGTGGATGGAAGGCGCGCGTTCGCGGCAATCGGCGGCGGCTCTGGTGGCCGCGTATGACGCGAAGACGGCGATTCCCTTACGCGATCTTGAGGTGTCGTGGATGAATCTTTCGAGCGAAGGTGCGAGCCTCGCTTACGCGTGGTCGCTTGCGGTGGTGGAAACGATCATCGATCGCGGCGGCGTGACGGACCTGAATCACATCCTCGACGCTCTGACGGTGAAAGGCGCCACAGAACAGGCCGTCCGCGAAGTGCTGCGCGAAGATTACTTCGCCCTCGAGAGCGAAACGGCTGCGTATCTGCGGCGCGCTTACCTGAACAATTGAAGGTCGCGGCATCGAAAACGGGCGGCGCTAGAGCGTAGCCATCAACGCGCCGAGCAGTGCGGCCCGCCGCGCCAGTTCGCGAATCACAATGTGTTCGTGCGTGCTATGCGCCCCTGCACCCACCGCACCCAGTCCATCGAGCGTGGGCACGCCGATCGCGGCAGTGAAGTTTCCGTCCGAGCCTCCGCCTACCGCAGCCTCTTGAAGCTTCCAATTCACAGTTGCCGCAAGCGTTTGCGCCTGGCGAAAAAGCGCCGCGCTCATTTTTCGCTCGAGCGGTTGCCGGGAAAAACCGCCATGAATCTCTAGGCGCGCACCGGGAAGGATCGGACGCAGGGCGCGAAATTGCCGTTCGATGCGCCGCATTTCGCTCGCGCGCGAGGCACGGAGGTCAACCTGCGCGTGCGCCTCGGCAGCGATTACGTTCGTGCGCGTGCCACCGTGGATCACGTCTACGTGCACTCCGGTACCGCGGCGGAGGCTATCCCAACGCGAGATGCGGGCGATCTGCATCGCCAGCTCGTGCACGGCATTGATGCCCTCTTCCGGCTTTAGGCCACTATGCGCGGCGCGGCCAATGGCGCGAATCTCGAGTTCGCCGACGCCTTTACGCGCGGTTTTTAGCGCGCCGGCCGGCTCCGCTGCTGGTTCAAGCACGAGAACCGCATCGCTGCGGCGCGCCTCTTGCTCGATGATGCGGCGCGAGCTTTCGCTGCCGATTTCCTCGTCGCTGGTCCAAAGGCAGACGATATTCTTGCGAGGTTCGACCTTGCAACGCTTGAGCGAATCCACGGCCGCCAGCGCCAGGACGAGACCGCCTTTCATGTCAAAAATGCCCGGTCCCCAGGCGCGTCCGCCTGAAACGCGGTAGGGCATGCGCTCCAAGGTGCCCAGGTCGTAGACGGTGTCGAGATGGCCGAGTAGGAGGATTTGGCCGCGAGTGCGGGGCGTGCCGGGAGCCGCATTTACGAGCAAATGGTCACCGCGCTGTTTTTGGCGAATCCGCCTTACGCGAGCGCCTCGCCTGCTCCATTCGGCGACGACGATCTTTCCGAAACGATCCACCGCGGATTTATCGAGGCTGGGCGATTCCGCATTAACAAATTTCTCAATCAGCCGCAAGATTTCAGCGTCACGGCCGCGCAGATCGCGCAATAGTGCCGGCAGCACTTCGAGGTTTGGAGCATCATTGGCCATTGCGGCGCCCATGCTAACAAGGCCGTTCGCCCGGAGCAATCCAGCGCCGGCTGGTTCGACCCTCGCGTTTTCCTCGCGTATAATTGCCCATTGCGCGAAATGTGAATGGCAGACGGCCTCGGGCGTTTCTTGGGAGACAGGATGATTCTCGATTCGAACGGCATCCAAAAGATATTGCCGCATCGTTACCCGTTCCTCATGTTGGACGCCGTGCTGGAAATGGAACGGCTCAAGCGCATCGTGGGCGTGAAGAACGTCACGATCAACGAAAGCTATTTTCAGGGTCATTTTCCAGGCAAGCCCATCATGCCGGGCGTGCTGATGATCGAAGCGATGGCGCAGGCGGGCGGGCTGCTGCTCCTGCTGGAAATTCCGGACCGCGCGGACAAACTGCTCTATTTCGCCGCCGTGGACAATGCACGCTTCCGGCGTCCCGTGGTTCCCGGTGACCAATTGATTCTGGAAGTGAATGTGCTCAACTGGCGGGGCACATTTTGTAAGTTGCAGGGATATGCGCGCGTGCAGGGTGAAATTGCCGCGGAAGCCATTTTGATGTGCAAGATGGTGGATCGCGACGCCACAACCGAAACTCCGGCGCAGGGTTAGAGCAAGCTTGACGAAAATACCGACCAAAGAAGCCGCGCCCGCGTCAACCACGGCGCAGGCACAAAACACCGCGGGATGGCATGCCGATCCGCGCGCTTCAATTTCGTCGAGCGCGCGCATTGGCGCAGGCGTGCACATCGGGCCTTGGGCGGTGGTCGGCGACGAAGTAGATCTCGGTGAAGGGTGCCAGCTTTTGCCGCACGCGGTGGTGCTGGGTCCGGCGCGGATCGGCCGCGACAACACATTCTATTCGTTTTGCTCGGTGGGCGCCGTTCCACAAGATTTGAAATTTGCGGGCGAGCGCTCCGAGCTGGTGATTGGTGACGGAAATCAATTTCGCGAATGCGTCACAATCAGCCGCGGCACCCACCATGGTGGTGGCGCCACACGCATCGGCGACAGTAATCTCTTCATGGCGTATTCGCATGTGGGGCACGATTGCCAGATCGGCAGCCATATTATATTTGTGAATGGAGCGACGCTCGCAGGCCACGTCACGGTGGAAGATTACGCGAACGTCGGGGCATTCAGTCCCGTGCACCAGTTTTGCCGCATCGGACGATACGCGTACATTGCGGCCTCGACCGTGATCACGCAAGACGTTCCTCCTTTTGGAATGGTGGTCACCGAACGAGAGACGCACTGCGTGGGTGCGAATAAAGTTGGTTTGCAGCGCCGCGGCTTTTCCGCCGAGCGCATGCACGCCATCGAGCAAGCCTTCCGGTTGCTGTTGCGCTCGAAGCTCAACACCTCGCAAGCGCTCGAGCAGATGCGCGAAACGTTGCCTGGCTCGGAAGACGTCAAAGAGTTGATTGCATTTATCGAGGCTGCCGAGCGTGGGCTGGTGAAGTAGCCTTCTCGTATGTCCATTTCCCCGTCATCGAATCGCCTGGAAAATCCGCGCGCGGGCGGCTGGGGTCTGATCGCGGGTAACGGGCGATTTCCTTTTCTCGTGCTGGAGGGCGCGCGCAGCCAGGGCATCGAAATGGCGGTGATCGCGTTGAAAGATGAAGCCTCACCCGAACTCGAGCGCGTGGCTTCGCGCCTGCATTGGGTAGGGCTGGGTGATCTGGGGCGTACCATCGATTTATTGCATCAGGAGGATGTGCACCACGCCGTGATGGCGGGCCAGGTGAAGCACAATAAAATTTTCAGCTCGATCCGGCCAGACTGGCGGCTGGCGAAATTGCTGTTTGCGCTGCCGAGGAAAAACACCGATTCGCTGATCGGCGCCGTGGCCAAAGTTCTGGAATCCGAAGGGATTCAACTGGTGGATTCGACGGTGTTCCTGAAGCCGCTGATTCCCGAGCCGGAGCTGCTTACGCGCCGCGCGCCCACCGAGCGCGAGGCAGAGGATATGAAGTACGGGCTCGAGGTCGCGCGGCATATCGCCGCCATGGACCTGGGCCAGACCGTCGTGGTTCGCGAGTGCGCGTGCATCGCCATTGAGGCGATGGAAGGCACCGACGAAACCATCGAACGCGCCGCGCGTATCGCGGCGGGCCAGGAACTCACGGTAGTAAAAGTCAGCAAGCCTCGACAGGACATGCGCTTTGACGTGCCGGTGATCGGCTTGCCGACGATCGAGGTGATGCGCCGTTCGAAGGCGACCGCGCTCGCGATTGATGCACACCGCACTTTGCTTTTTGATCGCGCGCAACTGATCGAGGCCGCCAATGCGGCGGGCATCACCATCCGTGCCTTTGCACCTGGAGCAGCGAAAGAGTTCACCGGAAGAGAATCATGAGCGCCGCGCAAAACAAAATCGTGCAGCCGAAGATTCGCGTTGCCGTGGTGGGCGTGGGAGATTTTGGACGCAACCATGTGCGCGTCTATCGTGAAATGCCCGAGGCTGAATTGGTGGGCGTGGTGGACGCGAATGCCGACCGTGCCGCGCAAGTCGCGGCGGAATTTGGAACTTCGTCTCTGCCTGGCATGGAATCTCTACGGGGACGTGTGGATGCCGTAAGCCTGGCGGTGCCGACCGTGGAACACGCGCGCATGGGTGACGCGCTACTCCGCATGGGACTGGATGTACTGGTGGAAAAGCCCATCGCGGCTTCGCTTGGCGACGCGGACGAGCTGATCGTCGCGGCACGCGAAACGGGGCGCATTCTACAAGTCGGACATCTCGAGCGTTTTAATCCCGCCGTAGTCGCCGCGGAGGGGATTCTTGGGCGCCCGCTCTTTTTTGAGGTGCACCGGCTGGGCGTTTTCACTCCTCGGAGCCTGGATATTGACGTGGTGTTTGACGTGATGATTCATGACTTGGACATTCTGCTGGCGCTGGTGGGCGAGCCGGTGACGGACGTAAAGGCCGTGGGAATCCCCGTGCTGACCGACAAGGTGGACATCGCGCACGCGCGAATCGAGTTTGCCTCGGGAGCCGTGGCCAATGTGACGGCCAGCCGGGTCTCCACCGAGCGTGTTCGAAAGATGCGCTTCTTTCAGGACCACGAGTACATTTCGCTCGATTATGGGCGCCGGGATGTTTTGCGGGTAAGAGTTGGCAAACCGGGGCCCACGCCGGAGTTCGCCTATGAAAAGCTGCCCACCGAGGCGCGCGAGCCGCTGGCGTCCGAACTGGAGTCCTTTTTGCAGTGTGTGCGGACGCGCCAAGTTCCACGTGTTGATGGGGATGCGGGCCGCCGGGCTTTGGAGCTGGCGAACCGAGTAGCGGCAAGCATCTTCGAGCATGCGCAGCGCGTCCAAGTAGGTGCATTCGTGTCTCCCCAAGCCATCTCATCATGATTTCGCGAACCCTCGTTCCTACAGACGCTCGCCCGCTTTCGGCCACGGCTATCGAAGGCCGCCGGCGTAGTAGCGACCTCGAGTCGCGGACGCTTATTCCGGCGGATTTGCCGGTGGCGCCGCTGGAGACACGTTCGAATATTCCTGCATACATGCCGTTAGACGTTTTGCCAAGCCGTGTGCTGATCGCGCGGGACATGCCCATGGGCGGGCTCGACGTGGCCAGCAACCTTTCGAAATTCGTGCCGCTCGATGTGATTGCCACGCAGGTCGCCGTTCCCAAGGATGCCAAGCCACCGGAAATCGTCGCGCACGCGAAAATGCGCGCGTGGGAAATGCCCGAGGTGCTGGACCCGGATGTAATGACCACGGGCGAAGTAAATCTGCTGGCGCAGCCTCCGGCGGCGATGCGGGATGAAAAACGATGGGTTCTTCGCGGCGCCTCCGCATTGCTCCACGCGCTCGCGCTTTTGATTCTCGTCATGATAATGCAATTGTTTCCGGGCCATCAGCCCACCCAGGCGGAAATCGATCAGGCGGCGCGACAACTTGGATATCTTTACCTGCCGCCCGATTTGAAGAATACGCCGCACGTGCCGGCGGCTCCACAGCCGCAAAGCAATAAGCTCAAGATCGATCCCAAGTTTCTGAAGAGGATTGCGCCTCCCACGCCACAGCCACGTCCGGGATCGATACAACCTCCCATCGCGGCTCCGCAGGATGCACGCGAGATTCCGCAATTGCCGCGTTCGAATCCCGACAACACGCAACAGCAGGTGCAGGCTCCGCAGCAACCGCGGACCGAGGCGCCGCGTCCCGCGCCTTCCATTGAGCCAATTCAGCCGGGAACCACCACAACGCAAAATGGCCTGGTGTTGCCGCACTATTCGGCTAGCGGTTCGGTGCAGCAGGGAGTGCAAGACCTTTCGCGCAGCGCGAACGCCGCGCCAGGGATTGGCTTCAGCGGACGTCTCGGAGGCGGTGGGGGTTACTCGGGCGGTGCCGGTGGCGGAGGAGATTTCGCGGGCGGCATGCAAATGCTCACCCCGACGGAAGGCGTGGATTTCACCAATTATCTGGCGCGTGTGCTGGCCAGCGTAAAACGCAACTGGTATGCGATTATTCCGGAGTCGGCGCGTATGGGAGAGAAAGGCCGCGTGATTCTGCGGTTTCGCATCATGCGCGATGGCACGGTGCTGAATCCCGAGCCGATTCTGGAAGGTCCGTCGGGCAAGGAGCCGCTCGATCGCGCGGCGATGTCTTCGATCCGCGCGTCCTCGCCCTTCGAACCGCTGCCACCCGCGTTTTCGGGTCCTTTCATCGAGTTGAGATTTATGTTCCTCTACAATCTTCCGCTGCCCCAAGGCCAGTGAAAGCCGGTCGCAATCAAGTCCTGGGGATGATCCTGCTGGGATTTGCCGTGCTGATATTTCTCTTGCTGCGATATTGGAAGCGTTTTTGATGTCATCCGCACGATCTTCCGGGGCGCCAGGCGGCGTAACTTCGAACCCTCTCGTTGCAATTGTCGGTCCCACAGCGTCGGGCAAATCCTCACTTGGGGTTTGGCTGGCAGAGCGCTTGAATGGCGAAATCCTCGCGTGCGATTCCACCCAGGTGTATCGGGGTTTTGGTATCGGTACGGCAAAGCCGGGCCTCGCGGAGCGGCGAGAAATTGCACATCACTTGATCGATCTGCTGGAGCCACATGAGATATGTACCGCGGGGGAATATCGCAAGCGCGCGATCGGTGTTCTGCAGGAAATCGAACGCCGCGGACGGCTGCCGATCATGACTGTAGGCACAGGCCTATATCTACGGGCTTTGCTCGAAGGGTTGGCCGATGCGCCTCTGCGGTCCGAGGATTTGCGGAAACGATTGCTGCGCCGAGCGGAGCGCAATAAGCCGGGGCACCTGCACCGGCTCTTGGCGCGCATGGACCCAGCGGCTGCGGAGAGAATTGGCCCGCACGACACACCCAAGCTGGTCCGGGCGATTGAGGTTTGCATACTCGCAGGGAGGCCGATCACCGAAGTGCACCGCAGCGGCCGCGAAAGTTTGCCGGGCTTTCGGCCGATCAAGATTGGCTTGAACCCGCCGCGCACGGCCCTTTACGAGCGAATCGAGCGGCGAACGGTGGAGATGATCGAAAACGGCTGGATCGAGGAAGTGAAGGCGCTCGTGGCGCACGGTGCCGCCAAAGATGCGAAGCCGCTGCTATTCATCGGCTATCGGGAGCTGCTCGAACATCTGGACGGGAAACGCACCTTGCCGAGCGCCATCTCCGAAATCCAGCAAGCCACACGAAGATATGCGAAGCGGCAGCTCACCTGGTTTCGAAAAGAGTCCGGCGTGCAATGGTTTGAAGGGTTCGGCGACGATACGGCCGTTGCCCAGTCTGCATTGCGCTACCTGCAAGCGGAATTAGGCAAAGCAAATTCGTCCGGCGCGGTTCGTGAGCAGAGTTCGTCCGAGGTGGCGTAGTATACTTCCCTGCGCGGATTAAGTTATCACCCGCGCACCGACCTTCCCATGAAAGCCGCACAATCCACTGACAATCGGGAGCGCGTTCTGCTCGTCGGTGTGGGGCGCAAGCGTGCGCCGCGCGTGCCGGGCGGAGAAACGGGACAAGTGGAGCGGGACGCTCTCGTCGAGTTGGCGGAGCTGACGGAAAGCGCGGGCGGTAATGTGGTTGGCTCGATGCTGCAGCTTCGCGACCGGCCCGATCCGGCTACGCTCGTCGGACGCGGCAAGCTCGAAGAAATCGAGGCCGAAGCGCAATTTCGCAAAGCCAACCTGGTGATTTTCGATGCGAGTTTGACACCCAGCCAGCAGCGAAATATCGACGACGTCCTCGACCGCCGCGTGATCGATCGCACGCAGCTTATCCTGGATATTTTTGCCAAACACGCGCGCAGCCGCGAAGGGCAATTGCAAGTGGAGTTGGCGCAACTGAATTATTTGCTGCCGCGTCTGGCAGGCAGCCGCACCGAGCTTTCGCGTTTAGGTGGCGGCATCGGAACTCGGGGACCCGGCGAACAGAAAATCGAGACCGACAGGCGGCGCATCCGCGATCGGATCCAACGCCTGCAACAGAATATCGAGACGGTTCGGCGCCAGCGTTCGCAACGCCGCGCATCGCGGCAAGCCGTACCGCTGGGGACGGTGGCGCTGGTAGGCTACACGAACGCCGGGAAATCCACACTGTTCAATGCCCTGACAAAGGCGAAGGTGGTTGTGTCTTCGCGCATGTTCGCCACACTCGATCCCACGGTGCGCGCAGTGCGCATGCCATCGGGGCGCCGTGTTCTTTTGTCAGATACGGTGGGTTTTATTCGCGCCTTGCCTCCGGCCCTGATTGCCGCATTTCGCGCCACGCTCGAAGAAGTGCAGGAAGCAGCGTTGCTATTGCACGTGACCGACGCGGCCAACCCGCAGCATGCCGAGCAGGACCAGGAAGTGGAGAAAGTGCTCGCTGATCTCGGCGTGGAGAAGACGCCGCGGCTTCGCGTTTACAACAAAGTGGATTTGCTGCCGCCGGAGGAACTTGCCGCGCTGCGACTGGCCAACGGGAGCAACGCGTATGTATCGGCGGCGACGGGCGACGGCCTGGACAATTTGCTGGCGAGAATTGATGCAGGCATGCCGATTGATCCCGTGGTGCGTTTGAAGCTGCGGGTGCCGCTCGCGGATGGAAAATCGCTTGCGCTGATTTACGCGCTCGGCCGCGTGGTGAATTCGGTCACCGGTGAATCGGAGATGCGCCTGGATGTGGAGCTTCCGGAGTCGCTGGCGCGGCGCGTGGCCCAATACGCGGCAAAGCCGGCAAAGCACGCGGGATAAATATTTGCAGAGGTGTGCGCCGATTCGTGTGAAACATATCCCGCGATTTTTGCGTAACTGAATAGGGAACTCGCAAATGACCTCCTTTCTATTGTGGTGCATTCTTTTGGTGTTGTGTTGGCCCTTGGCGCTGGTTGCGTTGGTGCTCTACCCGATCGTTTGGCTGTTCTTGTTGCCATTTCGGCTCGTGGGCATTGCTGTGGGCGGCGCACTTGATTTGGTGAAGGCCATCATCACGCTTCCGGTGCGCATCCTGCGCGGGCCAATCCGAGCCTAAAGCCAAGAAAGCGCCTGTTTTTCATCAGGCTTTGCTACCCCAAAGCGGTGGAAAACCTTGTGGAAAATGAATTCGTGGATTTCGCTGAAATTCGGTGCACGGAGCTTGATGGCAAGCCCAGTTTGGGTTCGCCGTTATATAAACTCAGTGTAATCAATCACTTGCGGGAGGTACGTGGCGGGACAGTTGCAGGTCTGGTTAACGGCAATTCCGGGCCCGGCTACTGAGTTTTGCACAGTTGTGCAGCATCTATGTACGTGAAAAGTAACTGATTACGCTGAATCGAACGTGCGCAAATTGGAGCAGAATTCGCAACTTTGCGGGCGCGAAGTGGCGTTGACTGGGACGATAATGGGGACTATAGTGAGGCGTCTCAGCAGGAAGCCGCGGCTCGAAACGTCTCTAACGGCCCTCGGTGGCCTATGAACCTGCCCAACGCGCTGACCCTTCTCCGAATTTTCTTCGTGCCTCTCCTGGTTGTTGTGCTCCTTACGCGTGAGCCGAACGTCGTGCTCTGGGGAGTGCCCATTCCGTTTGTGATTTGGGGCGTGCTGATCCTGCTTGTCGCCGCGGCCACCGATTGGGCAGACGGATTTTTAGCGCGGCGCCGCGGCCAGGAGACGACGCTCGGAATTTTGCTCGATCCCATCGCGGACAAATTGCTCATTTCGGCGGCATTCATCTCTCTGGTGCAAATGGGGCTGGTGCCGGCGTGGATGGTGGTGATTATCATCGGACGCGAATTCACTGTGAGCGGTTTGCGCAGCATTGCTTCCGCGGAGGGTTTGACGATCCAAGCTTCCACGCTTGGCAAAACGAAGATGGTCCTACAGGTTCTTGCTGCCAGCGTGGTGATTCTGGGTGCGAGACACCTATTCCTGCAAAAGCTCGGCGCCATCCTACTATGGCTTGTCGTGATCAGCGCCATCGCGTCGGCAGTACAATACTTCCTGAAATTCTGGAGCCAGGTGGATAGCAGCATCAAGCAGCGCCGCCAACTCCGGCTCCTTGAATCCACTAAGAAGAAAATGCAGGATGTCCCCACTCTCTAGCGAAGACCGGCGCAGTCTGCTCGGGATAGCGCGACGCGCAATTGTGGAAGCGGTGACGCTTAGCCGCATGTGGGAACCCGGCGCCACCAGTGCGGCGCTCGCGGAGCGGCGCGGTGCCTTCGTCACGCTAAAGAGGCACGGAGCTTTGCGCGGATGTGTGGGGCAGCCAATACCGCTGGATCCGCTAGCGCACACCGTGGCTGCCTGCGCGGTGCTGGCGGCACGCGAGGATACACGGTTTGCGCCCGTGCAGCCCGATGAGATCGGCGAGCTGACGGTTGAGATTTCAGCCCTTTCACCGATGGAACCGATTCTGCCGGAACAAATCGAAATCGGCCGGCATGGTCTTTGGATCGAGGCAGGCCGCCGCCGGGGACTGTTGTTGCCACAGGTGGCCGTCGAGCACGGCTTCACACCCGAGCGCTTTCTTGCGGAGACTTGCGCCAAGGCCGGCCTACCGCCCGACACATGGAAATCGCTGGACACAAGAATTTCAGGATTTACCGCGGAAATTTTCTCGGACGAAGACGCTGGAAAAGATGTCCCCACTGACCAGCGATTTTTGTATACGCCCGCAAGCCCAACAAAATAAATCCGGCTGCGCGAAACCGTAGTCTTCCCTCCGAGCGTCTCAGTCTGTTATGGTGCGGCGGCTCTAGCGGTGGATGGCATCCGCATATTCTTGAAAGGGTCAAGAGAGAGCGGCGATCCGCTGAATCTATAACCTGATGCTGCCGATGGGCATAACCGTTCTCGATCTTTCTGCCTACGTGGGCCTGGTGGCCGTGGGCGCGGTCGCAATCAACATGCTGCTGGGAATGTTGATGGCCTTTCGGTACAGCCCCGTGCGCTACTGGCCCCATCGCCGGCTGAATTATTTCGCGTGGCACAACTGGTCGGGCTACATCGCCATAACGGTTTCCATCTTGCATCCGATTGTGCTGCTCTTCAACAGGACGACGCGATTTCGGGTGATGGATCTGGTCTACCCCGTGCACTCGCCGAGCCAGCCGCTCGAAAATACCATTGGCGCGATTGCGCTCTACATGGTGGCGATTGTGGTGGTGACTTCATACTTTCGCGTGCGACTGGGCCGCAGGACGTGGAAGGCCTTTCATTTCAGCGTTTATGTGGCGGCCATCGCCATGTTTTGGCACAGCATTTTCACGGACCCTGATTTGAAAAATTCTCCGGTGGATTGGTTCGACGGAGGGAAAATCTTTATCGAGATCTGTTTACTGGTGATCGTGGTGGTAAGCGTGTTGCGTTGGCGTTATTCGATTCGAAAAGCACGGATGGAAAAAGGCGCCGTCCGAGAAGCCCTACCGTCTTGATATGACGGTCCGGCCGGAACGGCGCCTTCCTGCGAAGCGTAATGGCTAGCGAGATTCGAGTTCGACGTAATCGCCCGCGAAAATCGAACTGCGGCGCGTGGCCACAATCATGACCGTAGCCGTGTTCTTAGTAACACGCAGAACGATTCCTTCTCCAACGACGTCACGTGGCAGATCGGCTCCAGTGTAGCTCACCGGAGTGCTGCCAAAGCCGTACGCCCGGTAGGCGAGGCCTTTGACGTTATAGACGTATTCCTTGGAGTCACCCTGGTAGCGGAACACGCGGAGATAGCTACCCACCTGCACTCCCTGCTCCGAACCCATGTTGACGTAGACAATTTCGTCATGCGCCACGGCCTCGCCAAAGCCCTTGGTGCTCACTATCATCGCGGTCTTGCCGGACGGCGGCGCGAAATAGTCGAGGGATGCGGGACGAAGTGTGGGCGCAGGCCGTTCCGCGAACGGCAGCACGAGATCGCCACGCTGCAGATAGCTGCACGCGAACACAATTTCCGCGGTTGAGACCTTCGGACCGACGTGCACGATGCGAATCCGGCCACGGTCCGAATACGTAGTACCCATGGCGTGCATCAGGGAGTTCTGGTGCCTAAACCATTCCTGCTGCAAATGCTCACTTTCCGGACGGACGACGAGAAACTCATCACCTTCTTTGACGCCTTGTTCGCTACCGCGATTTACGTAGACAAGGTCGTGCAGGACAAAGGTCGTCTTATCGTAAGACTCTTCGCCAGAGATCAGGTAGCGGTCTTGGGGGACGGCGTCCGATGTCACGACTCCAGAGCAATACATCGCGGAAGTATCGGCCGTCGCGGGCGTCGTTTGAGCCGCGGCAGCGCCGGCAGCCAATCCGCAAATCAGAGACAGTGACATCCATTTCGCTCGCATCTTATTCACTCCTTAGAGGTTATGCCCCCAGCAATTGCGGCCAAGAGCTTCGCAACTCGACGCTAACAAAGGCCCTAGTGAGCGTCAATAGAACCACCCGTGTCGCTTTACACACGCGATGGCGCATGGTAGAAGCGCAGTTCGCTCCTTTTTCAGCGCCGAAGCAAAGGACTCTGTGCTGTTTCGAGACCCTATCTGCGCCGTGATAGCGGAACCCTCCGCCGACGCCATGCTGGCTCGTATCCGGGCAGTGCTGCGAGGTGACCCCCGCAAGTTTCGAACTGTCGAACTCCGGCTGGATTGGCTTGCGAGTGGACGTGAGCTAGAGCGCCTGCTGAAGCGCTTGCCCGAGGAGCTGGCCACTCGCGGAAAGAGGGCCGGCAGCCGGCTTTGCGTGATTGCCACGCTGCGGCGGCGTGTGGCGGGAGGCCGATTTGCGGGCGGCACGAATGCGGAAATGGCTGGCTTGCTGGCTGCCGCGAAATCTGGGTGCGCTTGGTGCGACCTCGAGATTGAATCGGCGGAACGCCTGGGCGCGGCGGGAATACGCGAACTGCGCAATGCTGGTGCGCGCATACTGGTGTCTTTCCACGACTTTCGCCGAACGCCGCCTGATCTTGCAGACATCGTTCGACGGCTCAAGCGTTGCAGGGGCGACGCTATCAAGATTGCGACACAGTGTCGCACGCTAGGCGATAGCGTGCGGGTGCTCCGCGCGGGCCGTGGGCGGCGAAACGTGGTGGCTGTGCCTATGGGCGACGCTGGATTGCCGGCACGGATTCTGGCACTGCGCGAAGGCAGTGCCATCACTTATGCGGCGTTGGAGACGGCCACCGCGCCGGGCCAGCTTTCCGTAGCAGAAATGCGCGAGAGATATCGGGCGGATACGATCGGCGAAAAGACGCGCGTATGTGGCGTGATCGGCGATCCGGTGCTCCACTCGCTTTCGCCTGTCTTGCACAACGCAGCGTATGTTTCGCGGGGTATGGATGCAGTCTACCTGCCTATACCAGTACGCGATGTGCGAGATTTCGTCGCGGTGATCCCCGAGCTTTGCCTGAAGGGCTTCAGTGTCACTTTGCCGCACAAGGAGTCGATGTTGCGATACTTGTCTGAGTGCGATCCGCTAGCGGCAAAGATTGGGGCGGTAAACACCGTTGTGGTTCGTGCTGGGCGGCTCTTCGGCTACAACACCGACTATGTTGGGGTGCTGAGCGCTCTCACTTCGCGAATGACGCTTGCCGGCGCACGCGTGCTATTGCTCGGCGCGGGCGGAGCGGCGCGCGCTGCGGCGTTCGCATTGGCGGAGGCGGGCGCAAATGTCGCGATTTGCGCTCGGCGGCCGGCGCAAGCCAAGCAGTTGGCACGTGCGGTAGGTGGAGAAGCGATCCCGCGGAAGAGCGTTCGCGGCATCTCTTTTGCGGCCATCATTAATGCTACGCCGTTGGGTTGGTCGCACGTAGGTGGTGCGCCGCTCGAGGTCCGCGAGATGCGTTGCGACGTGGCGATGGATATGGTTTATCGCCCGCTTGAGACGCCTCTTTTACGGAACGCGGCGCGGAAGGGCATAGCGACAGTCTCCGGCGTCGAAATGTTTCTGGCGCAGGCGGCGGCACAATGGGAGATATGGTTTGGCAATCGGGCGCCGGTGGGCGTGATGCGGCGGGCCGTCCTGGCGGCGCTGAAGCAAGAGAAGGGCGGGGCGTGATACCGTTCGTAGGCCGATGATTCAACCTGATTTTAAAACTTTTCGAAAACTGGCGCGGCAAGGAAACCTTGTGCCGGTATATGACGTGATGCGCGCCGATTTGCTAACGCCCGTCTCGGCGTACCTAAGATTGGCGCGCGATGCGCGTTACGCATGCCTGCTTGAAAGTGTCGAAGGAGGCGAGAAGATCGCTCGGTATACATTTGTGGGCGCAAATCCTGCCGAGGTGTTTCGCTACCGCGAGGGCGCGTGCGTGCTCGAATCGAATCATCACACAAACTGGCAACGCGTTCGTCCGATGGAGTATTTGCGCAACCTGGTCCAGCGCTATCGAGCCGTTCGCGTGCCGGGCTTGCCGCCGCTCGTGAGCGGCGCTATCGGTTATTTCGCGTACGACATGGTCCGGCAGTTTGAGAAGCTGCCGGACACGGTCCGTGATGACCTGGCGCTGGACGACGCCGTCATGATGTTTTACCTGGGACTCGTGGCGTTCGACCACGTGCAGCACCGTGTGTGGATCGTGCGCAGCGTCTTCACCGAGGGCAGCGGGACGCTGAAGGCCAAGTATGACGCGGCCGCGCGCGAGATCGCTGCAATGCGGAAGCTGCTCGAGCGGCCATTGCCTGCGGAAACGGCTCGCCGCAAGAAACCACGCACAAAACGTGCATCGCCGAAATTTACTTCCAATTTCTCCAAGCGAAAGTTTCTCGCGGCAATTCGCAAATGCAAGCAATACATCCGGGCGGGAGATGCTTTCCAGATCGTGCTGAGCCAGCGATTTGAAGCACGCCTGCGGGGTGATCCCTTCGAGATTTATCGCGCACTCCGCGTGGTGAATCCGTCGCCGTACATGTATTTTCTGAAGCTCGGTGACGTGGCGGTGGCGGGAAGCTCGCCGGAGATGCTGGTAAAGGTGCAGGGACGCGAGGCGTTTTACCATCCCATCGCCGGGACGCTGCCCCGCGGACGCGACGAGGCCGAAGACCAGCGCAACGAAGCAAAGCTTGTGGCCGATCCGAAGGAGCGCGCCGAGCACATCATGCTGGTGGACCTCGGAAGAAACGATCTGGGGCGTGTGTCCGAGTGTGGATCGGTGCGCGTGGCAAAGCTCATGGAAGTGGAACGCTACTCGCACGTTTTGCACTTGGTGTCGAGTCTGCGCAGCACGCTACGGCCGGATGTGGATTGCTTTGATGCGCTGGCGGCTTGTTTTCCGGCGGGCACGCTCACAGGCGCTCCGAAAATTCGCGCCATGGAAATTATTGACGAACTCGAGCCCACCCGCCGAGGAGTTTATGGCGGCGCGATCCTTTACCTGGATTTTTCCGGGAACCTCGATTCATGCATCGCGATCCGCACGCTCGTAGTGAAAAATGGCAACGCATACGTACAGGCAGGCGCGGGTTTGGTAGCGGATTCAGTTCCCGCGCGGGAGTATGAAGAGACTGTGAATAAGGCGAAGGCTCTTTTTCGCGCGATTGAGATGGCCCACGAACCGGCGACGTAGCGCGTGCTAAAGTGAGGATGCCGGTTCCGCAATGATCCTGCTGCTCGACAACTACGATTCGTTCACCTACAACCTGGCGCAGTATCTCGGCGAACTGGGAGCGACGCTCGAGGTGCGCCGGAACAACGAGATCACGCTCGATGAAATTGCCGCGCTGAACCCCGGGCGCATCGTCATTTCACCGGGTCCGTGTACGCCGCAGGAGGCGGGAATTTCCGTCGAATTGATCCGGCGCTTTGCGGGCAAGATTCCCATCCTGGGCGTCTGTTTGGGTCATCAGGCGATTGGGTGCGCGTTTGGCGGGCGCGTGATCCGTGCGCCGCAGGTGGTTCACGGCAAGACTAGCGAAATATTCCACGACGATAAGACCATTTTTCGAGGATTGGCGCGGCCCTTTACCGCGACCCGATATCACTCGCTGATCGTCGAACGAAAATCGCTGCCGCGCGAACTGGAAATTTCCGCGGAGACGAGCGATCACACGATCATGGGTTTGCGGCATCGCAAACTGCGCGTGGAGGGCGTGCAATTCCATCCTGAGTCGGTGCTCACTGACTCAGGACGCCAATTGCTCGGCAATTTCCTGGCGCTGAAATAACCTCGCACTTGACTACAAGCGCGGCGCCATCTTGTCTGCCGCCTCCTGCGAAGTCATCACCGGATAAACCTCAAATTCGATAACGTCATCCCAATGCGCCATCCACTCGTCAAGCAAGCGCCGATCGTAGGTCTGCATAACCTGAAAACAACGTTCAAGTTTTTCATCGATCCAACTCGCCACATATTGCAAGCCTTCGGGCATCATGCGGCCGCGCTCGCGAAAGCGGCGATAGACCGCCGGAGCGTCCTTAAAGTGCTCGACCA
Organism: Candidatus Acidiferrales bacterium; assembly: GCA_035602725.1. Classification (GTDB taxonomy): domain Bacteria; phylum Acidobacteriota; class Terriglobia; order Acidiferrales; family UBA7541; genus DASTCZ01. The sequence continues at coordinate 28,770 of DATNLT010000051.1, forward strand.
CGACATAAAGCTGATCCGCCATGTGCGAGGCCTCTATTGCTATGTCTACCACTTCAGATCGGCGAGAATGGCCCCGTAAATTTCCATGCCGCGCCAGAAATACCCGATGCGGAGATTTTCGTTCGGGCTGTGTTGATTGTCGTCATAATTCACGATCGGAACGCCGATCACCGGCAGGCCCAGGTTTTCGACAATGTACATTGGGGAGCTTCCGCCGAGGATTGGCATGTTCACCAATCCGCCGCCTGCCGCCGCATCCACTACTTGGACCATCGCTTTCGAAACGGGCAAATCCATCGACGTCAACGAAGCAGGGTAGCCGCCGGCCGTCATCGTGACTTTGGCGACCTTGTCATGCGTGCGCCGTTCGTCCATAGTGGGTTCTTCCGAGGTGACGAAATACCCTTGCGCGCGAATGTGGGCCACCAGGCGGGAGAATTGCATCTCCGGCGTGATGCTTTTCACCAAGCGCATGTCGATGGCCGCGGTGGCGCGATCGGGAATTACGGTGCGCGATTGTGAGCCCACATCCTCGCTGCGCAAGCCGTCCACATTCAGCGAAGGTTCGGTGAGCAATTCGACGAGCTTCTTTCCGCCGCCCTCCGGCTTCGCGATGGCCAAATCGTGCTCAAGTTCAGCATCGTTGGCAGGCATCTCTTCCAGGGCCTTTTGCGCGGTGGGGCCAAGCGGCGTGATGCCGTCGTAAAAGTTTGCGACGCGTATGTGACCGCTCTCGTCTCTCATCGTGGCCAGGAGTTGCGCGAGCCGCATCGCGGGATTCGGCGCCCAGTTGCCGTAATGCCCGCTGTGCAGAGGGTGAGCCGGGCCGTAAACCGTAATCTGCGCATCCACGATGCCACGATTGCCAAAAGTCAATTCCATGCGCCCCGACTGGTGGACGGGACCATCGCCGTTGATGAGCAGATCGCCGCCGAGCAAATCGCGATGCGCCAGCAATGTTTTCTCGAGATGGGGCGAGCCGGCTTCTTCTTCGCCATCGAAGACGACTTTCACGTTGGCGCCCAGAGGAATCTGCTTTGCGCGCAAGGCGTCGAGAGCGGCCAGCAACGCGACGATGGGAGATTTATCATCGCCCGAGGAGCGCGCGTACAAACGCCAGTCATCCTCGAAATGTCCATTTGCGGGGAACGGGATGATCTTGCCGCCGGCCTCGAGCGGCGCATCACGCAGTGTGGGCTCAAACGGTTTTGTGCCCGTCCACGTGGCCGGATCGACCGGCTGACCGTCGTAGTGCATGTAGAAAATGATGGTGCGCTTCGCGCCAGGGGTATCGAGGCGGCCGAAGACGACGGGGCCGCGGCCTTCGACGGTGGGAAGAAGCTCCGTGGAAAAGGCGCGCGCGTGAAGCATTTCCACCAACTGTGTAGCGTTGCGCGAAATGTTTTGCGCATCACTCGCGACATTCGGAATCACCAGCAGCGAGACCATCTCATTGATCACGCGCGCCTCATTGGCTTCGCGCCAAGCACGCACTTCGGCGGCGGTGTGCGCTGCTCCACTGGTTGACATCTGTGCGATTGCTGGATAGGCTACGGACGAAAGTAAGAGCCCCAAGGTTACGCCTATGCGAGTCACCATCATCCTCCGCTGACCGGCCGCTTTCGTTCCAAAGGCCGATCCTCCGACCACCCTACCGGGTGGCCATTATAGTTTTCCGCAGCCGCGGATTGCGGATTATTCCCAAACAAAGTTTGGCTTCGTAGAGAGCCGAAAGGTGAGTCATGGCTGAATTTGCCTTGCAGGTCGAGAACCTTGTGAAGATCTACGCCCCGCGAGGGCTATTTTCGCGGGGGCGCGCTGCCGTACAGGCGGTGAACGGAATGAGCTTCAACGTAAAGCCCGGCAGTATTTTTGGATTGTTGGGGCCGAACGGTGCGGGGAAGACGACCACGCTGAAGATGCTAACTACATTGGTACGGCCTACCAGCGGGCGCGCCAATGTAATGGGTTTTGACGTCGTACAGCGACCGATTGAAGTGCGCCGGCGAATCTGCGTGGTGCTGCAGGAAACGGCCGTCGATTTATTTCTCAGCGTGCAGGACAACCTGTTTAGCTTTGCGCGCTTTCACGGTCTCGATTCGAGCACGGCGCGAAAGCGCGCGGGCGAAGCGATGGAGCGATTTGGCCTCACCGGCGAGATCCATCGAAAAGTGCAGGACTTGAGCGGCGGGTTCAAGAGGCGCGTGCAGGTTGCCAAGGTGTTCATGGTGGATACGCCGCTGCTTTTTCTCGACGAGTTTTCCACGGGCATGGATCCATTGCTCAAACGCGCGGTGATGGATGCGTTTCGGGAAGAAGCGCGCCGGGGGCGCACGATTGTGCTCACCACGCAAATCCTGAACGAGGCCGAAGAGCTCTGCGACGACATTCTGATCATGCAACACGGGCGCCAGGTAGCGCGCGGCGATTTGCACGCGCTGAAGCTGCTTTCGGACGGCGTATACGAAGTGGCGCTGACCTTTGACGCACTGCCCGCCGGAATCGAAGCCGAAGTGGAGGCTCTGCAACCGCTGCGGCGCACGATCAGCAACAACACAGTGGAACTTGCGCTCAAGGCCAGCGAAGCGCAGGTACTTGAATGGGCTTCGCAGCTTGCACGGCGCGGCCGGCTACTCCACGTGGAGCTTTCGGGCGCGAGTCTGGAAGATATTTTCGTCACCTTGACGCAGAAGGGAAACTGAACATGTCCGCCATCACTGCCGTACTGTACCGCGAAGCGCGCATCCGTTCGACGAACGTCACTTTCATTTTCTGGGATCTGTGCATGCCGGTGCTTTACATGCTTGTCTTTGGCGTTGGCGTAAATTACGGATTGGGCGGCCCGGTATCTCTGCGTGGCGCCAACTACAACTCGTTTTTTCTGGCCGGTGCATTGGGTATGGCGAGTTTTGGCATCGCGTCAAACACGTCTTGGAGCTTCTTCCTGGATCGCGATAACGGCATTTTTTACGAGATGCTCACGTATCCTCTCGCCCGTGCGCAATATCTGCTTGGGAAGGTGACGTTTAACCTTTTCGTCGCGCTCACACAAGCGGCGTTGACCATCGCGCTTGGAGAGGCGCTGCTCGGGATAAGGGTTCGCGTGGACCGGCTGCCGCTGCTGGTGCTAGGGGTTCTTGGCGGCGCGGCGGGCTGGTTCTTTTTCTACGCGATCTTTGCACTCAGAATTCGCCGGAATGACGTGTTCAACGGCGTAACGTCCGTTTTTTATTTCGTGTTCTTATTTGCGAGCTCGATGTTTTATCCGCTTGCCCCGCTTCCAGCATGGTTTCGCGGGGCTGCAATCGCCAATCCGATTTCCTGGCAAGTTGATTTTCTGCGATACGCTTCGGTGGGAATTGGGTCGGGACGATCCGCCTGGATCGAAATCGCGGCCTTTGCGGCGTTCTCAGGGGTCTCATTCCTATGCGCGGTGCGTGCGCTGCAGAATCAGGAATAGCTCGATTATTTGTGCGTGAACCTGGCGAGCGCTTCGAGTTTTTCTCGCGCTGCTCCGGAGTCGAGCGATTTCGCTGCAAGCTGCGCACCCTCGCGAAAATCGGCTGCGCGGCCGGCAGCCACCAGCGCTGCCGAAGCGTTGACGATCACGATATCGCGGCGCGGTCCGGGCACGCTAGCCAGCACGTCGCGAATGATTTGCGCATTTGTTTCGGCATTCCCGCCGGCCAATGTTTCCACGGCCGCGCGCGGAAGGCCGAAATCCTCGGGCGAGAGGCGATACGTCTGCACCGAGTTGCCGCGAACCTCCGAGACCTGCGTCTCGCAGCTCAACGCAATTTCGTCAAGACCATCGTCCGCGTGCACCACGAACGCCCTGCGCGTGCCGAGTTCGGCAAGAGCGAGCGCCACCGGCTCCGTCCATTTCGCGGCGAAGACGCCCAGCACTTGCGCGCGAGCGCCCGCGGGGTTCGTCAAGGGTCCCAGCAAATTGAAGACGGTAGCCGCGCCGAGCCGCTTCCGGGCCGCGGCGGCATGCCGCGCGGCAGTATGCGCTACGGGCGCGAAGAAGAAGCCAATTCCAATTTCGTCGATCGCGGCCGCTGCTTCCTCCGGTACTCCGTCAATCTTCACGCCGAGGACCTCGAGCACATCCGCTGAGCCGCAGCTTGTGGTGTAGGAGCGATTCCCGTGTTTTGCCACGCGGACACCTGCGCCAGCCACCACGAAAGCCGCCGCGGTGGAGATATTGAATGTGCGGACCTTGCCGCCACCGGTGCCACAGGTGTCCACCAGGGCGTCGGCATGCACCGCTACTCGTGCAAGGGCGGAACTGGCGCGGCGGCGCATCACGCTCGCGAAACCAACCAGCTCCTCGACAGTTTCGCCTTTCGTGCGTAGCGCTTCGAGCAGGCGGACGATATCGTCGTCGGCCAAGCGTCCGGCGAGAAGTTCCTCCATCACGCTGGCGGCTTCGTCCCGGGAGAGGTTCCCGCCGGACTCGAGCCTTACGAGCATTTCACTAAGCGTCAAAATGTCACCCGAGAAGCGATGTGCCGATGCGAAGCACAAGCATAGCCTGTCGCAAATTGCGGCTTCCGGCGCGTCCTTGCTCGTCTTTGCGCTTCCATATAAACTCGTACGTTTCGCGTATCGAAAATTCTAGCACTGATGGAAGGTTCATGAAGATACACGAGTACCAAGGCAAGGCCATTCTTTCGAAATATGGGGTCCCGACGCCGCGCGGCGAAGTGGCCTTTAGGCCTGAGGAAGCGCGCGCCGCTGCACAGAAATTGGGCACTCCAGTGGTGGTCGTAAAGGCACAGATTCACGCGGGCGGGCGCGGAAAGGCGGGCGGAGTGAAGCTGGCAAAGTCGCCGGAGCAGGCGGCCGAAATCGCCAAGTCCATGATCGGCATGAAGCTGATCACGCCGCAGACGGGACCCGGCGGACGCATCGTAAAACGTCTGCTGATCGAAGAAGGGCTGGACATCCGGCGCGAACTCTATCTTGGCGTGGTAATCGACCGCGCGGTGGCCGCGCCGGTGTTTATGGCCAGTTCTGCGGGCGGTATGGAGATCGAGGAAGTTGCGCACAACAACCCCGAGGCGATCCTCCGCGAGACGATCAATCCGGCCATCGGCCTGCAACCCTTTCAGGCGCGTAAATTGGCGTTTGGCTTGGGGCTTTCGGGCGACGCCATCACAAACGCGACGCCTTTCTTTCAGGCGCTTTATCGCGCCGTGATTGAAACCGACGCGTCGCTTGCGGAAATCAACCCGCTGATCGTGACCGGCGACGGCAAGCTGGTGGCGCTCGACGCGAAAATCAATTTTGACGACAACGCGCTCTATCGCCATAAGGAGTTGAAGGAATTGCGCGATCTGGATGAAGAAGATCCGCTCGAAGTCGAGGCTTCGAAGTTCAATCTGAATTACATCAAGCTTGACGGCACGATCGGTTGCATGGTGAATGGCGCGGGCCTAGCGATGGCCACGATGGACATCATCAAGCTGGCGGGTGGCTCGCCGGCGAACTTCCTGGACGTAGGCGGTGGCGCGAATGCCGAGCAGGTGAAGAATGCTTTCCGCATTTTGATCAGCGACCAGGAAGTGCGCGGCGTCTTCATCAACATTTTCGGCGGAATCCTTCGGTGTGACGTTCTGGCGACCGGTGTGGTCGCGGCGGCGCGAGAGCTGGGCATCACGGTTCCGGTGGTGGTGCGCATGGAGGGAACTAACGTCGAGATGGGGAAGCAAATACTAACGGATTCGGGTCTCAATCTTACGATCGCCGCGGACATGAAGGACGGCGCGGAAAAGATTGTGCGCCTCGCGGGGAGCGCGCGATGAGCATTCTGGTGAATGAAAAGACAAAGGTCATCGTGCAGGGGCTCACCGGCCGCGAAGGCAGTTTTCATGCGTCCCAGATGATGGAATACGGCACGAAGGTTGTGGGCGGCGTAACGCCTGGCAAAGGTGGAACGCTGCACAACGAAGTGCCGATCTTCAATACCGTCGCCGATGCCGTAAAACAGACTGGCGCCGACGCGTCCATCATTTTTGTGCCGCCGCCATTTGCGGCGGACGCGATCCTCGAGGCCATTGACTCCAAGTTGCCGCTAGTGGTGTGCATCACCGAGGGCATCCCGGTGCTGGATATGGTGCGCGTAAACGGCGTGCTGCGCGCCAGCAATACGCGCTTGATCGGTCCGAATTGTCCGGGAATTATTTCGCCGGGCAAATGCAAGATGGGCATCATGCCGGCACGAATTCACAAGCAAGGCCAGGTCGGCGTGGTGAGCCGCAGCGGAACTCTGACGTACGAAGCCGTTGGGCAATTGACCCATCTTGGCATCGGGCAATCCACCTGCATAGGTATCGGTGGCGACCCCATCATCGGCACCAGTTTCATTGATTCGATCCGGCTCTTCAACGAAGACGCGGATACTCGCGGCATCATCATGATCGGCGAAATTGGTGGAAACGCGGAAGAGCAAGCAGCCGAATTTATCGGCAAGAATGTGAAAAAACCGGTGGTTGGTTTTATCGCCGGGCAAACCGCGCCGCCCGGACGCCGTATGGGCCACGCCGGTGCGATCATCAGCGGCGGGCAGGGAACCGCAAAGGATAAGTATGCGGCCATGACGGCAGCGGGCATCCGCTGCGTGCAGAGTCCGGCCGATCTCGGCAAGACCATGGCGGAAGCGCTAAAAAGTTGATCTTTCTGGACAAACATCCAAGGAGAAATCGGTGTCCATTGAACGAACTTTTGCCATTATCAAACCGGACGCGGTGAAGCGAGGCATCGCCGGTGACATATTGACCCGCATCCACAAAGAGGGTTTTCAACTGGTGGCGATTAAATCGTTGCGTTTGAGCAAAGAGGAAGCCGAAGGGTTTTATACAGTACACAAGGCCCGTCCGTTTTTTGGTGAGCTGACGGACTTCATGAGTTCTGGAAAAGCAATCGTCATGGTCCTGGAAGCCGAGGGTGCCATTGCCAAATGGCGCGAGACCATGGGCGCCACCGACCCTGCCAAGGCTGCTCCCGGCACAATCCGGAGAGACCTGGGCGCCAGCATCCAAGCCAATTGCACCCACGGCTCGGATGCGCCGGAAACCGCCGCTTTCGAAATCAGCTATTTCTTCTCGGGAATGGAACTCTAATCCGGCAGGCTGTTGGCCGAAACCACGGTCCAGCCCTATCGGGTTCGCGGTCTATGGTAGGCTAGATTTCTGGGCCTCCCCGAGAACGACATGTCCCCGAATCCCATCTCCGCACGCCAGAAGGCGCGTTTCGCTTTTATCCTGGCCATCGGCCTGTTCATTGCGAGTGGCGCTGCCGTTTACTTCTCGGCGGACCGCTTTATCGCCAGCGAAGGATGGGTGATGCACACGCACGAGGTGCAGGCGGCCATCGATAACGTGGATGCGGCCGTCGCGCGAGTAGGGCGCGCGCGTCTGGGCTACGTTTCCACCGGCAATGCGGTCTTCTTGAACGATTTTAACGATGCGGTGGGCAAAGCTCCGGAATCCTTGCAACGTCTCCGCCAAATGACGGCCGACAATCCTGTGCAACAGCGGTTTTGCGATCGTCTCGACGCTGTCGTCATGCAACGGCTCGGCGTGTACCAACAAGCGATCGCCCTGCGAAAAACCAATCCTTCCGATCTTGCTGGACAAGACGAGCTGAACCGCCAAACGCTCCCGCTACTTTCCCAAAGCGGCGAAGTGACCCGGCAGATGCAAGCGGAAGAGGCGCGGCAACTTGCCGTGCGCCAGGTGCGAACGCGGCGCTTGCAAATCGCCGTCCTGATCCTTCTATCTTTCAGCTTTCTCCTGGCCCTCGCTTTGTTCTATTGGCAATTTGTCCTGCTCTCGCATGAGCTGGGCGCCCGGCAAGCCGCCGAGGAGGCTTCGAGCAACCTGAGCGTAAAGCTGCTTCACCTACAGGACGATGAGCGCCGGAAGTTTGCCAGGGAATTGCACGACAGCGTCGGGCAATCTCTGGTAGGAATTAAAATGTCTTTTGGCCGACTTGCCGCCCTGCATCGAGAAGATCCCACCTACCAGGATTGCATCACGCAGCTCGATCAATCAATTGCCGAGATTCGTACGCTTTCGCACCTCTTGCATCCGCCAGGCCTTGATGAGGGCGGATTCCAGGCGGCAGCCAGATGGTATGTGGACGAATTCGCGAGGCGCAGCGGCATCCGCATCACGTGCACCATCTCGGAATCCGTCGGCCGGCTGTCTCCAGCAGCAGAGCTGATGCTGATGCGAGTCCTGCAGGAAGCGCTGGGCAACATTCACAAGCACTCAAAAAGTAAGTCGGCCGAAGTGCATCTGATGATGAATTCTGAAACCGCGGTTTTCGTGGTAAAGGACCAGGGTGTGGGCGTGCATCCGGATGTTTTGGAGCGCTTCCGGCAAAGCGGACTCAGCGGCGTGGGCTGGGCCGGAATGCAAGGCCGCGCACGCGAACTCGGCGGCAGGTTTCGCGTGGAATCCAGCCGAAATGGCACGGTGATCGAGGTTACGCTTCCACTCACGCCGCAAACGGCCGCGATACTGGCCGGGGAAGGGCGCAGCTCTTAGCAGCACCGATGGAGCCGTTACGCGAGATCGGCCGGCTACTGATGGTGGCGGGCGCCATGCTTGTGATTGTGGGAGCTTTCCTGGTCATCAGTGGCAAACTGCCCTTTCGAGTGGGCCGTCTTCCTGGAGACATTTCATGGCGGGGCCAGCATTCCGTGGTGTATTTTCCGGTGGTTACGTGCGTTGTCGTCAGCGTGATACTGAGCCTGGTATTTTGGCTGATCTCGTACTTCAGAAAGTGATGGGGCGGATCGTTTCGTCCGGGAAGACGTATGTCGCAGCTCCAATTTAACCTCATCCCCGAGCGCAAAGTTTGGACGGTCAGCGAGCTGAACGCGCGCATTCGCGAGCTGTTGTCTGCTGCGTTTGCGAATATTTGGATTGAAGGCGAAATCTCCAATTTTCGTGAAGCGCAATCGGGACATCTCTATTTCACGCTCAAGGATGTGAACGCGCAAGTTCGCTGCGTCTGCTTTCGCAACTCCGCGATTCGCCTGAAATTCCGCCCCGAGGATGGCTTGCACGTTCGCGTGCGGGGCTCGATCAGCGTGTATGACGCGCGTGGCGAATATCAAGTCTACGTCGAGCACCTCGAGCCCGTCGGCCTCGGAGCGCTGCAGCTTGCCTTCGAACAGTTGAAGAAAAAACTGGAGGCGGAAGGCCTCTTTCACGCCGACCGCAAGAAGCCGCTGCCGATCCTGCCGCGCCGCATCGGCGTGATCACCTCGCCCCAGGCGGCTGCGCTGCGGGATATTCTGCGCATCTTGCGCCGCCGCTTCCCCAATGCGCGTGTGCTGATTTATGGCGTGCGCGTACAAGGCGATGGCGCCGCCGAAGATATCGTGCGCGCGCTCACATTTTTTCACACACGCCTCGCGGCGGACGTGCTGATTCTAGCGCGCGGGGGCGGTTCGCTCGAAGACCTGTGGCCATTCAACGAGGAAAAAGTGGCACGCGCGATCGCAGCGTGCGTGATCCCCATCGTCTCCGCCGTGGGGCATGAAACGGACTTCACCATTGCAGACTTTGTCGCGGACGTGCGCGCCTCGACGCCCTCCGCCGCGGCGGAAATCGTAATTCGCGAGCGCGAAGCCTTTGACCGTCAAATCGCCGAGCTCGATCGCAAACTGGCCGATTGCATCCGCTACGCAATCCTGGTACGGCAGCGCCGTTTGCAGGATCTGCTGGCGCACCGCGCCTTCCGGCGCGCGGAAGACCTGGTGAGGCAGTACCGGCAAAGGCTCGACGAACTGAGCGCGCAGCTTGCGGAAGCACTGCGGACGCGCCTTGAAAAGATACGTTCGCGCTTTACCGATGCCGCCGCACGCATTTCCGCCTTCGATCTGCGCGCCAGGTTGGAAGCCATGCGGCTGCGCACCGAACATCGCGCGGGCGAGTTGCATTTGCGTGTGGAAAGACTCCTCTCCGCCAAACGGCAGCGCTTCGAGCGGCTGATGTTGCAGCTCGACGAGCGCAGCCCCTTGCGCGTGCTGGATCGAGGCTATGCCATCGTCTACGATGCGGAGGGAAATGTAGTTCGCGCGGCGGAGGCGGTGGAAATCGGCGAAGATATTTCGTTACGACTGGCGCGAGGACGAATTGAGGCGCAAGTTCGCCGGCGTGAAAGCTGATTGCTTTGCCTGCGGCGCACGTACTGCGCTGCGTCCCTAAGTCGGATTAGACAGAATTACTCTTCCTCACTGCCACCCGTAACCTTCAACACCGCCAGAAACGCTTCCTGGGGAATATCTACGCGGCCTACGCGCTTCATGCGCTTTTTGCCCTCCTTTTGCTTTTCGAGCAGCTTGCGCTTCCGCGAGATGTCTCCGCCGTAACATTTTGCGAGCACATTCTTGCGCATCGCGGCCACAGTTTCGCGCGCGATCACGCGGCTGCCGATGGCGGCCTGGATTGGCACTTCAAACATCTGGCGTGGAATTAGCTTCCGGAGGCGCGAGACCAACTCCTTTCCACGTTCATACGCTTGCTCGCGGTGGCATACCAGCGTCAGAGCGTCCACGGGCTCGCCACCCACCAGCACATCCATTTTCACTAGATCGGCTTCCTGATACCCGGCGAGCTGGTAATCGAGCGAAGCATAGCCTCGCGACACGCTCTTCAGCCGGTCATAAAAATCCAGCACGATTTCGTTCAGTGGCAAATCGTAAGTGAGCATTACGCGCGTGGGCGACAGATATTCAAAGTTTTTCTGCACGCCACGCTTATCTTCGCAAAGCTGCAGAATCGGGCCGACCGAATCTTCTGACGTAATAATCATCGCGCGAATGATGGGCTCCTCGATTTTCTCGATGGCATTCGGAGAAGGGAATTTAGTGGGGTTATCGACCTCGAGCCGCTCTCCCCCCGTAGCCGTGATGCGATAACGCACGCTCGGCGCCGTGGTGATCAAATTGATGCCAAACTCGCGCTCGAGCCGCTCCTGCACGATCTCCATGTGCAGCAATCCTAAAAAACCGCAGCGGAACCCGAAGCCTAAAGCCACGGAGTTTTCCGGCTCGTAGAAAAATGCGGCGTCGTTCAGGCGCAGTTTGCCCAAAGCATCGCGCAGGGTTTCGTATTCGTTTGCGGAAACGGGATAAAGGCCGGCGAAAACCATCGCCTTGATAGCTTCGAATCCCGGCAACGGCTCCGCGGGCCGCTCGGCGTCAATGATCGTATCGCCG
>DATNLT010000058.1:0-2092 GCA_035602725.1 Candidatus Acidiferrales bacterium
CTTCGCCAGGATCTCTGGCTCGCCACCGACCAGGCCTACAAGCAAGCCGTCACGCAGATGTCGCTCAAGCAAGCCTTTCTGCGCAGCTTAACCAAGCCGCCCGAGATCGATGACTTTTGGCAGGCGCCTCCCACGCAGCAAATCGATCCGCGCGTGAACCCTGATTGGACCTCGCGCAACTGGGAAGAGGAAGCGCGCAAAGCCTCTGAAGTTCTCAAGAACTTCCCTCAGCTCAACGGTACGCGCGTGAATTACTACATGGTGTATGTCACCTACTATCTGATGAACAGCGAAGGCACTACGCTGCGAACGTCGCGTAGCCTCGCCGCCATCGAAGCGGCCATCGACACACAAGCTGATGACGGCATGCCGTTGCACAATTTTTATTCGCTCTATCTCGCGCGCCCCGCGGATCTTCCAGACTCCGGAACCGTGGCGAAATCCCTGACGCAAACCGGAACCGACCTAATAATGTTGCGAGCGAGCCCGCTCGTTCCGGATTACACCGGCCCCGTGCTTTTCGACGCGCCCGCCGCCGGCTCCGTTCTCGCCCAGGTGCTTTCCCCGTCGCTCTCCGGCGCGCGTCCGCCGCTTTCCATGGGCTCCTCCTTCGATGCAGTCATGGAACGCTTCGGCGGCCGCAGCGAATGGACGGGCCGCGTCGGAACGCGAGTGCTCCCCGCGAATGTGACTCTCGTTGACGATCCCACGCTGAAGGAATTTCAGGGAAAACCGCTGCTCGGAAATTACGCCGTGGATGATGAAGGTGTCATCGCCCAGCGTGTCACCCTCGTAGACAACGGAACTCTCAGAGACTTGCTCATGTCGCGCCGGCCCGGCCCCGACTTCCAGAAATCCAATGGCCATGCCCGCTCTGCAAATCTTTCCGATACTGTTCCACTCGCCAGCAATCTTTTTTTCCAAGCGAGCGGTTCGCTCGACGCAGCCGGCCTGAAAAAGAAATTCCTCGATGCGTGCCACGACGACGGCCACGAATGGTGCCTGGAAGTGAAGCGCATGGATAATCCCGCGCTCTCTTCAATCCGTCAGGAAGATTTCAACGACTTCATCGGTTCCATCGCCGGCGGGCTTTCCAGCGGCGAGCGCATGCCGCTGGTGGTGTACCGCGTGTATGTTGCGGACGGCCGAGAGGAAATGGTTCGTGGCGGGCACATCGAAGGATTAACGCTGCGTTCTCTGCGAAACATTCTCGGCATCGGCAGCGACAGCGACGTGAGCACCTACATGCAAAATCCCGCAGGCGGTTTCGCTGGTACCGCGTTGGGCGCCTTCGGTTCGGCCCAGGGTGGCATTCCCAGCACAATCACCGCGCCTTCGCTGCTGCTCGATGAAATCGAGATCCGCGGCTTTCACGGCGAACCCCGCCGCCTGCCGCTGGTCCCCGCCCCCGCGCTGAAATAGCCCGGATCGTTTACTTCGCGGGTTTAATGTTTTGATTCACGCGAAACAGGTTCGCCGGGTCGTAGCGCTTCTTGATCTTCGCAAGACGATCGTAGTTCTTGCCGTACGTCGCCCGAATACGGTCTTCGCCCTCATCCATCATGAAGTTGACGTACGCGCCGCCGGCTGAGTATGGATGAAGCGCGCTCCAATATTCCTTCGCCCAAGTGGAGATTTTTTCCTTGTGCCCGGGGTCTGGATCGACTCCTACCATCACCTGGACCCACGTCGCGTCGCGGTAAGACCACGGCGTCGCGCCGTTCTTCACCCGGCTCGCCGCGCCATTGATCGGGTAGAGATGCATGGTTGACTGCAGCGTTGGCAACTTCGCGGCGTACTTCAGATGCTGCGCGATGGCTTCGTCAGTGAGTGTGCGCACGAAATCGGCCTTCCAATACCATTGCATGCCCGCAGGATATAGACGATCGAACATACTTTGCAGCGCTGGATGTGGAATCGGGCCGACCAGATCGAGCGCAGGAGCCTTGAAGCTCCGGATCGGCTTGAACACCTGCTCCGCCTTCTTGATTGGTCCGGTGTAGCACCACACGATGCCGCACATCTTCTTGTGGTACAGATGCTCGGGAAAGGGCGGCCACGGCGGCACGGTGTGGAACGCAAAGAACCCGTA
>DATNLT010000060.1:0-7442 GCA_035602725.1 Candidatus Acidiferrales bacterium
CCCGCCATGCCCAGCGGCCAGAACGGCACCGCCGCTCCCGTGCAGAAAACGGCTGGCGAGACGGGCAAGAACATCCAGGTGCTGAAGGACATCCCCTCCGAAGAGCTCGTTCCGACCATGCAATTCATTGCCGCTTCGCTCAACGTAGAATGCAATTTCTGCCACGTGGAAGCCGATGGGCGCCTACAGCCCGAGAAGGACGACAAGCAAACAAAGCTGACCGCGCGGAAGATGATCGCCATGACCTTCGCGATCAACAAAGATAATTTTAACGCCCACACGGAGGTTACCTGCTATTCCTGCCACCGCGGCGCGCATGAGCCTACTCCCACGCCGGTTATCGCCGACGTCGCAACGCCCCCGCAGCCTTCCACGCCACCGGCGAACATGCCTACCGCCGACCAATTGCTCGATAAATACGTGCAGGCTTTGGGCGGTGCGGATGCCATCAATAAAGTGACCACGCGCATTGAGAAGGGCAATATCGAGGCGCAAGGCCAGAAGATGCCCATTGAGATTTATGCCAAGGCCCCCGACAAGCGCATCGCCATCACACACAACGGCAACAACGAAAGCTATACGGCTTTTGACGGAGCGATCGGCTGGATGGGGAATTCCGGGCGTCCTGCGCGCGACATGAATCCCTCCGACGTGCAGAGCGGCAGGGTCGATGCCATGTTTCATCTGGCGACGGACCTCAAGCAGCAATATCCCAGGCTCCGCGCGGGCCCGCCGGAAAAAGTCGGCGACAAGGAATGCTACGTTCTCTACGCGGCCGCCCAAGGCCAGCCGCCAATCAAGCTCTATTTTGACGAGGATTCGGGCTTGTTGGTGCGCCTGATGCGCTTCACCCAAACCCCGCTCGGGCGGCTGCCGGTGCAAATTGATTACGCCGACTATCGCGACGTGGATGGCACAAAAGTGCCGTTTCGCTGGACGCTCTCACGCGTGAATGGGCGCTTTACGATCCAGATCGATCAGGCGCAACAGAATGTGCCGATAGAGGATTCGAAATTCGCCAAGCCCGCGGGTGCCGCTGGATCGGGCAGCGAGGGGCCCGGACACTAAACTGCATCATTTGCAATCGGTTCATCGGGCTCCACTTGCCGGGGCCCGTTTTTTTGCCGCCAGCGAAGCGGACCAGTTGTGTCCGGATCGCTAACTATGCGGAGGGTTTCGGCGTTGCTGCCGGCGGTGGTTTCAGCTTGAGCTTTAGTGTCACGCTGACGTCGTCGCTGGGCTTCACGCTGACGTTGCGATGCCAATCCGACTCTGCCCCTTGAAACTGTGCGCGTAGATCAAATAGTCCCTGGTGCATATTTTCGAAGCGGAAATGGCCGTCCGGACCGGTCTTTGCAACGTGCGGCGGCAACCCGTCCGAGGGCTGCAGGAATACTCGAGCGTTGGCGAGCGGCTTGCCATCAGCCGTCAGAACTACGCCTTCAATTACCGCATCGCCGCGATCTTTCTTCACCTGCGCACGTGTAGCTGTTGGCGCAGCGGCGAAGAGCATCGTCAGGCATACGCCGATGAGGATCGTTTGAAAGCGCATCACAGTTCCGGGTCGCAAAACAGCAGCCCGTGAACCTATTGTATGGAGACGGGGCGCAGCGGCACACGATTCTTCTTGCAGGTTTCGCCGCGCGCAACGCCCCGCCGCTCCAATTCCGATCAGAGCTTCACATCAAACGAGAGATTCTGAATCGTGGCCTCCAGATCCTCCTGGGCCTTTTGCTTTTGCGCCTCGAGGCCGGCGATCTCTTGTTTCAATGTGGCGAGCTGCGTTTCCTGATCGCCCAATTCTTTCGTGTAGCGCTCGGTTAGCGATTTTTCTTCGGGCGTGCCTTTGAGGGCCTTCATATTTTCCCGTACACGTTCTTGATCGCGGAAGATGCCGTCGGACTCCTGCTGTTTTGCGTGTAGCTCGGCATCCAGATGGGCCACCGTGGTCTTCTGCGCGAGGACCTGCCGCAGAGCGGCTTCGATTTCCGGATTGACGGTGCCCTGATGAATAAACAGATCGAGCGCCGGGTCATCGAGGCCGCTGAGCCGGTATTGCACGTCGTTCGACCGTGTTTCCTCGGCTTTGAAGGTAGAAGTCTGCTTGGGTTCGACGCTGACGCGGAAACGATAGGCGCTATCCGTCTGTTCATCGGGGTGCAGGGTTGGCGCGAGCTTCCAGCCGGGGTGCACGGGATGCTCGATCACCACGGTACGCGGCGATGCGTCCGCATTGTGAATTGTGTAGGTCACGCTTTGATGCTCTTCGGACGTGCGAATCATCACGCCATGAGAGATGCGCGTGCGCGTGAACTTTCCTTGTTCCGTGCCGTTTCGCGTGTCCACTTGCACCGCGAGATCGATGGCGTAAGAAATCAACCGCCGTTCGCCGGGTTCGATCGCGTCCACGATTCCTTCACCGGCGAAGGCGCCCCCATCCAACACGCTAAAGCTGCCGCCGTCGAGCACCAGAGAGCTCGAATTCGTCAGCCATAGCGCGCGCAACGGGCGTGATACGGACATGTTCGCATTCCAGAGAGAAACCTTCTCCGCGGAGATATCGGTTTGCACGATGGGAACGAGCGCGGACTGATTTTTTCGAATGGTGACGCGATCCTTGAGCTTGTATTCGAAAAGGTCGCCCAGCGCGTCGCTCTGTGCCGCTACGATGCTGCTCCTCGCCGCGGCCGCGGGCGATAGTGTAGTGAGATTCGTGCCCCGTCTCGTAACGTGCCCTTGGTCTAGGATGCCGCCAGCCACGTTCTCTCCGCCCCCGCCCCCAACTGTGCCCATATATGATCCGCTCCCATCGATTTGCAATTGTGCACCCGCTGCGGCGGTCACCTCGACGGTGGTGGATGGCGAGCCAATGTGTAGGCTTGCGTTTACCGTGGTAGTTTGGCTGCCGGCCACCGAGACTCCGTTGATGATGCTGCGCTGAAATCCATCTTTTGAAATTTCCACGCGATAGTCTCCCGGCGCCAGGCCCGAAAACGCATACGCGCCATCGTCATCGGTTTCCATTTCTGCGACCTGGTTGCCATTCTCATCTACGACCCGGACGATAGCGCCGGCCACCGATGCGCCCGAAGAATCGTTCACCTCGCCGCGAAGCGCGCTTCCGCCGATCAGCGTCGCTTCATGAGTTTGCGGCGTGAGCATGTAGCCCTCCGGGAGCGGCACCTCCGGACGCCTGGTGTAATAGGGCTGTGAAAGCTGCTGGATGAACGATTGCGGCGCTCCGGCGGCGAGCGAGAGTTCCACGTTGTCCCAATCTTCGCCGATAGTATTATCCACAATGGCCCAGCCTTGCAGCAGCGGCTTCGCCCCGTCCAGGGCGGGCATCACCAGGCGGTACGTGGTTTTCCATACCGGTACTTCGCTGATGTAGCTGACGCGCAATTCGCGGTCTCCCGCGCCCGTTGTGCTCAAGACAAGTCGGCGAGTATCCTGCGCGTGCGACGCGTCCAATAAGCCCAAGGCGCGCTTCAATTCTTCCTCGAGTGTGCGATCGGTAAAACGCAGGCTGGTGGCTGTATCGATCGCAAAGGAACGCACGTCGCCCGCCTCGCTCATCAGCGACACTTCCCGCACGCGGACTTCGGACGTACCTTCGCGCCGCGCTTTATCCTCGACGCTCAACAGTCTTCCAGAAAATGTTGTGGTTCCGGCGCGCACTTCGAGTTGCGCGCCGCGTAAGCCTTGCAGCAAGGCCGTCAGCGTGGTGCGGTCCGCCACCGGAACCGGAAGCGAGGCGAGCTGATGCCCGGCCGGCTCACGCGAGCTGTAGCTGGCGCCGACGATCCGGCCGCCGGTCAGGTCCAGCGCCGTAAGTGACTTCAACACGTCATTCAATTGGCCACTGGTCAGATCAATTTCCACATCCTGATTTCCATGCACGGCGCCATCGTGTTCGAAATAGCCAACGCCGGACTTGTAGAGCACCACGCGGCGCAGCGGCAATTTGTGAACAGAGGTTTCCTCCGGCGAGTTTCCTTTCACGGGCTTCGCGGCTGGCTGCTGGGCGGCCACGGGAATTGCGAGCGCTGTGGACAACAGGAACACACGAACGTACGAGTAGCGATAGGCAAACATAAGCCCTCCTCTGGGCCAAGTTGGACACCGGATCCGGGTTTACGGATCCATAATTTTGCTGGGGTGGCAACCTCTTATAAACCTAGTTGCGCGGACGCGAATTTTGGTTGTGAGGATTTTGCAACGACAGCAAGCTCCGGCCGTCAACATCAGACCGAAACATGACAACCATTGCTGCTTCGTGCCACCATACTTCCGAGGAAATCGAATGCCACACTATCTAACCCAGCACACTCTTGCTTGTCTTACGCGGCAAGGGGCCGAGGAACTGGCCCAACAGCTTGTGGCGGCGGAAGGCATTACACCCCTCCGCACACTTTTCAACATGGTCGAAGGGAAAATGGTGGTGGAATTCGAAGCGCCCAACCGCGAAACTCTTGAGGGCTGGCTCAAGGGACATGATTTCCATTTCGACTATATGTTCCGCATTGAATATGAGTTCGCCGATGGCCGGCTGACACCCGTGTAACCCGATGCTGGTGGCGGAGCTTCTGTCAAATACGTGTCGCCGGAAGGCGTGTACCACGAACCTTGCAAGCCACAACTGATCTTGATAGCTTTTACCATCCGAAGTTTTCGAATCGAGGAGCCGCATGGCCGAGTACGCACACCCGGAAGTTTTGGTTAGCACCGATTGGGTCGCGCAACACCTCAGCGATCCCAAAATCCGGCTCGTGGAAGTGGATGTGGATACCTCCTCTTACGAGCAAGGTCACATTGCCGGCGCCATCGGCTGGAACTGGCAATCGCAATTGCAGGATACCGTGCGGCGTGATCTGGCCGATCAGCGCACGTTTGAAGAATTATTGAGCCGCGCCGGCATCACCAACGACAACACAATCGTGGTGTATGGGGACAACAACAACTGGTTCGCCGCCTGGGCTTTCTGGCAGCTCAAATATTACGGGCACCAGGACGTGCGCATCATGAATGGCGGCCGCAAGAAATGGATCGAGGAAAAGCGCGAGCTCTCGAAGGACGCACCGAAACCGCAAGCCACCGCTTACCGCGCAAAGGCGCCCGATGCTTCGATCCGTGCCAAGCGCGAGCATGTTTTCGCGGCCTTGGAGGATAAGGATGTGGCGAAGCTCGTGGATGTGCGTTCGAATGATGAATACACCGGTAAAGTGATCGCGCCTCCGGGCATGTCCGAAACCGCGCAGCGCGGCGGCCATATCCCGACCGCGGTGAACGTGCCGTGGGCGCAAGCCGTCAATGAAGACGGCACCTTCAAGAGTGCCGATGCGCTGAAACAGCTCTACGGCGAAAAGAACGTAACGGGCGATGGAGAAGTGATCGCCTACTGCCGGATTGGCGAGCGCAGTTCGCACACGTGGTTTGTGCTCAAGTATTTGCTTGGCTTCAAGAACGTGCGCAACTATGACGGTTCGTGGACCGAGTGGGGCAATCTGATCGGTGCGCCGCTTGAGAAAGGTCCTACTTCAGCGGATTCCCGCTGAGTTCACGCCGAATCGCCGCCAGCGCCTCACCGGGCGGACCGATGCGCTGGTAGCGGCTGATTTCTCTTCGCTCGTGGATTTCGAACAGGAAGAGGAATTTTCGCCCCACAAAATCGTACTGATAGACGGCCGGCAGCCAAATCCCCGGCTCGACTTCGGATTGCTCGAGCACCATGTGCCCGCCGCGGTAAACCTTGCCGAAGACCCCGCCCGCGAAGGTGACGTCGCTCGTCAGTTCAGCGTCCATGCGTGCTACCTGAGCAGCATGCTCGTCAATCCAAACGGTGGCGACGCCGTGCCGCAGGAATTCCGTGAAGCGTGAACTGGGCCGATATGCCGGATCGGGGTCCAGGTGCAGTTTGATCAAGGATTGGCCGCCGCGGTTGTCGCGGCTCAGCCAGGTGGCCCGATAGGCTTTGAAGAGTTCGTCCACAATTTCGCGCCGCTCGCGTGAGTGTTCCAGAAATTTTTCGCGGTCTTCGGCGGCGCGGGGATTGTTCGGATCGGCGGAATTTTCCAGTGCCTTCTCCAGATCGATCATCTCTCGCCGGTAGAGCGCGGGTTCCACCGGATGGCCCCACTCTTCCAAGGACACTTTCACCGTGCCGGTGCCGGTGGGCACCACGCGGTAGAGCTTGTCTTC
The DNA here is from genome assembly GCA_035602725.1 of Candidatus Acidiferrales bacterium. Taxonomy (GTDB): domain Bacteria; phylum Acidobacteriota; class Terriglobia; order Acidiferrales; family UBA7541; genus DASTCZ01. Next base: position 6,199 of record DATNLT010000060.1, read on the forward strand.
GATCAGAGCGGGAACGTTTGCGTGTTCGCGCAGCATACGGTGCTCGAGGCGCTCGTAGAATTCGATGGCCTGGTCGTCGGCGTGCTGATTCACCAGAACGCGCGCAATCAGCGTGTGCAGCGCCGTATCGCTAAGAGGAGCATCCTCCTGGCTATTGGGTTCGTGCAGGGCAGGACGCAGAGGTGTTGGCGGCAGCAGCGTGAGCAGCGCGAGGATTAGAAGCGGACGGTGCATTGGGGAAAGCCGGGGGACCGGGAAGGCGTCCATCACAGAGATTCGTACTCGGTGAGGCTGGTTGTACCTGCCTGGCGGTCCGGAACCGAGAACAACATTCTACCTGTTGACGGCCGCGCCTTGCGAAAAATGCCGCGACGTGTGACAAAGCCACCATCCTGCTAAACTATTGATTACCCGATTCATTGGCTTGGGGAAACATTTGGCCTTGCCCAAACGTTCTAAAGGTAGGGATTGGTGTGGCACTCGCAAATCCACGTCCGGCTTCACATGTGGCGCTCGGAGAAACCTTCCGCATTGCGCTGGATACACTGCGTACCCACAAACTGCGTAGCTTCCTGACCTTGCTAGGCATCATCCTCGCGGTTGCGACCCTCCTGGGTGTGATGTCCGTGATTTCCGGGCTGAATCTCTACATCGCGGACAAAGTAGCTAATTTAGGAGCTAATTCCTTCCTGGTGAACAAGTTCGGCATTATCACGAATTTTGACGAATTCACCAAGGCGCAAAAACGTCCCATGGTCACGGTGGCGGACTACCGCACGCTCGTGGACAACATGCGCCTGGCCGATCGTGTGGCCGCCGCCGATCAGACCACTCTCGATGTGCGTGGCGGCGGCCAACTTTTCGAAAACGTCAACATTTTTGGCGTCACGCCCAATTATCTGGACGTTCGCGCGATCGGCATCGCGCAGGGCCGTTCCTTCACGGAAGCGGACGACCAGCATCGCTCCCTGGTTTGCGTGATTGGGAATGATGTGGCCACGAAGCTTTTCCCCAATGTTGACCCGGTGGGAAAGACCATTCGCATTGCCACACAAGAGCTGCTGATCGTTGGCGTGGCCACGCCGATCGGCTCCATCTTCGGGCAGTCGCAGGACCAGTTTGTATTCATCCCGTTTCAGGCCTACGAGCAGATTTGGCATACGGCGCAGACTTCCATCTTGATTCTGGTGCAGGCCAAGTCCCCCGAATTGATCGACCCGGCTGAAGACGAAGTGCGCATGTTG
>DATNLT010000105.1:0-28629 GCA_035602725.1 Candidatus Acidiferrales bacterium
ATGACCGAGAAGGTCATATGGCACGTTGTAAAACAATACGCCGGACAATTGGGGATTTCCAAGCTTGCGCCTCATGATTTGCGAAGATCTTGCGCTCGGCTTTGTCACAGCGCCGGTGGCGAACTGGGGCAGATCCAGTTCTTACTCGGGCACGTTTAGGTGCAGACGACTGAGAAATATCTAGGATGCAAACAGCGCTTCCGAGAGGCCGTGAACGACGTGATTGGAATCCAGCCCGGTCCTTAAAGCGGAACCGGCAACTTTTCAACAGGCGGAGTACCAGGCGGGTATATGTCCGAGAACGCGACTTCCCAGGAGTTGACCCGAAATCGATGGGTCGGCCAGAGGGAGCGCGGTCCCCATGAATCTTTTTCGTTGGTCTCCCCGTATAGCTCAGTATCCAAGCCTCGGGGAGATTCCCCCCTCATAATGGGATAAGGAATCCCAGTACCTGGGCGCGGCAGAACCTGACCATGCGTATGCATATGCGCCGGTTTACGAGGCTGACCAACGGCTTTTCCAAGAAGGTCGAAAACCTGCGCGCGGCTGTCTCGCTGCACTTCGCGCACTGCAATTTCCTGCGCCAGCACAAGAGCCTCCGCATCACCCCTGCCATGGCGGCGGGCGTGTCTGATAGGCTGTGGACGCTTGAGGATTTGGTGGAGCAAACGCCGCGGTAGTGGCAGACGGGGAGGCGAAGCAATGAGCATCAACGATTTACCGGCGATTATGGGAACAGTTCTGATTGTTGCCGGCCTCGCCCTCGTGGGCGTTTCCACATGGTCCCGTGCCGAGCGGAGTGAAAAAACCACTCAGGCCGGAGCGCTCATCATTGTGGTCGGCGCATTCCTCTTGGGGCTGTCGATATTCGTGTCGCATGGAAAATAGGACTCAGGTCCGCGCGCCATTCAAATTAGGACACTACCGGCCTTTCTGGTCGGCAATCCGGAGGTTATGGCAAGGTCCTGGTAAACGCGGTTACCGGAAGTTTGCTCTCAGCCCAGACCGATTGGCCGATTGGCCGTAAGCATTGAGCGATCAAGACCGACGATGGTACCCTCGGCGGTACGTATGACAACCACGTTCATCCATCATCCCGGCCTGTCCGGCCCGTTCGGCGCGCTGATGGACGAGTACGCGCGCGCTGCGGAGGACTTCTGCCGAGTAGTCGAAAGTTTCGATCTCCTCCGGTTCGACGCCGAGCGGCCATCGAACAATCCGAGCACGATTTCGCCTCGCGCGATTTGCCTCCACGTGATTGGCGCGGCGCATCGATACGCGCACTACATCCGCGAGGCGCTCGGCGTTGAGTTCGCCGAACGATACGAGGCCGATCCGGCGCGGCTGCACTCCCCACGGGATGTCCGAGGTTTGTTAACTGATGGAATCGTGTTGACGGAGCAAACCGTCGAACCACTGCTGAAGGCAACCAAGCAAGAAATTCAGGCGCTGTCATTCGCGGTGCGCTGGGGTCCGCGATACGACCCGGAGATGATCCTCGAGCATGCGGTTTGCCACTTGCTGCGCCATCGCCGGCAACTGGAGCGCTGGTAGTCGTATACGGGCAAGAAATGGGCAGAAGAGGCAGGCAAAGTCCCCATTAACGCCGCAACCGGAAAACTTCGAAACAGCTAGAAGGGTCACTCTGGAAGTCCATCAAAATAAACGGCGAGAAAAGTGGTGCGCCCGGAGAGATTCGAACTCCCGACCTTCTGGTTTCCGCCTGTGGCGGACGCGATCCAGCTTCGCTTACGCTTGCTTTTTTTCTGATAGGCCGACAGGTTTAAAGTGGTGCACCCTAGGGGGCGATTTCAGAACTCTTTTCGGTCACTTAGCGGGTAGCTTTGCGACAGATTGACTTCCCCGCTCTATTCAGGCGGTCGAGTGTTCTGGAGACCAAACGGCAATTGTCGCGTAATCCGACCATACCGCTGTCTGAAAAGACTCGAACTGACAAGCTTCCCTCCTGCCATTTGCGCTGCCCGAAAGAAACGAGGCGGCTGGTGACTCCATGCAGCTATTAGGCATCTTCCTTAACGGAATCGAGGGAAAATCCGCCCAGTTTGACGCATGTAGAGACGATACTCCTCCCCAAAGACCTCACACATCATCCGCTCCTCACGAGATATGCGCACGAAATACATGAGCCCAAACGTCACGAGGGCTGACCATCCAGCCAGCCAGTTTTGTAAGAGCAGTGCCTGCGCAATGCTGATGAGCCAGATCGCGGCATACATGGGGTGACGAATCGAACGATACACGCCATGACTGATCAATTGATGGTCTTTGCGGACCTCCAACGTCACGGACCAGTTTCGGCCTAAATCAGCGTGAGAACGCCAAAAAAGCCATATCGCAAAACACATCATAACAGCGCCGCACCACGGAGCCCACGCCGGAAGACGATAGTCCGCAAATGCGAGCCAGGGTGTGAAGAGATAGAGGGCTGGCAGCAAGAGTGTTCCGACACTGACAATGGCCATCAGGATGCCGTCCCACCCTTTGCGGCTGACCGCCTTTTCATTACCTCGCGTCTGCCGTGCAAAGAAATAACGGATGCCGAGGTAAATAATTAAGCCGATGAGAAAGACAAGATTCCAGGGTTGGATTCGCATATGTTTTCATCTGACTCAGGGCTAGCCGCTAAACGAGCCGACGAGCCTTACGCCTGTTGCGATTCCCACGGATCAAAGGTCCCAAGATGCCAAACATGGCCTTCGGGATCCGCGCACGTAAATGCCTTGCCACCAAATTCCCTTTCTTCCATATCCGTCAATATTTTTGCACCGGCGCCTCGAGCTCTTGCGTAGATCGCATCGATGTCCGATACGACGAGGTAAGGTGATTGTGTCTCTGCTCCACCAATTTCGTCGGGCTGCTTGAACAGTTTCGAAGCTTGTGTTTGTACGCTTACCGAGCCGACCATGATCATGCCGTTCCCAAGAGTCAGTTGGGCATGCATCACAATTTCACCCGGCCCAACATGCACGACCTGCTTTTCAAAACCGAAGACTTCACATAGCCAATCGATCATGGCTTTGGCGTTTCGATACCGGAGTCCCGGGATTACGGATGATTTGGAGTTTTTAGCAGAGGTTGTCATGGCTGACATTCTGCCACTTGATTTGACGGCTTGGCTTGGAGGAATCGGAACTAAGCAAGAAGAACGTGATTTTGCCATGGCCCTCGATGTGCGGAGTAGGTGGTCGGATCAACTCCGGAGAAGGCCTTAAAGTCGTTCGCAAAATGCGACTGGTCGTAATAGCCACAGGCAAGCGCCAAGTCCACCCAAGGCACGTCTACTCCCTCGTGTAGAGCCTGAACGGTAGCCTGAAAGCGGCGGATGCGGCACCACATTTTAGGGGCGATTCCCACATATTCTCGAAAGACCTGCGAGAGCCGCCGCTCGCTTACTCCAACGGACCTCGCGCACTCGGCGACACTGAGGTCTTTCTCGCGGAAAAGATGCATCGCCTGATCGGCCAACTCAGAACGCCGTGCGCCTTGATGAAGAAGTCCTGTCAGGAGCGCTTCGAGGGTCCTGAGTTTCCCGGCAGGTGTAGGAAGATCGCACAGTCTTTCCGCGAGACTCGCGCAATCCCTCACCTCATCCAAGCCGATTGACCGCTCGAAGAACAAGTCGGCGCGCTCCTGGAACAATCCCGCAAAACCTCCGGGCTGGATCACAATCCCGGCAAGTTCTTCCGTGTCCGCGGTATCGACGACGCTATAACGGGCTCGCGCACCTACCACGATCGCTCGCGGGAGCCGGAGTGTCGCTGTGCCGTCTTCGCCGCAGTCCGTTAGGAAATTGCGGGAAAGATTGACGATGATCTGCATGCAGCCGTTAGGAAGAACACGTTCGCGGCGTTGGGAAACGCGAGGCGCGCGACAGTACCACAAGGATTGCACCCACGACCGAAGCCGGGGACCCGGAGTTAGTTGCAGATAGATCATCGATGTCTTCTTCGACGGAGGGATGAGAGGTTCTTCCGACGCAGCGCAAACCATTATAGCCTCATATGTATCAGGTGGATGAGAATGTCGCGTTTCGGATGGGAAAACCGCTGGTGGCGCAAAACGGGGCTTTTGAAATCACTTTATGGCCGCTGAGAGTATCTATCCTTCATATCAGAAACCGTTCGACCGGATTCTCGCCCGGGCGAGAAAGAAGAAGTGGTGCGCCCGGAGAGATTCGAACTCCCGACCTTCTGGTTCGTAGCCAGACGCTCTATCCAGCTGAGCTACGAGCGCACCGAAACACACAGCAGGTAGAGCATATTACGCGAGTTTGATTCTTGCCGCAATTGGCTGAAGGTGTTTCGCGCGTATCTCTGGTGATCGCGGTCGGCCAGAGGGGAATTTCGCTCCGGGATATGCTTCCATATATGGCGGCGAGTTGTTTACAGAATGTGTACAACTGGCATACCACTTGACATTGAATGCACGCGAAGTTATACAGGCTGCGCAAGCCGAACGTTTCAAATAGCGAAGCGCGTATCTTGGCCCGGACCGCCGGCGGGCACGATCCGATTTCTGCGATCGTTTTGCGCTCTTGCGAGATTTGATTCGTTACCCAGGGGGCCCCATGCCCGAGAACATTCTTGCCACGTTCGCAGAGGCCGTTGCCGCAGGCTCCATCCGAGTGGTTGATCTGACGCAGCCGCTGCAAGCCTCGACCCCGATCATTCAATTGCCACCGGAATTCGGCAAGTCCTGGCCATTTCGGCTGCTGGAAATTTCGAAATACGATTCGCGCGGCCCGGCGTGGTACTGGAACAATTTTTCGTGCGGCGAGCATACCGGGACGCATTTCGATGCGCCGATCCATTGGGTGACGGGCAAAGACTACGGCAAGAATGCGACGGACACGATTCCCGTCGAGAAATTTATCGCGCCCGCGTGCGTGATCGACGTTTCGAAGGAAGCCGCGAACAATCCGGATTTCTTGCTGACGGTGGAGCATGTGGAAGCTTGGGAGCAGAAGTACGGGCGCATCGAAGCTGGCTCGTGGGTGCTGATGCGCACGGATTGGTCCAAGCGGCAGGATCCCGACGCGTTTCTGAATATCAAGGAAGACGGCGCGCATGTTCCGGGTCCCGACCCGAAGCTGGTGCCGTTTCTCGCGAAAGAGCGGAGCGTGATTGGCTGGGGCGCGGAAGGCGTGGGCACCGACGCCGGGCAGGCATTTCGCTTCGAGCCGCCATTCCCGTGCCATAGCGGGATGCACGGGAACAACAAATTTGGCCTCGCCAGCCTAGTGAACCTCGATCAACTTCCGCCGAAGGGGGCGGTCCTGATTACGCCGCCGCTGAAGATCGTCAGCGGGTCGGGGAGCCCGTGCCGGGTGTTGGCGCTGGTTCCTGCAGGTAGCTGATATATAATACTTTACGAGCTAGGTCCCGCGCGCCGGCGTAACCCGCCAAAGAATAGTTGACACCTAAACTATTTAATTGTAAAAAGATTCTTGGCCTTCGGTTTATCCGTTGCATGCGCTTGCATTTGTGAGCGGGCGGCCGAAGGCGTCCTTATAGCAGGAGTTCCGTCATGGCAGAGCGATTCTTCACAAAAGAAGTGCAAAAGCTGCGGTTGGGCGCGGGCGAAGAATTTCGCGGCGAGGGCATCCTTGCCGTAACGAAGGCGCTGCTGCAATCGGGCGTTTCCTACGTGGCCGGCTATCAAGGCGCGCCAATTTCCCACCTGATGGATGTGCTGGCCGACGCGAATCCCATTCTGCAAGAGCTTGGCGTGCGGTTCGAACATAGCGCTTCGGAAGCGACGGCGGCGGCAACTCTGGCGGCTTCCGTGAACTATCCGCTGCGCGGCGCCGTGACTTTTAAATCCACGGTAGGCACCAATGTGGCATCAGATGCGCTGGCAAATCTGGCTTCTGGTGGCGTCACTGGCGGGGCGTTGATCATTGTGGGCGAGGATTATGGCGAAGGGTCGAGCATCATGCAGGAGCGCTCGCACGCGTTCGCGATGAAATCGCAGATGTGGCTGCTCGATCCGCGGCCCAATCTTCCGTCGATCGTGCAGGCCGTGGAACAGGCGTTCGAGCTTTCGGAAGCGACGAATACTCCGGTGATGCTCGAGCTGCGCATCCGCGCGTGCCACGTGCACGGGCGCTTTATCGCCAAAGACAACGTGCGCGCGAAATTCACCTTGAAGGACGCGATCGAGCATCCTTCGCGTGACGTGAGCCGCATCGTGCTGCCACCGGGCAGTTTCGTCCACGAGCAGGAAAAAGTGCAGAAGCGGTGGCCCGCGGCGCAGAAGTTCATTCAGGAGCGCCAGCTCAACGAATTCTTTGCGGATGGCACGCAAGACGTCGGCATCATTTTGCAGGGCGGGATGTACAACACGATGGTGCGGTCGCTCGAGCTTTTGGGCTTGAGCAATGCGTTTGGCGATAGCCAAGTGCCGCTTTACGTATTGAACGTGACCTATCCGTTGGTGGATGAAGAGGTGAAGCGGTTCTGTCTGGGCAAACGCGCGGTGCTGGTGATCGAAGAGGGCCAGCCGGACTTTATCGAACAGAACCTCCATTCGATTCTGCGCAGGGCTGACATACAAACGAAAGTGCACGGCAAGGATTTTCTGGCAATGGCGGGGGAATATACCGCTCCGGTGGTGACGAAGGGCATCGTGAAATTCATGGAGCAATACGCTCCACGGCTCATGGATGGTGCGAAGCTGCCCGCGTTGGCACGGCCGGCCGCGCCAAAATTGCCGCCGGTGCTTTCAGCGAATAGCGAAGTGCACCCGCGGCCACCGTCATTCTGTACCGGCTGCCCGGAGCGTCCAATTTTCACCGCGATGAAATTGGTGGAGCGCGAACTGGGTTCGCATCACGTGAGCTGCGACATCGGCTGCCATCTCTTTTCGATTTTGCCGCCCTTCAATTTGGGCGCTACTACCATGGGATACGGCTTGGGCTGGGCGAGCGCGGCGGCTTTTAATACCAAGGAAACCGATAAGCGCACGATCAGCTTCATGGGCGATGGCGGGTTCTGGCACAACGGGCTCACCAGCGGCGTGGGCAACGCCGTCTTCAATCAGAGCGACAGCGTGCTGATCGTGGTGGACAACAGCTACACCGCGGCAACCGGGGGGCAGGACATTCTTTCCTCCGAGGCGCTGAACCCGATCCGCACCACGCAGCAACCAATCGAGGATGCCGTGCGCGGCGTAGGCGTCAAGTGGGTGCGCACGGTGACGCGCACGTTCAGCGTGGCGAAGATGCGCGACGTTATCAAAGAGGCGCTGACGACGAAGGAAAAAGGGCCGAAGGTGATCGTTGCGCAGAGCGAATGCACGCTGAATAAGCAGCGGCGCGTGAAGCCGCTGATGGCCAAGATGGCGAAAGAAGGAAAACGCGTGGTGCGCGAGCGCTTCGGCGTGGATGAAGATACCTGCACGGGGGATCACTCCTGCATCCGGCTCTCCGGATGCCCTTCGCTGACGATCAAGCCGACCTCCGATCCGCTGCGCAAAGATCCGGTGGCCACCGTGATTGATAGCTGCGTGGGCTGCGGGCTTTGTGGCGAGGTGGCGCATGCGGCGGTGCTGTGTCCTTCGTTTTTCCGCGCGGATGTGATTTCTAATCCGAGCGGGTGGGACCGGTTCGCGGCGAGCTTCCGGCGGGCGATTATCGGGTTTCTGCAGGGGCGGATGGACCGTCGGCTGGCAGGACTGACTTCTTCATAGAACGAAATCTCGGATGAACTCTACGCTCACAACGGCAGCACCGAACGCCGCGCAAGAATCGAAAGCGCCGGCGGCGAAGGCGATCACCATCGCAATCGTGGCGATGGGCGGCGAGGGCGGCGGCGTGCTGGCGGATTGGCTCGTCGATCTGGCCGAGCATTCCGGGTACTGCGCTCAAAATACTTCGGTGCCGGGCGTAGCACAGCGAACTGGCGCAACCATCTACTACATCGAGATTTTCCCAGAGGCGGCGGCAAAGGCGGCAGGGAAGGAACCGGTGCTTGCGTTGATGCCAGTGCCGGGGGAGCTCGATATCGTGCTGGCGTCCGAGTTGATGGAGGCTGGGCGCGCTATCCAACGCGGGCTGGTGACGCCGGAGCGCACGACGCTTATCGCGTCCACGAATCGCGTTTACTCGATGACGGAGAAAATGGCGATTGCGGATGGGCAAGTGAATGCAGCGAAACTGATCGAGGCCGGCGCCGCGTCGGCCAGGAGATTCGTTCATGGCGACTTCGCTCGGATCGCCGAGGATACGCGGAGCGTGATCAGCGCGCCGCTTTTTGGCGCGTTGGCGAGCACGGGCGCGCTGCCATTTACGCGGAAGGAATTCGAGGACGCGATCACGCGCGGCGGAGTTGGTGTGGAATCGAGTTTGGCGGCGTTTGCGGCGGGATTTGCGGCGGCGTCGCAGCCTGCGGCGGCCCCGAGCGTCGCGGAGCCGGCTGTTGCTGCGAAGCCCAAGGTTGGCGCACGGCTGCAGGCGCTCGCAGGGAAAATCGAAAACGAATTTCCGGCGGCGAGCCATGACATTTTGTTTGCGGGCATTACGCGGGTGGCCGATTACCAGGACGAAGCGTATGCCGCGGATTATTTGCGATGGCTTGGGCCGATTCGCGATCTCGACCAGCAACACGGAAACGGAGATTACAGCCTTTTGCGGGAAACGGGGCGATACCTCGCGCTCTGGATGACGTATGAAGACGCGATCCGCGTGGCGGACCTGAAGATTCGGCGCTCACGATTCGATCGCGTCCAGAAGGAAGTTCGCGCCAGCGGCGAGCAATTGGTGCGGATCAATGAGTTTCTGCACCCGGGACCGCAGGAAATTGCGGACATTCTGCCGGCGGGGCTTGGGAGATGGCTTTTGAGGTCGCGTGCGGCGAGGGGAATGATTGATAAGTTTACCGGTCCTGGGAAGATCGTGCAGACGACGTCGCTGAGCGGATTTCTGCAGCTTTACATGCTGGCAAACTTGCGGCCGATGCGGCGAAAGTCGCTGCGTTTTCGGGAAGAGGCTGGGCTGATTCAAGCGTGGCTCGAACGGGTGCGTTCACTTGCGGCAGAGGATTACGCGCTGGCGCTCGAAGTGGCGGAATGCCCGCAATTGCTCAAAGGTTATGGCGAAACGCACATTCGCGGGACGGGCAGTTACAACGCGGTGCTGGGCGCAATTCCGCGGCTGCGGCGGACCGGCGATGCTGCCGCAGGGTTGAGAAAACTGCGTGAGACGGCGTTGGCGGATGAAAGTGGCGAGAAGCTTTCCGCGATGTTGAACGAATTGCCGGCGTGAATTGTGCGATTGCTGCGTTGAAGCGCGAGAGCCGAAGCTGTAGACGTACTGCAGAGGCAGGACTGCCTGTGCTACTTGGCCCTGTGGCGCGTTTTCGATGGGAGATGTAGGCAGATGAGGATTGTTTGTCTTGGCGGCGGACCTGGCGGGCTCTACTTCTCGATCCTGATCAAGAAGGCGAATCCGGCGTGGGAGATCACGGTGGTGGAGCGGAACCGGCCGGACAGCACGTTCGGTTGGGGTGTGGTTTTTTCGGACAAGACCATGAGCGGCTTCCAGCAGGCCGATCCGGAAACGCACGCAGCGATCACGCAGGCGTTTCGCCATTGGGACGACATCGACGTTTTCTTTAAAGGGCGAAAGTTTACATCGGGCGGACATGGATTTTGCGGCATCGCGCGCATGAGGCTGCTGCAGATCTTGCAGCAGCGAGCCGCAAGCCTAGGCGTGAAGCTTATTTTTGAAACCGAGGTCACCGCTCCCGAGAAATACGCTGCCGAATACGATCTGGTGATTGCCTCGGACGGGGCCGCCTCGATCACGCGTCGCAAATTCGAAGATGTGTTCAAGCCCAACATCCAGCCGCGGAAAAATCGGTTTGTGTGGCTGGGCTGCAAGATGAAGCTGGATGCGTTCACCTTTGATTTTCGCGAGACGGAGGCGGGCTGGTTTAATCTGCACGCCTATCGCTTTGATGATGACTGGTCGACGTTCATTATCGAAGCGCCCGAAGAGGTTTGGCGCGCGGCCGGGCTCGACAAGATGGAGCAGGAGGGATCCATCGCGTTCTGCGAGAAACTTTTTGCGGAACGTTTGCAAGGTCACCGGCTGATTTCGAATGCCAAGCACCTGACGGGCTCGGCGATCTGGCTGAAGTTCAACCGGATTTTGTGCGAGAAGTGGTATCACAAAAATATCGTACTGATCGGCGACGCCGCGCATACCGCGCATTTCAGCATCGGTTCGGGCACAAAACTGGCGATGGAAGACGCGATCGCGCTCTCGCGGGTGCTTTCCGAGCATAGCGGCGAAGTGTCCAGCGCGTTGCAACGTTACCAGGAAGAGCGCGAAACCGAGGCGCTGAAGCTGCAAAGCGCGGCGCGCAACCGCATGGAATGGTTCGAGCAGGTGGACCGGTACGTACACCTGGACGTGGAGCAGTTTACCTACAGCTTGTTGACCGGCAGCCAGCGCATCGGCCACGAAAACTTGAAGCTGCGCGACGCAAATTACGTGCAGGGCGTGGAGGAATGGTTTGCGGCGCGGAGCGGCGTACAACACGCGGTGCCGCCGATGTTCACGCCGTTTCGCGTGCGCGGCGTGACCCTCAAAAATCGCGTGATCGTGTCACCGATGGCCACGTACATGTCCGAAGACGGCCTGCCCAACGATTTTCACCTGGTGCATCTCGGTTCGCGGGCCATGGGCGGCGCGGCGATGGTGGTGACGGAGATGACCTGCGTTTCGCCGGATGCGCGGATCACCCCGGCGTGTCCGGGAATGTGGAATGCCGCGCAGGAGCATGCCTGGAAACGCATCGTGGATTACGTGCACGCGCACACGGATGCGAAGATCGCGTTGCAGCTTGGACATGCGGGACGCAAAGGCTCAACGCGGCGGATGTGGGAGGGGATCGATCAGCCGCTCGACAACGGCAATTGGCCGCTCTTTTCGGCCTCGCCGATCCCGTATATCGAAGGGGTTTCGCAAACGCCGCACGAAGCGACCCGCAAGGATATGGAGCGCATCAAGCAGGACTTCGTGGACGCGACAATACGCGGTGAAGCGGCCGGATTCGATTGGCTCGAGCTGCACTGCGCGCACGGCTATTTTCTTTCGAGTTTTATTTCTCCGCTGACGAATCAGCGCACGGACGAATATGGCGGCTCGCTCGAAAACCGCTGCCGCTATCCCGTCGAGGTTTTCAAGGTGATGCGTGCGGTGTGGCCACAGGAAAAGCCGATAAGCGTGCGCATTTCGGCGAATGATTGGGTGCCCGGCGGGCTTACTCCCGAGGATGCGGCGTGCGTGGCGCGTTTTTTTAAGGAAGCCGGCGCGGACGTGATTGACTGCTCGGCGGGGCAGGTGAGCAAGGCGGAGAAGCCAGTGTATGGGCGCATGTTTCAGGTGCCATTTTCGGATCGGATTCGAAACGAAGTGGGCATCGCGACCATCGCCGTAGGCAATATCTTCGAAGGCGATCATGTGAACACGATCGTGGCCGCGGGCCGCGCGGATTTGTGCGCGATTGCGCGTCCACATCTGGCCGATCCGGCGTGGACGTTGCACGAAGCGGCCAAGCAACAATTTTCCGAAGTGGATTGGCCGGTGCAATACGTCAGCGGGAAGACGCAACTCGAGCGCAACTTAGCACGTGCGGCATTGCTGAGGATGCAGGTATGACGACTCCAGAAAATCGTCAGACCGGGCGACTTGCGGACAAGCACGCGGTGGTGACTGGCGGCACGCGTGGCATCGGCGAAGCCGTGGCGCGCATGTTGCTGGCGCACGGTGCACGCGTGACGATTACAGGCCGCAATCCGGCCGGGCCGGAAGCGTTCGCAGAGATGAAACAAACCGGCGAAATCGCCTACGTGCAAGCGGACGTAACCGACGCGAGCGCGGTGAAACGAGCATTCGAACAAGCCATTGCGCGCAGCGGGCCGATCTCCGTGCTGGTGAATAATGCCGGACAGGCCGCGTCGGCGCCGTTCCTGAAGACGGATGCGGAGCTGTGGCGGCGGCTGATGGCCGTGAATCTCGACGGCACGTTTCATTGCGCGCAAGCAGCTCTGCCGGGAATGTTGGCGGCGGGATGGGGGCGCATCGTGAACATCGCGAGCGTGGCGGGACTGAAGGGTTACGGCTACGTGACGGCCTACTGCGCTTCAAAACACGCGGTAGTGGGCCTCACGCGCGCTCTGGCGATGGAATTCGTGTGCAAGGGCATCACCGTCAACGCAGTGTGCCCCGGCTACACAGAGACAGATATGGTGAAGAACGCGATTTCGAATATCACCTCCAAAACGGGGCGCTCCGCGGAAGAAGCGGTGGCGGAGTTAACGTCGCACAACCCACAGAAGCGGCTGATTCAGCCTGCGGAAGTGGCGAATGCGGTGGCGTGGCTGTGCCTGCCGGGCAGCGAGGCGATCACAGGGCAAGCGATCGCCGTGGCCGGCGGCGAGGTGATGTGAGGTTCTAATGCCGATTCCTTCCACATTGCAAACATCCCAAGGCAGCCTGGCGAGGCCGGAACTCTGTCTGGACCTGGAGACGCGGGCCACGCAAGGAGACCACCAGGCGCTACGGCTGTGGCTGCGGCTTCTGACCTGCATGGTGCGCATCGAAAGCCATGTGCGGGTGCGGCTGCGGCAAGATTTCGAAACCACCTTGCCACGATTCGATTTGATGGCGCAGCTCGAACGATGCCCGAATGGGCTGCGGATGAACGAGCTTTCGAAGCGGCTGATGGTGTCGGGCGGCAACGTTACGGGGATCACAGATCAGCTTGAAAGGGAAGGGCTCGTAGTGCGGACGCTCGATCCGGCGGACCGGCGCGCGGTGAGCGTGAAGCTGACGGAGAAGGGGCTGCAACGCTTTCGAAAAATGGCGGCGCATCACGAGCACTGGATCGCGGAATTACTGGTCTGCTTAACGCCCGAGGAGAAGCAATCGATGTTCGGGCTACTGCGAAAACTGAAGATCCATCTCGGAAGCTTTGATACGCCGGCCACGGCGCCAGAGAAGCTCGGGGGAACCGGTTGGAGGCGTCCATGAGTTTTCTCTCCGGCTCGCCGCACCAACTGCCGGGCCATCGTACGCTGTTGGCGAACTACCGGGCTAAACACTTTCAATTCGAAATCGCTAACAAGGTAGCGACGATCACGCTGAGCCGTCCCGAGCGGAAGAATCCGCTGACGTTCGAATCGTACGCGGAATTGCGCGATCTGTTTCGAAATATGGTCTACGCGGATGATGTGAAAGCCGTGGTGATTACCGGCGCGGGCGGGAATTTCTGCTCGGGCGGCGACGTCCACGAAATTATTGGGCCGCTGACGAAGCTGGATATGCCGGGACTACTGGCGTTTGCGCGGATGACGGGCGACCTGGTGAAAGCCATGCGCGCCTCGCCGCAACCGATCATCGCCGCGGTGGACGGCATTTGCGCCGGAGCGGGAGCAATTCTCTCGCTGGCGTCGGACATACGATTCGGGACCGCGCGCAGCAAAACGGCGTTTCTGTTTACGCGCGTGGGGCTCGCGGGATGTGATATGGGCGCTTGCGCGCTGCTGCCGCGCGCGATCGGACAGGGCCGCGCTGCGGAATTGCTTTACTCGGGACGCAATCTGGGCGGCGAAGAGGGCGAGCGCTGGGGCTTTTTTAATCGGCTGTGCGCTCCCGAGTCGCTGCTGCAAGAAGCGCGCGCGTTGGCGGAGGAATTGGCGGCTGGTCCGACGTTTGCGCACGGCATGACGAAAAAGATGCTGCAGCAAGAATGGAATATGGGAGTGGACGAGGCCATCGAGAGCGAAGCACAGGCACAGGCGATTTGCATGGCAACGAATGATTTTCATCGCGCATATCACGCGTTTGTCGAAAAACAGAAGCCGGCATTCAAGGGAGATTGAAACTGAGCGGACGAACTTATCTCGATTGGCCGTTTCTGGAGCCGCGGCATAAGGAGCTTGCCGCGAAAGTGGAAAAATGGGCGCGCGAGAACGTGCATGCGGAGCATGCGAATGACGTGGACCGAGCGTGCCGGGAGTTCGTTCGAAAACTCGGCGAGGCCGGATGGCTCGCGTATGCGATCGGTGGCACAGCTTACGGCGCGGCATCTGAAGCGATTGACACGCGCGCGCTGTGCATTTTTCGCGAGACGCTGGCGTGGCATTCCGGGCTCGCGGATTTCGCGTTTGCGCTGCAGGGCCTAGGCTCAGGTGCGATCACGCTGTTTGGAACGCCCGCGCAGAAGCAGAGCTATCTGCCGCGTGTGGCGCAGGGAGCGGCGATTGCTGCCTTTGCGCTGTCAGAGCCCGAGGCAGGCTCGGACGTGGCGGCCATGCGCTGCGAAGCACGCAAGGACGGCGACTCCTACGTGCTGAACGGCGAGAAGACGTGGATTTCGAATGGCGGCATCGCTGATTTCTACGTGCTGTTTGCGCGTACAAGCGAAGGCGAAGGCGCGAAGGGAATTACGGCGTTTATCGTCGAGCCGGACGCGCCGGGTTTCGAGATTGCGGAGCGGCTGGAAGTGATCGCGCCGCACCCGCTCGCGCGGCTCGTGTTCAAGAATTGCCGGGTGGCGGCCACGCAGCGATTGGGAGAGCCGGGGCAAGGGTTCAAGGTCGCGATGGCGACGCTCGATGTGTTTCGAACGTCGGTGGCGGCCGCGGCGGTGGGATTTGCGCGGCGGGCGCTGCACGAAGCGCTGCGAAGGGCGACGTCGAGGAAAATGTTTGGGCAGACGCTGGCGGATTTCCAGCTTACGCAGGGGAAACTGGCGGAAATGGCCACGGGCATCGATGCGGCGGCACTTCTGACGTACCGCGCGGCGTGGCTGCGCGACCGCGGCGAGCGCGTGACCGTGGAAGCCGCGATGGCGAAGATGACGGCCACGGAGACGGCGCAGCGCGTGATCGACGCGGCGGTACAGATCTTCGGCGGGCAGGGAGTTTCGAAGGATGAGCCGGTCGAACGGCTCTATCGGGAGATACGTCCGCTGCGAATTTATGAAGGCGCGAGCGAAGTGCAGCAACTGATTATCGCGCGTGGAATTATCAAGTCGTTTCAAGAGCAGGAGAAGCTTGGTGGATCGTGAACGAGCGCCTTCGGGGCAACTGGAGGCAACCGCAGCCGCATACCGAAGTGAAGTGCTGGTGCGCTTCGCGCATTGCGATCCTGCGGGAATCGTTTTTTATCCGCGTTATCTCGAGATGTTCAACAATCTCGTAGAAGATTGGTGCAATGACGCGCTGGGAATTTCTTTTCGCGAATTGCACGCGGGGCGCGGGTGGGGGTTGCCCACGGTTCATCTGGACGTGGATTTTGTGGCGCCGTGCACGATGGGCGAGGTGTTGCAGGCGAGCCTGGTGGTGCGCGCGATCGGAAATAGTTCCATTCGGCTGGAAATTGTGTTTCAGGGACCGGACGGGCGCGACCGCGTGCGCGGGAAAGTGGTGTTGGTGTTGACGGATGTCCGCTGCAGCCGCGGGGTGCCGCTGCCCGAGGATTTGCGGGGGCGCTTGGCGAAGTTTCTTATTGCCGAAGAGTGACGCATTCGAGCGGAAGAGTTCTCAGGAAACGGAGCTATGGAGATATTGCAGCCGGCGCGATGGCCGCGTCCCAGAGGTTATTCGAACGGAGTAGCCGCGAACGGGCGCACGGTCTTCGTCAGCGGAATGATCGGGTGGGACGAGCAAGGGAAACTCGTCTCGAGCGATTTTGCGGGACAGACGCGGCAAACACTGAAGAATATCGTTGCGGTCCTGGCGGAGGCAAACGCGAAACCCGGCCATATCGTGCGGATGACGTGGTACGTGGTGGACAAGCGGGAATATCTGGCGGCGTACAAGGAAATTGGAGCCGCGTATCGTGAGCTAATTGGAGCGCATTACCCGGCGATGAGCGCGGTGCAGGTGTCCGGACTGATAGAGGACGGCGCCCGCGTGGAGATTGAAGTAACGGCCGTGGTGCCTGAATAGTCCAATTCCCGGGTATTCCTCCTCCAAGTAAGTCATTTGTTATTCTGCCCGGCATATATGCGGCACTGCACCCTTTAGGCGGCAAAGGGTGGGGCACCCCTGTATCTGCATTCGCACACCTGTTCGGAAAACGCAAAACGAGACGTTCAAAGGCCCTCTACATCCGATCTGACTACAATTCCTCGCATCTCGAATCGTTCTCGTCGCACGTCCGAATTACGTGCGAGCGCCCTAACAAGATGGATAGGGCAGACGACCTCCTGCCTTTCTGGTTTCGCGAGACGCAGCGCATCCGGGGTACGCCGCGCTCCCACCCTTTCAACGGCAAAGGGTGGGGCACCCTCGCGCGCCCGCGGGGGGCTTTACTTTAACTTAGATCGTGTCGCCGCACACGGATCCAGAGGAAAAACAAAACCGCCCTTGCCGGATTCCGGCAAGGGCGGTTGGTTTGTGTGACGGATCTCGAAGCGCCGACCTAGAAAGTCAACTTCGCGCCAAGCAAGAGACGCCGCGGGTTATTCCCCTGCGACGTATAGACGCCGAAGTTGGTCAAGCTGTTGAGGTTCAAGGATGGCGCCGCGTAGTTTACGAGGTTGAAGACGTCGAGCGCCTCGGCGGATAGTTCGAGGTGTAAACGTTCGGTGAGCGCCATCTTCTTGCCCAGAGAGAAGTCCAGGTTCCAGCGGGGGAGGAGCCGCAACTCGTCGAATGGAATCTGGCTATTCACGCTCAGCAGCGGGCGCGAACATTCGCCTGCGACTGCGACTGGATTCGCGAACATGTTCAGTCCAGTGCCGCCGGCGGAGGTGTTTCCGGCGGTTGCGATGCCGCCCGATCCGACGATGTTGTAGTTCTGGCCTTCGAGGCCGTGGATCGGAGACGTGCAGATGGCAGCGGTGCCATTGCTTTCGTAATCGCCATAGTCGCCATCAGCGGAGATATGCAACGGGGTGCCGGTGGCGAACGTGTAGATCCCGGAAACGTACCAGCCGCCGAGCGCCCTGTCTGCAATCCCGGAAAGGCTGTGCGACATGCCCTTGCCCCAGGGCAGTTGGTAATAGAACCATATGTTGACGACGTGCCTGCGGTCAAATGGCTCCGAAGACTTGTCCAGGTCCAGATTGTAGGGGCTATTGGCGGTGGAGCCGTTCTGCTGGTCCACGCCCTGGTTGCCGATGGCATGGCTCCAAGTCCAGTTGGCTTGGAACTGCAGGCCATTGGTGAAGCTCTTGTTTAAGCTGACGAAGCCGGCGTTGTAGTTGGAGAAGCCGCCATCCGAAATCGCGTAGGACTGGAACGATTGGATGTCGTCCAGCGGAGTCGGGGTGACCTTGTTGAGCTCGTCGAGGGAGAAGTCATTGAGCGAGCCGTTGATCAGGTCAGTCTTGTCTTGTGCCGCGACCATGGCGCTGCAGCTTGAGAATCCCTTGGCCGTGCAGCTTGCCACACCGATCTGATTTTCGAAGAACGGTTCTACGGGTACGGTAGTGCCATTCCGGACCGCTTGCGCCACACCATCAAACGCCTGGGCGTAGGTTTGTCCGCTCGCCTTGTCCTTCATCAGGTAATCCGAGGCGTTGAGCGAGTACTGTTGGAACAGATCCCGACTAAAGCGTCCGATGTAACCGACCTCGAGGATCATCTTGCCGGGAAGTTCGCGCTGGACGGTGAAGTCAATGCTGTGGTCGTAGCCGGGGTGAACGTAAGGATCGAGGCCGCTCTGCATTTGCAAGCCGAACGGCTGCGCTGCAGTACCGCTGGGCACATACGGAATCGGCTCGGCCGTTGGCGTTGGGACGGGCACGCTATTACCGTCCACGCCGATGCGGAATGCGTTGGCCGGGGTCGTGGTGGAATTCGTACAAGTGACGGCCCCGCCGCTAAGGATCGGACCGCCGCAGGCATCCACGTCGAGCAAGCCGCCGGTCGTGAGCGGCAAGGACACCTGGTCGATGTCGCTGATGCGTTCATCGACGATGGCGTAGCCGAAGCGGATGACGGTCTTGTTGTTACCGAAGATCGCATTCTTAAAGGGAACTTGCCATGCCGCGGAGATGCGCGGCGCGAATTCGTGCCAATCCGTCACCCGCAAAGAACCAGTGAACGGGGCAGGGAGGTAGTTGACGGGCGTCACGCCGAAGAGCGGATTGTAGGCTTGGCCGGGGAGAACGCCATTGTTCAAGGAATTGGCGCGCTGTTGGAAGTAGCCGTTGTAATCCACCGGCGTATTGCTGGAGGCGTAGACAAGGACGTCATACTTGCCGCTGGCTTCGTGGGGATCAGGTTGCACCTGCCAATCGAGACCCAAGGTCAGCGTGAAGGATGGCTTCACGTGCCAGACGTCCTGGAAATAAGCATTGGCCGCCGGAATCAAGGTTTGCGAGAAAGCCGGCGTACCAAGTGGGTTTGGCTGGAAGTTTCCGTTGCGCGTCAAGACTTGCGAGCTGCGATCCACGAGGCCGAGCAGCGACGTATACAGCTCATTGTAACGAAGAAGGTTGCCGGAAGTGATGCAATTCGTCGTCACAGTCGTGCTGCATACTGCCGGTTCCTGCGCGCTACCGATGGTAACGAATTCGCCGCTACTATTGCCTGTGGACTCGATGTAATCAATCGGCCCGGTCGAAAGACCGCCGGCGAAGTTATCGGTCTTCAAGAAATAGTCGTGCGAAATATAACCCGATCCACCGAATTGAAAGAGGTGATTGCCCTTGACCCAACTGAGGTCCTGGGCGAGGTACCACTTGTGTCCATCGAACACGCGCGAACGGGCCGCCTGGGTAGAGAGAGTGATGGGATCAGCGAAAAGCTTTGTGGTGCTGTTGCTCGTTCCCGCTCCCTCACCCGCGACTTCCAGCGCCTGTTGCGTCCCAGACTCGAGCGGTGTGGGGTTTTCGCGACTCCAGCCCCACCAGTCGCGCAGGAATGAGCCGTGGCTCACGGAGGTAAGGCTAGGCGACAGTTGTCCAGTCACTTCAAACGTATAGAACTGTGGTTTGATAGGATCCGCTGCTGCCGAGCTGGGAGGCGCGGTATTCACGATGCTGAATTGTTCCGTGCCGACGCGCGAAGTGTTGGAATAGTGATAGGTGACGAAGGCGGCCCACTTTGCATCGATCTTGTAGTCCAGGCGAAGCACGCCGAGGTCTTGTGATATTGGCACGGGCGCGTCGAACGTAAATCCTGTTGTGTTCAGACCATCGCCCAAGGAAGGGTTATTACCGGTCGGATAGAGTCCGAGCTGCGTCTTCATGACCGGGCTGATTCCAATGTTGCGAGGGTCGCAGGAGACGCCACCGCAAGCTGTGGTGATGCTGCCGGGCTGGAAGGAATACTGGCGAACGACGCCGGACGCGTCGGCGAACTCGATGATGCCCGATTTCAAGGTTGCGGTGGGCACAACGGTATTGAAGATCGCGTCGTCGTGCAGGCGGCGACCCTCATAGTTCGCGAAGAAGAAGAGCTTGTTCTTCCAGATCGGGCCGCCGGTGGTGCCGCCGAAACGGTTATCCACGCTGTGCGGCTTGTTGATGTTCAAGCGATCGTTCGTCCATCCGTTTGCGTTCAGGGCATCATCGTTATGATATTCGTACGCCGAACCGTGCCAATTGTTGGAGCCGGCCTTGGTTAGCAAAGCGACCTGTCCCCCCGACGAGCGCGCGAAGGTAGAGTTTGGGTTCGTCGTCGCAACCTGAAATTCCTGCGTGCTCTCAATGGGGATCGGAATGACGGGAGAAGGCGAAGGTTCGCCGGGAGGCGCGGCGTAAGTGTTGTTGCCCTCAAGGTCGCTGGTGACGTCGCCACCATCAAAGCTAAAGGTGATCTGCTCGTCCCGGGCGCCGGCGATATTGCCGCCGGGCGAAACGGCCGGCTGATAAAACATCAGGGCGCTGGCGCTACGGGTAAAGACCGGCAGAGCGTCAAGCGCTTCGCCGCCGAGCACAGCGCCGACGGTGGCGTCGGTGGTTTGCAATTCCGCAGTGGGCGCCTCGGTGACCGTTACGGTCTCACTGGACGCTCCAACCTTGAGGGCCATGTTGATGGTGTAGGCCTTCAGTACCTCGACATGGACATCATTCACCACCGTGCCGGCGAAACCGGTGGCGGAGAATTTCAAGGTGTAATCGTCTGGGGTGACCGCGGGAAAAACGTATCGCCCGACAGAGTCCGTGACGGTGGTCTGCTCGGCGTTGGTCCCATGCTGCACGAGCGTAACCTGCGCGCCGGTAACCACGGCGCCCGAAGGGTCACTCACCACACCGGAAACCAATCCGGTGGTGGCGGACTGTGCATGAAGGGAGACGGGAGCGATTACAACTACGAACAATAGTAAGGTTGCGAGCACTACGAGAGGGCGCTTGCCTGACATCGAAAATCCTCCTAGACCGACCACCCCATTGGTCTGCTTGGCGCGGACTATAGTGAGCATCCCCAGGCAAGTCAAGCGGAAAGTTGTATTCGTCAGTTTAGACAACTGGTATACAACTTGGATACGTTGAACATGGAGACCACAAAGATGCGAAGGTGTGCCGGGCAGGACAAATTCCGCGGTGAACTGTTAGAGGGCCGAAATCTGTTTCAAAATGAAACGCAGTTTAGTGGCCTCCGATGGAATCGCGTACGCGGCCGTATTGCGCACCCCATAAATCCGTCATCTGATTGCGAACCTCCCACAGCTCCGGAAAGAACTGGTGACGCAATCCTTCGAAAAGGAGTTCCACGGCGCGGCCTTTGAGCGATTGCGCGCCCAATCCGATGGTGCGTTTGATGAGCTGCAGGTGCGCGTAGCGAAAGAGCTGAAAAAGTTCGTCAAACTCGGCGAGCGCTTCGGCGACCACGTAGGCATCCCCATGGCTGTATGCGGAGTTGTAGATGCTTTCGAGCGTCAGCCCATGTTTTTCAAGATAGTGCGTTTTGAAAGAATCCCAGATGTGCGGCTGCATACGTAGGATCACGCGGAAGCCGGGTGATTCCTGACCGCTGCCGTTGCCGAGCTGCAAGCGAATCTCCTGATATTCCTTGGGAGACATGGTTTCCAGCAAAGCAAGCTGATCCGTCATGAGGCGAAGGGCGATATGCACGCGGCCAAACAAGGTGATCACGCGGTGGGTGTTTTCCTGCTGCAGATAATCGTCAATATCAAGAAGCGTGAAGTTAATCAGCTTCATCCAGAGTTCTTCGGCCTGGTGAACGATCTGAAATTGCAGTTCGTCCCGGTTGCAGAGGGCCGCGAAATCCTTCTGGCAGGAGAGGAGCGCTTTCGTGTTGAGATAAAGCTCATAATCGAGCGTACCGTCGCCGTTCATGATGGAATAAAAATAAGCTCGATCCATCGGACTCTCCTGGACGATGCCTGGTATGGTTGCAGAAGTCTTGAAAGCATCTTAGCGGAATGGCGAAGCAATGCAACGACACGGTAGGGCGCCTTCGAACAACTATCGATCACACAGTAGAGAAGGCGAGCGAATTAGGAAGTGTGTTCGCCGCCACCTGCCAGGCTGAGGACCTTTGCTCGCGATTGCAGGATGTGTTCATACATCAGGCGACGCGCCAAATCGCTATCGTGACGCCGGATGGCCTCGACGATATCCACGTGTTCCTTCACGGGGGCTTCACCGTAATAGCCGATATCAATCGCTGCATACATGATCCGCTCCATGTGGCAGCGCATATCGGAGACGGCCCGAACGAGCATGGGGTTGCGCGTCAGCCGGGCCATTCCGATATGGAAGGTGGTGTCGGCATGAATAAAGTGCTCGTAAGTGTCGCGGTCGTTCGTTTCGTATTCGGTCTGCGCAAGGCTGGCCAACTCTTCCAGTAACTTATCGTCATTTCCCTTGCGGGCGGCCAATTCGGCGCAGGCGCCCTCAATGGCAGCGCGAAATTCGTAGATCTCGTTGATCCAACTAATCGTCATGGAACTCGCAAAGTAACCACGGTTGGGAACGATGCGCAGGAGGTTTTCCTGCTGGAGGCGTACCGCGGCCTCGCGGACGGGGGTGCGGCTGCTTTTGTAGCGCTTGGCGAGCGCCTTTTCACCCAAGGCCTCGCCGGGGGGATGGAGACCCCGGATAATATCGCGCTTGAGCGCTTGATAGAGGCGTTCGCTGAGAGTTCCACGCCCGTTCGCGGCGGAAGACTCACGCGGAGAAGGCTGTCCTGTACCTCGTGAACCAGTGGCAGGCTTGGATTTCCCGGATCGCGCTTTCGATATGACGCTCTTCTTGCTGTTGGCCAAGAATCGCTCCCCAAGGTCTTTTGCCAGATTAAAGGAGATGGATGGAAAGTGCAAGAAGAGTAAGCAAGTAGCGAGGCAGGCGGCTGTTGCCGATCACGGTGACTGAATCCGATATGCCAGCGGTATACCAGAAGTCAGCTTGACATGGGAAACTTTGGCGGTGTAGCGTGCGACGACTTAAGAATCGAGGGCATCGCGAAATGCCGGACCAGAAGGCGACCACAGGAGACTCTCACTGCTTTCCCGTTGAGGAGTTCCGCTCTCAGTTCCCCGCTCTGCACACGCCGGACCGTTTTATTTTCTTCGATAACGCGGCGGGGGCGCAAGTTCCGCGGGTGGCGCTGGACGCGGTCGCCGACCACTTGCTGCAAAGAAGCGTGCAGCGCGGCGGGCGTTACGCGAAGAGCCAGCAGGTGGACGCAGCCGTAGCGCACGCGAGAGAAACGCTGGCCGTCTTTCTGAACGCTTGGGATCCGCGCGAGATTTGTTTTGGAATGAACGCGACGTCGTTTATTCGCACGGTGAGTTTGGCGATTGGACAGACGCTGACCGACCGGCGAGAGATCGTGATCACAGATATGGATCATGAGGCCAACATAGCGACGTGGTCGGCGCTCGAAAAATTTGGCGCCAAGTTGGTCTGGTGGCGCATGCGGGACGACGGCAATCTGCATGTGGAGGATCTGAAGCCACTGCTTTCGTCCAGGACGAGGCTGGTGGCCTGCACGGTGACGTCCAACGCGCTGGGCTCGATCGTGGATGTGGCGCGGGCCGCCAAAGTGGCTCATGCGGCAGGCGCCGAGGTTTTTCTCGATTGCGTTCATTACGGGCCGCACGGCGCGATTGACGTGAGGGAGTTTGGCTGCGATTACCTGGTGTGCAGCGGCTACAAAATCTTCGCCCCGCATATGGGTTTCCTGTGGGGGCGCGGTGAAGCGCTCGATCGCCTTCCGACCTTTCGTGAGGACTTTATCCCCGATGAAGCGCCAGTGAAATTCGAGGCGGGGACGTTTATCTACGAAAATGTGGCGGGCATGGACGCAGCAATCTCCTACATTGAAGGTATCGGGAAACGATTGCAGACCAACGGCAGCACAGGTACGCGGCGCGCGGGAATTGTGTCGGCCATGAAAGCGATTCGCGACTACGAGGCGGTTCTCTCGCAAGAGCTTTTCAGCGCGATCCGGGGAAGTGGCGGCGAGGTTTATGGCATTCGCGATCCGAAACAGTTCCATCAGCGCGTCCCTACGTTTTGCTTCAATCTTCCCAAGACGCCTCCGGCCACGGTGTGTGAGAGGCTCGCGCAAAAGGGAATTGGCGTGCGGGATGGCCACATGTATGCGCCGCGGTTGATGCAGCGCCTCGGCTTAAGCCAGGAAAGAGGCGCGGTCCGAGTCTCGTTGGTGCATTACAATACGACCGAGGAAGTGCGACAGTTCGGTAGTGTCTTGCGAGAACTTGCGCGGGAGGCGTAATTTTTCTGCTTTAGGGGCGAGCGCTTCCTCTAATCCGGTGTACCCATGGCATGCCGCTGATATACCGGAAATATACGTGGCCAGCGAGCGCCGCGTTGTGCTAAGCTCCCGCTCCGCGAAATATATCGTAGGACGGCCCGAGCGATGGGCCGGCTTCGTATCCAGGCCCGCGCCGCCCGACAGAAGCCCAGGCCAAGGAAGCGACTGATGCTCACAGAAGCGCAGGTCCAGCAGATCCGTTCCAAGTTCCCGATTTTCCAGCGCAAGATCTACCTGAACTCGTGCTCGCAAGGCGCGCTTTCGAAAAACGTCGAGGCCATCCTGCTGGAACATTTGCGAGGATGGCACGAAGGCGGATCTCCCTGGGACGTTTGGGTGCAGAAGTAC
Organism: Candidatus Acidiferrales bacterium; assembly: GCA_035602725.1. Lineage (GTDB taxonomy): Bacteria > Acidobacteriota > Terriglobia > Acidiferrales > UBA7541 > DASTCZ01. The sequence continues at coordinate 24,085 of DATNLT010000105.1, forward strand.
GAGCAAACGCGGGCGCAATTTGCGCAATTCATCGGCGCGGAGCCGGACGAAGTCGCCGTTGTCCCGAGCGCTTCGGCGGGGATCAACTCCGTGGCGAGCGCTATCGATTTCGCCAAGCGCCCCAAAATTGTGATGGGCGAATTTGAATTCCCGACGATGGGCCACGTATGGCTGGCGAACCAGCGTCGCGGAGCACGGATCGAATTTGTCGCCGCCAAAGACGGGCGGTTACCGGCGGATTCTTACGCGGCGGCGGTGGATGAGCGCACCGCAGTGGTGCCGCTTACGCATATGTGCTTCATGAACGGCTTTCGCTCGGATGTCGCGGGCGTCACGCGGATCGCGCACGCAAAAGGCGCACTGGTCTTCCTGGACGATTATCAGGATTGCGGAACGCGTCCGGTGAACGTGAAGGCGCTCGACGTGGATTTCTACGTGACCGGCACGCTCAAGTATCTGCTGGCGTGTTCCGGCGTGGCGTTTCTTTATGTACGCAAGGCGCTCATTTCGTCCCTGCCGCCGACAATTTCCGGATGGTTCGCGCAGACGAATCCGTTTGCGTTTGACGTGAAATATTTCGATCCGTCGCCGAGCGCGCGGCGGTTTGAAGCGGGGACGCCGCCGATCCCAAATATCTACGCGGCAAGCGCGGGGATCGCGTTGCTACAAGAAATTGGCCTCGAGCAGATCGCGGATCAAATTCGCCGGCTTGCGCAGGCGCTGATACAAGGCGCCCAGGAATTGGGTATCCAACTAAAAACGCCGCCGAACAGCGTGGGACCGTTGGTGGTGCTGCGGTCGAACGACGTCGAAAAGGCAATCGCGCGTCTCGCGGAACAGAACATTGTGGTTTCCGGCCGCCACGACGGCTTGCGCATCTCGTTCCACGTGCACAACACGCTGGATGATGTGCAGCAAGTGCTCGCAGCTTTGAAAAAGTCCGCGGACTTGATGGTGCGCGAGGGGCAGCCTGTTTAGTTTTCGGGCGACCTCAGTTCAGGCAAGAAGAAGCCGGATAACAAGGACACGTGAGCAGAGCATCGGATAGCGCTCGCGGGGCCGCAATCCTGGAAAAGGAAAGCGGACTCTCGCGCCAACTCACGACGCGGCAGATGGCGATGATCGCCATCGGCGGCGCCATCGGCACCGGCCTATTTCTGGGGAGTTCGCTCGCAGTGCGCACCGCGGGCCCAGCCGTGATCGTCAGCTATCTCCTGGGCGCCGTAATGGCTCTGTTGCTGATGGGCGCGCTTTCTGAAATGGCCGTGGCGCACCCGACGGCAGGATCCTTTGGAGTTTATGCGGAGCTTTATCTAAACCGCTGGGCGGGATTCGCTGTGCGTTACACGTACTGGGCTTGCCAATGTATCGCCATCGGCGGCGAAGCTACGGCCGTGGCCATTTATTGCCGATGGTGGTTCCCGAGTGTCGCCCCATGGGTCTGGATCGTGCTGTTTTCGTTATTGTTGGTGAGCGTAAACGCCGCGGGCGTCGAGAAATTCGGTGAGTTCGAATATTGGTTCGCGATGATCAAGGTGGTCGCGATCCTGGCTTTTATCGGGTTTGGCGTGATCGTCCTCTTTGGATTGGCGCCTTCGGCACCGAAGCCCGGATTCCATAATTTTACGGCGGGCGGCGGATTTTTCGCGCAGGGACTGTCCGGAATCTGGATGGCCATGTGTTTTGTAATTTTCAGCTACATCGGCACAGAGGTTGTGGCGGTTACGGCCGGGGAAGCGGCAAGCCCCGATGAAGCGGTCCCGAGCGCCATGCGGAAAATGGTGTTTCGCCTGATCTTGTTTTATATCGGCGCGATGGTCGTGCTGGTGGGAGTTGTGCCGTGGCGTAGCATTCAGCCCGGTGGAGACGTCACCGCAAGCCCCTTCGTGAGCGTATTCCGGCTGACGCACATTCCTGCGGCGACACACCTGATGAATTTCGTAGTGCTCACCGCGGCGCTTTCCAGCATGAATTGTGACCTGTACCTGGCGACGCGTATGATTTTCTCTCTTTCGCGCGGAGGATACGCGCCCCAGGGGCTTGGCCAGGTCACCAAGCGCGGCGTCCCGCTGCGGGCGCTGCTGCTCTCGACCACCGGCTTGGTGGTTGCTACGGTGGTGGCGATCCTGTATCCCTCGAGCGCTTACGTCTACCTTTTTGGCATCGCACTTTTCGGCGGGCTTTTTGTGTGGATGATGATTTTCATAACGCACTTATTTTTCCGGCGAGCCTGGCAGGCTCGCGGCGGGCGTGTGTTGCCGGTACGCATGATCGGCTATCCGTATACATCGATACTTGGAGCAATTCTGGTGGCGGCCATCATTACAACTACCTGGTGGGTTCCGGGAATGCGGCCGACCATTTATTCGGGGTTGCCATGGCTAGCGCTGATTACTCTGATTTACTTCGCCTGGGGAAGATCGCGGACGGCACAAGCGGCCACGCTGGCGGAAGCGAAACTGGAGCAGTGAGGCGGGTGCGACGCAGGTGCGGCAACGCGCACGCATGGTGACACGCAACGTGGGTGGCAACTTCATTTCCGAGAGGAGGATCAGCATGAAAATGAAGTCGATTGTCTACGTGACGATAATCTTTGCGCTTCTGGTTGGCCCGATCTTCCCGGCGAACGCGCAGTCTACACACGGCGAAATCGTGGCCATCGCGCGCGACGCTCAAGGCGCATCGGCGCCGGGCGTAAACGTGACGGTAACCGACGTCGACACCGGTATGACGCGAAGCGCGGTGACGGCGGACAACGGCACGGCCCGCTTTCCAGCTCTGCCTACGGCGATCTATAAACTCACCGCGGAGAAGGCGGGATTCGCCACGATGGTTGTAGACCGCGTGGACGTGCAGGTCGGCGAAACTCGGACCGTGGACCTCACCATGCAGATTGCCGCGCATACCGAGAGCGTAACTGTAGAGGGCGCCGTTTCTGCGGTGGACACCGAATCACAACACCTCGGTGGCGTGATCACCCAAAGCCAAGTGACCACTTTGCCCCTCAACGGGCGAAACTTTGCCCAGCTAGCACTGCTGAATGCCGGGGTGGCTGCCTCGGGCGGAGGGGGCGGCCAACAGGGCGGTGAAGGCGGCGTTTCCGGCTACTCTTCAAACGGACAACGCTCGAGTTCGAACAACTTCATGGTGGACGGTGTCGACAACAACAATTTCAATGCAGGCTCGGTCTCGCAACTTCCGTCGATTGATTCCATCCAGGAATTCCAGGTCCAGACCAACAATTATTCCGCTGAGTACGGGCGAAACAGCGGTTCCGTGGTCAACCTAGTGACCAAATCCGGCACCAATCAGTTTCACGGCTCGGTGTATGAGTTCCTAAGAAACGATGTGCTGGATGCCCGCAATTTCTTTGCGAACCCGAACGACGCGGCGCCCGAGTTGCGGCTGAACCAATTCGGAACCACGTTGGGCGGACCCATTCAGAAGGACAAGACGTTTTTCTTTTTTAACTATGAAGGGTTTCGCGAACGAGCCGGCATCACCAAACTTACGGTAGTGCCCACGGACGCGCAAAAGCAGGGGCTATTCGTCAATTCCAGCGGGGCGACGGTGCAAGTGCCGGTGACTCCCACTTCGGCCGCGCTCTTTAAACTCTATCCGGAACCCAACACCACGCAGCCTGGGGGGAACTACATCTCCTCGCCAGCGCTTTCCAACGACACGGACCAATACCTACTGAAGATTGACCGGCGCGTGGGCGCGAACGATACGCTTACGATGCGCTACAGTTACACAAGTTCCTCCCAGGTCCAGCCATTTGCGGGCGGTCAGCAGACCACCGCCATACCGGGATATGGCGTCATCAACAATGGGAGCACAGACCTGGCCTCTCTTTCCTATACAAAGATACTGAGCGCGGCCTCTTTGAACGAGTTCCGCCTCGGGTATTCGAGAAGTGCCGGTCTGTCTTACAATCAGTTGGGTCCGCAGGCCGCTACGTACGGATTCAATACCGGTTGGGCTCCTAATTCACCTCTGAACCTCGGAAATATTCCTAACCTGACGATGGCCGGCGGTTTGGTGTCAAACAGCGGCTCAATCTCGAATCTTGGCTCGAACAATAACAACCCCGGCGGGCTGTGGCAAAACACCATTCAAGTGGTGGACCATTTTTCGCACACGACCGGCCGCCACGAGTGGAAGTTCGGATTTGACATTCGGAATATTCGCGACAATCGCTTGTACGATCTGGATTTTATCGGCCAGATCACCTTCACCGGGAGCGCCAATCCGCAGGGAATACAGAATCCGCTGGTCGATTTTGCCGAGGGGCTAGCGAACAGTTCGTTGCATTTTGTCGGCGATTCACACCGTAGTTATCGCACTTCGGAATACGACTTTTTTGTCCAGGATAGCTTCAAGATCAAGCCCAATCTGGTGTTCAACTACGGTTTGCGCTACGAACTGAACACCGTACTAACGGATGCCACGGATCGCGCGAGCACGTTCCGTCCGGGCAATTTCATCACTTATCTTTCTCCCAGCGCCGATCAGACCAATCTTTCGGTGCTGGAAAACTCGGGC
>DATNLT010000022.1:0-9989 GCA_035602725.1 Candidatus Acidiferrales bacterium
GCAGACATGTTTCTAGGCGACGATTTCCATCACAATGGCGCGTTTCGACTGAGCTACGGTTTCGAATACGCGTCGGAGCTCGAAACGGGCAAGACCAATTATCAATTTCAATTTGACCGCTACGACACGTTCGAATGGTATTTGCGGCTCGGGCCACTTTCGAATGCCAACAAGCTTTATTTTCATGGCGCGATTCCCACCTGGAACGATTTCGTTGCGCATCCGAACTACGACGCCTTCTGGCAAAAGGAGGCCTTTCCACGCTATTTCAAGGATTTGGAGTTGCAAGTTCCTGACCTAAACGTCGCCGGCTGGTGGGACCAGGAGGATTTTTACGGCCCGATCAAGATATTTGACCTGCTGAAGCAGCATGATTCCAAGCATTACAACTATCTCGCTGTCGGCCCGTGGAATCATGGCGGCTGGGGACGTAGCCCAGGCAGAAAGCTCGGCAACATCGATTTCGGCAGCGATACCGGAGTCTATTTCCGGCAGAGCATCCAAGCTCCCTGGTTTGCATATTGGCTCAAAGGCAAAGGGAGCTTGCCCGCGCACGTGGCCCAAACATTTGAGACGGGCACCGACACCTGGAAATCCTGGGACGCGTGGCCGCCGTCCGAGGCAACGCAGCGCAAGCTCTATTTTCATGCGGACGGCAAATTATCGTTCGATGCGCCTCAAGAGGCCGGCGTGGAATTCGACAGTTACGTTTCCGATCCCGCCAATCCCGTTCCCTATCGCACGCGCCCGATCGAGGAAACCTACTCCGAGGGTAGCCGCTGGTACACCTGGCTGGTGGAAGACCAGCGTTTCGTGCAGCAGCGTCCGGACACGTTGAGTTGGGAGAGCGAGCCTCTGACGGAAGATGTAACCATCGCGGGCGATATCCGTGCGCACTTATTTGCTTCCACCACCGGCACCGATAGCGATTGGGTCGTCAAATTGATTGACGTCTACCCCCAAAAATACGAGACCGACCACAAAATGGGCGGCTACGAGCTGATGATCGCAAACGACGTGCTTCGAGGGCGCTTCCGCAACAGTTTCGAAAAGCCCGAACCGATCGTGGCCAACCAAGTCACTCCGTTTACGATCGATCTGCACACCAACGACCACGTGTTCCAAAAAGGCCATCGCATCATGGTGCAGGTGCAGAGCACTTGGTTCCCGATCATCGATCGCAACCCGCAGAAATACGTGCCCAATATCTTCGAGGCAAAAGCCGCCGACTATCAGAAGGCCACCCAGCGAGTCTATCGTTCGAAACAATATCCTTCGAACGTGGAGATCCCCGTGGTCGCCCATTAGCGCAGCTAGCCCGCCCTATATTTACGGACGTAGAAACCTGGGCCGACACAAGCACGTCTCTTACAAACGGTAGTACTACCGGAGCAGTTATTCCGCTATAGTTCGCCGGGCAAAGCGCTTCTACCAGGACGGGACGCTTTGCCTCGGCGTGTTCCGGCTCGCAAGTTCTAAGCGGCCCCTGCCGCAATTCTCATAAAGAGGTTTTCGCAATGAGCAAAGTGATGGCGCGTCTGTCTGGAATTCATTGGATTTTTGGCGCGGCCCTCGGTGTGTGCATGCTGCTGGGCACGCATCTGATAGCCGCGGCCCGCAATGGCGAGAGCGGAGCCGCCGAGCAAGGAGCTTCTCACGCGACCACGAACGCACCGGCTTCGCCCGCGACACCCGCGGCTGCTGCCGTTGCCGCGCTGAAAGGTCTCGAGTTCCGCAATATTGGTCCGGCCACAATGGGCGGACGCGTGGATTGCTACGCGGTGGAAGACGACAATCCGGACATCATCTATGTGGGTCTTGCTGGCGGCGGCATCTTCAAAACCACGAACGGCGGCACCACCTGGACGCCCATCTTCGATCACGAGATCACGTCTTCGATTGGAGCGATCAGCATCGCCCCTTCCGATCCTTCCGTGATTTGGGTTGGCACGGGTGAAGCCAATAATCGTCAGAGCGCGTCCTGGGGCGCGGGCGTTTATAAATCGCTCGATGGCGGCGCCACCTGGCAGCACATGGGGCTCGACGAAACGCAGGCGATCGGCCGCGTGGTGGTCGATCCGCACGATCCCAATACTGTTTACGTCGCAGCCCTGGGCGGGCTCTGGAACGCGAATCCCGAGCGCGGTGTTTACAAAACCACCGACGGCGGCAAGACCTGGACCAAGTCTCTCTTCGTAAACAACGACACCGGCGTGGTGGATCTGGCCATCGATCCGCAGAGCACCAACATCCTTTACGCGGGCGCTTATGAGCGCCGCCGCACGGCCTTTGGCTTTAACGGCGGCGCCCCCGACGGCGGCATCTACAAGACCAACGATGGCGGCGCAACCTGGCGCCGCATTACGAATGGACTGCCGTATGCCGATGGCAGCGACGTCGGCCGGATCGCCGTCACCGTCTACCCGAAGAATCCCAATATCGTCTACGCACGCGTGCAAAATCTGAAGGGCGGCTTCTACCGCAGCGAGGACAAGGGCGAGAACTGGACGAAGATGAGCGACACGAACCCGCGTCCCTCCTACTTCGGCGTGCTGGCCGTCGATCCCAATAATGATCTGCGCGTATGGGTGGGTGGCGCGCCTCTCTATTACTCGGAAGATGGCGGCAAGAGCTTCGTCACCTCACGCGGACAGGGCGTGCATAGCGATTATCACGGCTTCTGGATCGACCCGCACGATTCGAATCACATCATGGTCGGCGTGGACGGCGGCATTTACATGAGCCACGATAGCGGCCATTCGTGGGACCACGACAATATTCTTGCGATCGGCCAGTTTTACGAAGTCACCGCGAACAACGAGCGGCCTTATAAGATTTGCGGCGGCTTGCAGGACAACGGAAGCTGGTGCGGCCCTTCACAGACTTTCCACGGCGGCATCCTGAATAGTGACTGGGAAACCGTGGGCGGCGGCGACGGTTTTTACAATCGCCTCGATCCCGACGATCCCAATACCGATTACGAAGAATCCCAGGATGGCGAGTTGGGCCGTCGCGATTTGCGCACGATGGAATCGAAGACGATTCGCCCGCGCGAAGCCGAAGGTGAAGCTCCCTATCGCTTCCAGTGGCGTTCGCCGATCGAGATCTCGCATTTCGATCACAAGACCATCTATTACGGCGGCAACTTCCTTTTTAAGTCCACCGACCGGGGCGACTCGTGGGTCAAGCTTGGTCCCGACCTCACCAACAACGAAAACCGTCGCGAAATGAAAATCCTCGGCAAGCTTCCGGATAAGACCGAGCTATCGCGCGAGGATGGCGTCGAGTGGTGGCCCACGATTACCGTGATCAACGAATCGCCCATGAGCGCCAACGTAATCTGGGTGGGCACGGACGACGGCAATCTGCAAGTCACGCGCGATGGCGGCAAGACCTGGACCAATGTCGCCGGCCGCGTACCCGGCGTGCCGAAGGGCACCTACGTCAGCCGCGTGGCCGCTTCGAAGTATGCAGAGGGCACCGCTTACGCCGCGTTCAATGGCCACCGCAATGGCGATTTCCACATTTACATTTTCCGGACCACGGATTATGGCCAGAGCTGGCACGCGATCTCAAACGGCATCACGGAAAAAGATGGCACCGTCGAAGTGGTTCGCGAAGATCCCAAGGTTCCCACGCTGCTCTATGCCGGAACCGAGCGCGGACTTTTCATCTCGTTCGATACCGGCGCGAACTGGAGCCGCTTCATGCTCAACCTGCCCACCGTGCCTGTGGACGACATTCTGATTCATCCCCGTGACAACGACATGATTCTGGGCACGCACGGCCGCTCGATTTGGGTGCTGGACGACATCACTCCGATCCAGGAAGCTGCCGAGACGCTCAACTCCAACCTGAAACTTTTCGACATCCGCGACGCCTATCTCTTTCGCGAACAAGGTGGCGGCGGAGGTGGAGGGTTTGGTTTCGGCACGAAGGCTTTCACCGGGCCCAATCCTCCCTTTGGCGCATTGATTGATTTTTACTTGAAGGCGGTGCCTGGCGAGAAAGATCACCTCACCGTCACGATTTCTGATTCGGCGGGCAAAACGGTCCGCGAAATTCCGTGCCGCGTACCGCGCCCCGGCCAGGGCGAGCCCGAACTACCGCCGCAAATCGCGGCATTGGGCATCCCGCGCTCGGTGATTTCGCAATTCCTGGGCGCCACATCGTGTACACCGAAGGAAGGCGTGAACCGCCTCGCTTGGGATTTGCGGATGGCCCCACCGGTCGACCCGCAGCAAATGCTCGCGGGCGGAGTGGGAGGTTTCTTCGGTGGCGGCGGACGCGGCCCGTTTGTCGATCCGGGTACCTACACGGTGAAGGTTGCGCTCGGCGACCAAACCGAGACAAAAACCGTCAAAGTCGAGGAAGATCCCCGCATTGAATTTTCCGACAGCGACCGCGCCAAACGCCATGACGCGATCATGCGAGCTTATAACCTCTCTCGCGACGCCAACCGTGGCCAGCGCGAAATCGTAGGCTTGCGCACAGCTCTCGACACCGCGTTGGCGGCCTGGAAGCGCCCCGGCGCGGAGAAAATCCCGGAGAACGTGCAAAAAGCAGCGGAGGATTTGTCGAAACAGGTGAACGACGTAGCCGCCAAATTTGCCAATCCGCCCGAGGAACCAGGTGGCGAACAGGGCGGCGCTGGTCCGGCGCTCGTCTATCGCCCGCCGACGCTCACGCAGCGTGTGAACGAAGTGATGGGATCGTTGCAAGCGATGTCGGAAGCGCCCACGGCGAACGACCTGTCGGAACTCGATCTCCTCACGAAAGAGGTGGCCGACGCCTTGCCGCAAGTGGATAAGCTCGTCAAGGAAGGTTTGCCGAACCTCAACAAGTTAATGAACGAAGCGGGCGTGCCGCACATTGTGATTCCGCAGCCCGGACCGCCGGGTGGTGGGCGCGGACGCGGCGCCGTCGGCGACACGCAGAACATTTAAACCCAAGCCTAAATGGAGTAGCATTGCCGGGCGCTCGGCCACACCGGGCGCCCGTTTTCTTTTCTGCGACCTAACTTGGAATTGAGGTGTCCGCCTATGACGCGAAGCGTCTCTCCGTGGAAGAGCCTGTGTGTGGCTGCGATCGCCGCGATCTTATTCGTCCCCCTGGCGGCGGCGCGGCAGGAGTCGCCAAAGTCCGGCGAAGGCGCCAAGAAGGACGAAAAGAAGGCCACGCTGCCGATGAAGCCGGAGCGCAAGCTCCAGATTAATACGGATGAGGGCACCTGGATGTCGCTTGACGTCTCACCGGACGCCAACACCATTCTCTTTGAGCTGCTCGGCCACATTTACACCGTGCCGCTCGCGGGGGGCACGGCGACTGCGGTCACCACGGGGATGCCCTTCGATAGCCAGCCGCGCTATTCGCCGGACGGGAAATGGATCGCATTCATCAGCGATCGCGACGGCGGCGAAAATCTCTGGATCATGAAGGCAGATGGCAGCGATCCCAAGAAACTGAGCCGCGAAGACGACGCCGAGTTTTCGTCGCCGGTGTGGACGCCGGATGGGCAATACGTGCTCGTGTCCCGCACCACGTGGAGCCTGCGCACCAACGAACTTTGGATGTATCACATGCAGGGCGGCACGGGAGTGCAGGTGACCAAGGCCCGCTCCGGAACGGGACCGGCGACGCCGGGCGCGCCGCGCCTCAACGCGTTGGGCGCCGTATTTTCGCCCGACGGCCGCTACATCTATTACGAGCGCAAGAACAATGGCTTTGCCTACAACGTCGTCTTCCCACTCTGGCAGATCGCGCGCCACGATCGCATCACCGGCGACGATGATGTGCTCACACAAATCCAAGGCAGCGCCTTCCGGCCGTTGGTTTCGCCGGACGGCGAGGAACTGATTTACGGCACGCGTTATGAAACGCAGACTGGCTTGCGCGTCCGCAACTTGAAAACGGGCGAGGATCGCTGGCTCAAGTACCCGATCCAAAAAGACGACCAGGAGTCACGCTTCACCCGTGACCTTTTGCCCGCCTATGCATTTGTCCCCGGCACGAAAGACATCGTGATCGCCTCGGACGGAAAATTTCACCGCATCAATACGCAAAGCGGCGCGGACAGCGTGATTCCCTTTCACGCCACCATCAACGAGGACTTGGGTCCCGATCTGCACGCGACGAAGCTTCGCGTGGACGAAGGTCCCGTGCGCGTCCGCATCATCCAGAATCCCAGCCAATCGCCGGACGGCAAGCGCATCGCTTTTTCCGCGCTAACGCATCTCTACTGGATGGATTTGCCGACCGGCGAATGCCACGACGCTTGCTCTGGCACGCCGCGCCGATTGCAGCAAGGCGATACGCGGGCGTTTCAGCCGGCTTGGTCGCCGGATGGGCAGTGGCTCGCCTACGTCACCTGGGAAAATGGCGAAGGAAATATCTGGAAGGTTCATGCCGATGGCGCAGGCCAGCCACAGCGTTTGACGCAGGCTCCGGCATTTTACAGCGACCTATCCTGGTCGCCGGAAGGCGATCGCATCGTCGCGCTGCGTGCTTCCGCGCACGAACGGCTTACCGAGCCCGAGGACTTCGGCGCGGTGGTCGCCAGTGATGTGGTGTGGATTCCGGCGAATGGCGGAGAAGCCCATCTTATCATTCCGGCGCGTGGAGTCGGCCGCCCGCATTTCACGCACGAAAAGGACCGCATCTATTTCTATTCGCGCGAGGGTTTGCTCTCACTGCGCTACGACGGCACGGACCGCCGCAACCATCTGAAGGTGATGGGCACGGGCTTGTACGCGTCCGATGGCCCGGTCCCCGCCGATGAGGTGGTGGCCAGTCCTGATGGAAAGTGGGCGCTCGCGCACGTGATGAACCAGCTCTATCTGGTGGCCATTCCGGAAGTGGGCGGCGAAGAGCCCAGCGTGAACGTAAACACTCCCGGGGTGCCCATCAAGAAAATCACCGATGTCGGCGCGGATTATTTCGGCTGGGCTGATGACGGCAATACCATCACCTGGGCGGTGGGATCGAGCTATTTCCGCGAGCCTTTTTCGAGCGTGACTTTCGATACGCCCAAGAAGGGCGATGACGCCGAGAAGGGAGATGACAAAGACGCGCAAGGTGCGGATGCCAAAGCCTCCGCGGATGCCACGAAAACAGCGGACAAAAAGCCTGCGCCCGCGAAAAACCCCGCTCAGCAAGAATATGCCGCGCCGATCGAAATGGCGCGCAAGACGCCCCACGGCACCGTCGTTCTTCGCGGCGCCACGGTGATCACCATGAAGGGCGACGAAGTCGTGCCCAACGCAGACGTGGTGATCAAAGACAATCGCATCGTTTCCGTCGGTAAGCGCGGAATCGCTCCTGCGGCTGCGCAGGTGGTGGACGTTCACGGCATGACCATTGTGCCCGGATTCGTGGATACGCATGCGCACTGGACGGAAATCCGCCGCGGCGTTCTCGATCTGCAAAACTGGGCGTTCATGATGAACCTGGCATTCGGCGTCACCACCGGTTGCGACGTGCAAACCTCCACCAACGATATGTTTGCTTATCAGGATCTCGTGGATACCGGAGAAATTCTCGGCCAACGCGCATACAGCACCGGACCGGGTGTCTTCTCGGACAATGCCTTCAAATCTCTCGATGAAGTGAAGGGCGTCCTCGAAAAATACCGGGACTACTACCACACCGTCTACATCAAGAGTTACATCGTGGGCAATCGCAAGCAGCGCGAGTGGATGGTGATGGCCTCCAAGGAACTCGGCATGCGTCCCACCACCGAGGGTGGACTCGATTTCAAAATGAATATGACGCACGCCGTCGATGGCATGGCGGGCAACGAGCACACCTTGCCCATGATTCCGCTTTCGAAAGATGTGATCGAACTGTTCGCGAAGTCCGGCATTTCCTACACGCCGACACTGATCGTTGCTTATGGCAGCCCGTGGGCGGAAAACTACTTCTTCGAAAATACCGAAGTGCACGACGATCCCAAGGTGATGCACTTCATGCCGGAAAACCTCATCGAAGAGAAGACCGAGCGGCGGCCCGAATGGTTCCGCAAGCAGGAATATAGCTTTCCGCAACTGGCCGCGCAGGCCGCGAAAATCATCCGCGATGGCGGCCACGTCGGGATCGGCAGCCACGGCGAATTCCAGGGGCTCGGCTATCACTGGGAAATGTGGGCGCTCGCGAGCGGAGGGGCCACACCCATGGAGGTCTTGCGCGCAGCGACATTGCACGGCGCCACGATGCTCGGACTCGATCAGGATTTGGGCAGCCTCGAGCCGGGCAAACTCGCCGACCTCTTGATCATGGCAAAGAGCCCGCTGGACGACATCCACAACACCGATACGATTCGCTACGTTATGAAGAACGGCGAACTTTTCGAAGGAGACACGCTCAACCAGGTGTGGCCGGAGAAAAAGCAATTGCCGCCGATGTGGTGGTGGACGACGGATAAGCCGCAAACCGCCACGCCTTCTGATACACAGCACTAAGGACGTTACGATTAGCGGCGCGCCAGCGTTACCCGAATTCCGTCTTTCGGGCGCAGCGTGATCGAAGGAAATAGCTCGGGGCGATAGCCGGGCCCGGTGTGTAGCTCCCAATGCTGCGCGATGGTCGCCAGCACCAGCGCCGCCTCCATCAGCGCAAACTGCGCGCCGATGCAAATCCTCGGCCCGCCGCCAAAGGGGAAATACGCGAACCGCGGCAATTGCCGCGAGAATTCCTCCGTCCAACGATCCGGATCGAATCGCAGCGGATCGGGGAAGAATTTCGCGCAGCGCTGCGTCACCCACGGACTGGCGCCCACGCTCGATCCACGCGGCACCACATAATCGCCGATTTGCGCATCCTCGATGGCCAGCCGCAAAATCACATACGCCGGCGGATAAAGCCGCAGCGCCTCCTTAACCACGCGCTCGGTATAGGGCAATCGCGGCAAATCCGCAGCAGTGGGTGCGCGTCCCGCGAGTACACGATCCAATTCCTCGTGTAGTTTTCGCGCAGCCTCCGGGTTTTGCGAAAGCAGATACCAGCTCCAGGAGAGAGCGATGGCGGTGGTTTCATGGCCCGCGAGTAGCAACGTCAGCGTTTCGTCGCGCAGTTGCTGGTCGCTCATGCCATGGCCATCGTCGTCGCGCGCACCCAGCAGCATGGAGAGCAGATCGCCGGTCTCCGCGGCCCCCACTTTCTCCGCGGCGCGCCGCTCGCGAATGATGCCGTAGACGATCTCATCCAACTCGGCAATGCCGCGCCGGTAGCGTCCTTCACTTCTCCACGAGATCATCCGCAGCGGCTTCAGAATGCGCTCTGGGCTCGCGGAGACCTCCATCACCGTGGCGAGCGCCTTGCCGATGCGACCCGAATGCTGCGCGATATCCACGCTAAAGAGCGTGCGCGCGGCGATGTCGAGTGTCAGCGCCATCATTTCCTGATGGATGTCGCACTCCTCGTCCGCGCGCCAGGTCTCCAGCGCGCGTAGCGTGGAATCCACCATCGTTTGCCCGTAGCCCTGGATTCGGGCACGGTGAAATGCCGGCTGGCTCAATTTGCGCTGCCGCTGCCAGAAATCCCCTTCGCTGGTCAGCAGGCCATTGCCAAAAAGCTCGCGGTTGGCTTGTAGTGCGCGGCCCTTTTTGAATTTCGAATTCTGCGTCACGAGCATCTGCTCGATGTATTCCGGGCGATTCACAAAGTAAACGTGATAGCGCAGAAACCGGCAGTGATAAATATCGCCATACGTCTCGGCCCAATCCGTCAGCGATCGCAGGCGGTCGCCCGAGGTGAGCGGCGTAACGCCTAACAGAAAACGCCCGCGCGGGCCCGGCGGAATGCGCAAAGAGGGCACGGCTCATAGTGCTGAAGCGCGCAACAATATGCAATGGAGGGAAGTCTTGGCCGGCCGCGGAGCCGGGTTATTTCGAACGCGCCGCGCCAACCGATTGATCCAGCGCCAGATAAAATTGTTTCACGTGAAACATTCACTCGTGCCGCAACGCTACCAGCGGATCGACGTGGCTCGCGCG
>DATNLT010000017.1:0-4045 GCA_035602725.1 Candidatus Acidiferrales bacterium
GTCGGCGAAGGGGCATTCGCGCACCCGCCGGCCGGCGCCGTGACGGCCGGCGCTTTTGTATTCACTTGCCCGCTTCCCTGCGCAAACGCGAGCCGCGCAATGGCGAAAACCAAGACAATCGAAAGGAAGATTCGGACAAAAGGGCTGGGCATAGGACCTTCCTGGGCACGCCGCAAACGCGGCTTCTGCATATGTAACGCGAAGCGCGAAAACGACCGGTTCGCAGCAAATTGTCCGAAATGATTCCTATGCTGTCAATAGGAGAAATATCGAAATTACGCCTTCGTAACGGTAGACCCTTCCTTTCCCCCTTCACCGCATGAATGATGAGCGTATTGCCTCCGGTGAGCACCGCGCTCGAATTCAGCGCGCGCGTCCAACGTTCGCGCCTCTTCTTTGCAGGAACGGTCAGCGGGTGCCGCAGTCACGGATGCAGCAGGTAGCGGGTGCCCCAGGTGCCGTATTTGCACCTGGGGTCTTTGTGCCCATCCAGCATCGCTTCGCCTACGTCTCCATCCACCCCCACCGGCAGCCAAACCCTCTATCGCGCGCTTTTCACCGCGTGCATCACCAGCGTATTGCCTCCGGTGAGTACCGCATTGGAATTCAGCTCGCGCGTCCAACGCTCGCGCTTCTTCTTTGCAGACACCGTCAGCGCCAGCAATTGGATCAACAATGTAAGCGGAGCGTAGAGCCACAGTCGCGGCTTTCGCCGGTCGCGAAACGCACCCTGCACCTCGAAGCCTGCTTTCTCTAAACTGAATCGCAGCTCCGAATACGATATCGGGTTCACGTGCAGCAGCACTTCATCGCGTCCGCCGGCCCGCTCCCGCGTCGCCGCTACGTGTTCGCGCGAGAGTGGTTTGAAATGCGAGGTGTAGCCGAAGAGCAGCCACTTCACCCGCTCCTCGATATTCAATATATTGGGAGTGCTGACGACGAGATGTCCGCCCGGCTTCAGCACGCGCGCGAACTCACGAATCGCCTGCTGCGGGTTCTCGATATGTTCGAGACCTTCCACGCACGTGACGTAGTCGAACTCGCCATCGCCGTACGGCAACGAAGCGCTCAAATCCCCACGCCGAATCTCCACGCCGCTAAGCCGGAAAATCTCCGGATACAAATCGCAGCAATGGACGTCAAATCCCGCCGCCACAAACCGCGCGGCCAGCGCCCCTTCGCCGGCAGGCACATCGAGCAATCGTCCCCGCGCCAGCGGCTCAAGTATCGCAAACACCGTCTCGTGCGTTCCCGGCCGCGCCAAAACTCCCGGCGCCAACGTCGCCGTCCGCTGCTGCGCCGCCCCGCTCACAAATGTGGACTCACAAACGTTCCCTCGCCGCGCCGCACAATATCACGATTCTCAAGTTACAAAGGCTTGTCTATCAATGGCGGTGCGGCTTGGACAATTCCTTGTGGCGGAAGCAATCGGTGGCGTGGTCGTTGACCATGCCGGTGGCTTGCATGAAGGCATAGCAGATCGTGGAGCCGACGAAGCGGAAGCCGCGGCGCTTCATCTCCTTGCTCATGGCGTCCGATTCGGGAGTGGTGGCCGGAAGTTGGCTGCCGCGCTTCTGGCGATTCTGGCGGGGAGCGTGTCCGACAAATTGCCACACGAAGCGATCGAAGGATCCAAATTCCTTCTGCACCGCGAGGAAGGCCTGCGCGTTCGTGATCGCCGCGTCCATCTTCAGGCGGTTGCGGATCAGGCGGGCGTCGCCGAGCAGCGCGCGCACTTTGCACTTATCGTATTTGGCAACTTTGGCGGGATCGAAATGATCGAACGCTTCGCGATAGGCCTCGCGCTTGCGCAACACGGTGTTCCAACTGAGCCCGGCTTGATGTCCTTCGAGGATTAGGAATTCAAAGAGGGCGCGATCGTCGTGCAGCGGCACTCCCCACTCGAGGTCGTGATAGCGAGCCATGTGCTCGCTTTGGGCCCAGTGGCAGCGCCGCTGCTCGGAACGCGATGGCAAGGGATTGCTTACTGCGTCGCGGCAACGCCGATGTGGCGCTCTAGCGCTTTTTGGATATTCTCTTTCGGCACCGCGCCGACGATCTGCTCGGCCACCTGGCCGCCCTTGAACACCAAGAGCGTCGGGATTCCGCGAATATTGTATTGGCCGGGCGAATTGACGTTCTCGTCCACGTTCATCTTGACGACCTTCAATTTGCCGGCATATTGCGTGGCGATTTCCGCCACCGTGGGCGCCAACATCAGGCACGGCCTGCACCAGCTCGCCCAGAAATCCACCATTACGGGCTGCGTCTTGCTCGCCTCGATCACTTCCGTCTGAAAATTGCTGTCGCTGACGGCCGCTACATTATCAGCCATGAAACTCCTTTCCCTTCGGAGAAGCCACGCCGGCCGCTCCGCCTCGCGCACTCGGATTGGATGCTGCCGCCAAGTGAAGGTTTCGGGCCTTCCTAGCTACCTCATAAAGCTGGGCATATTCGCCGGCCGAGGCGCGCCACGAAAAATCCTTCGCCATGCCATTGGCCTGCACCTTCTGCCATGCCGGCGCATTGCGATACGTCTCCAGCGCCTCGCGAATGCATCCCAAAAGGGCCGCCGCTTCGTACGGCTCAAACTTGAAGCCGGTGCCCTGCCCGGTCTTCGGACTATACGGCTCGATTGTATCATCCAGACCGCCGGTCGCGCGCACGACGGGAACGGTGCCATATTTCAGGCTGTAAATCTGGTTGAGTCCGCAAGGTTCGTAGCGCGAAGGCATCAGGAACATGTCCGAGCCGGCTTCGATTTTGTGCGCGATGGTGTTGTCATAGGCCACCTTCACGCCCACCTGCTTCGGATACTTGCCCGCCAGTTCGCGGAACAGCGCTTCGTATTGCGGCTCCCCGGCGCCCAGCGCGACGATGGTAACGTCTTCTCTCACCAGGGCTGGCGCAATCTCTTCAATCAAGTCAAAGCCCTTTTGCGCGGCGAAGCGCGAAACGATACCGATCACCGGACGCTTCAGATCGGAAGTATCGAGATTGAATTGTTCGAGCAGGTCTTTCTTGCAGGCTTTCTTGCCGCTCATATCTTTCGCTGAATAGCGCGCCGCGATCAGCGTGTCGTTTTCCGGACCCCAGATCGAATAATCGACGCCATTCAGGATTCCCCGCAGACGCGAAGCGCGATTGCGTACCACGCCGTCCAACCCGTGGCCATATTCCGCCGTCTGGATTTCCTGCGCGTATTTTCGGCTCACGGTGGTGAGGTAGTCGGAGAAAACCAGCCCTGCCTTGAGGAAATTCACCTTGCCGAAAAATTCCACCGCGTCCATGCGGAAAAGCGTTTCGGGCAAGCCCAGCGCCGCCAGCGTGTCGCGCGGGAAAAGTCCGTGGTAGCCCATATTGTGAATCGTGAAGACCACGGGCACGCCGCGCAGCAGCGGGTCGGTTTCGTAAAGGGTGCGCAACAGCACGGGCACCAGCGCCGATTGCCAGTCGTGGCAATGAATCACGTCCGCGGGCCAAACGTGTTTGGCCACCTCGACAGCCGCGCGGCTGAACTCGCCAAAGCGCTCGGCATTATCAATGTAATCTTTGCCGCGCTCGCCATAGAGCTGATCGCGATCGAAATATTCCGGATCGTCCACAAAGAAGTAGCGCACGCCGCTCGCGACGGTGCCGTCGGCAATCGCGGGGAATCGCAGCGTCGCGCCCATGGGCACGGTCAGGCTCGGCATCACGATGGCGGTGGCTTTGGTGTTGCGATAGCGCGGCAATACCACCGCGACCTCGTGTCCCAGCTCGACGAGAGCCTTGGGCAGGGCTTCAACGACGTCTGCGAGACCTCCGGTCTTGGAAAACGGCAGGCCTTCGGATGCCACAAAGAGGATGCGCATAGGGTTCAGGGTGCTCTCGAAAAACGGTAACGGAGGGCATCGGCGGCGTCAAGGAAAACGGCAGCGCAGGGTGCGCGGTAGGGACGGGCACTGCGCTCCGTGCCGGGGAACTTAGGACCGGCCCTCGAATGGCTCCCTCCGCTCAAATTCCCGATTTGGGTCAGAGAATATGCGGCAGCCACCCCCCCCCC
>DATNLT010000041.1:0-47061 GCA_035602725.1 Candidatus Acidiferrales bacterium
CCGTCGCTCAATTGTCCGGTAATTCGACTTATCAGGACTTATTGTCACTCGCCTTGTCCAAGAAGCGTGTCCATCTTTCCCTTCGTGCGCCCGCCGCGGTCGCGAACAAAGAATGCATCCTTTGATTTTCCTGGCTATCCAAGTAACGACGAGACAAGCGGTCGCAAACGTTCGAAGCCTGACGTGGCAAATATGTCTCCATCTACGCTGATGTTTTACATTTTTTGCATGAAGGGATTCGTATGTCTCAAAAAGCTGGTGCCGCAAATAGTGTTCGCCAAAGCGAAGCCCGTGCTCACCAACCTGGTCAGGAGGTTTTCAAACCCATCTTGCCGGATGACATCGAATGGAAACCGTTCCCGGCATTCCCACCTTCCGTCCGCCTGGCCGTCCTGGTAGGTCAGCCCTCGGAGTCCGCCCCCTACACCATCAGGGTTAAATCGCCCCACGGCGCGAAGCTTATGCCTCACAAGCACCCAGAGGATCGCGTCTACACCGTAATTTCTGGCGTCTTTTATATCGGACTAGGCGATGAATTCGACGCCGGTAAGTTGGAAGCCTATCCGCCCGGCGCGGTCGTCATTCTCCCTGGTAGCACGTCCCATTTCCACTGGGCGAAATCCGGCGAGTACGTCACGCAAGTCACCGCGATGGGGCCGCTTGGACTGGAATACGTCAGCGCGAAAGACGATCCGCGAAACAGCAACTCGTAAGAGGAGTCTGCCCGACTTTTTGTAAGGGAGAGCACAACATGACCGAACTTATGAGGGATTCTTTGGCGCGAATACAACAAAAACAAAAGAAAGAAACGCGCACAGCCGTAAAACCTATCGCGGCCGTTACTATCCTCGCAGCCGTGGCGCTGCTTGCCATCCTCGGCGGCGCGGTCCTTAACGCGAAAGGGCAGGACACGGACAAGTACTCTCTGAAATCACCGGATGGAATCGCGTTCTCTGATTTCAGGGGGTATGAGGACTGGTCTACGGTTTCTTCTGCCCGGCAGGTAGAAGTGCTTAAGGTAATCGTCGCTAATTCGGCGATGATTCAGGCGTTCAAGGCTGGCGTTCCACTCAACGGCAAGGTATTTCCAGAAGGGTCCATGATCGTGAAGCTTCAGTGGTCACCGAAGAAGGACACGGAAGCGCCTTTCGATGTGGAAGTGCCGGACGCTTTTAAGCAGGCATTCGTGATGGAGAAAGACAGCAAGAGATTTCCGAAAACCGGCGGCTGGGGATACGCCGTGTTCAACTACGACGCCGCGTCGAACAAGTTCACCCCCGATCCCACATCCCATGCGGACTGCGGAAACTCATGCCATGTGGCCGTGAAGGCAAAGGACTACATCTTTCACCCGTACGAGAAGCGTTGAACTGCGCGCTGGACACTGAGCACCCTTCGCACAGGATGCCCGAGTGTGAAGGTCCGTTTTCACATGGCCGGCAAGGAAACACACCCCGAGCCAGGCAGGTGAAATATGAAAGCAATTGTTGTCCACGAATATGGCGGTCCTGAAGTACTCAGGTATGAAGATTACCCCGATCCGGTCCCTGGCACAGGCGAAGTACTCGTGCGGGTGGCTGCCTCGAGCGTGAATCCGATCGACTACAAGCGACGTGCCGGATTAACGAAAGATTTTTACCCACTCAAGTTTCCGGGGCTTATAGGAGTGGATGTCGCGGGCACTGTGGCCAAGATTGGGCCGGGAGTGGAAGGCTTTTCTGTCGGCGACCAGGTGTTCGCTATAGCTGACAATACTTACGCCGAACTTTGTGTCGTGAAAGCTGCGGTTCTGGCGAAAGTTCCCAAGGGGCTCGATTTGATTCAGGCGGCGGCGTTGCCGCTGGTGACGACGACTGGCAACCAGCTCCTCCTGGCTACGGAAATAAAAGCTGGCCAGACGGTTCTGGTCCTCGGTGCTGTTGGAAATGTAGGACGTTCGGCGGTGTTCACCGCGAAGGCGCGCGGGGCCACCGTGATCGCGGGAGTTTTGAAGAGGCAGATCGACGAAGCCCAGACGATCGGCGCGAATCAGGTAATCGCAACCGACGACGACACCGCAATTGCAGAAATTCCGCCGGTGGAGGCCGTGGCGGACGCGGTCGGCGGAAGGACCGCCGAAAAGATGATCGCCAGGGTCAAGCCGGGGGGAGTCTATGCGACGGTTGTCGAGGCACCGCAGAACGCCACCGAGTACCCGTCTGTAAAGGTGGTGAAAGTATTCTCGAAATTCGACAGGAAAACACTCGAGTTCATGGCCGAAGCGGTGCGAGATGGAAAGCTAGTAATCCCGATTGGTCTGAAACTGCCACTCAGCGAAGCAGCCAGGGCTCACGCAATGGCGGAGAAGGGTGGCGTGGGGAAGATCCTGCTGGTGCCTTGAAACTGTGTTGCGAACAGAGGACACGTATTTATAGTGAATACTCCATCGAAAGGAGCCGTCAATGAACGCCGTACAAGTCGAGCAGAAGCGCTACGAGATGCCGCCGAAGGAAGGGATCAGCATCGCGTATTTTCTCACCGTCGCCGACGTCGAGCGATCGGCTCGCTACTATGAAAAAGTATTCGGCGCCCGCATTCTGACCATGGGTGACGGCAATGCACCTCCATATCTTCAGCTTGCGAATATCTGGATGATCCTGAACTTGGGGGGCGGGCCGACCCCAGACAAGCCGACGGTGACGCTCACCGTCCCCGACCCCAATCACATCAACAGCTTTATGAATTTCCGCGTTGCGGATATTCAAGCCTGCTACGAATTGTGGAAAAGTCGAGGAGCCGAGTTCATCACGGAGCCAATCCCAAAGTACGGCGAGATTCGCTGCTACATCCGTGACCCAGACGGTTACATCATCGAGGTCGGACAAAGCACCTCCCTCAAATACGGTTAGCGCTTGGGGCGGATAACGAGAAGACTCTGCGCCTCGCCGTTGCGCTTCTGCCAATCTTTGCCTCGAACAGTCACTTGCGTTGACATCGAAAGGAGTACCAGATGCCTGGCGCAAATGGGCCGAAAGATCCCACGCTTAGCGTGAACGTTTTTACCGCACCGGGAAAGGCTATGGTCGGGGAGCACCAAAGCCCTTTGGCCAGGCGCTCGGCTTTGACTCGATCAAATCGACTTTAATCTTCGGCGAGTACGAGGCGGCGTTGGTGGACTCAATGATGAGGTCGCTGAGGCCGAGACTCTCGCAAATTGGGTTGCTCTGTGCGAGCTAAGATTTCGGGAAAGAGATTCGATTTCAGAGAGGAGAACAAAATGACAACAAAAGGAAAAGTCTTGGTGCTGGTCTCGAGCGGTCACGGCTTGCCATTGAAAGATGGCAAGGTTTATGCCGGCGCTGGCTATTATCTCAACGAACTGACGGTTCCGGTTCGGGCCTTGATGAAGGAAGGCTACGAAATCACTTTTGCCAACCCCAAAGGCAACACGCCGCAAATGGATGTCCATTCCGCTGTCGCCGATTTCTTCGGCGGGGACGAGGCCAGGCTTCAGGACTATCTAAAATTCCGCGACACCCTGACCGGGCTCAAAACTCCAACTCGCATCTCGGAGGTCATCGTATCGGGCCTGGATCAATATGACGCTGTTTTCGTCCCTGGCGGCCATGGTCCGATGATCGATCTTCTCGATGATCCCGACGCTGGCACTGTGCTGAGACACTTTCATAAAACATCCAAGCCTACGGCGATGCTCTGCCATGGCCCGATTTCACTTCTCTCGGCTCTTCCGAATTCGACGGAGGTGGTCGGAGCGCTGGCTGCGGGCGATGCCGCTGGAGCGCGGGCAAAGGCTCAAGGATGGATTTATTCTGGATATAAGATGACCATCTTTTCGACGGCGGAAGAGCAGCAGCGGGAGCCGCTTGAGATTGGTGGTAAGGTCCTCTTCTATCCGGACTTCGCCTTGAGGACAGCGGGCGGTGACGTAAGTGTGGTCGCTCCGTGGAAGAGCTACGTCCTTCAAGATCGCGAGTTGATCTCAGGTCAGAACCCTTTCTCGGACGAAGCGTTGCTGAAACTTCTTATACCGGCGCTCAACGAGAGAAGAAGTGAGGCGGCTGGCGCAGCCTGAGTCGGATCAAATCTTCGCTATTGAACGAGGCTCTGGCAGCGTACGCAAAAATCAAAACAGGTGGCCATATTTCAATCCCTGCTTTGGTAGGGATCGATACATTCGTCCAATAGACTTGTCGTCACGCTTCTGCCAATATCGCCCTGAGCGGTCACTCGCTCTGACATCGGAAGGACTACCGAATGGACGGCACAAATGGATCGAAAAAAAACGATGCGCGTGACCGCCCCTAGCGCCTCGAACGCGCTTGGTGTGAACGTTTTTACCGCCCCGGGAAAGACTATGGTAGGCGAGCGGCCGAGGCCATTTGGCGAGGCGCTCGGCTTCGACCCGATGACCTCGACTTTAATCTTCGGTGAGTACGATGCGGTGCTGGTAGACGCCCTGACGACGGTGGCTGAGGCCGAGGCCCTGGCGAATTGGGTTGCTCTGCACAATCGCAACTTGGAGACCATCTACATCACGCACGCCCATTTCGACCACTTCTTCGGCCTGAGCGTTCTGCTTGACCGTTTCCCGATGGCTCGGGCGATAGCAACACCCAAGACGGTGAACGCTATGCAGATGTCTTTCACTCCCCCCGTGGAGCGGTTAGCTCGCCGGCTCTTTCCCGGTCAATTGGCAACTAAGTTTGTTGCGCCTGAGGCCTACGAGCACGATACGTTCACTCTCGAGGGGCACGAACTGCGCATCATTGAGCAGGGCCACACCGATAGTCCCGATACGACGTCTCTCCACGTTCCATCAATCGGCCTGATCGTCGCGGGCGACGTGGTGTACAACCAATGCCGCATGTATGTCGGCGACACCACCCCCGAGAGCAGAAAGAATTGGATCGCGGCGCTAGACCGGTTAGCGGCGCTGGACCCAGAGATTGTTGTCGCAGGTCACAAGAAACCGGGTGCGCCCGACTCTCCTTCGGCGATCCAGGACACAAAGCGTTACCTGCAAGACTTCGATCGACTGCAGAAAACCGCGACATCCGACCAGGAGCTGTTCGATCAGATGACGGAGTTATACCCGCGTTGGGTCGCCAATCAGTCGTGGTTGATGTTCGGATTCCCGCAGGCATAACCCGCATTAACTGCTGATGCGAATGTTTCCTCGCGCATGATGGATCATGGCAACTACGATGCCCACGTTCAGTTCGTCCCGGTGCAGCCGTTGTTTAGCGATCTTCCGCATGGCGTTCGTGGTTTTTGTCATGCTCGCATTATTTCAACTGCCGGGCCAAGCCCAAGGAAAGGAACGCTCCTTGAAATACTCGACTTCTTATCGCACGATTCAGATCGATGGGCTCACCATCTTTTACAGAGAAGCGGGCCCCAAAGACGCGCCGACTCTTCTCCTGTTGCACGGACTTCCCTCGTCATCGCGGATGTTCGAGCCTCTCTTTACTCGGCTATCGGACCGCTATCATCTCGTCGCTCCCGATTACCCGGGCTTCGGAAACAGTGATTGGCCCGACCCGAAAAAGTTTGCATACACTTTCGATCACATTGCGGAGGTGATGAATCACTTCACGGAAGCACTCGGGCTCTCGAACTACACAATCTATATGCAGGACTACGGCGGCCCGGTGGGCTTCCGCATGATATTGGCCCATCCAGAAAGGGCGCAGGCGCTCATCGTTCAGGACGCGGTCGCGCACAACAGTGGTCTCGGCGAGAATTGGAAAACTCGCCGCGCGTTTTGGGCGGATCGCGCCGCCAATGAAAGCGCGCTTCGCAAAAACCTTCTATCTCTCGAAACTACCAAGGCGCGCCACGCAGGCAACGATCCCAACGTGGAACGCCACGACCCGGATCTCTGGATGGATGAATTTTATTTTCTCAACCGGCCGGGCCAGGCCGATATTCAAAGCGATCTCTTCTACGACTACCGAACTAACGTCGACGCCTACCCCAAGTGGCAAGCGTGGATGCGCGAGAAACAACCGCGCCTGCTGGTGATCTGGGGCAAATATGAGAGCTCGTTCGATCCGTCAGAGCCGGAGGCCTATCGCCGGGATGTGCCGAATGCCGAAGTTCACATCGTCGACGGCGGCCATTTCGCGCTGGACACGGCTGCCGATGAGATCGCCGCGCTGGTCAACGACTTTGTTTCCTCTCTACAGAGTTCGAAAACGCATAACCGGGGTGTTGCCGCACAGCATTAGAGGTGCCGTTGCTATCAGCATACGGGCGCAGACTGCCCAGCCGGCGAGCCACAAACTGCAGCCTTCGTCCATCACCGAACACTCCTTCCAAGGCATCTCTTCCTCCCTTATTAAGGGAGGAAGTGTTACCTATGTGTCCGGTACGATGTGTTACCTATGTCTCAGGCCGCTCACTTGTTGCCGTTGACTTGCCCTTTGAACGCATCCTAACATCCGCCTCCGATGGCGGACAATCCGGCACTGATTGGCCAAACTGTCTCTCACTACCGCGTGATCGAGCGGTTGGGTGGCGGCGGAATGGGCGTGGTGTACAAGGCGGAAGACACGCGGCTGCACCGATTCGTTGCGCTGAAGTTTCTGCCGCGCGAAGTTGCCAGCAGCCCATTGGCACTCGCCCGTTTTCAACGCGAAGCACAAGCCGCGTCCACACTGAACCATCCCAATATTTGCACCATTCACGACGTCGGCGAGCAGGACGGAAAAGCCTTTATCACGATGGAGTTTCTGGATGGCCAGACCCTTAAACACGCGATTGCGGGCCGTCCGATGGAACTGGAAAAACTCCTGACGATTGCGATTGACGTTGCCGATGGGTTGGACGCAGCGCACACCGAAGGCATCGTTCACCGCGACATCAAACCAGCAAACATTTTTGTGACCAAACGCGGCCGCGCCAAGATTTTGGACTTTGGGCTGGCAAAGGTCAGTTCGCTAAAAAGCTCCGGAGCAAACCCCGAGACGCTGGCGACGCTCGACGAGGTCCCGGAGCATTTAACAAGCCCCGGAAGCACCTTGGGAACTGTGGCGTATATGTCGCCCGAGCAGGCCCGTGGAAAGGAGCTGGATACACGCACGGACTTATTTTCGTTCGGCGCGGTGCTGTATGAAATGGCGACAGGCACGCTGCCGTTTCGCGGCCAGAGCAGCGGAGAAATATTCGATTCGATCCTGAACCGCGCACCGGTTCCACCGGTGCGGCTGAATCCGGGCGTGCCCCCGGAGCTGGAGCGGGTCATCACAAAGGCGATCGAGAAGGATCGCAACCTGCGCTACCAGTACGCGGCAGACATGCGCGGACTTGCAGCGGCTGAAAAGGGGACTCGGACAGCGGCGTGAGCGCAGCGGCGAGCTCCAGCGCGGCAGGATGGCGCGAGGAACGCGCACCCGGCCGCGGCGCGATCTGGAAAATTGCCGCGGGCGCCATGCTGGTGGCCGCGCTGGGCGCCGGATGGCTTTACGTTCGTTCGAAGAAGGCGAACCGGCTGACGGAGAAGGATTCGATCGTTCTCGCGGATTTTGCAAATTACACGGGCGACACAATCCTTGACGACACGCTGAAAACGGCGCTGAACGTCTCGTTGCGGCAGTCGCCGTTTTTGAACGTGCTGCCCGAAAGCCAGGTGGCAGCCACGCTGGAGCAGATGACGCGGCCAACGACGACCAAGCTGACGCCGGATGTGGCTCGCGAGCTTTGCCTGCGAGCGGGGAGCAAAGCGTAAATCGTGGGCTCGATTCAGACGTTGGGGAGCGATTACGTCGTGGCGTTGAAGGCGGTGAACTGCCAGAGCGGCGACACCCTCGCGGAGGAGCAGGCCACCGCGACGACAAAGGAAAAAGTGCTGAAGGTATTGGGAGATTCCGCAGCGAAGCTTCGCGAGAGGCTGGGCGAATCGCTATCGTCCGTGCAGAAATTCGATGTGCCGATGGAGTAGGCTACCACGGCGTCCCTCGAAGCCCTGAAGCAGTACAGCCTCGCGAGAAAGGCATCCGAAGAGAAGGGCCACGCCGCAGCCATTCCTTACGATCAGCGAGCGATCGAGGACGATCCGGATTTTGCGATCGGATACAGGGCGCCGGGGGACGCCTACGCAAGCATCGAGCAGAGGGCCGGGCGAGCGAGTACTACTCGAAGGCGTTCCAGATGCGAGAGCATGCCAGCGAGCGCGAGAAGCTTTCGATCACGGCCGACTATTATCTGGATGTAACCGGGGAGCTGGATAAGGCGGCGCAGGCCTTTCAAACGAAGATCGAGAGCTATCCGCGCGATGCCAGATCGTTTAGCGACCTGGCCCAGATTTACGCCGAGCGAGGGCAATACGACAAAGCTGATGAGATTGGCCGGCAAGACATGCGCCTCGCACCGGACGAGGTCTCTTCCTATGAAAATCTCGCGTCAACGAACTTGGCGCTGCAACGTTTCGATGAAGTCCGCAAGATTCTGAACGAAGCGCCGGCGGAACGAGTGGATCACTACCTGTACCACAGCCTTTATGAACTCGGATTTGTCGGAGGGGACGCGGCGGCGATGTCCGAGGAGCAAAAGTGGTTCGCCGGGAAACCCGAGCACGAAAACGTGGGACTTGCGCTCGCGGCCGACACCGAGGCCTATGCAGGCCATCTGGGAAAGGCTCGCGAACTGACCAAGCGAGCGGTGGAATCGGCGATCCGGAGCGATAGCAAGGAAAACGGGGCGGTCTGGCAAGCAAATGCAGCGCTGGAGGACGCGGGTTACGGCGACCCGAAGAAAGGGCGAGAAGAGGCGGCGGCTGCCGTGAAGCTGGCTCCGATGAGCGCTGGGACGGAGGCGGAAGCTGCGCTTGCCTTTGCGATGGCGGGCGATACAACGCGCGCCGAGAGTCTGGCGCAGGATTTAAAGAAGCGTTTTCCGCTCGACACTCAAATGCAATTGGTTTGGCTGACGGCGATCCGTGCGCAGATCGCGCTGGACGCCAAGAATCCGAATGCCGCGGTGGATGGCTTGCAAGATGCGTTGCCCGTCGAAATGGGGTCCTTCCCTTTCGTGAACAATATTTCGTGCCTGTATTCGCCGTACGTGCGTGGAGAAGCGTATTTGGCCTCGGGTCAAGGCGCGGCGGCCGTTACCGAGTTTCGGAAGATTCTCGACCACAGTGGAATGGTGGAGAATTGCTGGACCGGAGCGTTAGCACGATTGGGAGAGGCGCGCGCAAACGGATTGGATGCGACCCGCCTGCGTGGCGCGGACGCGGATGCTGCGCGCGTAAGAGCGCTCGCCGCGTATAGCGATTGTCTCAAACTGTGGCACGATGCCGATCCGGACATTCCCGCGCTGAAACAGGCGAAGGCGGAATACGCGAAGCTGCAATGAGGCATTATGTCCGGCGAGATAGAAAATATGGTGGGCTTCTCGAACCAAATACAAGCGCGAAGTGCGCTCCCCGATTTTCATCGCCATGTTGAGAGTGACGAGCCGCAAGAGTGACGGCGACGACTGACAAAAAGCGGAAGCTTAGAACTGTAATGTTCGTTGCTTCCGCTTCGTGTAATCCTTACTTCCCTGTTGCTATGCGCGGGCGAATAGGTCGTAGCGGTCGAGGTTCATGACTTTGTTCCAGGCGGCCACGAAGTCTTTTGCGAACTTTTCCTTCGCGTCCTTGGACGCGTAGACTTCGCCGATCGCGCGTAGTTGCGAGTGCGAACCGAAGATCAGGTCCACGCGCGTGGCCGTCCATTTCGCCTGCTTCGTCTTCCGATCGCGGCCCTCGTAGACACCCGTGGAATCCTGCGGCTGCCATTCCGTTTGCATGTCGAGCAGATTGACGAAGAAGTCGTTCGTCAGCTTCCCGGGTTGTTGCGTGAAGATACCGTGTTTGGAATTCGCGGCATTCGCACCCAGGACGCGCAGGCCGCCAACGAGAACGGTCATCTCCGGAGCGGTCAGCTTCAACAATTGCGCGCGATCGACCAAGGCTTCCTCGGGCGCCATCAGCTGCGTGCCGCGGTGATAGTTGCGGAAACCGTCTGAAACAGGCTCGAGAGGAGCGAACGAGTGCGCATCGGTCTGTTCCTGCGACGCGTCCATGCGGCCCGGTGTGAACGGAACTTGCACGTCAATACCGGCGTCTTTGGCGGCTTTTTCGACGGCTGCACAGCCGCCGAGAACGATCAAGTCCGCAAGCGAAACCTTTTTGCCTTGATTCCCGTTGGTCTGTCCGCCGTTGAACCCCTTTTGTATCCCTTCGAGGGTTTGCAGCACTTTTGCAAGCTCCCGTGGATTGTTCACTTCCCAGTCCTTTTGCGGGGCAAGGCGAACGCGCGCACCATTCGCGCCGCCGCGTTTATCGGAACCGCGGAACGTAGAAGCGGAAGCCCACGCAACCGAAACGAGCTGCGATACGGAAAGTCCGGACGCGAGGATTTTCCCCTTCAAAGCAGCAATCTCCCGCTCTCCGATCAGCGGATGATTCACGGCCGGAATTGGATCTTGCCAGATCAACTGTTCTTTGGGCACCAGCGGGCCGAGATAGCGCGTCACCGGACCCATGTCGCGGTGCGTTAATTTGAACCAGGCGCGGGCGAATGCGTCTGCGAACTGATCTGGATGCTCGTAAAAGCGCTGTGAAATTTTCTCGTAGGCCGGGTCGAAGCGAAGAGAGAGATCGGTCGTCAGCATTGTCGGCACTCGCTTCTTGGAAGGATCGTGCGCGTCGGGGACGATCGCAGGCGCGTTCTTCGCTTTCCATTGATGTGCGCCAGCGGGGCTCTTGGTCAGCTCCCATTCGTATTTGAAGAGACTATCAAAAAAATAATTGCTCCACTTCGTGGGCGTCTGACTCCAGGTTACCTCGGGGCCTCCGGTGATGGTGTGACCTCCGAAGCCCTTACCATGTTTGCTTCTCCAACCGAGACCTTGATCCTCGATCACAGCGCCTTCGGGCTCCGGGCCGAGGAACGATGGGTCGCCGGCGCCGTGCGTTTTGCCGAAAGTATGGCCGCCGGCGATCAGCGCCACGGTCTCTTCGTCGTTCATGGCCATACGCGCGAAGGTCTCGCGGATGTCGTGGGCCGCGGCGATGTAATCGGGCTTGCCGTTGGGGCCTTCTGGGTTGACGTAAATGAGTCCCATCTGGACGGCGCCGAGAGGCTGTTGCAATTGGCGTTCGCCACTATACCGTTCGTCGCCGAGCCACGTTCCTTCGGGGCCCCAGTAGAGTTCCTCGGGCTCCCAGGTATCCACCCGACCGCCGGCAAAGCCGAACGTCTTGAAACCCATGGACTCGAGGGCGACGTTGCCTGCGAGAATCATCAAATCGGCCCAGGAAATTTTCCGCCCGTATTTCTGCTTCACCGGCCAGAGCAAGCGCCGCGCCTTGTCGAGATTCGCGTTATCGGGCCAGCTATTCAGGGGAGCAAACCGCTGCTGCCCGCCGCCTGCGCCGCCGCGACCATCGGTGACCCGGTAAGTACCGGCGCTGTGCCACGCCATGCGGATCATCAGGCCGCCATAGTGGCCGAAGTCGGCCGGCCACCAGTCCTGTGAGTCCGTCATCAAAGCGTGCAGATCCTTCATGACCGCATTCAGGTCGAGGCTTTTGAATTCCTTGGCATAATCAAACTCTTTGCCCATCGGGCTGGATTGCGGTGCATGTTGATTGAGAGCCTGAAGGTTCAACTGTTCGGGCCACCAGTGACGATTGCCGCGTGTACGCGGTCCGTGACCGAAAGGACATTTCGCTTCGCTTGAACCGCCGGAAGCGGATGCCGATGCTGATGTTGCTTTGAGTTCTTTCTCCATCCTGTATGCTCCTTCGAGTGAGTCGATGAAATTTTGCAGGCCAGCGAAACAAAACGCTCACAATTAGCGAGAAGCGCGCCGCGGAGCGCACTTTATGCAGAGCCCGCGGAAAATCAGTTCGCATTCGCGAACAGTCCGCTTGCCAAGGGAGCCCGGAGCAGGCTTGGGCACTTTGCACCACCCAACATCCTCGACATGGCCGCAGCGGTCGCAGATGAAGTGGTGGTGCCGCACACCTCTGGCATCAAAGCGCGCGGCACGACCTTCCACGGCCACCTCGCGCACCAAGCCCGCACGCACCAGGTCGCGAAGATTGTTATACGTTGTAGCCCTGGAAGAGCGCGGATCGACGCGATTCACGGCTTCGAAGATTTCGGCAGCCGTGGGATGGCTGTTGTGCTCCATCAGGAATGCCATCACGGCGTAACGCTGCGGAGTGCACCGCAACCCGCTGCCTTCCAAGGACCGTTGAATCGCCTGGGCGTCCATGAATGCCTAGACTATATCTAATGTGACATTTTGTCGAGACTTGCCCGCGGTTGCGGCTGCGAGTAGAAAACCGGCGGCTGCAACCCGAAGAAATTACAAACGCCGGAACGGTACGGCCAAACAGACGATGCAAAGCGAACGCAACCGTGCGGACATGAATCGCGTCCTGATCGCCAAAGTTTAGACAGGTCGAAAACGAAGAGGGCTTCGCCTCTTTCAAACGAGCAGCAGTCGTACGCCACAAAACCCTCCGAGAAGGTTCCCTTGGGCGTGCCGTCCGTGTGTATAGAGTTTCGGCAGAATCGGGATTGCCAAACACACCCGCGTTGGTGTTCTCTTGTAATCCGCGACAGACCACAATAGATCGGATTCGGCGCCCCGTCGGTGAGGAAGGCCAGAGAAATGCCGAAACAGAAAACCGAGCCACATCACACCGAACGTATCGGCTGGCTGCGTGCCGCCGTATTGGGCGCGAACGATGGCGTCCTTTCCACGGCAAGCCTAGTGCTCGGCGTCGCTGCGGCGCACGCGAGCCGCAGCAATGTATTGGTCGCCGGGGTGGCGGGACTCTTCGCCGGAGCGATGTCCATGGCTGCGGGTGAATACGTGTCCGTCCATTCGCAGGCAGATACCGAACAGGCCGAACTCGGACGTGAGCGCGCGGAACTTCAAGCAGACGCCAAAGGTGAGCACCAGGAATTGGCGGCGATCTACGTTGCGCGCGGGCTCGAGGTTTCGCTTGCGAAACAGGTAGCGCAGCAGTTGATGGCTCACGACGCACTGGGCGCGCATGCTCGCGACGAACTCGGCATCACGCAAACTTTGCGCGCACGTCCCATTCAAGCGGCGTTCGCATCGGCCTGCAGCTTTGGAGTGGGGGCGGGGTTGCCGCTATTGGTAACGGCAGTGGTGCCGGCCGTGCGTTTGATTCCTGTAGTGGCTGGGACCGCGCTGCTATTTCTGGCGATTTTGGGCGGCCTGGCGGCTCGCGCGGGAGGAGCACCGGTGACGGCGGGAGCCATTCGCGTGACTTTCTGGGGCGCGCTGGCGATGGCCGTGACCGCCGGCGCAGGGCTACTTTTCGGTGCCGTAGCGTGAACGATCCAAGCGGCAGCTGCTACGGCTCCGTAAACCAGCCCAGAGTCCTCGCGGTAGGCCTGTTTAGCGGCACCCTCGATCGGGCTCAATTCATCGCCTGCAAGAATCTCCTTCGAGGACAATCGCACCGCCAATAGAGTAGCAACGCGTTTGTACGAAGTACGTAATCTTGGATTTGGTAATGTTGAGTGCCCGCCGCTACTTCGGCTTGCGACCGCTCATCCAAACCTCCCCTGTAGCCGTACTAGTCAAGTGGAACGGGAAGTCACATCCTGAGGAGGATTCCCATGAAGAGATTTGGACCGATGCTGATGCTGGCGTTGCTGGTAGGGTCCGCGGTAGCGATTGCGCAGCAGGACCCCATGGTCGGTGGACACGAGATGTCCGCCTCGAAAAATGTGGTGCAAAATGCAATGAATTCGGACGATCACACGACGCTCGTGGCGGCAGTGAAGGCGGCCGGACTCGTGGACACGTTGGAAGGCCCTGGCCCCTATACGGTGTTTGCGCCGACCAATGAGGCGTTTGGAAAACTTCCGTCGGGCACCGTGGATAACCTGGTAAAGCCTGAGAATAAGGAAATGCTGACGAAGATCCTGACCTATCACGTGGTGGCAGGACGATTGGACAGCAAAGCGATTGCGAAGCTGATCCGCGAAGGCAACGGCAAAGCGCAATTGAAGACGGTTGAAGGCGGGGCGTTGTGGGCCAGCATGGACGGAAAAACGCTGGTGCTAACGGACGAAAAGGGTGACATGGCCCGCGTGACGATTCCCAACGTCTATCAATCGAACGGCGTGATCCACGTGATTGACACCGTGCTGATGCCGAATTAAGCGGATCACTTCCGCGATTCTGGATGTCTCAATCCCCGCGCCTCGGAAAAGGGCGCGGGGATTTTTGTTTCGAAAGCTGCGTCGCAACATGAACTCCAAAGAGGAGACGGAGATTCCTCAAATTGATCATGGGTAAACCTTTTCATTGATAGACTGGGGCGCTGCTTTCGGGCGTTCTTCGCCGGTGCGTTCCGCAATTCCCTGGCATCGCCGCGGCGGCTGGAGCAAGAGCTTGTCTGCAAGACTACAAAGGGTGTTGCTCACCGGCGGCGCCGGGTTTATCGGCTCGCATGCCGCGGAAGCGTTGCTCGCGGGAGGGACGGAGCTTTCCATCGTGGACAATTTCGACACGTTCTACGATCCCGCCGTAAAACGCGCGAATCTTGCGGCGGTGCGCGCGCGCGGCAGTTTTACCCTGCACGAGACGGATATTTGCGACCGCGACCGGCTGCGCGCCGCGTTCGCAGCGGCGAAACCCCAAGCCGTGATTCACTTGGCCGCCCGCGCCGGGGTGCGCCCTTCGATCGCCGATCCCGTGGGCTACGAGCGCACAAATATTGCCGGAACGCTGTACGTTCTGGAGTTGTGCCGCGAGTACGGGGTCGAGCGCCTCGTCTTTGGCTCGTCGAGTTCCGTCTATGGGGCGACGAGCCGGGCGCCCTTTTCCGAGGAGCAGACCGACCTTCGGCCCATTTCGCCGTACGCCGCCACAAAGCTGGCGGGAGAACTGCTCTGCTACACCTACGCGCACCTTTACGCGATGCCAATTGTTTGCCTGCGTTTTTTCACCGTGTACGGCCCGCGACAGAGACCTGATCTCGCGATCCGGAAATTCACCGCATTGATCGAGGCAGGCAAACCGATTCCCGTCTACGGCGACGGCCTTGCAGGCAGGGACTACACGTACGTGGAGGATATTGTTTCCGGGATTCTGGCGGCGTGTCAAGTGCCGCTTACGGGCGAGGGCGCGCCGTTTCGCGTGTTTAATCTCGGCAACTCACACCCTGTGACGCTCCTGGAGATGATCGCGCTGCTCGAACGCGCGACCGGAAAGACCGCGATTCGAGAGGCGCTGCCGCCGCAGCCGGGCGATGTGCCGCTTACCTGGGCGGATATTTCGAAAGCCGAACGAGAGCTGGGCTACCGGCCAGGCACGCCGATCGAAGAGGGACTGAGGAAGTTCGTCGATTGGTATCGGACGCCTTGCAGAACCACACAGCCGCAAGGTTAGCAGCTATTTCGAAAACTGAGGCTCGCTGAACAACTATTTCGAATAGGCCGGAAGCGATAGCGGCGAGAGCAGAACCGGCGAATGAGAAAAGCGATCTTCGCGGAGTATCCGGTGCCGTTCGGCAAAATGTCTCTGGGCACGGCGTCCCCAGGAACGCACAAAATAGTAGTTTAGAGTCCCGCCCGCACCTGCGCTGAGAATAGGGATCAGCCGTCCCGACCATTTCTCCGCGATTTCCGCGCCCACCTTGATGGCGATGCGATCCACGATCCGCGGCACGACTTGCTCGACGGCGCGCTTTTCGAGAAACTCGCGGCCGAGGTCGAGTCCTGCCGCGCTGGCCGCGGCCAGCCACAGATCGACCGTTTCGCCTTCCGTGGCATATTCGAAACCGTATAGCAGGCTGAGCTTTTGCAAGAGCCGCACGGTGATCGCCGAAAGCACGCCCATATCCGGAACGATCGTGAGCATTCCGCCCAGGCCGAATCCCGCTCCTTCGAGCGCTGCCGCTTTCGAAGATGCGCGAATCACTTGTTCGGCGTGAGGGCGGATCACCTCGGGATCAAGGCGGAGCATATCGTCCCAAGTACGAATTGGCAGCCTATGCGCGCGGCGCAGGTGATCGAGATACTTTTGGGGATCGACTCGAACCTGCTCGTAAGCGCGGCCGAGCCCTTTTCGAACCGCAGACCGGACGATTTTGGCGGTCCAGCCGGATTGCGGCTTGCGAGAGATTGCTTTGCGGGCCATTGGCTATTAGATGCGGGAAAGCAGCGAAGCGCAGCGCACCCTTGCAAAAACGCAAAGCCTTGTGTGACCAAGCACAATGCCCCGCAGGCTCACGGCTTGGGCGGGGCCAAGTCCAGGTCGGTGAAAAGCTGCTTATCCACCTTATAGACTTCCGACCCTGCGCTGCTCCGGACGTAGGCCGCATCGCCGGAGACTGCGGAAATGCGAAGCTCGAGGGTTTTGCCGTCCTTGCTGGTGATGGTGACCACGATCGGAGCTTTCGCCACGCTCGCCGCAATCGCAGCGGATGGCGCATCGTAAATATCCTGGGCCCGGGCCCCTTCGATGGAATCCACAAACCCTGGGCAAGCCGGCGGCGCGCCTTTCGCGCCGGCGGGCTGCTCCAGCACCAGGTCACCGTTCGCACCTTGCACGCAAGTGGTCGTTCCCTTTTCGTCTTTCAATTGTGCGCGGGAGATATCGCTGGTATTGACGTGGACCAATTGTTTATCGCGCAAGGCGACAAGCTTCTCGCTCAAGGAAGTGTAAAGCGCTTCGTTGACGCGGAAAATGCCCGAACGCGAAATGTCGCGCGCATCGTAATTGTCGTTTTCCTTCTTGCCGGTCTGCAACTCGGCGGTCTTGCCATTGGCAAGCTTCACCTCAAAAGTAACCGCAGGCTTGGCAAGGCCATATTTGGCGAGGTCAGCGGAGGAATCGCTGACGAAGTTCACAATACGCGCGGAACTGACGGAGCTCAACAAGGCGGATACGGCGTCTCCATCCGCGGAACTTGCGTGCGGCTTCTCAATTTTCCAATCGGAGCCGTTTTTTACCACCGAGATTTCACCGGAAGGATTCTTCAAATCGAAGGAGTTTACATTCGCGGAGTCAAAGGGCAGCACGGTGTGATCGCGGAAATCGTCGAGCGGCTTATCGCTGCTGGTGAGAATGGCATCGGAAATCAACGAAATGCTCTTCGAACCATCGACCATGGCATAGACGGAGCTACCCGAGAAATCCTTCGCGCCAAGCTCTAGGCTGTGTTTCGCGCCGTTCTTAAGCGTGAAATCAATCGTCATCGCTGGCTTGGCTAAACCGAAGGAAGCGAGTTGGTCAAGCGCCGGCGGCGGCAAAGTACGGTCTACGCGCAGTGTAGCAAGCTGGGTGGCAATGCCGTCCAGGGCGCCCTGGTCGGCGCGGGCGCCAATCGGTTGCGCAATCGACCAACCATCGTTTGGGTGAGTGAAATCGTCCGTCGTGCCGGCGCGGTCGATTTGAATGGCGTTGATATCTTCGGAGGAAATCGAAAACGCCGGCTTGGATGTCTCGGAAGGCGTTTCCGTGGTTGGGCTGTGCTTCAGATCGTAGAAATAGACAAAGGCAGCCAGCGCCGCCGCTACGAGAAAAATGATGCCGGTGCTCTTCTTCACGATGGCCGCCTAACGCCGCTTCCACCAGATCAAAATCCCGGACAAGACTACGATTCCAGGGAGGAAGACCAAGCTCAGCCAGGAAAGTTCGCGCGCCTGGCTCTCGGTGAGGATCACGCGGCGGTCAGAAGGGCTTTTCGGGCGAATGGAGATCAAGTTTTCATCCTGCGCGAGCCAGTTCACCGTGTTCATGAATAGATCGCCGTTGCGCTGCATCCCGAGCCACTGGTTGGTGGCAAATTCGGAGTTGCCGATTACGGCGAGCCTCGCGTTTTTGCCGCCAGCTTCTGCGCCTGCGGATTGCTCGGCGGTGACCGCCAGCGAAAGAGGCCCGGCCTGGTCCGTCTTCGGATCGTATTTCACTTCATGCGTTTTCAAATTTGGCACGGTGAAGCTGCGCGGCGAAGTCTTCAGTAGCTCGACATCCTGGAGTTGCGTCTTCGACTTATCCGCGATCGAGACCGTTCTCGCCAGCGGAAAAAACGTCATCGAACCATCGAAACCGCGAGTGATAGGGCTCGCGCCATAGTCCACCACCAACGGCACCGCAGGACCCGTGCCAAACAATCGGCCTACGCCGCTGGCATCGATCACCACGTTTTGGCCAAGGTTGATATTCCAGGGCTGAAAAACATCTTCGAGTTTCGGGTCCATTTCCGGATCAAGCAGCAATAATACTTTGCCGCCGTCATCCAGATATTTCGCAATCATTTGCGCTTCTTGCGGAAAGAAGGATTGCTTCGGCCCAGCGTCGATCAACACGCTGCAATCCTGCGGCACGTTGCCTTCGGTGACGAGATTCACCGTCTTCGTTTGATAGCCCTCGCCCTTCAGACCTTTGTCCGCCTCGGAAAAACTCTCCTGATCGCCGGCGGCAATCGCCTTTTCACCGTGCCCCTCGACAAAGCAAACTGTCTTCACGGTGTCCCGCGTGACCTTTACGATCGCGTTGGTAATATCCTGCTCGCCGGTATCCTGCAGCGTTTCGTTGTGATCCCCGGACGAGACCACCACCTGGTTCAGGCGCGTGACGTTATATTGCCGCGCCATTTCCGGCTTGGCCTGCGGATCAACAAACTGGTAATGGACGTGGTGGCCCAGGTTTACATATTCGGTGACCAGGTCGCGAAACGCCGGGTCTTCCTCTTTCGCGAATCGAATGATGTCCACATTTTTATTTAGCCCGGTCACGATGCGCCGGGTCTGATCGGACAGGGTATAGAGTTTTTCTGCGGTCAGATCGAAGCGCTTGTGGTGCCGGTAACCCAGAAAATTAACGAAGCCGAGAATCACCAGCACCAACACCGTTAGCGTCAGAGTGTTCGTGCTCAGCTTCGACGAACGCTTGCCGAAGAAACCGATGATTTCTCGGAAGCTGAGCGCCAGCGCCACGAGAAAGATCGCGCCGCCACCGATCAAGAATCCCTCCGTCAGGTGGGTCAGTTCTCCCTGCACCGAGTAGCGCAGGTATCCGGCCAGGGCAATCGCAGCACCCAGCGCGACAAACCAGCGGCGCCATTCCTTGCTATCAAACTTCATTGATATGATTCCTCCCACACACGAGCGCAGGACAATGGGACATTACGCCCTCCGCCAACGCATCGAATCAAGACTACGCACGGTGAGAAACAACCCGAAGCAAATAAAACTCGCGTAAAAAATGAGACTGGAAGTATCGATCACGCCCCGGGTAAAGTCTTCCACGTGCCGAAAGATAGAAAGGTACTGCATGGTGGAAGCGACGGGGCCCGAACCCGGCTGCCCATAATCCAGCACCCATAAGAGCAGTGCCGCGCCAAACGTCAGAATGGACGCGATGATCTGGCTTTCGGTGAGCGAGGAGAAGAACGAGCCCAGGGCCAGTAACGCGCCGCCGAGCAATAGCACACCTAGATAAGCTGTGAGCAGTACGCGCCACGGAGCGGCCGGCTCGCTGTGAAAGAACATGTACGCGCTGTATAGAAATGTCGGCGCCAGCATGATCACTAGCAGCGTCATGGACGCGAGATACTTGCCCAGGACGATGGCCGTGTCGCTCACCGGCGAGGTCATCAACATCTCCATGGTGCCGCGCTTGCGCTCTTCCGAATAGACGCCCATGGTCAGCGTCGGCGTAAGGAAGAGTAGAATCGTGGACACCGTTCCGAAGAAATACCGCACCACGATGGAAGGGACGTCGAAGGCTCCCCCGCCTCCGCTCATGCTGGCTTCGAGCGAGTTTTCAATCACGGCCGTGAGCAAACGCGTAAAGAAATAGGAGCACAGAAACAAAAACACACCAACGATGATGTACGCCACCGGTGACACGAAATAGTGGCCCATTTCCTTGCGATAAATTGCGTAAAGACCCTTCATTTCGCCTCGCCCCCTAATTCTTCGCCGGTTTGGCGGCGTGCTCGGAATCTTCCGTGGTTAGCTGCAAGAAAACATCTTCCAAACTCACGCTCATGCCCCGCAGCTCGTACAGCGGCCAGCCGCGTCCGACCACTTTTGCGGCGATCTGGCTGCGCACGTCTTCGCCTTGCGCGGACTCCACGGTCGCGGCAATCCGGCCACTGCCTCCTGCGGGCTCGACGTCAATGTGATGGATCGCCGGAATTTCTTGCAGGGCGGCGCGCAACGCGACTTCGTCCGCTTCCGCTTCCAAACGCACGCGTTGGCCGCCCTTGAGCTGCGAGGTCAAATTCGCCGGGGTATCCACGGCCACCACTTTACCGGCGCTGATAATCACCACGCGGTCGCAGGTCATGCTGACCTCGGGAAGAATGTGCGTGGAAAGAATGATCGTGTGGCTGCCCGCCAGGCTCTTGATCAGGTGGCGGACTTCGATGATTTGCTTGGGATCGAGACCAACGGTCGGCTCGTCCAGGATGATCACGTCGGGATCGTGCACCATGGCCTGCGCGATGCCGACGCGCTGCTTATAGCCGCGCGAGAGGCGCTTGATCAGTTCGTCTCGTTTGTCTTCGAGATTGGTTTTCACCAGGGCATTTTCGATCAGCGTCTTGCGCCGCTCCGCGGGCACATTCTTGATGCGCGCAACGAAGTCGAGATAGCTCCAGACAGTCATGTCCGTATAGAGCGGAGGCGCTTCCGGCAGGTACCCGATGCGGCGGCGTACTTCCATCGAGTCGTCGAACACATCGAACCCGGCGATCTTCGCGGTGCCGCTGGTGGCCGGCAAAAAGCCGGTCAGTATGCGCATCGTGGTGGTCTTACCGGCGCCGTTAGGACCCAAGAAGCCTAGGATTTCGCCCTTGTTCACCGTGAACGACACATGGTCCACGGCCGTCTTCTCGCCGAATGATTTCGTTAAGTCTTGTACTTCGATCAACGTCAACCTCCACACAATCAGAGCACCGCGCGTTCGAAATAGCCTGTATGCGATTCAAGCGAAAGGCAGCGCCGTCTAACCAACGCAGAATACTATTTTAACCGGGAATTCCCGATTGTGAATAGGAAACCGAACCGCCGTCGAGATTCCCGCCAGCCTGTCCACAGCAGGCTAGGGCTGGGAGCTTGCGCCATCGGTTTCCGCCGACCAGTAAATCGCGTTAAAGAGCAGCGGAAATGTGGCATGCGTCTGCGCGCGATGCTGCGGCCGAATGCCAAACAGTACGATCCTGCCAGGATTGATCTGGATGGCAACCACGGCCGCGCGGCCCAGCAAGTAATCCTCGCCGCGCAGCCAACCCGAGGCGTTCACGCCCGCATTCGGATAGCGCGCCACCACACTGACCTTTTGCGACGAAAAGCCTTCGGTGAGCGCGAAAAAGGGCGAATTGATGTAAAAGCCGTACGTTTCCGGCGCCACCCCATATCCGATCGGATGCGAGGTGTCCACCTGCAGGTTGACGATCGTTCCCGGTGCGAACTGCTGATCGCGCGTAAGCGTGTGCTTCAACTCTTTCACCGGCAACGGTAGCTTATCGATCAGCAGATTGCAGGCGTCGCCCATGGAAATCAACGTGCCGCCCTGATTGACGAAATCCACCAGCGCTTGCCAACCTTTTTCGCCAAGGCCACCGCGGTATTCCTTCACGGCGAACTCGGAGGTTTGCCCTTCGAGCAAACTCTTTTCAGCCTGATCCGGCAGCAAGATCGCGTCAAAGCTATCGTGTAACGTTCCCGCCTGAATATCAGCGTTGTGCAGCGTCTTGTAGGGGAACTCGTAGTGCTCGAGCACCCACCGCGTCCAGCCTTCGTCGGCATCGGCAGTCCAGGATTGGTAGAGACCCAGTCTTGGCGCCCTCAGCAGCGTACCGGTATCGGTGTTGTGCGCAGAAGTTGCAAACACAACCGGTTTAGACGTGACTTCAAATCCCGAAACGGCGTGATTCCACACATCCGCTTTCGCCGTCACATGAACGACGGGTGGCTCCGATCCGTGCGGCTTTTCCATCGTGACCTTCGCGCCGGCCTTTAGCAGACGATTCACTACGAGCGCGCTTTCGGGTCCGTTGTAAACAAAGCTCCACGCATCGCCTTTATTTTCGGCGGCCAGAACGAATTTCGGCGTAGCGCCGACGGGCTCGAGAGCAATATCGCCGGGTAGGGCCGTCTTCGCAAAAACGGTCTTCACGCCAAACTGCATCCCGATCGACCACGCGGAAACATCGTAGGGCGCTTCTGCGGGAGCGTTGGGAGCGCGCCGCACCTCGGGATAGGTCTGCTTCTCGAGCATGTCTTTCGCGTACCGCCCGAATACTTGATCGAAGGCAATCACGTAGGTGCCTGCGGGATATGTTTCGTTGTCCTGCTTGAATTCCTTCGTTGCGCGGGAGACCTGCACGCCGCCCATGGTCATGCGGTCCACCAGTTCGATTACTTCGTTCGCATCGTGTTGGCCGTTGATGGGTATGATCGCGGCGAAACTTTTCTCTTTGTCGCCAAAGCCCAGCTCGCCTTTTTTCGCCAGGTCGATCGTGTTGCGGTTGATGTCATAGATATTGTGCAGCAGCGTTTCGCGGCGGTCTGCGGCAGCTTCGAGCAGCGCAAACGTCGCCGTCAATTCGTAATCCACGATGTCGCGCAAATGCCAGGTGCCGCCGAGCCATGGACGCGGATATTCCGTGCGTGAGGTGATATCGGTTGGCGGCGGAATTGGCTTGTCGGGACCTTTATCCTGCGGGAAACCGCCGCCCGCGCCGGGTTCGGGTAAGCCGGTGCGGCCATTCTGCGGGCCGCTGCCTGCCGGTGGCTTGTTGGGATCTGCCTTCTCTTGCTCGATCGGCGTGGCAATTCGCGCGCTCGCAACTTCGGTGAGCAAGCCTACCTCGTTGTGCCACCAACCCGCCCAGGCCATCGCGCCTTCCCAGAAATTCGTATAGGTGGCGTTAAAAATGATGCCCTCTTTGCCTTCCGCTTCGAGCGCTGCGGCCTGCGCCTGGCCATAAATCGTATTCAGGCGATAGATGAGCGGGTCCACGTTGGGATTGATCGGGTCGGTAGCCGGCATGGTGAAAATGCGCGGGCCGTTGGTGCCCTGCTGGTGTTCGTCGAGCCATACGGAGGGAAACCAGTTATGCCAAAGCAGCTTGGCCGTAAGTTGGCTTTCCTTCTGGGAAAAATTAAACATGTCGCGATTATTGTCGTGCCCAACGTAGGGGTGATAGATGTACGGCATCGGCCCGCCTTCCTGCGGCGTGCCGACGTATTTGTTGTACCAGTCGGTGACCATGATTTGGCCATCGGGATTGAGCGACGGCACCAACACCAGAATGTCGTTATCGAGAATCTTTTGAATCTCGGGCGAGTTATCGGTGGCCAGCCGGTAGACCGCCTCGATCACCATCTGCGACGCGCCGATTTCCGTGGAATGAATATTATTGGTGATCAGCACCACGGCCTTGCCGTCGCGGAAGATTTCATCGCGCTCGGCGTCTGTGGGTGTTCCTCCCTGGAAATAGAGCTTTCGTTCGAGATCCTTGTAATGATCCAGATTCTTGATGTTGGCGGCCGAGCTGACCTCCAGCATCACAAAAGGGTTCCCGTTCGTAGTTTGACCGAGGGTATGGATACGGACGCGGTCCGAGAGGCTCGCGATTTTGGTCAGATACTCGACGATCTTGTCGTAGCGAACGAGTTTTTTGTCCGCGCCGATCTTGAATCCAAAGTAGTCTTCCGGAACCGGAATCTGCTGAGCGCGGAGAAATCCTGGCGCCATGAGAACAAGCATGGCTAGGCTCAAAGCACGAAGAACTGATCCAAATCTGGCAAACGAATTCATGGCACTCCTAATAGGAATGAATGGACCCGCTGAAACGGCCGACAATAGTGCATTGTGAGAGACTCTGTCAAACTGGTGGTGCCGCCGCGAGGATGAAGGAATGCCTGCGAACATCAAGACCATCGGTCTCATCTCGGACACGCACGGCCTGCTGCGTCCTCAAGCAGTTGCAGCTTTACGCGGCTCCGACCTGATCATTCACGCAGGCGACGTAGGCAAACCGGAGATTCTCGATGAACTTCGAAAGCTAGCCCCCGTGCTCGCCGTGCGCGGCAATGTGGATACCGAAGCCTGGGCGACGGCGTTACCGGAAACGGCCGTAGTCGAGGTGGGTGCGGAGCAGATCTACGTGTTGCACGACCTAAACCAGCTCGATCTGAATCCGGCGGCAGCGGGCTTTCGAATGGTGATCAGCGGCCACTCGCACAAACCGGCTCAAGTCGAACGAAACGGGGTTCTCTACGTTAATCCTGGAAGCGCGGGCCCTCGACGCTTCAGCCTACCGATCACGGTGGCGAGGATGGACGTTACGGCAAGTCCGTGGAAGCTCGATTTCATCGAATTGTCATATTGATGCACTAGAAGTGCTTGCCTGCGAGACGGCAAGCGTAACTGTAGGATTCCACGCCAAATAAGGGCATTTTCCTCCTGAGCAGCGGGTTCTCCCTTGGAACCTAAGTACTTCTGCTCCCTTTACTCGCGGAAATTTTATTCGCTATTCAAAGATAGCGGAACATCTCGCCTGCAGACGTAAATGCGGTGAATCAGCGCCTCCAGCCGGACCTGAATCTCCTGCACAACGTCCCATGCAGGCTGCGCTCGAGCCCGAGCTTGCGCCCATCTCCGCAAGGACAGGACGCCCTGTGAGAAGAATTCGCCTGCGCACCAAGTTCCTGCTGTCGTTGCTCGCTATCACCGCCGGGCTCACGAGCGCAACGTTATTCATCGTGAGTTACCGGGTGAGAAGCCAGGTTCGTGCGGGCATCCGGGAAGACTTGCGGAACTCCGTAAGCACGTATCGTAGCTTCGAGCACCAACAAGATGCGTCGCTTACGCGATCCGCCGAATTGCTCGCCGATCTGCCGAATGTGCGTGCGCTGATGACCACGCGCGATCCCGCGACCATCCAGGATGCCTCCGGTGAGATCTGGCGCCTGAGTGGCAGCGACGTATTGGTGCTCGCCGACCCCACGGGACACGTGCTGGCGCTGCGCTCGGGAAACGTCCCTTTGGACGCCGCGGCAGCCGAAAAACTCTTCCAGGATTCGCTCCAAAAGCAAGAGGGACGCATATGGTGGTTCAACGCCGGGCACCTTTATGACGTGCTGCTTCAGCCGATCTACTTTGGCGAATCCTCCGCGCACACCACGCTCGGCTTCCTGGGTGTGGGCTACGAAATTCAATCCGAGACGGCAAGCAATCTGGGCAATATCGCCGCCAGCGAGGTTGCTTTTGTCTGCGGCGATTCGCTGGTAGCCACGACCCTGCAACCGGCGCAGGCGGAGCAATTCACGCAGCAACTGAAGGCGCGTTTCCAAAACACAGCATCCGAGTCCCAGGAAATTCAGCTCGCTAACGAGCGGTTTCTCTTCACCACCGTCAATCTATCGTCGCCAGGCGAGTTGCCCGTGTCACTAACCGTCCTGAAATCCTTCGATAAGGCCACCGCGTTCCTAAAGGCATTGAAT
The DNA here is from genome assembly GCA_035602725.1 of Candidatus Acidiferrales bacterium. Taxonomy (GTDB): domain Bacteria; phylum Acidobacteriota; class Terriglobia; order Acidiferrales; family UBA7541; genus DASTCZ01. The sequence continues at coordinate 25,518 of DATNLT010000041.1, forward strand.
CGCGTCTTGATCGGACTTGCGCTGTTTAGCATTTTGGCGGGCAGCGCGCTCGTCTTCGTGATTTGCGACACCTTTACAAGACCATTGGCCAGCTTGGTATCCGGCGTTCGCGCGCTCGAAAAGGGCGACTTCAACTATCCGCTCGAAAGCACCAGCGGTGACGAAGTCGCCGAAGTCACCGGCGCGTTTGACCGTATGCGTACAAATCTTCAGAAAACGCAGGAGGATCAAAAGGCGCTCGAGCTTCGCCTCCGCCAAGCGCACAAAATGGAGGCCGTCGGCAGGCTTGCAGGCGGCGTAGCGCATGACTTCAACAACCTCCTGACCATTATCCGCGGGCACGGTGATCTATTGCTCGACCGCGCGGCCATTTCGCCATCCGAGCGCCACAGCGTCGAGCAAATACAGAAGGCCGCCGACCGCGCGGTTTCCATGACGCGGCAACTGCTCGCATTCAGTCGCATGCAAGTCTTGCAGCCGCGGGTGCTCGATCTGAATGCCGTCGTCGCCGAGATCGGCAAGATGTTGCCCCGCTTGATCGGCGAGGATGTGGAATATACCTTCATCCCGGATTCAAAGCTCGCCTCGATCAAGGCCGACCCGGGCCAAATCGAGCAAGTCATCATGAATCTCGCCGTCAATTCCCGGGACGCCATGCCGAATGGCGGGAGGCTGACGGTGCGGACCTCGAACGCAATTTTGGATGAAGCGGAGGCGAGCCGTCGCCATCCGATTACTCCGGGGCCGTACGTATTGCTGACAGTCTCCGACAGTGGCGTCGGAATGACGGAAGAAACGAAAGCGCACATCTTCGAGCCGTTTTTCACCACAAAGGAATTAGGCAAAGGTACCGGGCTCGGTTTAGCGACCGTTTACGGCGTGGTGAAACAGAGTGATGGCTACATCTGGGTGGAAAGCGCGCCTGGAAAGGGGACCACATTCGAGATCTATTTGCCGCAGGTGGCGGGCGCAGCATCCGTGGAGATCAAGCCGGCGGCTCCTGCGATACCGCGCGGATGCGAGATGATTCTTGTGGTCGAAGACGAGCCCGGCGTGCGCGAACTGGCCTGCCAGTTTCTCAAGGTGAAGGGCTATTCCGTGCTCGAAGCTTCAAATGGCGTTGACGCGCTTCGCGTGGCAGGAGATTACGCGGGGGAGATTCATCTGGTACTCACCGACATGGTGATGCCCAGGATGAATGGCACCGAGTTGGCCGTCAAATTCAAGGCTATTCGGCCGCAAACCAAAATCCTGTTCATGTCCGGCTATTCCGAATTTTCGAGCACCCACCGGAATCCGGGGCCCATGCCCACCTTTATGGTGCAAAAGCCATTTTCTCCCATTTCTCTTGTAGCAAAGGTTCGCGAAGTACTCGCCGCGCCTAGCGAGCGCGCCCGTGAAGTAAACGAAGAGTGTGTTACCTAAGACGTTTTCGGTTTTGGTATTCGTTAAGGAGTTGGCATGTGCAAACTACGTATTTTCCTCGCTGCTAGTTTTCTGCTGACCACTGGGCACTTGGCTCGCGGACAAGAAGCCGCATCCCCCCCGTCGCACGCTTCCGCGCCGGCAGCCGATCAAATGCAGGCGCTTTCCGAGTCACTCCGCCAGCTACAGGCGCAATTGCAAGCCCTATCTTCAAAGATGGGCGAATTGCAGGCCCAGGAGCAAAGTTCGCGGGACGAAGCTCGCACACTGCGCCGCGAACTGGAGCTAACGCGCGCCGAGCTCGCGGCCTCTGCAAGGAATTCTTCTGCGAATCCGACGCCGGCAGACGCGACGTCCTCAGCGCCGCAGGCTTCCTCATCCACTGTCAGCGATCCTCAAACTGCCAATCCGCAGACACCGACTACCGATGAGCGCCTTTCAAAACTCGAAGAAAATCAGCAGTTCATCGACGACAAGGTAAACGAGCAGTATCAAGACAAGGTAGAAAGCGGCTCGAAATACCGTGTGCGGCTTTCCGGTATGGCGCTCCTGAACGTGTTCAGCAATCGCGGTACCGTCGATAACGTGGACTTTCCGGAAATCGCGCTCGAGCCCGATGGTCTTAGTTCGCCAGGAACCTTCGGCGGATCGCTTCGCCAAACGCAAATCGGGCTGGAAGCCTTCGGCCCGGACATCTTCGGCGCGCATACGAGTGCGAGCGTCAAATTCGATTTCGCGGGTGGTTTTCCGGAAACACCGAATGGCGTGGCGACCGGGCTCGTAAGGCTGCGGACCGGCACGATTCGCTTCGATTGGGAAAACACTTCGCTTGTGGCCGGACAGGACTATCTGTTCTTTGCACCGCTGGCGCCCACTTCGCTGGCCTCCACGGCGATTCCGGCGCTTTCCTATGCCGGAAATCTCTGGGCGTGGACGCCGCAAGTGCGCGTCGAACACCACGTGACCCTTTCGGATACGTCAAAACTTACATTAGCGGCGGGAATCCTCGACTCTTTCTCCGGCGATATTCCCTACTCGACCACCGAACGCTATCCCTCGTGGGGCGAGGAATCAGGCCAACCGGCATACGCTGCGCGCGTCGCGCTGAGCCATAAAGCCTTCGGCGAAGACGTGACTTTCGGCGTCGGCGGCTATTACGGCCGCCAGTATTGGGGCTTTGGACGCAACGTGAATGGCTGGGTAGGTACTGCCGATTTAACCGTTCCGCTCGGCAAAGATTTCGAATTCACCGGTGAGTTCTATCGCGGGAACGCCTTGGGCGGACTTGGCGGCGGCATCGGCCAGGATGTGGTGATGTCCGGCTCATTGTTGGATGCCGGGACGGTAGTTCGAGGACTTGATTCCATGGGCGGGTGGGTGCAGCTAAAATACAAGGCCACGCCCAAGCTGCAATTCAACGCCGCCATTGGGGACGACAATCCCTTCGCTTCGGAACTTCGCCAATACGCGAGTACGCCGGGCTATTATGGCGTTGTTCTCTCTCGCAACCTCAGCCCATTCGTCAATTTCATCTATCAATTGCGCTCGAACGTGATGGTGTCGGTGGAATACCGCCGCTTGCAGACGTTCCAATTCGATAGCGACTCGTACTCGGCGAATCACATAGGCCTTAGCCTGGGGTACATATTCTGATGCGAAAACGTTTCGAAATATCCTGCAACCTGCTGATGTGCATAACGACCCTGGTGATCCTCACGAGCGGCGGAGCCATGTGGGCGCAGGATCGAGCCGTCACCGCGCAGGTGCAACTGATAAAACGGCAAACGGCGGCCAAGGCAGCCAAATCGTCTGAGAGCCAACCGGACGCCTCGAACGTTGTGCTTTGGCTTACGCCGCTGGACGGAAACGCCTCGCCGAATGCGTCTGCACCCGTCCCGCAGCTCGTGCAACGCAACAAGAGCTTCGAGCCGCACGTCCTCGTCGTTCAAGTCGGTGCATCAGTGCAGTTTCCGAATAGAGACCCCTACTTTCACAATGTCTTCTCCCTGTACGACGGCAAGCGCTTTGACCTGGGCCTCTACGAAGCCGGTTCGACGAAGACCGTGCACTTTGATCGTCCCGGCGTCAGCTTCTTGTTCTGCAATATCCATCCCGAAATGAGCGCCGTAGTGATCGCCGTTGATTCGCCTTATCACGCACTTTCCGACCGCGCCGGGCAGATTAGCGTCGCGGCCGTTCCCGATGGCCGCTATCGCATGCACGTTTGGTACGAGCGCAGCCTGCCGGAAGACTTAAAGCAATTGGACCGCGTTGTCACCATTTCTGCGGGCGAGCGAACCCTGGAACCGGTCCGCGTGATCGAGAATCCGGATTTCACCTTGGCACACAAAAATAAATACGGACAAGACTACGTGCCACCCCCGAGTTCAGGATACGTTCATCCGTGAGAGGCGCTCCGAAGATCACGCTAGCTTTGCAGGTTAAAGCGCGTGGAGGCGAGGTTGTAAAGCCTGCGCCATAGCAGCCGGTTCACCAATACAACGATGCTGGCCATCAAGATCGTCGCGGCTAACAAAAGATCGAACCGTCCGTGATCGCTGGCGCGGCTGATGGTGCTGCCCAAGCCGGTGGTCGAAAGAATCCGCCCCTGGAAATGAAAATATTCGGCAATGATGCTGGCATTCCACGCCCCGCCCGAAGCGGTCAGTAAACCCGTGATCAAGTAGGGGAAAATTCCCGGGAGGATCAGACGGCGCCAACGCTCCCAGGAACTGAAACGAAAAATCGCGGCCGCTTCCTTTAAATCGGTGGGAATCGCCATGGCGCCGGCTATCACGTTGAACAAGATGTACCACTGCGTGCCTAGCAGCATCAGCACCATGGCGGCCAGTTCCATGCCGTTTCTCAGTCGAATGAAAAACAGCAAAATCACCGGAAAGAGCGCCGTCGCCGGTACGGATGCGGCAATCTGCGCCAGCGGCTGTGCAATGCGAGCGAGTCGAGGACTGAAACCAATGGCCACGCCCGCAGGCACCGTCCACAGTGCGCCGATCAGCAGCGCCAGATTTACGCGAACGAACGTGGCCGCCGCGCTTCGCATCAAAATGATCCCGTCGAGACGGTTCAACCCGCTGAGTTCCACACCGGCCCGGTAGACACCGAAGCCAAGCCCCCCAACGATCGCCGCAAGCGCCAGGATTGCCAGCCAACGGCGTGATCCTCGCTCGGAGTTAATCTTTATGTTGCTGGCCGCCCGCTTGGCTCCGGCCGCCAACCGCACAATCAGCCAATCGCGCAGCGGTTTTACAAACCTGCGGTAGAGACGCAATACAAACGACGCCCGCCGTAGCAGGCTCAACACGGAAGGACGCGCTTTGCGAGAGCTCTCTACCTGCTCGAACTTGAATTTATCCGCCCAGGCAATCACGGGCCGCCAAATCAATTGGTCAAGCAGCACCACCACGGCGATCATGGCTGCCAAGCCCCAAAGAATCGAGGAAGTATTACCGTTGCTCGCAGCCGTCTGCAGGAAGGATCCCAACCCGGGTAGGCGAAAATCACGGTCGCCGAGCACAAACATCTCGCAGGCCATCAAAAAAAACCAGCCTCCGGCCACCGACATCATCGAGTTCCACACCAGGCCGATCGTGGAAAACGGCACATCAAGCTCCGCAAATTGTTGCCAGCGGCCAAACCGGTAGATCTTCGCAGCCTCTTTCAAATCCCGTGGGATCGTCTTGAGCGACGAATAAAAGCTGAACGCAATGTTCCAGACCTGGCCGGTAAAAATCAGCAGGATCGAGCCCAACTCCACGCCAATTTGTCGTCGCGGAAAGAGAGCCACCATGGCCAGCATCACGCCGGGCAGAAAACTCAGCACCGGAATGGACTGCAACACATCTAACAACGGCACCAGCACCACTTCCGCGCGCCGCGAATGCGCGGCGACATACCCGTAGCCGAGCGCAAAAATCAAGCTCAAGGCGTAGGCGATGCCCAGCCGTACGAGCGAGTAAAAAGCGTAAAGCGGAAGCACCCGCGGGTTTTGCGAGATGAATGCTGTGGAAGTTACCGGGCGCATCCAGTTGCGGCCGATGGCGTAGACGCCGTACACGATTGCCATCACCGCGAGGAACGCGGCCACATTGATCAGCAGATACCCTGCGCGGTGTGCGACGGCCGGCCACCGGAACGCCGGCGGCGGGATTGGCGTGCCGTTGGCAGGCGTCGGCTGGGGCATGGAAAGCTCAGTTTTCGGCGCGCGTCAGGCGGCCCGTGGCGGCATCATAGTCAAAAAGTTCGGCGTAACGCCCCCACTGAATGGCGGTTTCCAGCTGACGCCGGGATTCTTCTTCACTGAAGTGCTCGTCGAGCAGGTCCTGAAAGAATTCGTCGGGCAACTTGCCGTCGGATTTCGTGCGGAGGGCTTGGTCCATCTGCCGCAGCAGCGGCACATTTTCCAGCACCGCTTTCCGAAAAATCGCCTTGCGTTCTTGAATATCCGCCTTTGCAAATGCACCGCCGAGATCGGTCAGAATGGCGTCACCCGCCTCCAACTTCAGAAAGTGCAGGAGCGCGGCGGTTTCCACCGTCGGCAGCAGATCATCCACAGCCAGGCTCAGATCGTCCGCCAAGCGGTGCAAATCGGCTCGGCCACCCTGGTCTTGCAGAATTTCGAGCAGCCCAGCCATTCCGCCAGGGCGAGTGTGCGGCAGCATGAGCGCGCTGTGCGGCACAATCTTTTGCGGCCCGGAGGAGACGACGGCCTTTTCGTGTTCGTCCGGCGTGGTGATCACCTGGTAGATGCGATCCACAAATTCCTCAAATGCCTGTGCCTTGCGGTTCCTGGGATGCGGCAACGCGATTTGAAAATCGGCACGGATGCGGCCCGGATTGTGGCCCAGCACGATGGTGCGGTCAGCTAGTACGACGGCCTCTTCAATATTGTGCGTCACAATGAAAATGGCTTTCGTCGGTACCTTATGATCGAGCCACAGCTCGAGCAACTCGCCGCGCAGCGTCTCGGCGGTGAGCACGTCCAGCGCGGAAAACGGCTCATCCATGAACAGCACTTCGGGCTCGACGACCAGTGCGCGCGCCACACCCACACGCTGCTTCATACCGCCGGAAAGCTCCTTGGGATAGGCAGTTTCAAATCCGTCCAGACCGACGGCATCAATAATCCGCAGGGCACGCTTGCGCCGCTCGATGGTGGGAATCGCCCGTGCCTCTAGCGGCGCCTCGACGTTCTCTAGGACCGTGAGCCACGGAAAGAGCGCAAAGCTTTGAAACACGATGGAAACGTTCGGCGTTTGCCCATGCACCGGTTCCCCATGCCACAGCACTTCCCCGGCAGAGGGCGCGGCGAGTCCGGTCAGCATACGGAGCAATGTAGATTTGCCGCTGCCGGAGGGCCCGAGCAAAGCCACGATTTGGCCGGGATAAATTGCCAAATCCGTGGGCGCAATCACCTGGATGCGATTTCCATCCGGCTGGGTAAAAAACTTTTCGAGCGAGCGCGCCTCGATCAGCGGCGCCATTACGGTGGTGGTTACGCTCATGGGAATTCCGCGGAAGCAACTCAGTGCAACGCCGGCAGCACGTTACAAACAAGAGGCTTCAAGGCGAAGACGCACGCCATTGTACCTTGAACACGAGGTTTTTGCGGAACGGGCCATCATCCCGGCAAAAGGATCGTCACCGAACTTCGCTCGGTGGTCCTGATTGGCGTTACGTTCGGCGCTTATCGAGGCGTCTCGATCGGCTTGCCCACCCAAAGAACGGAGCTGATGCCGTGCTGGTGCATCAACTCGTTCAACTTCGCCAAGTCCTGCTGCGTGAACGCGTTTACCTTGGCGAGTTCGCGTTGCAGATCGCCTTGCAGTTTCGTGAACAATTCGTTCTGCGGCGGTGTGGGCGCGGTGGAAACCGAGTCAACGCCGCGCATAAGTTCGCCGATCTTGTTGGAAATTTTGGGGCCGACGCTGTAAGGCGGCAGGTCGTTCGATTTCGCCATCTCGTCAATCATGGTGTGAACCTGTGTCTTCGCCTTTTCCAAAGCGTCGATCACTTCTTGCGGCGCGCGGGGCTGCATCACGTTGCGCACGGTTTGCTCCTGTTGCTCGAGCTGCGCCTGCGCCGTGTCCAGAGCGCGCAACGCATCATTCGCCGTTGAGGCCATGTCGCGCAGTTTCACGGCCATCTCAAACTGCTCTTGCAGGGCCGCCTGCACCGGCGCGGTATGCGGATCGAACCGCACGGTAACCGGCTTTTCCGTCTCTTTACCGTTCGCGATCAACTTGATTTGATAGGTTCCCGGAGGCACTTCGGGACCCCCTCCCCCTCCAAAGAACCCGGCGCCCGCGGCTTCCTCTCCTTCGCGGCGTGGACGCGGTGCTTCGATTTTCAAGTCCCAATTCGCGCGGTTCAACCCTTGCGCCTTGGGCGAGTCCTTCAGTTCACGAATCACCGTGCCGCGCGCATCGAGAATCTGTATCTTCACGGCGTTCTTCCCTCGCGGCGCGTCTTTTAGATAGTAGGTGATGATCGCACCCGACGGAGGATTGGGCGCGATGTAAGTCTTGTCGCCTGGGAAAAATCGCACCTGCATGCCGGAGGTGTACCGCATAGCAGGGCGTATGTCGAAAAGGTAGGCGTCGCTGTTGAGAACATCGGCCGCCATTTTCTGGATCGGTGTGGCATCATCCAGAATCCACGCGCCACGGCCGTGCGTGGCCAGTAAAATGTCATTCATCTTCGGATGAATCATCAAATCGCGTACTGCGACGTTGGGCAGATTCCCCAAGCTCAACTTGATCCAATGATTCCCGCCGGTGAACGACGCGTAAAGCCCGAGTTCCGTGCCTGCGTAAAGCAAATTGGCGTTCTTGGGATCCTCGCGTACCACCCAAACCCAATTGTGCTCGGGGAGGTCGCCAGTGATGTTCCGCCAGGATTTGCCACCGTCAGTCGTCTTGAAAACGTAGGGATGATAGTCGTCCATCATGTGGTTATCGAACGTCGCGTACGCCACGCTCACACCAGTGTGGGAAGGCTCCACGCTCGATACTTCGGAGTGCGCTGGCACGCCGGAAACGTTGCCAATCACGTTCGACCAGCTCTTCCCTCCATCATTCGTCACCTGCAAATTCCCGTCATCCGTGCCCGCCCACAGCACACCCGCGCGAACAGGAGACTCGTTAAGCGCGATGATCGTGCAGTAGTATTCGGCGGTAGTATTTTCGGGCCATACCGGACCACCGGCGTTACCTGTCTTGCCGGGATCATTTGTCGTCAGGTCCGGACTAACGGCCTGCCAGGTCAAGCCGAAGTCCGTGGACTTGAAGACCACGTTTCCCGCGAAGTAAACGGTATTCACGTCATGCGAAGAGGGCAAAATCGGCGTATTCCAGTTGAAGCGGTACTTCAGCTCGTCCACCGGACCGCCATCGTTCCGCTCCGGCTGCGGTCCAATATCGAGCACTTCGTGCGTCATCGTGTTAATACGCGTGATGTTTCCGCCTTGGGTATCGGCTAGATAAATTTCCGGATGGCTCAGGTTGTTGACCCCGTAGAACCCATCGCCAAACGCCACGATGGTCCAATCGCTGTTCTCGATGCCGCCCTCGCGGGTGCCGCTGGGGGCGGTAAACACACCGTTATCCTGCAAGCCTCCGGTTACGTGGTAGAACGGCTCTTCGTTGTCCGCATAGATGTGATAGAGCTGCGTCGCCGCGTAAGCATCCAGCGCCTCCCACGTTTTCGCGCGATCGTAGGACACGGCGATCTGCCCGTCGTTCGCTTGCCAGACGCGATTGTGATTCTTCGGATCGATCCAGATGGCATGATGGTCGCTGTGTACGTTCTGCGCAATATTCTTCCAAGTGTGGCCGCCATCGATGGACATGAAGAGGCTCATGGCAATTGCGTAGAGAGTGTTCTCGTCTACGGGGTCGATGCGCATCTGCGCGTAGTAGGGCCCGCGTCCCAATAAACCCGCCATTTTCGAAACCATGTGGAAAGATTCGCCGGCGTCATCCGAACGGAACATCGTGCCTTCATTCGACTCGGCCACCACATACACAACACTCGGATTGCTCGCTGAGACCTGCACGCCGGTGCGCCCCATCAGCTTCGGCAAACCGTTGGTGAGTTTGTTCCAGGTGAGGCCGCCGTCCACGGACTTGAACACGCCGCCCTTTTCGTCGCCGCTCGTGTAAGTCCAAGGCCGCCGCAAGAAATACCACATTGTTGCGTAGAGCACGTTCGAATTGCTCTGGTCGATCGCCAGGTCCGCGGCGCCATGCTGCGGATCGAGATAAAGCACCTTCTGCCAATTTTTTCCGCCATCAGTGGTCATGAACACGCCACGTTCTTCGTTTGTGCCAAACATGTGGCCGAGGGCCGCGGCAAACACGATGTTGGGATTCCGCGGATTGATCACGATCTGCGTAAAGCGATCGGCATCCTTGAGCCCCATGTTCTGCCAGCTCTTGCCGCCATCAGTCGATCGGTAAATTCCGTCGCCAAAGGAAACGGTGTTGCGCGCCGTGCCCTCTCCGGTGCCCACCCAGACCACTTCGGGATTATTGGGTTCGATGGCGATCGCGCCAATCGACAAGGTATTCTCATGGTCGAAAACCGATTGCCAAGTCACGCCTCCGTCGACCGTCTTCCAGAGCCCCCCGGAAGCACTGCCGGCATACAGAATCGAAGGATCGCCGGGCACGCCGGCGAGGGCGACTTGGCGGCCATCCACCGCGGCCGGGCCGATGTTTCGCCATTTCAGGTTTTCAAAGGTCTGCGAAGTGATTGCGGAGCCGCCTTCCTGCGCGCGGGCCGCCCCAGGCAAGATAGCAAGCGTGAAAAAGACGGCCGAGAGCAGCGTGAGAACTCGTATGGCGCGACAAAACAATTTGCTTCGCATTCGATCACTCCTGGATGAACGGACTTGGCCTCAAGCCTCAGTGAGGCGTAAATCGGCCGCACCGGCCAGCAGAGAAATAGGTCAGGTGTGTTCCCGTGTCAAGCGGAGATTGCATCAGCTTCGCATGCGGTGAGGATCGAGACGCCGGTTCATTCGCATGGCGGCAAAGTCATTCGAATACTCGCGCGGCAAAGTGATATTATCCCGGCTCAGCCATGAAAAAACGAAAGCCATTTGCTGTTTTTGCCGCAGGTTTGATCTGTCTGGCCGCTGCGACTGCTGTCGCACAATCGCAAGGCCAAGCTCCGACGAGCACGCATGCCACCGTGCTGCACGCCGCCCGGCTCTTGAATATCGAAACCGGACGCATGACGGCTCCGGGCGAGGTCCTAATTCAGGGTGAGCGTATCGCCGAGGTCGGCGCCACCGTAACACATCCAGCCGGTGCCGAAACCATCGATCTGGGCGACACGACGCTGATGCCCGGGTTGATTGACGTGCATGTGCATCTCTTCTTGCACCCAGGCGCCGAGGACTTGCAGACCGTCGAAGAGTCCGTCCCGCAGCGCACCATCACCGCTACCCTGGCCGCTAAAGCCGATCTGATGGGCGGCTTTACCGCGGAGCGGGATATGGGCACGGAGGGCGCAGGCTCCGCCGACACCGCGGTGCGCAATGCCATCGACCAGGGGCTGATTCCCGGCCCACGGTTACGCATCAGCGGCAATGCCGTCAGCATTCTTGGCGGCCATGAGGACGCCATTAATTACAATCCCGCCCAACACGTTTTTTCGAACGCAACTTATGCCAACAATCCCGAGGAATTGATTACCGTCATCCGCGAGGAACTCAAAGAAGGCGCGGACTTCATCAAGATTTATGAGACGGGCCGCGACTCTTTCCGCGACGGCCAATTTTCCACTCCTTATCAATACAGCGAAGCCGAGCTTGCCACCGCGGTTCAAGAAGCCGCCCGCCAGGGCAAGCGTGTGGCCGTGCATGCTACCGGCGAACCGGGCACGCTTTACGCGGCGCAGGCCGGCGTCGTTACGGTGGACCACGCCGATCAGCTCAGCGCGGAAACCATGCGCATCATGCGCGAAAAGCAAATCTTTGCGGTGCCTACGTTTGCTATTTCTGAATATTTTGCCGACCACGCGGCTTCAGCGGCCGCAAGCACCCGGCAGCACCAGTCTCTGGAATACCACGCGCAGGAATTTCGCAAGCAATTAACCGCGGGGGTACCGATGGCCGTCGGCTCGGATGTGGGTCCGTTTCCTCATGGCACCCAGGCCCGCGAGTTCGTGCTGATGGCGAAATACGGGATGACCCCACTTGCCGTGCTACAAGCAGATTTGTTAAACGGAGCAAAAGTGCTGGGTTGGCAATCGCAGATCGGCGAACTGAAATCGGGCTATCTGGCGGATATCGTCGCCGTTGCCGGGAACCCGCTCGACGATATCAGCGCCGTACAGAAAGTGACGTTCGTGATGAAGGGTGGCGTAGTCTATCGGCGCTAATCTTGCGGCTACTGATTTCCCGTGTCTGCAATGGCCTGTCGCTCGGACTGTTGGCTCGAAATCACTTTCTGCAGAAAATTCCAGTCGCTCTGCAGCCCGATGCCGGAGGCTTTTACGCTCCCCCTGCGCAATTCCTGGCGAAGCCGCGTTTCGAGCAGATTCTCCGTCAGCTCCAGTGAAGTGCCGCGATCGAAGACGTTCGAGCGCGAAATGCCCACTTGAACCGTGCCTGCGTCCGAAGGTACCTCGAGTATCGGCCGTCCCTGGGGATCGAGTCCGAGCCGCGCACCCGCTTCTACATTTTTCCAGGGCTCCGCATCATTGCCCAGTTCGGAATTCCCACGCATCAAACCGCTCAAATCCCTGCTGTAAGCTCGCCGCTGCTGCGCGCTGAGCGGCTCCTCGAGATCGCCGGTAGGATCGTAAACCAGCGCGCGATGCGCTGGGTCAAAACGGCCGCTCAGCAGATAGGCGGATGCGAACCCCACCGCGATGAAAGGATGGAAGAACATCAGCGGTGCCTCATATTTCTTGGCCTTAAACACCGATTCCACAAGCCCGTGCACCGGCCGGCTCCGGCGCAGGCTGCCGGGGACCTGCGGAATCACGAGACTCGAGAAATGCAGATCCGGGTGCCGTTTGCCGTACTGCACGAGCGATTTCGCGGCCTGCTTTGGCGTCATCACGTCCAGATCGGCGATGATGTTTCGCTTCACCGCGTGGGGATAGTAGAAGTTCGCCGCCTCGCGAACAAAGTCCGCGCAATTGCCAGAAACGAGTTTGTAAGCGGCAACATTCGAGCGCGAATTGTAAGCGCGGATGAATTCGTCGTCTTGCGCCGCAGTGGTTTCGATTTGGAACCCATATATCGTGCGGTCGTAGGCCTCGCCGATCAGTTGTGGCCAATCGCCTCGTTCCGCCTCACCGTCTGAGGCGTTGGGCGCTACCGATTCCAGATGCGCCCTCCGGTAGCGGTCCCGCAGCAGGGCCACGAGCTTGGCATCTGCGTACAGCGGTACATCTTCAGGATTGTCCACGGCGTAAAGGTACGGCGTCATGGGGATGGCGATCCAGTCATACCCGCCGACCCGGTGGTAACGGCTGAGCACAACTCCGTTTTCCCCTTCGCGGCATCGCCTTAATTCGACAGGGCTTGCCGCGCATACCCGTGTGAGGTACACGGCGCTGTGTCCGGTGCCAGCGAAGGCCCCGTCATAGCTATAGGGCTCCTCGAGCAGGATGGCGATATCGCCCTTCGCTTGTGGCGCAAGCCATAGCAGCAAAAAGACTAAGCCCGATATTGCTCTGGCGGTTCGCATGTCTATGCAGTTAGATTCGTGCTTCGACTCGGTTAGAAACCCTGAGTTAGGGTAGAGTTGCCGGGGATCTCGGGTATGTTCCAGAGAGCGCTGTAAGGACTGTAGAATCAGTCCGTTAGATTAACATTTGAGATTAGGTTCGAATTGGGATAGCACTCGCAGCGTGCCTGCGTCCTTCACAGATTCAGTGGCCTACCAGGTCTTCTCCCAAACGCGCACCACGGGGTAGCGGCTGGCCTCACCGGCGGAGTAATGAGAACGTTCATACCACCACATTAGTCGCGCCTGTGGGTCCGCAGCGAAGGCGGCATCAGACGCCACTTTGTCGTCGAATTGCTTCCGTAGCTCGGGCGAATCCGCCATCATCCGCCGGGCAATTGGCTCGGTCAGATACGCACCTTCCGCGCCACGGCCGCCCCCGACGAAGATCTGGTCGCAGAATCCCCATCGCGCCAGGGAGTCTGGCGCTTGCGGCTCGAGCATCGCTAGGATTAACCGTGCTCGCTCCTGCTTCATCGGCACCCAATAAGAGCCGGCGGGGATCGTAATCTTCTCCTTCACCGGCTTTACGTCGAAATCGACCATCACGCGCCCTTCAAACTGGTTCGGCCCGAATTTCACATTCGAAAAACGGTACGTTTCGAATTCCTGCGTCACCGGTTGTGCGATCCGCTCGATTTCCACGCCCTGCAGTTCCAATTCGTCAGCGAAGCTCTTCCACGCCACGGGAATCAGATAGCCCAGGGGCATTTGCGCTTCAGCGGTGGTGTCGATCTTGTCGTGGATCACGGTCGTGACGTTATCCGGCTCGGCTGTGTAGCCGTTCACCGTGGCGCCCGTGACCGCGCTCTTGTAAGGGCCAATCTTCAACGCGCGATAGACCACCGGCTCGCTTTGCGTTTCGCTGACTTTTCCGCCCAAATAGACGGGCGCCGCGCTGCGCTCCCCCGCCTGCGTTTCGAACGCGCGATCCGCCTCGCGGACGGCCTTTCGCAGCGCCTGCGGATCCTTCACGATGATGTCAATCGTGTGCCGCATGATGTCGTAATCGGCCCACGCTCGGGTCTTCGTGGTCTTCAGGCTATGCGTTTCCACCAGCAGGCAGGGACGGTTTCGAACGGCCGAATAAAGGTGCGAATAGCGCGGCGAGAAAACTTCCATAAAGAATTCGCGCTTGCCATCGGCCGTGTTTCGAAGACCGCCGTAGGGTGCGACGCCATGGCCATCCGCTTCCATCAAGCGGTCGAGCTCCGGCACATATTGCTGATTGACCCAAGTGCGGACCGGCTCGGCAATATCCTGGTTGCGCGCCATGTCCCAGGTGACGTCGTATTGCATGTCGGAGCCGTCGGTGACGTGATTGTCAAACATGAAATCGGGCATCCACGCGTTGTAAAGACGCAGCCAGGCGCGCATTTCGGGCGTGTCCGCCTTGATGTAATCGCGGTTCAGGTTCAGGTCTTGTTTGGTTTCCCGCAAACCGGTGGACTGCGGGCCGTTTTGGCTGGCACGGTGAAATGGACTGAAATCCTCATGTCCATCCACATTGAAGACCGGAATCACCACGAAGATCGCCTGATCGAGCCAGCCGGCATAGCGCTTGGTGACGGCCATGTCGCGCACGAGCATGATTGCCGTGTCTTTTCCTTCAATTTCACCGGAATGGATCCCGCTCTGGATCAGGATTACGGCCTTGTTCGTCTTGGCCGCAGCCGCAGGCGTGAAGGCGCGATCTTTCGAAACGACCATCGCCACCATCGTGCGTCCTTCCGGCGTAGTGCCGAATTCGATCACCTTCACATATTTCGAAGCATGCTCGAGCCGGTGCGAGAGATCGATCACCTCCGCATACTTTCCCGTCTCGGCCCAATCCGTTTTTTCGCTGGTGGTGAGCAAATCGGCGGGCGAAGCCTTTGTGCTGGCGGTCAAAGCTGCGGCATCCTTCGCCGCCGGAGGCTCGTAGGCAGAATGCGGCGCAATCGGGTCCTGCGCGGCAGCGGGCAGCGCCAGAGCACAAGTCAGGCCAATGACGGCTACAAACGATTTCCAAGCGCGCACAGACATTGAAGGATCCTCCCGTTCAGCAGCCAGCGATTGCAGAGCGGTGGATTCTACCTCGAAATACAGATCCGTTGGGAGGCCAGTCCGTTAGCCGGTGACGACAAAACAATTCTCGGCATCGATTTCCACACGGTAGACGTGATCGAAGCCTTCGTCCTTTGCCGGCGGCTGTAGTTTCTTCAGCGTCCCCGCCAATGCTACAACCGGGATCTTCTGCTTCCCCCTCCGTTGATTGTTGCGCCGGATGGCGTCGCGCAACTCTGTCTGGAAGAAGTAGGCAATTACGCGGAAACCTGCTGTGCGTGCAGGCGCAATATACTTGGCGCGGTCCGCAGCCGATGGATTGGTATTATCCACCACGAAGGACTGGCCGCCCTTCAAGCACGCTTCCAGCAGCAATTGTTCGCGACGTCGTGCGCGCAGCATATCCAGGTTGATGCGCACGTGTGTATCCGCGAAGCGCTCGCGATAGAACGTGGTCTTGCCCGAGCCCTGAATCCCCACGAAGAGGATTGCTTCCGGAGTCATTTCGAGTTCGCGGCTGCGAACGCGCGCGCCGGTTCGGTTCGCGACAACTTCGGCAGCTTAGGCGGGCGAGGACCGTGCCGCACCGCCGTCGCTACCGGCACGTACGTCAGCGCTTGACCGGCCCTTGCGCAACGCAACATCAGGCCGCCGCGGCTCATGTCTCCCCGCCCGACGAACTCTGCGGGGAATAAAAGCCGCTCGCCAAAAATGCCCAGCAACGGCTCAATGTACTTCGGCGTGGCTATACTTCCCAACAAAATGACTTCGCAGTTTGGACCGATCCTTTTCGCAAGCTCCCGCGCATCGCGTTCGAGCGGCCCACGATAGCGGACGTCATCGGCCTCTACCTTCCCCGCGGAAATCTCCGCGAGCCCTTCGCGTGTGACCGGCAAGTGCGGCTCGATCAGACCGCCGCTCGCCGTGATCACATACGCACCGCCCACGCCCGGAGGCCCCTGCGCAAACGCCTTCGAATAGGCAAGCTTGCCGCGAAAGTACAATCCGCTGATAAAACTGAAGAGTTCGCCCAATGGCACGCCGCCGCTTCTCAACCGGACGGCTAGCTCAAATTGCGCGCGATCGCTCGCAACCATCTTCGCGCGCACCCCTGCTGCATTTGCAGGCGACAGCAGAAAAACCCTGTGCCCCACATGAGCGTCTTGGGCAATCTGCTCTTCCTGGGAGCGGCGACTCTTGGTCCTGGAATGCGACTGGTTGGTTTTCGAAACTCGCGACGTCATGACCGCCACTCACTGCAATTATAGCGGTACCACGGCCGCATTCCTCTTTGGAATCGCCTCGATGGTGGCTTTGTCCAGATTCAAATGCGCGGCGATCAATTCCGGCGGAGTGTGCGATATCCATTCGGAAAGCGAAATATCCTGGTAGACGGGACTTTTAAACATTTCCAGGAAAATCAAATCCGTGTCGCCAGTGTTCTCGATGTAATGCGGCAGCGTTTTCTGCACGTAACCCACATCCCCGGCTTCAAAATCCATGGTGCGGGCGCGACCGGCCGCGGCGAACACCGTCATCCGCCCCTTCCCCGCCACGAAGTATTGCCACTCGTCCGCGTTGGGGTGCCAGTGGATCTCGCGCAGCCCTCCGGGATGCAGCGTGACCAACGCCGCGGCAATGGTGCTCGACGCAGGAAACGTGGTCGAATCCACAATGCGCACTTCGCCGCTTTTCGTTTTCTTGGTGGGCTGCTGTTCCATTAGCCGAAAATCAAATCGCACCGGTGAAAGCCCGATTGATCCGGCCACCGCGCGGCGGTCCTCTTCGAGCGAGCCCGGAAGGTCTGCCTGAAAAATGAATAATTCCCCTTTGGGCAAAGGATTCAGTGTCGACTCCGAAACGCCAAAGTTTTTCGCAACCACCGAGCGCGGCGTATGCGCCAGCAAATCCGAAATGAGGATCGTATCGTATTCGGAAAAATTGCCTTCATCGAAGACTAGCAAAAATTCGCAGCCGTCTGGTCCCAGGCCTTGAATCGAGTGGGGCACGCCGGAAGGAAAATTCCAGAGATCTCCCTGCTTCACGTCGGAGACAAATCCTTTGCCATCCACATCGAGCGCGGTAATCCGCGCATTTCCATAGAGCATCAGAGCCCACTCCGCGGCGGTGTGCCAATGCAGTTCGCGAATACCGCCCGCGGTGAGCCTCATGTTCACGCCCGCGAGCGTTGTGGAAATCGGCAAATCTTGAATCGTCACCTGACGCGCCCAACCGCCCTCGTGTGTTCTGCGATGCGAATAGGAAAATGGATATTTGAAGGGCGGCACGTTGCCGTGATCGCTTGGGGGCGGCACCACGGAATCGTGGTTCGCGGCCGTCAAAGGCGCATTTTGCGGTCCACGAATCGTCAAGCTCTGGTCGCTGGGCCCCTTCGGCGCCGATTCTTGCGCTTGTGCGCGCGAACGTTCCGCTGACAATCCGCCGGCGGATGCGACCGCGGCCGCCGCGGAACTCATTTCCAGAAAGCGCCGCCGCGAAAGCTCATTTCGTACTGCGTCCTCGTCCATCGCTCTCACCTCTGGCCATAACGACGTCCCGCCCTCAAACCACCGCTGTCACAAAACGCATTTGATTTGCGAAGCATAGCAAAAAAACGCCGCTAAGTTGTCCAACGGCTTTACGTCGCTGGCGTGAGCAGACGCTTCGGGCCGCTGACATACGGATTGCCGCGCTCAAAAAATCGCCATTCGCGACGTGCCTCGCGTGTGATCCCGATCCGGATGCTTTCTCCGATCCTGCCTTCCTTCCGCGCCGCCGTGCCGAGCCACAGCGGTCCCGGCGCGCACATATCCAAGCCGTCAAACCGCCGGTCGATACGCAAGGCGGTCGCCAGCCGGCCCGGGCCGCGCGTCAAATCCACCGGCCGCTTCAAATTTCGCGGATGCTTCATCAGGTGGACGCCTTCGAGCGGTTCGATCGCGCGAAATAATATGCCGCCGCCGATTCCCGGCCCGTCGCTGCTAACGTTCAGCATAAACGTGCTGCCGTAGATGAAATACACGTAGGCATGTCCCCGCCGCAGGAAGAGTGAGCGATTCCGCGGTGTCTCGCCCCGAAAATGATGCGCCGCCGCGTCTCCCAACGGGTATGCCTCCACCTCCACGATTCGGCCGCTCATGAGCCCGCCGGGAACCTCGTGCACGAGCGTCTTGCCAATCAAATAGCGCGCCATCTCGAGCGTGTCTACCGGCAGTTCCGCGCGCCGCAGACGCCGAATCTTTTTTAGTTCGGCCGCACGCGCCACAGGTGATGTGTCAACGCTGCGCGATTTCAAAAAGCGAGAGCTGGCCATTTGTGGGAACGTGCGGGGATTTTTTCGCGTCGTCGAACACGCTTCTGCCGTCGAGCGATGCCGAAATCGCGTGCTCGTGAGCGATGGCCTTTGGAAAGTCAGCGGTGGGTGCGCAACGACGCTCGATCATGCGCACGAAGCCGTCCAGCCGCCGGAAGCCATCCATTTTCTCGGTGCGCCCGACTTTGGCATCATTGAGCGCCCGCCGCAGGACGCCCAGCGACTCATCATATGTCTTCAGCGGCACCGGAAAGGGACGGCGGTCCTTCCCGCCCAGCGCGAACGAAAAGCGTGCTGGATCGGAGAAACGGCTGGGCGCGCCGTGAACTATTTCGGCGATTAATGCCAAAGATTGTAATGTGCGCGGACCTAGATTTTCGAGGAGCAGCAGCGAAGCAAAATCGCGGAACTCGCGCTCGTATGCCGCCGCGAGCACGCCGCCCAGGCGCTTTAGGTCCACATCCTTCTCTCGCACGTCATGATGCGTGGGCATACGCAACCTGGGTATTTCAGATAGAGTTTTCTCCGGCCGCTCGCGCACGATTTCGAGCATGGCGTTCTGCGCGCGCTTCGCTGCCACATCCACCAAGTTCAGAATCACACCCTGATGCTCACCGGCAATTGCACTGTGCGGCGCGGACGTGAAATCGCGCACGGAGGCCGAATGCCAGTGGTAACGCCTCGCTAGCCCGCTGCCACCGTTCATCCCCTGCTGGATTACCGCCCAATCGCCCGCTGCGCTCACAACAAATCCGTGCAGATAAATCTGAAAGCCATCCGCAATTGCGTTGTTATCGACACGCGCCGTCAACCGGCTGATGCGCGCAAGCGATTCGCCATCAAGACCCCGTGCGGATGCAAATTCCCTCAGCTCATCCGGCGTCTTGCGGGAATGCTTGCCGCGTCCGCCGCACACGTAGACGCCCAGATCACGGACCCGTGGATTCAGCCCACGCTTGAGCGCGCCCAGCACAGAGGTGGTGATGCCGGAGGAGTGCCAATCCATCCCCATCACCGAGCCCAGCGCCTGGAACCAGCAGGGATCGCTCAGCCGCGAGAGCAATTCCGGCACGCCGTAGTGGTACACAATGCTTTCCGAAATGGCAGAGCCCAGCCGCGTCATTCGTTCGGCTAGCCAAACTGGCACGCGCCCGCCGTGCAACGGCAAATCGGCAAATCCAGAGCGTTTCATTGCTCGTCCCGTTTTATTGCAACTTCCATTCTAGCGAAACGCCTGCTTACCTGCCCTGATCGAGTATGCCCTTCCAACGCGCCCACGCGTCCGTGCGCGCCTTCTTGTTGGCATCGTTGGCGTCGGGGGCTTCGCCGAGACGCATAAAGCCGTGTCCCGCGCCGTGGTAGGTCACCGGATCGTACGTTTTACCTGCGGACTTCATCTGCTCGGTTGCGGTGGGAATCGTCGCGCCTACGCGCTCATCCATTTCCGCATAGAACCCATAAACGGGCGACTTAATCCGCGCCATCGCATCCGCTGGAGGAGGCGTTCCGTAGAACACAAACGCCGCCGAAAGATCACCGCGGTTCGTCGCGAAACGGAAACTCTGGCTTCCGCCCCAGCAGAAACCGGCCACGTAAAGCTTGCCGCTCGCCGAAGGAAACTTCAGCGCGTAGTCCGCTACGGCGTTCAGGTCGGCCGTGATCTGATCCGGGTTCAGTTTGCCCACCGCTGCGGTGACGTCACTCTGGCCGGCGAACGCCGAACTGCGCCCTCCGTTTGGCCCCATGCCAGACAGCAAATCGGGCGCAACGGCAATGTAGCCGGCTGCCGCGACTTGATCGGCCAGGTCCTGCACCCAATCCGTCATTCCAAAAATCTCGTGAATGATCAGCACCACGGGGCGTTTGTCCTTCACCTCGGGATACGCAACAAACGTTTCGACCGTGCGTCCATCATGGGTCACGCTATCCCATTCATGGTGACGGGGAGACTTCTCAACTTTTTCTTTCGCCCAATCCTGCGCAAAGAGCACGGGCGATGCAACCAATACGGCTAGAAACATCAAAGCGGCGCGTTTCATGGAAGCCTCGTTTCGATCGACGATCGCGGAACCCTGTCGGGGCTTATCTCGGGTAAGCCTTGGCGGCGATTACCGTAGCACACGCTGCAAATGAAGGCCAGATGGCTCTGCAGCGCGTCCGCAAACGGCCGGAACGCCGCGACGCAACGTTGCCCCGGGGCAGGCGCCGGGCGCATCTGATATCCATGAGAATCACTCCTGCTCCGTACGCTCTGGGAATAACTCTGCTTCTCGCCGCGCTTGCCACGCCAATCCGTAGCTCGCGAGCGCAGTCCAACCCGCAAAGCCAACAGGTCCCTGCGGCCACTCAGGTCGAGATGCAAAACGTGATGTACCGCTTCTCGGACGAAATCGCCGTACACATCGTCCGTATGAAAGGCCAGCTCGCGCCCTCGCAGCCGGGCGGCATACCCACTTTCGATACGCCCGCGTCGTTTAACATGACTTTCAACTCCGCCGAAGTTGCGATCGATAGCGAAACCCTCGCCAAGGTGCTGAACACCTACGTTTTCGCGGCGGCGGACGCTCCCGTCAAACGCGCTAGCGTCGAGATCGCCGGCCAAGTGATCAAGATCAAGGGCATTCTGCCCTCGAAGGGCGGGGTTTCCTTCGAAACGGATGGCACACTTTCCGCCACGCCCAACGGCGAAATCCGCGTGCACTCCGAAAAAATCAAAATGCTGCATATGCAAGTGAAAGGAATCATGAAGGCGCTGGGCATCACGGTGGCCGGCATGATCAGCACTAAGAAGGTGCAGGGCGTGCGCGCGGATGGCGACGACCTTCTGCTGACTCCGGACCAGATCTTTCCGCCGCCGCATTTTCAGGGACGCGTGACCAACGTGCGCATTGAGGGCAATAACATCATTCAGATCTATGGCGCTGCCCCTGCTCCAGCCGACTCCAAATCTTCCGGAAACTTCATGGCTTTCCGCGGCGGCACCATACGCTTCGGC
>DATNLT010000043.1:0-23538 GCA_035602725.1 Candidatus Acidiferrales bacterium
TGGCCGCGTGCGGGAGTCGCTCGAACGCGTTGGGTTAGGCGCCCGCATGAAGCATCGGCCCAGCGAACTGAGCGGCGGCGAGCAGCAACGCGCTTCGCTGGCGCGAGCGTTGGTCAACCGCCCTACGATCCTGCTTGCCGACGAGCCCACCGGGAATCTCGACAGCCACACCGGCGAAGAGATCATGAGCTATATCGCGCAATTCAATCGCGAGATGGGCATGACGGTGCTGCTGGTGACGCACGAACCAGGTTTGGCCGAACGCTACACGCATCGGCAGTTTTATCTGAAGGATGGGAAGTTGAGCAACGGTCTGCAAGCCGGCGGAGGCGCAGCGTGAAGACGCGAGACTTGGTGGACCTGGCGTCGCGGAACCTGCGCGAGGCGGCGCTGCGAAACACGCTGACCACAGCGGGAATCGCCGTGGGAGTGGCCTCGCTCGTGGCCATGTTGTCGCTCGGCATCGGTTTGCAAACGTTAACGCTCAACCGCCTCGAGGGCACGGGGCTTTTCAACACGATTTACGTTTACCCGAAGACAAATCGCGGTGGGCGCGGAGGACGCGGTGGCGAAGCTCCGGACGAAGCGCGGCCCGGCGACATCAAGATGCTAACGGACCAAACGCGCAAGCAACTGGCAGCCATGCCGCACGTGGTGGAGGTCTTTCCAGAGCTGCGCTTCACCGCGGATCTGCGTTACGCCGGCGCGGGGCATGTGACGTCCGCCGCCAGCGTGCCGGGCACGGCAAAAGGCACAGGACAATTTGACTCCGTGCAAGGGTCATTTTTCTCGAGTGAATCCGCACCTGAAGCGATTTTGCATATGGACCTCGCCAAGCAAATGGCGGACGAGGCCAAAATTCAGCCGGCGGATTTGATCGGCCAGGAAGTGGTGCTGAGGTATCCGCAGCGCAAGCCGGTGCCGGCGGCGCCAAACCAGTCTGCCGCCGACCAGGCCGCAAACGACGAATTTGGCATGGGTTTCACGATCGCGCCCGCCGAGACGAAAGTGAAAATCGTAGGATTGGTGGAAAACGAGCAAGCAGGTCCAGGCGGGCTCGGCGGAGTGCGCATTTTGCTGCCATTGCAATTTGTGGAGCAATTAAACGCCGTGCAAGGGTCGGATGTGCGCTCCGTGGTGCAAAGCCCGGACGAGCACCTCTACACGAGCTTGACGGTAAAGGTGGACGATCCCAAGCGGGTGACCGATATCGAGCCGTCGATCAAGCAAATGGGCTTCAATACATTTTCGCTTTTTGACGCCACGCGCAACCTACACATCATTTTTACAGTGCTCGATCTATTCTTAGGAATGTTTGGCAGTCTGGCGCTCGCGGTAGCGTCGCTGGGCATTATCAATACACTCGTGATGGCGATTCTTGAGCGGCGGCGCGAGATCGGCGTGCTCAAAGCGCTTGGGGCCGCGGATCGCGATGTGCGCCGGCTATTTTTCGCCGAGGCCGGCGTGATGGGTCTTGCCGGCGGCGCGCTGGGCGTGTTCCTCGGATGGGCCATCGGAAAAATCATCAATTTTGGCATCAATATCTACCTGCACTCGCAGAACCTGCAACCCGAGAAGGTCTGGTTCGTGCCCTGGTGGCTGGTGGGCGCGGCCATCGGCTTCTCCGTCGTGGTGAGTCTCGCCGCCGGACTTTACCCCGCGGCGCGAGCGGCGCGCCTCGATCCCGTGCAAGCATTGCGCTACGAGTAGGAGTGTCCTCCCTCTTGACGATAACTAAGGGGAAGCGTATCCTCTCTGTCAGTTAATGAGGGGAGCGCCCTTTGAGCAAGCCTACCGAACTCGTTCAGGGCACGCTGGACTTGCTGATCCTTAAGACGCTGCAACTAGGGCCTTCTCACGGATGGGCGATTGCCCAGCGCATTCGGCAGGTTTCGAACAGCGTTCTGCGCGTGAATCAGGGCGCTTTGTATCCCGCACTTCATCGCCTCGAACAGCAGGGCTGGATCAAAGCCGAATGGGGCGAGTCCGAAAATAATCGGCGCGCGAAATATTATTCGCTCACCGCGGCCGGCAAGAAATTCCTCCACAAAGAAGAGGCGAACTGGGCACGGCTCTCGCAGGCCATCGGGCTGGTATTAGACATGGCGTGAGGCATCACAGTATGCGCTGGCTCGACAAAATCCGGCTGCGGGTTCGTTCCCTGTTTCAGAAGCCTGCCGTGGATCGCGAACTCGAAGAAGAGCTTCGTTTTCATCTCGAGCGGCAAATCCAGGGAAATATTGCAGCGGGGATGTCGCCTGACGAGGCTTTCCGCGCGGCGCGGATCGAGTTCGGGGCCGCACCACGTTTTCAAGAGGAGTGCCGGGAAGCGCGTGGCCTAACTTTTTTGCAGGACGTGGCCCGGGACGCGCGCATCGCTCTGCGAACGCTTCGCAAGAATCCGGGATTCGCCGCGGTCACCATTCTGACCCTCGCGCTCGTGATTGGGGCGAATTCCGCCATTTTCAGCGCCATCTACACCCTCGTGTTCCGGCGCCTGCCGTACAAAGATCCGAATCAACTCGTGGCCATTTGGGATTCGAATCGCCACACCGGCGTGGATCACATCCCCGTCATGGAAGGATCGTACCCGATCCTGCACGACGGGGCGAAAAGCTTCAGCGGCATGGCGGCATTCGTGGGCGGCATCGGTCAAGCCGATATGTTCCAGGCACGAATCTGGGGCACCGAGGAGCGCGTCACCGAAATTGGCTGTACGTCGGAGCTCTTTCCCTTGCTCGGTGTCTCGCCTTTCATAGGGCATTCTTTTGATCCCCGTGGCGATGTAAACAACGATCTCAACGCTTACCCTCCGCCGCGAGGTTCTGCAATTCTTAGCTACTCCTTCTGGCAGCGGCACTACGGCGCGAGTCCCGACGCGATTGGCAAGACGCTTTCGATTAACGACTTGGGCGTGCGATACGATTCCACAATCGTTGGCGTGATGCCCGGCAGTTTCGAATTTCCCTATCCTCTGCATCCTACTAAGCCCGACATTTGGTTCCAGCGAGGAGTGAAAAACAGCGGCTTCTCTCCGGGACAGGTGCTGCAAGTCGTCGCCCGTCTTCAGCCTCGGGCTAGCCTGGGAACGGCGCAGGCGGAACTCGATACCATCGCCGACTCTATCCGCCGTGACCATGCCAAGTATTACGAGGCCGAGTACGTAACCGCCGTTCCCCTGCGATCGGAGCTGACCCGCGACGCTCGTCCGATTCTTTGGGCACTTCTCACGGCGCTAAGCTTCGTTCTGTTGATCGGCTGCGCCAATATCGGCAACCTGATGCTGATGCGCGCGGTCTCGCGCGAAAAGGAAATGGCGGTGCGCGTGGCACTCGGCGCGGGCAAACTGGCGTTGATTCGCCAGATGCTCACCGAAACCATGCTGCTCTCGCTGGGCGGCGGCGCGCTTGGGTTCCTTCTGGCGCATTGGTGCCTGCGTGTGATCGTGGCCCGGATTCCAGCGTCCATTTACATCCCGCGTGCGAATTCGATGGCGCTCGAATCAGGCGTGCTGGCCTGCTGCGTAGGCGCCTCCGTGATCGCCGCCGCCTTGTTTAGCCTGGTCCCGAGCCTTCGTCTGGCGCGGTCCGACCTGAACCGCGTGATCAACGCCGCAACCGCCGCCCCGGATCGGCCCGCCATTTCGATTTTCCGCCGGCCCGGAAGCCTGCTGCTGATCTCGGAAGTGTCTCTGGCGATTGTCCTGCTTACCGGCACGGTTCTCCTAGCGAAAAGCTTGAAGAGGCTGATTGACGTCAATCTTCACTTTCAACCCGAGCGTCTGCTCGTGATGGACTGGTCGTTTTCGAACCCGTTTATTCTGGCGCATGACTCTGATTCCGTGTATGCAGCCGCCTCTTCGCAATTGGAGCAAGAAGTCGAAGGCATGCCGGGCGTGAAGTCCGTCGCGTTTGCGGACGGCTTCCCGTTCGGAAGTTACACATCCACGCAGCAGTTCAAGGCAGATGGCGGTGGTGGGCCGATCGCGCAGAACTATCAGCCTGCGGAATCGCATGTAGTCTCGCCAGGTTTCTTCGAAATGATGGGAATGAGCCTCGAACGAGGGCGTTGGCTTGCGGATAGCGACGGTCCAAAGGCACTCCCGGTTGCCGTGATTAATCAGGCGATGGCAGACCGGTATTGGCCCGGCGTGGAGCCACTCGGCCAGCGCGTCCAACCCTATTATCGCTTCACCGACAAGCACATCTCGTATGTAATCGTGGGGATCATTCATGAGCCGCAACGCTTCGGCAGCGGTGGCGTTCCGAGGCCGGCCGTTTACCTATCCTCGGAGCAAGCGATACTGCCTTTCGCATCGATCCTGGTGCGCACGTCCGCCGATCCGCGGAGCCTTGCGGACCCGCTGCGCACCGCGGCTTTGAAGCTGGCGCCGGGCCAGATGTTCGTGAGCCGGGTGCACACCGGGGATGATCTAATTTCGGAATCGAGCGCCCGCTCACGCATCACCGTGATTTTGCTCGCAAGTTTTGCGGGCCTTGCCTTGGTGCTCGGAATGACCGGAATCTACGGCTTGATCTCGTACTACACGGCCCAGCGAACGCGCGAAATCGGCATTCGCATGGCGCTGGGCGCGACGCCCCTCAAGGTGTTCCGGCTAGTGCTGAAAGAAGGAATGTCTCTCGTGAGTATCGGGCTGGCGTTGGGTTTGATCTTTGGCTATGGATTCGGCAAGGGCCTCGCGAACTTGCTTTACGCTACGTCTCCGGGCGATTTCGTTTCGTTTGCGGTCGCCGCTGCGGTTTTTGGCGTAGTTGCATTCGCGGCTTGTTACATTCCCGCGCGGCGCGCCACTCGCGTAGACCCTATGGCAGCCCTTCGCGCGGAATAACTCGCTTCGCTTTCCGAAATGTCCCCAAAAATAAATCGGCCGGGAGGCGTCGCTGAGGGGTCGACGCGTCCCGGCGGTTCCTGCCCGCATCCGCAGGATATGGGCAAGCTTGTTTACGCGGCGTATTCGTCGCTGCCGCGCAGGAATTCGTAGCGTTCGATCTGGGCCACAATGCCGACGGTGTTCGGGTCTTTGTTTTCGTTGCGCGAAACACGTCCCAGGCAGCGGACGCGCACCGGGCCGGCCAGCGTAATTTCGTGGGGAAGCGTCAGCAGGATTTCCACGCGCGAACTTTCCTTCACTTCTTTGGGCAGAAAGAAATACACACCGCGCGAGCTGACGTTCTTTGATTCCGTGAGAATTTCGCCTACGGACGAGCCGGTGGTCCAGCGTACCGTCATCGGCAGGCGAATCTGAAAGCGTTGGTTCAGTCGTCGTTCCATGCCGGTCACTGGCTCCTTGGAATCATCGCGGGAGACTACGGAATCGGAAGCCACCCTTGATGCCCCAAGATTATGGCAAGCCGCCCCTGCGCTCAATAGGTCAAGAGGCTCAATTTGGCGAGCGCAAAATCGGTACCGGCGTACTAGAGGGGTTTTTGCTCAATATTTTCACAGGAAATCCACCGGGCAGATTTTCGACACTCTACGCGAGCGTCTTCCGACACGGCCAGGGAAATCCCGGCAATCTACTAACTGTACTGTATTCAATGTGTTGCAGATGTTAATTCGGCAGAATTGCGCAAATAGGAATTCAATACATCGGAAAGAGCGAGTACCCCTTCCAGCCGGCGCGCATCGGCACGGTGTACGACCGGCAAATACGGCCAATCGCGCATCAGGCGCATGGCCAAGTCAACGGACTGGTCAGGATGGAGCCTCGGCAGCCGCTGCGTGCCAAGCACGTCCTTCAGCGGTGTAGACCCCCTTCCCTCGGAAACGAGCTTGTGCAGCGCCGGAATCCGAATGCCGGCCCAGCGGCCGGTGGGAAAGCTCACCAGAAAGAACTCCTCTGCCGCGCCTTCCGTGCGGGCTTCAAGACGCGCCAGAGCCTCGTCCACGGTGTCGTCGCCAGACAAAACCGGAGTAACCGGCGAGCGCATGGCATCTTCCACCAGGAGCGCGTGGCTTTCGCGCAACTCCTCCATGGAAGGCAGGTCAATGCCGTCCTGACGCGCGAGGACGTCGAAAATGGGAGTCGGCTGGAAACGCATCGAGATCAGGTAGGCCAGCGCATTCGAAATGATTACCGGCAAGATGATGGAATAGTTGCCGCTGACCTCCAGCACCATGAAGACAGATGTGAGCGGCACGCGCAAAAATCCCGCGAAAAGCGTCCCCATCCCGACGAGCGCGTAGGCCCCCACAGGTCCTGCCAACGCCGGGAAAAAGTGATGCTGCGTGCTGCCGATGGCGGCGCCGAGCATGGCGCCCACAAAGAGCGTTGGCGCAAACATCCCGCCGGGTGCGCCCGAAGAAAATGAAATCGTGGTGGCGACGATCTTGGCCAACGCCAAGAGAAAGAGCGTGTACCAGACAAACTGGCCGTGCATAGCCTGGTCCATGAAATCGTAACCGGCACCCATCACTTGGGGCAGAAAAATCCCCATTGTGCCGATAATGAGGCCTGCCATTGCAGGCAGGAAATAACGCCAGTAAGCAGGCAGCGCGCGGATCTTCGGGCGCGTGTAACTGATCATCTTCGAAAAAAAGAGCGACGCGAACCCGCCTATGATGCCCAATGCCGCATAAGAGAGCAGCTCGACCGGATGCACCAACGTGTAGGGCGGCGTTCGAAAAAGTGGTTCGGCTCCGAGGAACCAACGGCTGACCACCACGCTCGAGACAGCCGCTAGCACGATTGCGCCCAAGACCCCGGCGCTCCAGGTGCCGATTACTTCCTCGATTACGAAGATGACGGCGGCAATCGGAGAATTAAAGGCCGCTGCGAGACCTGCCGCCGCGCCCACGGGCGCAATCAGCCGAATTTTCTCGCGCGAGAGGCGCAGCTTCCGCCCCAGTAGTGACGCGATTCCCGCTCCCATTTGCAGCGAGGGGTCTTCCGGCCCTAGCGATTGGCCGCTGCCAATCGCCAGCGCGCAACAAATGAATTTCCCGATAACCGTATCAAACGGAATATAGCCGTCATAAACGTAGACGGCAGATTTAGTCTGCGTGACCCCGCTGCCGCGTACGCGCGGGAAGAAGCGGTAAACCAAAATCGCAACGACAAGGCCCGCAACCGTCGGCACGAGGACGACGCGCGGCCAACCTGGATAAAGCGCGGAACCGAGCAGCGCGATGCGCGTCCAGTCAATAAAAATGCGGAAGCAAACCACGGCTAGCCCGGAGAAAAGGCCGATAATCACGGCCAGGACCAGAAAGAGACTGCCCTCGCGGAGGGCCAAGAGGGCTTGCAAGCGATTCAGGAATTCTCGTCCCCGGCTTGATTTGGCAACGACACTGGGCGCCGGCGACTCGACTTCCGAAGTAGGTAAAGACAGAGCAGCGGACGGCTCAACCGAAGAGGCGGGCGTTGCGGCGCTACCGCTGCTCGAATCCTCGCGGGGCACAGCTTCAAACGGCAACTGTGGGGTAGCGTCGCTGGGATTCACTGGCCAACACCGGAATGGCTTCGCCCGAGCAGCACCAGAGCCGCATTCGAACCCGGCGGAGCAGCACCACATTGCTGGTCCGCGGCGGCTTCCATTTGAAATACGAGGTTCATCAGGGCCGTGACGTCGTCAGAATGAGCTACAAGCTGCTGTTCGGTTGCGTGCGGAAGCTCCGCTGTGGCTTGCGCGTTTAATTGTTGCAACGGGCTTGGCACCGCCGGTGACGGATTTTGCAAATCAATGTCTTTTGATTTCGCACAGTCCTTCAACCGTTCGAGTGCAACATTGAAATCGGCGGCAGCAAGGCGCGCACGTTCGGCCACAGAGAGACCTTCGGCAAAAGGATCGAGGGAAACCACGGCGCTCGCGGTTTCCAGCATTTCACGATCGGAACCGGCAAGCTCATTTTCGCGATTGGCGCCCACGAGGTATCGGGCAGCGTCTTTATAATTTCCCTGCCGATAGGCAGCGACACCAGCGCCACGCAGCGCACCCGGCGCTGCGCGATCGAGTCGTAGCGCTTGCGTAAACTGAACCATGGCTTGATCGTTTTCGCCCGCGTCGAGGAGCAAATTCCCCGCCTGCACGTGCAGCGTGGGATCGGGAGGTAGCGCAGCCGCCATGGCGATCAATTGGGCCTGCGCGTCGGCCACCGCCCCCCGGTCCTTCAGGAATTTGGCATACTCGATGCGCGTCTGCCGGCGGCGCTCGGTTGGGTTGGCGTCCCAGGCGCCGAAAATGGCGGCATTGTAATAGCGGGAGGCCGCTGTAACGTCGTTCTGGCGGGCGGCGAGCCGCGCCAATTCCAGATTGACCGTCGCGTTTCCTGGAGCTTGTTCCTCGAGCGCCAACAAATACGAACGCGCTTCATCCAGGCGGCCCTCTTCCGCCAAGGCTTCCGCGAGATGCAAATCGTAGTCGTTGTTTGCGCCGCTGGTGTCGCCATTCTCGCGCGAGTAAATCATGGCCGTGCGAAAATCCTGGATCGCATCCGCAGAATGCCCGGCAGCTAGCGCGGTCTGCCCGTACGAATACCAGTGGCGGGCCAGGCTACGTTCAGTTTGGTGATAAAAGCGGGAGAAAAACCCGGTGACGGTAAAAAATAAAAATAGAATCCCCACGGAAAGCAGCAGGACGGTTTCGCGCGAGAAATTCCACGAAGGAGACTTGACGCCGCAGCCGCACGTATCGGAACCGGCGGCTAGGACCTTGCCGCAATTTTCGCAGGTGTGCGGGGGGCTAGTACCCGGAAGATTTGCCGTTGCCAAGAATTCCTCGAGCACCACGAGAAAGCGCGTGCGCCGGTACGGGCCGGCACTTGTCCATCCTAACGCAGCAACACGCAGCACTCAATAAAGGCGGTGAATTTATAAAAGGACAATTTGCGGCTAGGTTTTCTCGATGAGCCGATGGTGGATCGCGTAAAGCGCTAATTCCAGGCGGTCGGAAACACCAAGCTTGTCAAAAATATTGTGCAGATGATTCTTCACCGTCTGCTCGCTGATGAAAAGCTTCTCGCCGATTTCCTTGTTGCGGAATCCTTGCGCCACCAGTTGAACGATTTCCTTTTCGCGATCGCTCAAAAGCGGTTTCTCGCGGCGAGGACCGCTCTCCGAGGACTTGGAGAATGCCTTCATCACCTCGGCGGTCATGTGATTATCGAGCCAGATTTCGCCGGCATGCACGCGCTGGATGCTCTTGACGAGCAGATCGGTGGCGGACTGTTTCAAGACCACGCCGCGCGCTCCCAGGCGCATCGCTCGCACCACGTCCCGATCATCTTCGGCGGCCGTGACGCAAATTACACGCGTGGGCAATGAATCGAAATTCACCTCTTCGAGGACGGCCAGCCCATCCTTATCGGGCATGCGCAAGTCGAGCAGGAGAATATCGGGCTTGAGTTTCGTGACGAGCTTGATGCACTCGTTCCCGTTTTGGGCTTCGCCGACAATGGCGATATCGTCGTCTGAATCCAGTAATTTGCGCAGACCATCGCGGAATATCGCGTGATCATCGGCTACCAGCACGCGAATCGGTTGTTTGCTTTTGGCCATCTTAGCTCAGTGGAACCTCAACAGTTAGACGTGCACCATGGCCGGGACTCGACTCGACGGTCAGAACTCCTCCTACCGTACGCGTGCGCTCCTTGATTGAAATCGGACCTAGCCGCAAACGGTCCAGTTCATCGCCTGAAAAGCGTCCCGCGAAGCTGAACCCTTCTCCATTATCATCCACGACCAAGGCAATACGGCTATCCGACTGAGACAGTTTTACCACGACATGTGTAGCCCTAGCATGCTTTTTTATGTTGTTAAGTGCTTCCCTGTAAATCTGGAAAAGTTCGCGGCAAACTCGGTCTGGAGCCTGCAAATCGGCCGCATCGACGAGCAAATCGAGCTTTAATTGCGAGTCATTTCGAAAGCGCTCGGCAAAGCCGCGCATCAGATCGAGCAAATCCGCGCTCTGCACGCGCAGCGGACGCAGGTCGGTGACCATGCGGCGTAACTCGGCGGATTCGTTTCGAACGGTCTGTTCGAGCGACGCCAACGAAGATGCCACCTGCTCGCCTTCCTCGGGCAACTTCTTCCGCAGCACATCGAGCTGGATCTGAACGCTCAAAAGCGTTTGCAGGATGCCGTCATGTAGGTCGCGCGAGATGCGGCTGCGTTCGGCCTCGATCGCCCTTGCGCGCAAGTGACGCAACAGGAAAAGGTTTTCGAGTGGCGTGCCCAAATGCCGCGAGATGCGCTCCAGCCACTGTAAATCGCGGGGCGCGAAACGCCTCTGGCCATTGCCCAGAATCAGCCGGGCCACGGGGTCGCCTTGCACATCAATAGTGGCGGCAAGCGCAGAGCGAAGCCCAAGCACCTCTCGCGTGGGAGCGGGGAAGCGCGGAAATTCGGCCAAGGGTTTGCCATCTTGCCGGTTCCACCCAAAGCCTTCTCCGCGGCCTTCGAAACTGTTGATGCCAATATTTGCGTCCGGCACGTCCAACAGCAAGCCTTCGCCGGCCGTCAAGGGCCAGTTCTCAGGGGCGATACGGCCACCCTCGCCGCGAGCCAGCTTCCAGACGAAGATGCGTTCCATGTCGGCGTCGCGATAGACGAGAACCGCTGCGCCGCAGTCGAAGCCTTCCATCAATTTTTCGAACAGTCCGCGCAGTGAGTCCGCCACACCGGCATCGACGCGCAACTCCTCACTGAGCCCCGCGAGAAACTGCGATTCGAACGCGGAGCGCCGGTTCCGCTCCCCAAGGTGCGCCATCCCAAAGCCTGCAGCTAGCGTGCCGCTGCCCACCGCTACGGCGCGGAGAGCATCCTCCCAGTTTGCGTGCCGCCGAATCAGCGACCATGCCAGCACGGCGCACGCGGCTGCCAGCACGATCCCATACGCGGGCCGTTGCCCCCACTCTACCGCCGCGGCAAAGGCCACGAAGACCAATAGAAACCACATGGGCGCAGCCGATGGCGCAAAGATTAGAAAAGCTCCCAGCGCGGCCACGTCTGCCGCTAAGGGAAAGCCCCATTCACTGCCCCACTTGGTGGATTGCGCGACGGCGAAGAACAAGCTGACCGCCAGGTACACGGCCTGAAAAATCAGCACGCTGGCAGGCGGCACCGGAAGTTCGAGTACGCTTACCAGGCCCAGAACAAGCAGTAGCGGGCGCGCCAGCGTAACTTGGCGTTTCAAGGAGCGGCGATCGGAAGGGTGCGGCTGCATCGCGGTTTCGGGACTGGCGCGTCAGCCTTGAAAGTCACACACCGCGGGGCCGGGTGCAAGCCGGGGTTCCTGGGGAGCACGTGCTGGGGAGGCAACTGCGACGTTGAATCGGAGAGAAGCAAAAACGACTGCGAATCCTGTAAGGAGGACCTACAGGATATCGAACGAGGTAGTCCGCTAGGGAGGCCAGATACGGCCTCCCTTGAAGGTGCCGCTCTAATTTGTGGCTGTGGAAGTCCGCGGCGGGCGGGCGTAGGCCGTATCCTGCGCCTTTTCCTGCGGATTCGACGAGGCAGCGACTTCCGCCAGTTCGTGTTTCGGGACCGCGGGCCGATTGGCCTTTTCGAGATAGAGCGCTTCGTCGGCCCTCGCGAGCAGCGACTCGATGCTGTCTCCGACCTGGTGTTGCGCGCGACCGCGCGAGCAGCCCACCGGAATCTTCTGCTTGTTAATGCTCACTTCGAATGGACCAATGCGCGACAGAATCACGGAGACGTTCTCGCGCGGGCATTCGGGCAGCACGACCATGAATTCGTCGCCACCCACGCGAATCGGCACATCGCAGGCGCGAATGGCGCGCTTCAACCGGCGCGAAAATTCCTTCAGCACGAGGTCGCCGGCCGCATGGCCATATTCGTCATTGATCTGCTTGAAGTGGTCCAGATCGAGCAGCAGGACCGCGAGACTGTCGCCATTGCGTTCCGCGCGTACGATTTCCTCCTGAAGGCGCTCTTCGCCGAAGCGGCGGTTATAAAGACCCGTGAGGGGATCGAGGATGGCCATGCCGTAAAACTTCTCGGCGCGTATGCGCTGGCGCATCGCCGTTTCCATCTGTTCCGCAAGCTGATTGCGAAAGAATTTCAGATGGCGCTGCTGGAAGAGCGTGAAGAAGTTGAGAAGCAACATCAGCGCCAGAATCGCACCGATCACGGAGCCGGATTTCTGGCTGGCGAGAAAATCATCGAATTGCAACAACCTTGGAAACAGGGCGATGGTGATGGTGGTGGCCAGCAAACCAATGGCAACTACCGTGTTCCACCAAAACCATAGGGTGCTGCGGTCCAAACGCTTCAGGCTCTGCCGAATCGCCTGCTGGCCGGCGAATTCAGGTTCGTGTTGAACGGACTGGGGCATCCTCATTGGCCTCGGGTCAGCACGTCAGAGCTTGGCGCCTCGCGAGCCAGCCTGCGGCTGGAACGGCTGCGGGAGCTGCCCGCTCTTGACTTGTGCAGAGTACGGTGGCG
This sequence comes from Candidatus Acidiferrales bacterium, assembly GCA_035602725.1. Taxonomy (GTDB): domain Bacteria; phylum Acidobacteriota; class Terriglobia; order Acidiferrales; family UBA7541; genus DASTCZ01. The sequence goes on from DATNLT010000043.1 coordinate 12,428, forward strand.
TTCCGTCGGTACCAATGGCTCGCTCGTATCATTCGGCGCCCAACCTTGGTACTAGCTGGCGAGAACCATAGTGCACATTGGTTCTGACGAACGGACAACCAAAGACCTCTATCTAGCACAAAATAGGAGGGTAAGAACTCACACGTAAAGGTGGGCCGACGCTGCTCCGCACCCGTCTCAGGCCTTGGCTTTTACGTGAACGGTCCCGGGGGTCCAGTCCACGGGCGGAAAGGAAATCTGCCAGAAGGAAGGATTGGGGACCAGAAACTCAACGGCCAGCTCAACCCGGTTTTGCCGCGCCTCGCCGACGTGTACGACCGTGCATTCCTGCATCGCAGAAGTCTGCAGATTGCGCAGCAGGAATTGTTCGCCTTTGCGCATCGGCTTTGAAACGAGCATGGAAGCGCCGTGTGCGTTAATCACAAGCGTGTGCGTATCCTCTTCGAAAGCGGCAGCCGAATCCCTGGAGCTGAAGACTTTTACCGGAATCTTCATCACGACGCGCTGGCTTCGGCGGCGTGTGGACGCAAACCAGGATGCTTCGCGCGACGCCGCGAGCCAACCGTCGAGGATGCGAAGTTGCGCAGGGTCTGCATCGGTGAACATGAGGCCCATGCCGTGGCCTTCCAGCGAAAAGATCACGCGGGCGTGAACGGTGCAGGAATCTTTTGCATGTGTGATTCTTGCGGTGACGGTTGCGCCCACAGGGTAGGGCTGCGGCGTGTTCACAAAGCAGCCGCGCTTGCCCAGATCACTGACGCGGGCTTCGATCCGCTGCGCCTTTCGGGTCTCGCCGTCTTCCCCCGTGGATTCGGCAATCTCGATCGCGGCCGTAAACTCGTAACGGCGATGCTGGCGACGATCGGTAAAGGTAGGCCGCGGAGGCTTAGGGGAAGCGTCCTTTGGCAAGTCAGCCATAGCTGAGTATAGCTTTGCAGTTCCACAATGGCGCACCAAAGAGTCCGTAGAGGCGGGTCAGAATGTGCTCAATGGTTAACGTATGACGTTGTTTTAAAATACTAAAACTAGAGGCTTTGCGAGGATTGGCAGAAATTGGGGGGCGTTCGGGAAAACGCCCCCTTTCAAACTAGACCATTTATTGGCTCGCGGCTGAGCTTTGTGTCGTAGCACCCTGCTGATTCCATTCCGGCGGCGCCAGTCCCCAGAGATGTTGCACGAAGAAATCTTCGCGCTTGCGGTCTCCGTAGGCGGTGTACTTATCGCCGCGCGCCGCGGGATGATCGGCGCCGGGAACAACGAGCATGTCAAACACCTTGTTGTGTTTCATGAGCTGGTTGACCACCTGCATGGTGGACGACGGATCGACGTTGGTATCGAGTTCGCCGAAGATCAGCAAGAGATCGCCTTGCAGGCGATAGGCATTGTCCACGTTTGAAGATGCCGAGTACTGCGGGCCGATCGGCCACCCCATCCACTGTTCGTTCCACCAGATTTTGTCCATGCGATTATCGTGGCAGCCCGCGAAGGCGACGCCGACCTTGTAGAACTCAGGGTGAAAGAGCAAACCGCCGAGAGAATTTTGTCCGCCGGCCGAACCTCCGTAAATACCTACGCGCGTGATGTCGTACCACGGATATTTCGCCGCGACGGCCTTGTGCCACAAAATGCGATCCGGAAATCCGGCGTCGCCGAGATCTTTCCACGCTGTATCTTGAAACGCCTTCGAACGGTTCGAGGTACCCATTCCGTCCATCTGCGAAAGGATGAAGCCAACTTCGGCCTGCGCCATCATCGGCGAATAGACGGTAAACGTCTTCGGCACGAAGGACCCCTGCGGACCCGCGTAGATGTATTCGATCACTGGATACTTCTTCGAAGGATTGAAATTCGTGGGGCGCATGATGATGCCCCAAATATCCGTCTTGGCGTCGCGGCCCTTCGAAACAAACACTTCCGGCGGTTTCCAGCCGGCGGCGAGGAGCCCACTCATGTCTCCCTTTTCCAGTGTGGCAAGCACGCTGTTGTCGGAGACGCGGCGCACCTCAACCACCGGCGGCAGATCGATGCGCGAATAGGTATCCACGAAGAATTGGCCGTCGTGTGAGTAGGAGCCGGTGTAATCGGCGTCTTCGGGCGTGAGGCGCGTCAAACCGGTACCGTCAAAATTAATGCGGTAGTAGTTGGCGAAATAGGGGTCTTTACCGGGGTACATTCCGCCCGCGCTGAACCAGATCTGCCGCTTGGCTTCATCCACATTCTGGACGGCGCGGACCACCCACTCACCCTTAGTGATTTGATTTTTCAGCCCGCCGGTGACGCCATCGAACAGATAAAGATGGTTCCAGCCGTCTCTCTCGGACATCCAGATAACTTCCTTGCCGTCGTTAACGTCGTAACGGTATTCCTTGCCGGAGTCGGCCAACCCGCCGGTGGCGCGGCGATAATTGAAGAATGTCTTGGGCTCTTCGGAGATAACGGCGCGTGCCTGGCCGGTGGCCGCATCCACTTCGATGATTCGATAGACCTGGTGGCCGCGCTGGTTATATTCGAAGCTGACGGCGTGGCTATCTTTTCGCCAGACCAGTTCCGAAAGCGAGAAGGGATTCGTGAAGAGCGAATTATCGATGTTGATCTGTTTCTTCGCGTTCAAATCAAAGATCACCGGCTGATCCAGATCGAGGACGTCTCCGGGCTTTGCGTAAGCGAGAGAAAGCAATTCGGGCTGAAGCTGATCCTCGGGCGAGGATTCGACATAGTGAATCTCGCGGTGGTAGCCGGGTTTTACGCGATACGCCGCGAGCTTGCTGGAATCCGGGGACCAGACGATGGAGGAAAGCTCGTAGTAATCCCCTTCCGATCCATCCCGGCTGAGGCGCTGCAGTTCGTGTGAGCCGGGGGGGCGAATCACGATGTTGAAATTGTTAATCAGCGCTTCCCATTTGCCATCCGGGGAAACGCGCGGTCCATCCTGCTGCGCGCGACGCCCCACCGTCATCCCTACCCCTAAACGCGGAGGGCCTCCCTCCACTTTGCGGCACGCGGAATCCGAAACGGTGCAGCGGTAGCGCGCGCCATCCACGGTGGTGGTGAACGCGGAGCCGTTTTCTTCAAATACGATGGTGGTGAAAGGGAGCTTACTCGCGGTGTAGCTGTTCCCGGCGGCTTTCGAAAGGGATTGCGCGATCTTCTCATGATCGAAGGCGGGCTGTTTTTGCAACGTGTCCGCATCGGCCACGATGAATTCGTACGAGCCGCGAGAGAGTTTCCTGTACCAAAATCGGTGCGTGTTGCCGATCCAAGTGGCCGGCCCGGCAATATCTATCGCGGCGGCTTCGTACCTGGCTTGCAGTCCGGCGGCGCGCTGATAGTCGGCAGGAGTGCCTTGCGCGGCGGCGCTTGAAGAAAAGCAAAAGGCCAATGCGGTGGCGGAGAGAGCCCAGGCAATGACTCGGTAATGGAATGATTTCATTTTGTGTCTCCCTAGAGCAGAAACGTACAGCTAACCTTTAAGAACGATCGACAGGACAGCATCAACACTCCCGCCGCTGCGATGCGTTTCGAACTGGCACGGCACAGCCAGGAGCGGCTGTGCTACCGAAAAGAATTTCGACGGACGATGTGCCGTGAATGGGAGAGTCAAGAAAATCCACACCGAAACTTCGGCAGGGAAGCCGTACAACGCGGCTTCCCTGCCCCAAAGGAACGTTAGAAGTTGAGCTTCAACCCGAGCTGCAAAATGCGGCCCGTGCTGTCCAGAGTCGACGAGATTACCCCGAAGGCGTTCAGCGCGGGGTTGGCGTTGTAGTTGCTGATATTTGCCGCGGGATTGGCAAAAATCACGTTATTGAACAGCTTGAACGCTTCTGCCCGGAACTGCAGATCGAAACGTTCGCGGAAGTGAAAATCCTTGATCAGCGCCAAGTCAAAGCGCTGTTCAAAGGGTCCGCGCGCGATGTTGCGGGCACCGTAGCCGAATAGCGTGCCGCCGGAAGTATCGCCGGCGGCGCCGCCAATCGTGTAGCTCTGATTGCCGGGGCCCTCAGACGGAGTCAGGTTCGATAGAACCGTTCCGTTCGGGAGCGTCGGAAGCGAAGAGAAGCACGACGGATTGATGTAATTGTTCAGCTTATTGCCCGCCGAGGCGTCGGGGCTGTAACCGCCGCTGCAGCTGTTGACGATCGCCGGAATCGTGACCGAACCGGTCAGACCCGCCAGGCCGAGACCACTCGTGCTGGATACGGTGAACGGCAACCCAGATTGGAGCGTGTACACACCCGACAGACTCCATCCGCCTATGGTATTGCCAAGGAAACCAGTCTTGGGGCCCGGCAGATCCCACACGTAGGTGAAGACGACCCGGTGTGGCTGGTTAAAGTCGGAGTTGGCTCGAGAGAGGTACGGGTTTTCCTGGTTGCCGACAAAGCTATCAAGATCCGAACCCGTTGGGCCCGAGTCGTTGTCAATCGAGTGGGAATAGGTGTAATCCACCCGGAACTGGAAGCTGTTGGAGAAATCATGCTTCACTTCCAGAATCGCGGCGTTGTAGCTCGAGAAGCCCTGATTGGTGACCAAGTTGAGTCCAGCCGGAGCGAAACCCAAGACCGGCACGCGGATGGTGGCGTTCGTGTTGGAATTGACGGTGAGGCCGTCAACACCAGGATTCGCCGCATTGACCAATTGCGCCATGTTCAGGCTTGGCTCAACCAGCAAGGCAACTCCGTGCGATCCGATATAACCAACTTCCGCGACCCATCCTTTCAGAAACTCATACTGAGTGCTGAGGTTCCACTGTTCGACATAAGGAATTCTCAGGTTCCGAGTGAAACCATACAGTGATTGTGAAACGGCGGGAGTGCCCGCGGCAGTAACGAAAAGCGGGGCGCCGGAAGCACTGTAATTACCTTGAAATTGGCCGATCTGCGGTAGAACCGGGAACGCAGCGGGCAGTGGTAGCCCGGCAGGCCACGGGTTCGCGAGAACATCGCTACCCACAATTCCGGTCCCGGAGGCTAAATACTGCTGCACCCATGGTGGCGAGGAGATCGGCTGCAGAACGGTCTGCCCCGACGTTTCGATGTAGAAGATCCCGTACCCACCGCGGATCGACATCTTGCCATTCCCGATCGGATCGTAGGCAAACCCGAGACGCGGAGAGAAATTGTGATATCGCGTGGTCTCCTGCGTAGATGGGCTTACGCCGGGTGTGCCGAAGCTTGTCCCAGCCGGTGAGACGAAGCCCGCATCCACGCAATTTCCGCCACCATTCGCGATGCAGGACGCGGTCACCTGGCTTGGGTCGAATGCGCTAACCTTGCCGTTCGTGTCATATGGCCAGCCAATAAAGTCCCAGCGAACGCCCAAATTCAACATCAGCTTCTTCGTGATCCGGTAATCATCTTGGATAAAGGTGGCGCCGTCGTTCGCGCGGAAATTGCGAGAGAAAATTCCGACGTCGACTTGCAGACGATTCGGCGTACCGGTCAGGAAGGAGTTGAAGTTGGGGAAGGAAAGCGAACCGCGCGTTCCGTAATCGTTCTCGTAGTTCCACCCGGCCCGGCGGTACTCACCACCGAACCGAACGGTATGCTTACCATGCACCCACGAAAGCGTATCGCCAATCGTGGTCGTATTTGTGCCGCCGTGGACGAAGCTATTCACTCCGAGCCCGCCGAAACTCAATACGCCGCTGGGTGAAAACGCCGGAATTCCGGGGTACGTACTGGCGTCCCACTTCGCCATACCGATATCGCTGGTGGTGATGTTCTCGGTGCCTTCGCTGATGGACTTAATGTCTGTGAAGCCCGCCCGGAACTCATTGACGAGGTCTTGGCTGAAAGTGTGGGTGTCGGTGATCGCTCCATGGTAATTCTTGGCCGGAGAGTTGATTCCCTGTCCCAGACTGACACCGCCCCCCGTCGGGGAGTATTGAGTAATATTCGCGTAGAAAAACTGTACCGCGACATGGTTGTTGTGAAAAAGATCATGATCAATTGCGGCCGAATATTGATTCTCATTGTAGATAGTGGGAAGGGACACAGCGTAATTCGCGAGAGTTCCGACTGTACCGGTTCCTGAACCTACCAGGTAGCCGCCATATTGACCTGGCTGAAGCAAAACGTTTACAGCCACAGGATCAATCGAGGCCAAGGGTACACCGAACGCTGTCGATAACGCCGTAGCGTAAGTGGATTCGGATTCGCCGCTGCTGCGCGCTGGCAGCACCGGCAGCTTGCCGGTCACCGCGCTCGATACGCCATTCTTTTGCCCCATTCCCTGATAGGAGAAGAACCAGAACGTCCGCTTCAACTTTGGAACGGGCCCCCCAGCGGTGCCGCCGTATTGGTTCTGCAAGAGCACGGGGCGAGGCTTGCCGGCCGCGTTGAAGAAGAAGTCATTCGCATTGAAATCGTTGCTGCGATAGAACTCGAAGAGGCCTCCGTGATACTGGTCGGTACCGGAACGCATGACGACGTTGATGTTCCCCCCGGAGCCGCGTCCCTGGCTCGCGTCATACATGCTGGTGCTGACGCGGAATTCCTGAATCGCGTCTGGATTGGGCACCGGGACGCTGGCTAGGCTGCCACTTCCGAAGTTGTTCGCGTCCACACCGTCCAATACGAAGTTGTTCGTGGTGGCGCGCGATCCGGCCACGTCGAGTATGGGCACGCCGCGGCCGACCGTCGCTGCGCTTTGGATTCGGGCGCCGACGCCGGCCTGGAATGTGGTCAGATCAAGGAAGTTTCGTGTAGGCAAAGGTATGTTTCGAATTTGTGTGCCGGTCATGACGTCACCGGTAGTCGCCGTGCTGGTATCTACCTGCAAAGCGGCTTCGCTCACTGTCACCTGCGTGGACACCTGTCCGATTTGCATCTTTGCGTTGGCCACGGTGACTTTCGTAACTTCGACCTTAATGTCATTCAATAGAGCAGCTTCAAAGCCTTGCGCTTGTACCTGAATCTTGTAGTTCCCTGGCGGGATCAATGCGAACACGAAGCTACCGTCAGGCTCGGTGGTTACTTGCTTGGTGGTGCCCGTATCTGTGTCCGTCAGAATTACCGTGGCACCGGCGATTGTGGCATTTTGTGGATCCGTTACCCGGCCCTGAACCGCGCCGGTTGATGCGCTGATTTGGGCGCGCACGGGCGAAGTACACAACAACAGAAAAGCGGCACTCAAAAACACCAACCCCCATCGCTTAAACTGATTCATGCTTGCCTCCGTAGGACGTGAATGCATTCACCCCAGAAATCACAGCCTGTATGGAGCAGGCCTTGGAACTGAAACCAGGAACGGACCCACCAATGGGCGAGATTGAACACCTTCGGGGAGCGGAAGTCAACAGAATGTATACATTATCCGGAGAGCGCCCGCGGCAAATCGCCGCATGATTGGTCTTCGGCAACTCCCTGACAGAGTACTCTGTAGTGAATAACGCGGAGCTGGAAACACAACGGCAAAGGCCGGCATTCGTATCGCCGCGAGCGTGCGACTGGCGAAGGCCCCCGAACTTGGCCGCGGAAAACGATTTGGCCTACGCCTGAGCCACAGCACAACCACGCGGCTCTAGTACTAAAATCCCTTTGCCCGGAAGCCCCTTCTGCCGATAGATTGCGAGAGCGAGAGTCTGACAAGCGACTCACCCGGCGCCTCCCGGGAACCTTCTCCGATGCAACAGAAATTCACGCGAAATGAAGTTGTGCGCATGCTCGGAATCCGCACGCGCGAACTCGATCGCTGGTCGAAACTCGGCTTGATTGCTCCGGCCCGGACATCGGGGGTGGAAACGTATGGGTTCGCCGATCTCGTGGCGCTGAAGACTCTGAAGCAGCTCACCGAACAGGGAGTGCCCTCGCGCAGGTTGCGTCAAGCGCTGGCGGCTTTGCCCCAAAAGATAGGCGAGGGTGCGGCGCCTCTTTCTCGCCTGCAAATTTCCACGCACCGGCGAAAAGTCGTGGTCGGAGAAGCGGGGCGCGCTCCGATCGAGCCGATTTCCGGTCAGATGCTCTTCGCGTTTGAGAGCGAGAAAACCGGGCAGAAGGTTCGTTCCTTGCCGTCGCGCACGGCGGAGGAATGGTTTGATATCGGGCTCGCTTACGACGCGGATCGAAGCACCATGCGCGAGGCCGCGGACGCCTACCGTCGCGCGGTCTCCGCATCGCCAAACTGGGTGGAAGCGCACTTAAACCTTGGCACAGCGCTTTTCCATCTCGGGCAGATCAAGGAAGCTTACGCCTGTTTCAAGAAGGGTTGCGAGTTAGGGCCGGAGAACGTGCTGGCGCATTTCAACATGGGTTGCGTGCTCGAGCGCATGGGCAAGCGCCGCGCGGCGATCAAGGAGCTAAAGCAGGCGGTGGAATTGGAACCGGATTCGGCCGATGCGCACCTGAACCTGGCATTGCTCTATGAGGCCGAGGGCCAAGCACAGAACACCCGCGACCATCTTACGCAATACTTGCGTTTGCAGCCGCAAGGGCAGTGGGCCAAATTTGCACGTTCCAAATTGCCCGCTGAGAAAGGGACGAGCCGGGGCAAGATCACGCCCTTCCGAAAACGCGGCTAAAGGAGGGTGCGCGGCGATCAGAAATTTTGCGGAGCCTACTTCCTGAATTCCGTTGGACTCGTGCTCACGTTCAAATTTTCTACTGCGCAAAATTGTCTTATACGGATTTGCCGGAGCTCACACTTCAATTCGCCGGCTTGGGGTCGGACGGAAAGAAGCGCTGGTGCCTTATGATGGCGTCGATCGCTTCCACTAATATCTCGCCGACTTCGGCTTTGGCCACGTATCCCTGCACCCCGATTTTCTGCGCCTCTTCGATCAGCTCTCGAATGCTGTGAACGGAAACCATCAAGATGGGTGTATGAGGCGAGACTTGCCGAATCATTTTGGCGGCATCCATTCCGTTCATCACCGGCATGCTAACGTCCAAAATCACCAGATCCGGGGCGAACTCGAGCGTCCTCTCGACCGCCTGCTCACCATCAGCCGCTTCAGCGCACACTTCGAACTGCGGGTGGGCCTCGAGTAAGGAACGTATGCCTTCGCGCACGTCCTGCTGATCATCCGCAATCAATATCCGCACGCCGACCCCTTAAAGCAGACGCGGCGAACCCGAACAGAGGGCCCCTATGGCAGAACAAACTTGCGTCCCCTATATGATGAGCGAACGAGGAAATCGGGCCTACGTACTTCGCCCAACGGCTGGCACGCAGATTCAGGGATACGGCGCGTCTGCCAATGCTACACTTCAGCCGTGAGTGATTCCGAGCACGCTTCAAGAGCTACGACCGGAACACACGAACACCTGCATAAGGCGCCGCTGTCGTTGTGGCTGATGGCGGTGATCCTCCTTACGAGTTGTATGGGCTACTTCAGCCATTTGGGAACCCTTGGGCTTACGGGACCGGACGAACCGCGTTACGCTTCGATTGCGCGCAATATGGTGGAAACGGGCGATTGGGTGACTCCGCGCTTGAATGGGCAACCGTGGTTTGAAAAACCCGCGCTCTACTATTGGGCTGCAGCAGCGTCTTTCCGGATTTTCGGCGAAAATGACTACGCGGCCCGCTTACCGAGCGGGCTTGCGGGCCTGCTGGCAAGTCTGGCGATGGCTTGGGCCGCCTGGAGGTTCTTTAGCGCAGCGACGACCGTACTCGTCCTGCTGATCATGCCAACGACGTTAGGCATTGTGGTGTTTTCCCGCGCGGCAACGCCCGACATGCTTTTCGCAGGAACGCTCGCGGCGGCCATGGCGCTAGGAGCGGAGCTGATCGTCGCGGAAAAGCCGCGCGAATTGCACCGCCTGGGCTTCGGCATTTTTCTGGGGCTGGCGGCTCTTGCGAAGGGGCCGGCAGCGGTTGTGCTCGCTGGGGGCTCGATCGTTTTGTGGATGCTCCTCACGCGAGAATGGAAACGCGCGCTGCGAGTTGTACATCCGGTGAGCGTAGCGGCGTTTCTCGTCACGGCTGTACCGTGGTACGCAGCTTGCGCGGTGCGTAATCCGGATTTCCTATACACATTTTTCTGGCTCCACAATTTTGAGCGGTATTTGACCCCGGTGTTCCGGCACATGGAGCCGTGGTGGTTTTTTGTAGCGATCGTGCTGCTGGCGCTGCTGCCTTGGACGGCCTTACTCGCATCCGCGGGAAAAGACGCCGGCGAAGCGATGCAGCGAGGAGATTGGGCCGACCGGCCAGGGCTTTACTTCGGATGCTGGGTCGTCTTCACGGTCCTGTTTTTCAGCGCTTCAAAGTCCAAACTGCCTAGCTACATCTTGCCGGCGGTGCCCCCTCTGGTTCTGGTTCTGGCGAATACGGCAGCCCGGATGATTCGCCGGCGGGATGGCGTGGCGCGCGCGGTTTGCGTGGGGCTCGGGGCCACATGGCTTGCGCCGGTTGCCAGTGTAGGAATTTGGGCAGCACGCTTACCTGCGGACACGGTCCTAAACAACCCAGCGTGGTGGCGGCCTTGGCTGCTGGTGGCAGGGGCTGGAGGCGTGGCGATCATCGCGCTGGGGAGCACTCGCCGCGTAGCCGGAGCGTTGTTGCTTCAGGCGCTACTGCTGGCAGGCATGTTCGAAGCGTCAAATTGGGAAATCTTGCCGCGTCTTTCCGTTTTGTTGTCATCCCGAGCGGCAGCACACGTGGCAATCGCGAGCGGCCTTCCGCTTGGGCCAATCGAAGCCTATCGTTTGCAAAGAGGTTGGCAGTATGGGCTGGAATATTATCTGCGCCAGACCCTGCCCGAATGGCGTGCGAACGGAGCCGCTGGAAACTTAAATGACGCGAAACCGGCGTACCTGTTCACAACCTCGCAAGGGTGCGGCGAAATCACTACCGGAGGCAGCGTTTGCGAAGTGATTCAGAAAACAAGTCCGCAGGCTTGGCTCGTGCGGGTTAGGAAATCGCCCTAGAATTCAGACGATCGAGGCGCACGATAATACGAGGTCAGTTTCTCGGATGGCTCGCGGGAGGAAGGTTCGTAAGGAAGAAGCTGAGGATACGATTCTCGTAGACGCGCTTGGCGTCATCGAGCATCCCGGCGTAGTTTCCCACCGGAATTTCCGCGCGTTGTTTCGGTTCGGGCACTCCGAAGTAAAGAATCTGCGTATCTTTTGCCAGGAGTGGCTCGTCCTGAGCTTGCAGAAAGA
>DATNLT010000052.1:0-2732 GCA_035602725.1 Candidatus Acidiferrales bacterium
GTTCCGCGCGGACCGCATCGCGGAATATGCAAAGCGGCAATCCAACATCCTGCGCAACGCGGAAGCGCGCTTTCTGATTACCTGGAGGCAAGCCGAAGGGCTCGCCCGGCTGCTTAAGCCGGGAGTTCCTACGCTGCGAGACGTGCTGAACGCGCAGGAGTTGGCCAAAACCACAACCGAGCCGCAACCGGAATCTGCTCCGTCGCAATGGCGCCCGGTGGAAAACCTGGCGCATCACGCGCGCGCTAAAGACATCGCTTTTTTGCAATACACTTCCGGCTCGACGGGGGACCCAAAAGGCGTGGTGCTGACGCATGCAAACCTGCTTGCCAATATTCATTCGATCGTGTCCGGCATCGAAATAAAACCTGACGATGTAGCCGTAAGCTGGCTGCCCCTTTATCACGACATGGGATTGATCGGGGCCTGGTTCGTTCCGCTTTTCACCGGGATTCCGCTGGTTGTAATGTCGCCGCTCGCGTTTCTAAGCCGGCCGGATCGCTGGCTCTGGGCGATCCATAAGCATCGCGGAACGATCAGCCCAGCCCCGAATTTTGCGTACGAGCTTTGCGTGCGGAAGATTCCGGACAAAGATTTGCAGGGGCTGGACCTGAGTTCATGGCGCGCGGCGACCAACGGGGCCGAGCCCGTGCGCTCGGAAACACTCGAACGATTCGCGGCTCGCTTTGCACCCTACGGTTTTCGACGCGAAGCAATTCTTCCTGTGTATGGACTTGCCGAAGCGACGCTGGCCATTTCGGTGCCGAAGCTCGGCGTTGGTTACAAAGTGGATCGTATTGAACGCGCATCTTTTGAATCTGGAGGCAGCGCAAGACCCGCCAAAGCCGACGATCCCTCCACGCTCGAATTTGTGAACTCCGGTAAGCCGGTGCCCGGTGTGGAAGTTCGCATCGTGGACGGCGAGGGTTACAACCTGGGTGAGCGAGCAGAGGGACGCTTATGGTTTCGCGGTGCGTCGGCTACGAGCGGTTACTATCGCAATGCCGCAGCGACGCAAAACTTGATGCGCGACGGCGACTGGCTCGATTCCGGTGATCTGGCGTACTGGGCTGACGGCGAAATTTATATAACCGGGCGGGCGAAGGACATCATCATCAAGGCGGGACGCAATCTGTATCCGCATGAAGTGGAGGAAATTGCCGGACGCGTACAGGGAGTGCGAACAGGCTGCGTCGTGGCGTTTGGCGCGCCGGACGAGCGCACGGGCAGCGAGCGCCTGGTGGTGACAGCAGAAGTGCGCGATATGGCCAGCGCAAAGCGCATCGAAGATGAAATTGCGAGTACGGTGAATGAAGCGCTCGGGATACCGCCGGATTTGGTCAAGCTCCTGCCACCCCAATCCATTCCAAAAACTTCCAGCGGCAAGTTACGGCGCAGCGAGACCCGGCGGCTTTTTATCGAAGGAAAGCTGGGTGAGCGCCAGCAACCGACATGGATGCAGGTCGCCGGGCTGGCGGTACGAGGCTCGGGTCCGAGTGTTTGGTCCTGGATGAAGCAAGGAGCAAAGAACACATTGGAATTTCTTTATGGCGTGTACGCAATGACGGCCTTCACGATTCTGCTACTTCCGTTGTGGGCTATCGTGGCACTCACCTGGAACCAAAAGCGCGCGGCTTGGTTCACGCACAAGGGCACGCGAATCATGCTCTTGATGGCGGGCATACCCGTGCGGGTGGAAGGGCGCGAGATACTAGCTGAGCGGAAAACATCCGGCCCCTGGGTTTTTGCTCCGAATCACTCGAGCTTTCTCGACATTCTGATCAACCTGGCGTTTCTCCCGCCGGATGTGCGCTTCGTGGTCAAGGGTGAGATTCACGATATGCCGGTGTTTCGCACCATGGCCCGCCGAAGCGGGCAGTTTACATTCGATCGCAGCGATCCACAGGCGCGCATCCGCCAAGCGGAGCAAGTGAATGCGGCGCTCGAAAGCGGGGAGTCTGTGGTGATCTATCCCGAGGGAACCTTTACGGCCACCACGGGCATTCGTCCGTTCCAACTGGGCGCGTTCAAATCCGCGGTAGATACACAGCGTCCGATTTGCCCGGTATCCGTGCGCGGCGCGCGGCGGATTCTGCGTGACAAGACGAAGTTGCCGCGGCCCGGACGGGTCACACTGACTTTCGGCCCGCTGGTAATGCCAGATCCGGCGGCAGGGAACGATTGGCACGAGATAGTTCGCTTGCGCGACTCCACCAGAGATACGATCGCGAAAAATTCCGGCGAACCTCTTCTCTAGAAATCCTAGCACGGTGTTCTACGGTGAAAACCTGAGAAATTCCGGCCGGACACTATTCAAGATCTGTTGGTAACCCCGGCGAGCAACCCGGCATCCTACTTTTCCCAGCCCAAACGGTGACTTTGTCCCGAATAACTCTCAGGAGGGCACGTCCATGCTTAGAAGGATCGCATTATTAGCCGGATTGATTTTTGTGGTCTCGCTTACGACGCAGGCGCAGGACACATACAAAGTGGAGGTGTTCGGCGGCTATTCTTATGCGCGATTCGATAATTCTCCGTCATTTAATCAGAACGGCTGGGAAGTTTCCGGGCAATACAAGTTTGCTCCCTGGCTGGGCGCTCTAGCGGATTTTTCGGGCGATTATGGTAACAACACGCACACGACCTACTTTCTGTTCGGGCCTCAAGTATCGTGGCCGGCGCGCGTCTCGCCATTTGGGCACGTACTGATCGGCGGCGCGCACGTCAGCAGC
>DATNLT010000066.1:0-29518 GCA_035602725.1 Candidatus Acidiferrales bacterium
TAACACCAACGCGGCGAGCCGCTTCAGCGCAACCGCGATGGCCGAGCCAGCCGGAAACTCGAGGACGCCAAGGCAAACAAAGGTAATGGCGAACCCTAGGAAGAATGGCCTGGCGTTTTTCTGCACGCGTCAAGCCCAATAGCTGCGATCAAGCGTTCTGTATTGGATCGCCTCGCCCAGGTGCTTGGGTTCCACGTTGGCGGCGCCATCCAGATCGGCGATGGTGCGGGAGACTTTCAGGATACGGTCGTGCGCGCGCGCCGAGAGACCCAAGCGGCTGATCGCATTTTCTAAGAGCTTTTCCCCATCTGCCGAGATTGCACAGCATTTTCGAATGAGCCGTGGCGGCATCTGGGCGTTCGAATAGAGTCCCTTGTCGCTGGCGAAACGTTCGAGTTGCCTGTTTCGCGCGCAAACGACGCGCTCGCGAACCGTGGCAGAATCTTCCACGTCCGAATTGCTGCGTAACTCCTTATATTTCACCGCCGGCACCTCGATGTGAATGTCAATGCGGTCAAGCAGCGGCCCGGAAATTTTCGAAACATAGCGCGCGATTTGTGGAGGCGTGCAGCGGCATTCGCGGGTTGGATCCCCAAAGAAACCGCAGGGGCAAGGATTCATCGCCGCAGCAAGCATAAAACGGGAGGGAAAGGTTACAGAAATAGCCGCGCGCGCAATCGTGACGCTGCCCTCTTCCAGAGGTTGGCGCATCACCTCGAGGACGTTGCGTTCGAATTCCGGCAGTTCGTCCAGAAACAGCACGCCATTGTGGCCCAGTGAGACCTCGCCCGGACGCGGAACCGTGCTGCCGCCGATCAGCCCGGCATCGCTGATTGTGTGGTGCGGCGAACGATAAGGCCGCGTGCCCACCAGTCCGCGCGAATCTTCGAGTACGCCCGCGACGCTATGAATGCGCGTGGTCTCGATGGCTTCATCAAGCGACATCGGAGGCAAGATCGTGGGGATACGCTTGGCGAGCATGGTCTTGCCGGCGCCCGGTGGACCGATCAGCAAAATGTTGTGTCCGCCGGCGCATGCGATTTCTAGCGCTCGCTTCGCCGCTTGCTGTCCACGGACATCTTTCAGGTCGACGCTGTATTGTGCCGCTTGGGAAAGTAAGGCGCGCGCGTCCAATTTGACCGGGGCGGCGGTCTCCGGAGAGTTGACGACATCAATCGCCTGCGGCAGCGAACGCACCGGAAACACGTCAATCCCTTCTACGACGGCAGCTTCGCGTGCGTTGGCTTCAGGTACCACGACGGACCGGATCCCACGTTCGCGGGCCGCCAGCGCCGCCGAAAGCGCTCCGCGCACCGGCCGCACGCCGCCATCGAGCGATAATTCGCCGAGAAATACAAAAGCATCGAGCGCTTTGCCGAAAAACGTCCCTTGGCAACCCAAAATACCAAGCGACATTGGCAAATCGAACGCAGAGCCTTCCTTGCGAATGTCTGCGGGGGCCAAGTTGACGGTGACGCTTTGCGGCGCAGGGAAATCGAACCCGCAATTTTTCAGCGCCGCCTTGATCCGTTCGCGGCTTTCCTTTACGGCTACATCCGGCAGGCCAACCACATTGAATTCGCCCATGCGCCCTGAGCCCACATCTACTTCTACTTCGACGAGGTAAGCGTCAATCCCGTAAACGGCGGCGCTAAAACTTTTGAAAAGCATGGTCGAGGAGGGTTCCAGCCTGGAACATAACTCAAAAGACAACAAAATGCCACACGGTGCACACCGGGAATGCCGACTCGGCTAGAATTTCAGAGAGCATAAGTGTGCTGTCAGCGGGATCTTCCCGCTCACGGTGCGTTCCCCATGACCCCTCCAGCGATCGAAACAAGAGATTTGCAGAAGACCTATCGCACGTTTCTGCGACGCAAGACTGTGCCCGCATTGCAAGGAGTGTCGCTGCGCGTCGAACCCGGCACAATTTTCGGCTTGATCGGCCAGAACGGCGCCGGCAAGACGACGCTTGTGAAGATTTTGCTTGGCCTCTCGCGGCCAACCGGCGGCTCCGCTACATTGCTCGGAGCGTCGCCGCAAAACTGCACCGTGCGCCGTAGGGTCGGCTATTTGCCGGAGCAGATGCGTATTCCCGAGTACCTCACCGCCAAAAGCTTTCTACGCTATATGGGGCGGCTGAACGGTGTGAGCGCCGAGATACTCGGTCAGCGCATCCCCGAACTAACTGAGCGGGTCGGTCTGGCGGGCGTGAAAAAGCCCGTCAAGTCGTATTCGAAAGGGATGCAGCAGCGGCTGGGTCTGGCGCAAGCGCTGCTCAACGACCCGGAAGTACTCTTTCTCGACGAGCCCACGGATGGCCTCGATCCGCTCGGCCGGAAGGATGTGCGCGACCTGCTGGTGAGTTTGCGCACTGCCGGCAAGACTATCTTTCTGAATTCGCACATGCTCTCGGAAATTGAGCTGGTCTGCGATCAGATCGTAATCCTGAATCGCGGCGAGGTGGCGCGCGTGGCGAGTCCTGCGGAATTCACGCGGGGCACCGGCGAGTATTTGGTTCGCGTGACGGCGGCAACCGATGCAGTTCGAGCTGCTGCGGCGGCCGTCCTCGGCGCTTCGAATGGAAATGGCAAGAACGGCCGTTCTTCGAAAGCCCCTCAACCGAACTGGACCGAGAACACGTTGCGGTTCTCTCCGCGTGACCGTGAACAATTGAACGCGCTCATTGACCGGCTGCGCAGCGCTCAAGCGGAAATTGATGCAGTCGAGCCGGTACGGCTTTCGCTCGAGCAATTCTTCCTTCAGGTTGTAGGAGCACAGGAATAGCGCCATGATCGCTGCTTACCTCAACTCATTGCTCGAAGCCGTGAACCGGCGCATGGCATTGGTGCTCGCGGGCGTCGCGCTACTGATAGCGGGCGTATTTTTGTGGATTGTTCAGATGAAGCCACTGCCCGACGGCACGAGCGTGATCTTACTGGGCACGAATTTTCTGGGACCTGCCACCTTGGCGGCTCCGGCCGTCTTCAGGGCGGAAATTCAGCAGACCGGGGCGCTGTGGCTGCTGCTCGCCATTTTCGCGGCCGCGCCGCTGCTGAGCTCCTCCGTGGAGAAAGGCTGGCTGGAGCTGACCTTCTCGAAGGGAACTTCGCGCTGGCAGATCTTTCTGGGCCGCTTTCTGGGTGGGTTAACCCTATATTTCCTGACCTTTCTGCTGGCAACGTTTCCGGTGGCATTGAGACTTTGGTGGAAAACAGGAGTGGGTCCGCTGCCACTGGCGGTAGCGCTGCTAATCCAAACATTCAGCTTCGCTGCGCTGCTGGCCGTAGTCGCATTGGCAACGCTTCCCCAAAAAGGCATGGCACTGCCGATCATGGCCGCGGTGGCGGTTTGGTTCATTTCGCCGCTCCTGGCGTCGCGGCGAGATATATTCGACTCTTTCTTTGCCTCGCATTTCGCACGCGGCAGTTTAGACTGGGCCTATCGGATTTTGCCGAAGTGTTCGGAGCTCGAGAAAATGTGCGCGACCTTTATCCAGGACGGAAGAATCGCAACCTGGTGGCCCCTCTGGTCCACCGCCGTTTTCCTGGCCGCTACGCTCGGTTTGAGTATGTGGCTGCTCGAGCGCAAATCCTTCTAATCCCTCGACTGCAGGGTCGTCTGTCTTTACACCGCCGGAAGCCCGTTATAGAGTGAATGTAGTTGGCGGCACTCCCCCAGATTCCGCATTGAAAGAGATGAACCGATGCTGATCTTGCTGATCGTGATCGCGGTACTCGCTGTGGCGTTTATTGCGATCTACAACGGGTTGGTGCGCTTGCGCGTGCAGGCAGATAACGCCTGGGCGGATATCGACGTGCAGCTCAAACGGCGCTACGACCTGGTCCCAAACCTCGTGGAAACGGTAAAGGGCTATGCCGGGCACGAAAGCGGCACGCTCGAAGCGGTGGTGCAGGCCCGCAATTCAGCGATGGCCGCGCAAGGTCCTGCGCAAAAGGCCGAAGCGGAAAACATGCTGAGCGGGGCGCTGCGGCAACTTTTCGCGCTTTCGGAAGCTTACCCACAGCTTCGCGCCGTGGAAAGCTTCAATGCGCTTCAGGGTACCTTGACCCAACTGGAAGACACGATTCAGAACGCGCGGCGCTACTACAATGCCGTGGTTCGCGAGTTCAACACGAAAATTCAGCAGTTCCCTTCCAACATCGTAGCGGGAATGTTTAATTTCAAGCCGCGCGAATTCTTCGAAGTGAATGCGCCCGCCGAGCGCGAGGTCCCCAAGGTGAGTTTTGGCGCGCCCACGGCGCAATAGCGCGATCCTCATGGCCCAACGCGCGAAGTGGTATTCCCTCTGGCGGTCACCGCGTGCGGCCGCCGCAGTCCTCTGGCTCGCTGCGGCGATTGCTTCGCCCGCGTTCGCACGGACGCTCACGATTCAGGATTTCAAGAGCGCTATCGTCGTGCTGCCTGATGGCACCACCGACGTTACCGAAACCATCCAAGCGCATTTTGCCGGTCAGTGGAATGGACTCTACCGCACGATCCCTGTGGAATATGATTACCACGGCTTGAACTATACGCTCGACCTGGACTTGGAGAACGTGACGGACGACTCCGGTTCGACGCTTCGCTATGAGACGAGCCGCCAGCACAATTACCTACAACTGAAAATTTACGTTCCGGGCGCAGACGACGCCACACGCACGATCGTGATCCACTATCGCGTGCTGAATGCCATCCGCTTTTTTGACGATCACGACGAACTCTATTGGAACGTGACCGGCGATGAATGGGACGTACCCATTCAGTCCGCCGAAGCGCAAATCTCCTTGCCTGCCAACACAACCGGCTTGCACGTGCTGGCTTTCACGGGCTCTTACGGTTCGCAATCGCAGGACGCACGCACCGAAGTCGCCGGCAGCCTCGTGAGCGTGGAGATGCAGCGGCCGCTCGCGTTCCATGAAGGGCTTACCGCGGTACTGGGTTGGGACAAGGGTTTCGTCCATCAGCCGACCGCCGCGCAATGGATGGAGCGTTTTCTGGCAAGCAATTGGCCGCTGGGCATCCCGATCGTAGCGTTTTTCGCGATGGCTTGGGTTTGGTGGTCACGCGGGCGCGACCCGAGGCGCAATCCTATTGCGGTGCAATACGACCCGCCCGGCGGCCTCACGCCCGGCGAGCTCGGCACTCTCGTCGACGCTTCCGCTAATATGCGTGACATCACCGCGACGCTAGTGGACCTAGCCGTTCGGGGCTATATCCTGATCGAGGAAAAAGAAGAAAAACATCTGATGGGGCTTTATTCGAATAAGGACTATGCGTTTCACCTTCTGAAAGAGCCGGCCGAATGGGCCACTCTGAAGCCGCATGAGGTAAAACTACTTTCGGGAATGTTCAGCGGAGGCGCCGATGATGTGGTGACGCTCTCCGCGCTGCACAATAAGTTCTATACCAGCCTACCTGGCATCAAGAATAGCCTGCTCGATTCTCTCGTGGAGCATGGTTATTACCTGCATCGTCCAGACACGGTGCGCGGCGGCTGGCTTGCTGGGGGAGTGGTAGTTGCCGTGATGATGATCGCCGGCGGGGTGTGGCTCGCTTCGAATCGCGGAATGCAGCCGCTGCCGTTCGTTCTCGGAGGCATCGCTACAGGAATCGTAATTGCCGCATGGGGCTGGTTTATGCCGGTGCACACCAATGAAGGCATGCGCGCGCTCGAAGGCGCTCTTGGCTTTGAAGACTTTCTGCAACATGTCGAATCGGATCGCATCCAGCGTATCGAGAAAACGCCGGCACTCTTTGAAAAATTCCTGCCTTATGCGATGGCGCTGGGCGTGGAGAAAAAGTGGGTGGGCGCCTTCCAGGGTATCTTCACGCAACCTCCTTCCTGGTATCAGGGTGGAGTTTACGGCCCAAACTTCTACGCGCTTGGGTTTGTGAATGGGTTGAATTCCATGTCCGTGCAAGCCGCATCCGTAATGGCTTCCGCTCCGCGAAGCGCGAGCGGTTCAGGATTCGGCGGCGGTGGCGGCTTTTCGGGAGGCGGATTTGGCGGCGGTGGCGGCGGCGGATTCTAGATCATCTCGCCGCTGGAGAGAGCTCGTGGCAAAATGATCTACTGTGACGCCGACTGGCGCGCGGGAAGCGTGTGCGCCGAGAAAAACTTCCAGATTACGTCGTTTGCGTTTAGATCGAGGCTTGTCTTGCCGAAGCGGCTTTCCGGCAGATACTCCACGCTGCCCGGCCACGTTGCGCCCCCACCTTCCACGCTGTAAAGCTCGACGGCTGCGCCCTGCTGGCAGTCGTCATACGCATCCACGCGGGTTTCTTTGCCGCCGCTCGTCATGGGCGGTACGGAAGATTTCTTTGGCTTCTGCGTGCAATTATCGAGCTTTGACCATGTCTTAGCGCTGTCCTCCGCTCCGAGGACCGAAACTTTCTGATCGGCGTTCGCGGTGGCGGTGCCGCCGCGATAAGGTACCAATGGATCGGCGGTGCCATCCACCATCAAAAGGGGAACCGGGCGCGTCGGTAGGCAGTGCTCCGAGAGGTCCTTCGGAAGCGCGGCGCCAACGGGCGCGATCGCGGCAATGCGATCGCTCATCCCGCAGGCCAGACGAAAATCCATCAAACCGCCGTCAGATAGTCCGGTGGCGTAGATGCGGGCGGCATCCACGGAATATTCAGAGGAAACTTTGTCGAGCATGTGATCGAAGAACTCCAGATCGTTTGCCTGCGTACGGTGTGACTGCGTAGTTTGTCCGCCTTGCTGCGGCGGCCTGCCCATGCCCCGATGCCCACCCCCCATGCCGCCCCAACCACCAGGCTGGCGCCCACCGAAAGGGCTGCTGCTTTGCGCTTTGGGGGTCACACCGAGATTCCACTCATGCTCAACGGCGTTCGGATAGACGGCAATAATGCCGTAACGATCGGCTACGTCGTCAAAATGTGAAATACGCGCGATATCGTCGCCTTCTTCGTCGGAGGTATGCAGCACCAACACCACGGGATACTTCTGCTTGGCGTTGTATCCCTTGGGCAGGTGCACGTAAAACGTCCGATCCGCGCTATCGACGGACAGAGTCTGCTCCGGATCAGCACCCGCAGTTTCGCTAGCGGATTGCGCAGCGACCTTCTTGGCCAGAATCAATCCAGCGCAAACCGCTAGCAGCGCAATTCCAAAAATCACAGTGAGGGACCGCATTTTCATGAATTCCTTTGCTTGGATCTTCTCTTCGGCAATCTGATGCTTATCTGGGGCATCAAGGTTGTTTTGTCCGTCCGCCGATTCCGTGCCGCTGCTCCGGTTTCAGATGAGCTTTCGAAAAGTCTTGGACGTCTTGATGTGCTTGTAGCCCAGGCGCTCGTAAAAGGCGTGGGCGGCGGCGCGGGTGACGTTCGAACGCAAATGAACGGTATTGTAGCCGCGCTCGCGTGTCCATTCTTCGGCGCGCTCCATCAGGCGGCGCCCGATGCCGCTTCCGCGAACGGTTTCGTCCACCACCAAAGCGGCCACCTCCACGCGCGATCCAGATTCGAGAATCTGCTGATCGAGAAGTTGTATCCAGCCCACCACGGCCCCAGCGAGCTCCGCGACAAAGATTGCGACCCTGGCGTCGCCTTCAAGAAAGGCGAAGCGATCTTGAATTTGAGTTGGCGTTGCCGGGTAGCCGAGCTGTCCAGAAAGGCGCGCGATCGCGACAGCGTCTTCGCGGCGCGCGAGCCGGATTTTCACCTCAGGCGAATTGACGGGGGCCGGCATGGCGCATTCAAAATACCTTCTCGGAATCGAGCAACAGCGTCACAGGACCGTCATTCACAAGCTCGACATCCATATGCGTTTGAAAGATCCCAGTCTCCACGTGCACGCCGAGCGCGCGAAGCGACCGCACGTATTCCTCGTAGAGCAGGCTCGCTTCTTCGGGTGGCGCAGCCCGCGAATAGCCCGGCCTGCGACCGCCGCGTGTGTCTCCATAGAGCGTAAATTGCGAGACGACGAGCGCGGCGCCGCCCGTATCCACAAGCGACCGGTTCATCTTGCCTTCGGCGTCGGCGAAGATGCGCAGGTTTGCCGTCTTTTCGGCCAGGTACACGGAAGCCTCGGCAGTATCGCCACGGCCCACGCCCAATAGCACAACCACGCCTGCGGCAATTTCGCCGTTGACGCGGCCCTCGACGGTGACGCGCGCGCGGCTTACGCGCTGTACGACGGCTCGCATTTGCCTTACTTTACCGTAGGATATTTGATCCCGAGCTGGTCCAGATACGTCTTGTACTTCGCCGGATCGTAATAATACTTGCGCAACTCCGGCAAATACTGCGCCATTTTGTCTTTGTTCAATTCGATGGCTGGCTTGTCGTCAGGCCCGAGGAACGATTGATACTTGATGTCCTTGGTCTGCACCGTTCGAAAATAATCCCAGGCCTGCTGCACCAGCGCCGGATTCGTCAGCAGATCGATCGCCGTCATGGCCTGCGCTTTTGCACCCGCGGTCGACCCTTTGTGCGCGATGGGCGTGGCCATCGCGACACCGCTTTCCCAACTGCGTCCCGCGACCTCAGGAATGTTGGCGGGGTACACCATGTACACCATCGGCAGATTCCAGGAAATATCGCCGACATCGTCCGATCCGCCGCCCATCGTGGTTTCCGGGGCCTTGAGCTCAGTGACCTTCGTCTTCAATCCGGTGACTTCCTTGCCGATTTCCTTCTGTAATGCTTTTGCGAGCGTCTGGTCCGCATCCGACCACTGCGGCATGCCCACCGCCTGAATATTCTTGATCTGATCGTCGGCGATCACTTTGCTGAAGTTTGGCGGCCACGCGGATCCAACCAATCGGCGTGTTACGGTAGTTGACGTCATCATTGCTGCCGCGTCCGCCATCGTATTCCCCAGGTCGTAAAGCTCCTTGATGTGCGGGTAATCCATTTCGCGGAAGTAATACCAGACGCCCGCCTCGGGCGGCACCACGTTGGGCTGGTCGCCGCCGTTGAAAATCACGTGGTGCGAGCGTTGCTGCAGCCGCAAATATTCGCGGCGGAAATCCCACCCCACGTCCATCAATTCCACCGCCGCTAGAGCGCTGTGTCCGTCCCAAGGATCTCCCGCCGCGTGGGCGGCCTTTCCGTGAAACGAATATTGAATCGAAACCAGCCCGCTAAACGACCCTTGTCCGTAACTCGTGGCAAACTCGGAAGCCACATGCACGCCGAGCATCACATCCACATCGCGGAACAATCCGGCGCGGACGTAATACGCTTTGGAGCCCAGCAGTTCCTCGGCGATACCGGGATAAATCTTCAGCGTGCCGGACATGCGATACTTCTCCATCAATTTCTTCAGCGTGAGCGCTGCCGTCACGTTCACCGCTTGGCCGGAGTTGTGCCCTTCTCCATGTCCCGGAGCGCCCGCCACGATCGGATCGTGATAGGCCACTCCGGGTTTTTGCGAAGCTTGGGGAATGCAATCAACATCGGTGATGAAACCGATCACCGGCTTGCCTGACCCCCAGGTGGCGACCCACGCGGTGGGTATTCCCGCGACGCCACGCTCGACGTGAAAACCATTTTTTTCGAGAATGCCGGTGACGTAACGTGTCGTTTCGTATTCCTGGAAGCCGAGTTCGCTGAAACTATAGATCTCGTCCACTATCTGTTGCGTCAGCGTTTGCATGGCGTCCACGCCGGCTACGGCTTCTTTCTTCAAGTCGTCCGCCGGAGGGGCTTGCTGTGCGCGCAGTGGCGCAACGCCCAGCAGGTACAACAGCAACGCTAAGAAGCTCAAGATCACACCGCGAACTTTCATTCGTCCCCCTGACAAGCCTGCGAGAAACTCAATTCAATCCGGCGCGGGCCGCATGATACTTCACGTTGCATGAGAAATGTTGTGGATCGTTCGGGCATCTAGCGCTTTGGCTGACGCCGCGACGCAGGTCGCGGCGACGCCTGGCATCGCGGACAAAAATAGCTGCCGCGTCCCGCCACCACGATTCGCCGGATCGTCGTCTTACATCGCGAGCAGGATTTCCCGGCACGCCCGTAGACGCGATGATGAAGCTGGTATTCCCCGCGCCGGCCCTCCGCGTCGAGAAAATCGGAAATCGAAGAGCCCTTGAGCCGGATGGCATCCTCCAGCACTCTGCGAACCGCTCGATGAAGCGCGATCAGTTGCGCTGGCTTTAGGGTCGCCGCGATTTTCTCCGGATGGATGCGTGCGCGCCAGAGACTCTCGTCCGCATAGATATTCCCCATGCCGCGTAATACTCTTTGATCGACCAGCAAAGCCTTGATGCGCGCGCGCCGCGAGCGAAAGCGCTTCACGAACTCGCGAGATGTAATATCCAGCGGATCGGTCCCAAGCTTCGTGCGAAACTGCGCGATCCCCGATTCAGGCAGAAGAAACATTTGCCCGAACCGGCGAATATCGGTGTACCGCAGTTCCCTGCCGTCATCGAGTTCGAGGAAAACATGCGTGTGCGGCACAATCGGAGCGGAGCTCGCGCGCGGAATGATCTGGCCAGTCATTCCCAGGTGAATCATAAAATAGAAACGAGGTGTGCCCCCCGCAGGCTCAAGCGTCAACGAAATGAATTTGCCGTAGCGCTCGACGGCGGCGATGCGGCTTCCCGGCAGGCGTTCGGCGAGCGCGGCCGGCTCGACGATAAAATCGGTCTTGCCCAAGCGCACGCTCATAATCTTGCGCTTCGAAACCGCCGCCCGCAGACCCCGCACGATCGTTTCGACTTCGGGAAGTTCGGGCATCGGCGTTTATCTCAGTTTCGGACCGGTTGCCGGCGCTGCGTCGACCACGGTGCGCGGTGCAAATCCCGGATCGCTGATCGAGCACACATTCATGCGGGCGGCATAGCGAGATGCCACCTCGCCGATTTCACCTGCTTTGCCGATTAGCACGAACACCAGGTCGTCTTCAGGATAGTGCCGCTCAATCGCGCGGATCGCATCGTCCACCGAAGTGGCATCGATCCTCCCATAAAGTTCATCTATTTCGCTGCGTTCAAGACGGTAAGACTCCAGATGCGCGATAAGTGAGGCCAACTGATCCGAGGTTTCCATCCGCAGCGGAAATTGCCCTTTCAAGTAGGACTTCGCGGAGGCAAGCTGCTGCTCCGAGATGCCATTGCGGTGGAATTGCTTCAGCACCTCGACTGCAACATCGAGCGCGCGGCTCGTGGTCGCGTTGGGTGTATAGCTGGCTATGTAGAAGGGGCCTGCCGAGCGCCGCACATCGAAGGTCGAGGCGGCCCCATAGGTAAGCCCCGATTCGATCCGTAATGCCGAATTGATCAGCGAAGTGAACCGCCCGCCGAAAAGCGTGTTGACCAGCATCAGCGGCACATAATCCGGGTCGGTGCGCGCGATGCCCACATTGCCGATGCGGAAATAGGTTTGCGTGGAATCGGGCTTATCCACGAGTAACAAACGGCGTTTCTGCGATGGCGCCAGATCGACGTTCACCGCTGGCGCAGTCTTGTGCGCCGGCCAGGCGCCGAATTTCTCGCCGAGGAGACGCTCCATTTCGGAAGATTCGAAGTCTCCCACAGCGGCCAGAATCACGTTCGCAGGATCGTATTGATCGCGATAGAATCCCGCGATCGAATCGCGCTGAATGTGCGTCAACGATTCCTCGTCGCCGCCCACCGCTCGCCCATAAGGATGCCCTTGAAAAAGATACGCGTTGAAATAGGCCGCGATCACGTGTTGCGCCTTATCCTTGGCGGCACGAATACCGTCCATGCGCTGGCGCAAAACCTTGGTAATCTCTTCTTCCGGAAACACGGGCTCGAGCAGTGGCTCGGCCAGCAGATCCAAACCCGTGGCGAGATCCTTCTTCATGAATTCAGCGGAAATCGAGGTGTAGTCCGCGGAAGCGCCGGCGTGAAAAATGCCGCCGATGAAATCAAGGACGTCCGAATATCGGTCCGCGGTATGCGTCTTCGTACCGTGACGCAGAAGCGAAGCGGTTACGGAAGCGGTGCCTTCCGCCCCCGGCGCGTCGGCCGTCGAGCCGCATCTTAAAATCGCTTCGAAACTCACCAGCGGGAGCTTGTGCTGCTCCATCAAGAGCAAAGTCATGCCGTTTGGCAGGGTGATCTTTCGATATTCCGGCAGGTGAAGCTTCTCGCGTGATGTCATGCGGGGGTCGCGTCCGGCGCCGCGGGAGGAACCTTTGCTTCTGGAATCAACGTCGCCACCGTCCTGTTTTTCTCTTCAAAATAGACGCGAGCGATCCGGCGCACATCCCCGGCGGAAACTCGCTCATACTCGCAGGCTGCTTCATAAAGCTTCTGATAATCCCCGAAGAATACCTGATACGTGCCGATCGCATTGGCGCGCCCGTTGTCCGTCTTCATCTGCCGGTAGAATTGCGCGAGCAGAATATTCTTGGCCTTTCCCACCTCGATTTCGCTCACGCCTCCGTCCTTCACTTTCTCGAATTCGGCGTAAATCGCATTTTCGACGGCCGCCGGTTCCACGCCGGTTTTCGGCTGCGCGCTGATAATGAATAACGTCGGATCAAGCGCAACTTGCATGCTGCCGCGCACGGAAAGCGCGAGTTGATCGCGATCCACCAGCCGGTGATACATCCGCGAGCTTTGCCCGGCAAAAAGAATTGTTTGTAGCACACGCAGCGCGTAGTAGTCGGGATGGGAGGTCTCCGGCACGTGATATCCGATCATCAGAATGGGAAGTTGCGCGAACTTCCTCACGGTGATGCGCCGCTCACCGATTTGCTCCGGCTCTCGCGTAGTGACCTTCGGCGGAGGCGCATGGGCCGCAATCGGCTCGATATATTGGGTCGCCAGACGCACGACGTCGTCTGCGACAATGTCCCCGACAACCACCATCGTCGCGTTACTCGGCGAGTAGCCCATTTGGAAATGGCGCTTCAGGTCGTCCACCGTCCAATTCTCGATATCCACCATCCAGCCGATCACCGGCCACTGGTAAGGGTGCGCGATGTAGGCCGCGGCCCAAAGTTGTTCATCAAGGATACCGGCATTGCTCGAATCCACGGACATGCGGCGCTCCGAAGACACGACGCCGCGTTCGGACTCGATTTTATCGAGATCGAAAGCCAAGTTCTCGATGCGGTCGGCTTCAAGATCGAATACTGTCTCCAGCGCCGAGGGCGGAAAACGGTGGTGATACACGGTCACATCATTCGAAGTGTACGCATTGTTGGCGCCGCCGGCGTTTTCCATCGTGCGGTCGAACGCCCCAGGGCCATATTTCTTCGCTCCGTTGAACATCATATGTTCAAAGAAGTGCGAGATGCCCGTCGTGCCGGGACGTTCGTTGCGAGAGCCGACTCGATAGAAAATATAGAGAGCGACGTTGGGGATCGAGTGATCTTCCTCGACGAGTAATTTCATTCCGTTTTTTAACAAATCGACCTTCATCTTGAATCCAGCCGCCGATTCCTTTCGAAACCCTGCGCTAGTGTCCCGCGGGCGCCTCGGAAAACTTCTGGTGATAATTCGGGTAAGCCGGCTTTTTGTATTGCGGAAGCGGATGCTTCTGCAAATCCTGCAGCAAAACGCTTACCGCCTTCTCAAGTTGCGTGTCATGGCCTTGGCGCCACGCCGCCGGGTCGAATTCCACATCGATATCGGGCGCGATCCCGCGATTTTCCACTTCCCAATCACCGGTGAGCCCGTAGATCGCGGCGCGCGGCGCCGTTATCGTCCCGCCATCCATCACTTCCGGGTAGCCATAGATTCCCACCAGCCCACCCCAAGTTCGCTTGCCTACCAACGTGCCGATGCCGGCTTTTCGGAAATACCATGGCAGCGCGTCGCCGCCGGAGCCGGCCATTTCGTTGATGATCATCGCTTTCGGGCCATAAATAGCCGCCGAAGGTGAGGTCCAATCCTCGCCTTCGCGCGTGGCCACGCGGCTCATCGCCGGACGCCGCAGATAGTCGATGATGTAATCCGAGAGGTCGCCGCCGGTATTAAACCGCTCGTCGATCACCGCACCTTGCTTGCCGACCTGTGCGAAGTAATACCGATTGAAATTGTTGTACCCGCCGCCCGCCGTATTCGGCAGGTAGACGTAGGCAAGCTTTCCCTTGCTCATCTCATCCACTTTGCGGCGATTGTCTTCGATCCACGCTAGATTGCGCAGTGGAAGCTGGTTCGCTACGGGCACGACCGTCACCTCGCGCGAACCGTTGCCATCCGGACTCGGACCCACCTTAAGGACGGTTTGCTTGTCCGCCGCGTTTTGGAAAAAGCTGAAAATGTTATCGGTGCCGCGCACTTCATGGCCGTTTACCGCCAGCAGGTACTCGCCCGCGGTTACGTTGACGCCCGGCTGCGTGAGCGGCGCGTGAAGCTGCGGGTTCCAGTTCTCTCCGTTGTAAACGCGCGCGAAACGGTAGCGGCCGTTTTCGATTTTATAATCGGCGCCCAGCAAACCCACGGGGATGTGCGGAATTTCCGGCAAATCTCCGCCGCGGACAAACATGTGTCCAACGGTGATATTGCCAAGCATCTCTTCGAGCAAGTAGCTGAAATCGGCGCGGTGCTCGATGCCGTCCAGATACTTCGCGTAGAACGCTTCGGCAGCCTTCAGGTCCAATCCGTGCAAATTCGGATCGTAAAGAAAGTCACGCTCGATGCGCCAGGTCTCGTGATACATCTGCTTCCACTCGGCATGCGGATCCACGAGAACCTGCATGCCGTCCAGGTGCAGCGCTCCTTCGCCCGGTTTGGGCGCTGCCTTAGTCTCCGCGATGAACCACTGCTGGTGCTGTTCGAAAAGCGCCTTCTCGCCGTTAGCGGAAATGGCGATATTCGAAACTCCCGAAACAAACAATTCGCTCTTCCGCGTGGAAAGGTCGAATTTCGTTACGGTGTTCGACGGCGGTCCCTGCACCGGCAAGCCTACGGGAGTTCCTTCGACTAGGAATAAAATCCCTGCTTTGCCAGCGAAGAGGCCCGTGTAGTTTCGCTGCAGGGTAGGCAGCGACAAGATTCGTTGGCTCATACCTTCGAAATCGATAGTAACTTTTGGCGGCTCCTTCGGTTTGGCGGCCTCGCCTTCGACAGGTTTTTGCGCGTCTCCCGTTTGGCTCTGCGCGTCCGCGGCGCCGTGCACGGGTCCCTTTGCACCGTCTGAGACTTTTTCGTCATCGCTTTCCGGCGCGAGCGGAGAGGGCAGATCCTTGCGGAGTACGGCAACGTAAGCGCTCCGCGTCACGGGACGGTCGATGCTGGACATGTCCAGCCAAGCGGCGGCCAGCGCGAGATTCGTGCTGGCGGTGAAGAAAAGATATTTTCCACCCTTATCGAACACCGCATAGCGCGCATCGCTCATTCCATCCGTGAGCTGCGTAGACTTGCCGCTCTGTACGTCGTAAACATCTACCGCGTGATAGTGGCTTTGCAGTTGCTTGGTGTAGGCGATCCAGCGGCTGTCAGGCGACCAGGAGGGATCGAGCGAGCGCTCGGGAGAATCATATGTGTCCGTATCAATCTTGATGGGTTTGCCCGCCTCCACATCCACATACCAGAGATTGAGCCGCTTGTCGCTATACGCAATTTTCTTGCTGTCTGGCGACCAGATCGGATCGTAGAAAAACGACGGGGGACTGCCAAGGTCAATCTTCTTGGTTTCGCCCATGCCGTTTTGGTTACGCAGGTGCAATGCATACTCCCCGGATTCGTCCGAGAAATAAGCAATCCATTTCCCATCGGGCGACCACGCCGGATTTCTTTCCTCCACGCCAGGCGTGCCGGTAATGTCGCGGATGTCACCCTTTTCGGCGGGTGCGGTGAGGATTTCTCCGTGCGCCTCAAAAACCGCGCGCGCTCCGGTAGGCGAAATATCCGCGGCCGCGATTTGCTTCGAAACGTTTTTATAATGCGGCCTCGCCCAGGAGAAATCGCCTTCGATCTTCACATTAACGCGCGACGATTTTCCCGAAGCTGGATCGAACAGGTAGATCCTGCCGAACTGCCCGTACGCAATCGCGTCCGGTCCCGCCGAAGCCGATTTGATGTCGAGCCCGCCAGCCGCCAGCGCCTCCGTGACTTTTTTTGTGGCCGTGTCGTAGCGGAAAAGCGTGATCGGTCCATCGCGATCCGAAAGAAAATAGACCTTGTCACCGATCCACATGGGGTTGGAGTCGTTCGAATTTTCGCGCGGCACTTTTTGAATCATGGAATCGGAAAGCCGGGCGATCCAAATCGGCGTCGTCTGGCCGCCGCGATATTTCTTAAAGGATTCCTTCTGCCACTGCGAATTCGGAACGTAGGCAATTTGTTGCCCGTCCGGCGAATATGAGCCCTCTTCTCCTTCTGGCAATGGAATCTCGTTTGGAAAGCCACCCTCGACCGGCACGGTAAAGAGCCGGTCAAATCCTGAATAGCTGTTGCGGTTCGAACGGAAGATCACGCACTTGCCATCCGGCGTCCAGCCGACGACCACGTCCGCACTGGGGTGAAACGTGAGCCGACGCGGCTCGCCGCCATCGGCGGGTATCACGTAGACATCAGTGTTTCCATCATATTGCCCGCTGAATGCAATCCACTTTCCATCGGGAGAGAAATGCGGTGACGTCTCGGTGCCTTCGCTGGTCGTCAAACGCCGCGCCAGACCGCCTTCCCGCGGCACGCTCCACAAATCGCCCGCGTAGGCGAATGCGACGTGCGTCCGGTTGACCGTCGGCTGCTGCAATAGCAAAGGCTTTTCCTCTTGCGCGGAACAGACAGCCGAGGCAAGCAAAAGCGCCGCACAAATCCACAGAAGTTTCCGCATCGCTATCCTCCAGAATCACGCCGCTGGGAAAATTGATCGCTACGGCAACACGGCAAAAACCCGGCATGCCCCACCTGAGCCACCTTCGAGTTTGATAGGCGCCACAATCAGAAACGCACCCGATTCCGGCAAAATCTGCAAATCCGCCAGGTTTTCGAGCTGATACAATCCGGCGCCGAGTGCTAGCTCGTGCACGTCGTACGTCTTGGAGGCGCCGCAATCTACGCTCATGGCATCCGCACCGATGCCGCTCACTCCGCGTGTGATTAGCAAATGCACCGCTTCGACGGAAAAACCTGGAAAGTGCATGGAGCCGGAGGAGTCTATGTTGCGATAGCGATCGGCATCCGGCCAACGCTCGGCGCATCCAGTGCGCAACAGCACGATAGCGCCCGGCGGAATCTGACCGTGCCTGCGCTCCCAATCCTCGATGCGCTCCGCAGGCAAAAGATAATCGAGATTGTGCTGGGCTTCCGCCGTCACGTTCAGAACCACGGCGGGGCCGAAGAGCCGCTCCACCGGAATTTGGTCCACGGTTGCGCCGCCCTTCGCAAAGTGTGCGGGCGCATCGATATGCGTGCCGTAATGTTCGAGCATCCAGAAACTGCGGCTGAAATACCCATCGCGCTCGAGGATTCCGTTCGGCCGGGCTTCGAACGACTTCGCATCGCCGGGCCACGGGGGCAAGTTTTCGTTAATGGCGTGTGAGAGGTCGGCCAGACGGGTACCGCCCGCTAGAGAACGCGCAAAAGCATTCGCCAGCGATTCGGAGAAGTGGTGGTCCATAGGATCGGGGTGAGGATTGTGTCGCGAACAGTATATCGCTAGAACCCCGCTCCCGAACTTGTTTCGAAATTCAGAAACTCACGGCAATGGCAGCCCCGGCGCGGCCACGATACCAACCGTCCGCAGGATTTCCTGATATTCCTCCTCGGCAAGGGGCGAGATCAGCAGCCGCACGTTCTTGAAAAACTTCACCTTGCGCAGGACGGGATTAGCGCGCAGTTCTGCCAAGGAGATCTGCCTCGGCAACCTTTCCAACGCACGCAGATCGGCCACCAAGGTCTTCCCGCTGGCGTCGTCCGGATCCGGGTAGGGGTCCCGCGTAACCTCCGCCAAAGCGTACACCGACCGCTCTGGGGCTGCGTGATAGCACACCACGCGGTCACCCTTGCGGACCTGCTTTAACTGGCGCTGGGCATCCGCCTTGCTGCGTGCGCCGCGCCACATTTCCTTCCCTTTCACAAAGAGCGTATCCCAATGATAATGATGGGGGTCGGCGCAAAACAGCCAGTAACTTCGCTTAGGTGGTTGTGCAGTCATGTTCAGTATGGGCAAACCCGCCGGGTACTGCCGCAGCCGCTTTCAGGCCGGACACTATACACAAGTGGCGACAGCTTGTCGAAGAATTCGAGCGAATAAGTGATTGATTCGATTGGAGTGTCTGGCCGGATCATTATGCCCGGGTAAAACCAATCATGCCAGCAGGTCAGGTGCAATCGACAAAAATGTCTTCCCCACGCACCTCAACGGGGTAGCAGGCAACCGCAACAGCAGGATTCATCGTTAGCTTGCCGTTCGTAACGTCGTATTGCCACCCATGCCATGGACAGGTCACGATATTCCCTTGCAAAGCCCCCTCGGCCAGCGGCCCAGCTCGATGAAGGCAGGTATTGCTGATTGCAAAGAACTTACCGCCGACGTTCGCCAGCGCTATAGATCGGCCTTCGAGCGAGAATTCGCGGATTGTGCCAGCCGGAATCTCATCTTTTCGCGCTGTACGCAGGAAAGACATGCTACAACTCCTTATAAATTATGCACTTATTAGCGCGGCGAAGGTGTTTGCGCTACCATCACGCCCTGCTTGAACTCGTCCACCATGCCCGAGTGCAATCGCACCTCGGTCGGGCGCTTGGCCAAGGACATCTGATCGATCTTGTCTTGCAGCTTAAGCAACGCGAAGAAAAGACCTTCCGGCCGCGGCGGACAACCGATCACATACACATCCACGGGAACGATCTTATCGACGCCCTGGAGCACGGAATAGGCGTTGAACGGGCCCCCTACGCTCGAACAGGCCCCCATCGAGATGCACCACTTTGGGTCCGGCATCTGGTCCCACACACGTTTCAGCACCGGCCCCATTTTGAGAGTTACGGTGCCCGCCACGATCATCAGGTCCGCCTGGCGGGGCGAAGGGCGAAACACTTCGGCCCCAAACCGCGCCATATCAAAGCGTGAGGTGGTGGAGGCGATCATCTCGATGGCGCAGCACGCCAAACCAAAGGTAAGCGGCCAGATCGCGCTCTTGCGCGCCCAATTGAAAACATAATCTACCGAGGTAATCAGGAAGTTCTTTTCGAAACGCTGGTCAATCACGCCCATGGGCCGTCGGGTCCTCCCGCTGGAAGTCGGGAGTATATCTGTGGCTCGCGTTGCAGTCAAAGTGCTTGGGAGGAAGTGATTTCGAAAAACTATTCGTAGCGCAAGGCGACGAGCGGGTCCACGTGAGTGGCACGCCGGGCCGGAACGTAACAGGCTGCCAGAGCGACGAGCAGCAGCAGTGCGGCCACGGCGACGAGTGTCCACGGATCGCTGGGCTTGACGTCGTAGAGCATGCTGCCCAGAAAACGCGTCACCCCAAACGAGGCGGCCGTGCCGATGGCGGCACCGGTCGCCGCGAGGGCGATGCCGTGTGCCACCACACTGCGGAGGACGTCACCCGATTGCGCTCCCAGCGCCATGCGAATGCCGATCTCGCGCGTGCGCCGCGCAACTTCGTAGGAAAGTAGGCCATAGAGTCCGATGCAGGCCAGTAGCAGCGCGAGCAATCCAAAGAAGCTCGAAAGCCGAGCGATCATGCGCTCCTGGAAGAGCAGATCGTCAATCTGTTTACTTTCGGTGATTATGTCGACCAGAGGAAGATCGAAGCCGGAACGCTGCAGAACATCGCGGACGGCTGAGATCGAGGCTCTAGGATCGCCGGCCGTACGCAGTTCGAACGTGCCGTCTTCGCCGCTAGGAACATAGAAGGTCGGGTGAACTTCCCTGCGAAGATCGTTGTATTTGGCGTCGCGAACGATGCCCA
This sequence comes from Candidatus Acidiferrales bacterium, assembly GCA_035602725.1. GTDB lineage: Bacteria > Acidobacteriota > Terriglobia > Acidiferrales > UBA7541 > DASTCZ01. The sequence goes on from DATNLT010000066.1 coordinate 19,832, forward strand.
CGATCTGCCAGCCGGGATCATTACAGTGGTTCGGATCGGGATATTCCAGATCTTCACCGCCACCAAAGCGTTGGCCGATCGGATTCCCGGCCGAGAAATACGCGCGCACAAAGGATTCGTTCACAATGGCCGCGACCGGCGTCAGCGCTTTCGACGCATTTGAACAAGGCGAGCCTGCCGCTCGCGCAACAGCACGGTATTCCGGCGGCAAAAAATCGCGGCCGGCGAGTAACGGCATCTTCATTGTCTTGAAAAAATCCGGGCCGACCTCCAGCATATCGGCGTCCGAATACTTTTCGTCCGATTTGCCGTGCAAATGAAATCCCGTGGTGGACAAACTGCCACTGAGGAGTGGAGAACTCGAGTAGCTCACCGAAAGCACTCCGGGGATCTCGCCGAAACGATCGCGCAACTGGCGAAAGAAATCGCCAAGCTGTTCGCCCTTATATTGCGTAAGGGTTGCATCCACGCCGAAATTCAACGTATTGCTGGTATCGAATCCCGGATCAATTTTACGAAGATTTTCCAGCGTATGCACCAATAAGCCCGCGCCGACAAGCACAACCACCGTGAGCGCGACCTGCGCGACGACGAGCGCGTTGCCGGAGTTGAACCAACCGCGCCCCGCCCCAGCGCGTCCGGAAAGCCGCGCATTTTCCTTCAGTGCGGGGGTCAAATCCACACGCATGGAGCGCAGTGCGGGCGCAAGCCCGAACAGGATGCCCGTCAAAATGGACGCACCCGCCGTGAAGGCCAACACGCGCGGGTCAATCTCGGCGGAAAAACCCGTGGGCCGCGTGAACGTGCTCGTCAGAAATGCGAGCAAAGCGCGCGCACTGCCAAACGCGAGTGCAATTCCCAACAATCCTCCCGCAAAAGAAATGGTGAGGCTTTCGGTAAGCAACTGGCGCACGATGCGGCCTCTGCTCGCGCCGATGGCCAAACGCACGGCAATTTCCTTTTGTCTGCCCGCTGCGCGGGCGAGCATCAGGCCGGCAACATTTGCGCAGGCGATCAATAGCACGATGCCAACCGCAAGCATCAGCACATACAAGGGTTTGGACAGGCGGCGTCTCGAGCCGCTCAATCCCGTCTGCGCCGGCAGCAGCGTGATTTTGGGGTCGTCTTCGGCCTTTGACAGCGGCTTTTCTCCATACAACACATCGTTGCGGAAAAGCAGGCTTACGGCGCCCTGCGCTTGCGTGCGAGACATTCCTGGCCGCAACCGTGCGACCGCAACCATCCACCAGGAGCCGGCGTCGTCCTGTCGCGGATTCCAACCCGCTCGGAGACGCGGTCGCTGCGCCAGAGGAATCCACAGGTCGTAGGTATTTCCGGGTGTGAGATTGATGAAACTACGTTCGGCCACGCCGACAATCGTAAAAGGAAGGTTTTGGAGGTGAATAGTCTTACCTATGGCGCTGGGATCAGCGCCGAATTCACTCTTCCAGTAGCCATAATTCAGCACGACGACGGCATTCGAAGAGGGCGTGTCGTCCGACGGCTGAAAAACCCGGCCGGCTGCGGCGCGCACACCCAGCGTTTCGAAGTAGTCGCCGGAGACATACTGCGCATGCGCTTGCGTGGCGGGACCATTGCCGCTCAAATTGACGGGACCAGACGAAGCAAATGCCGCCAATCCCGAAAACACATTTGTCTTCGCACGAACATCTTCGAGGAAGGGTTTCGAGAGCGAGCAGCCACTCGATTCCCCATCGCCGAAATTTGTCAGGCAATCGCCGTAGGAACTCGAACTGTGCGTCTTTGGTCCGTGATGCATGGCCCATTGCATGATCACCAATTGCTGCGGGTCGCGCACGGGCAGCGATCGCAACATAACGGCGTCGATGAGGCTGAAGATCGCGGTATTGGCCCCGATACCGAGGGCGAGCGTTAGAATCGCGATAGCCGTGAAGCCGGGGCTTTTGGCCAGGATACGGAGAGCGTAGAGAACATCCTGGCGAAAATCGGTAAGCAGAGAGAAGCGTCCGCGCCGGGCGGCGTCACGATCTTCGGCCTGATGTTGCAGAATCGTCACGGCAGACTCCCTCCCGCGCTGCGAGCGCAGCAACTCGTTTGCAAGGCCCGCCCAATCGGCCACGTGCTGCATGGCCACGGCCTCGGCTTGCTCGCTGGTTAAACCGCGGACCAGCGCTTCGGCGTAGGCCTGGTCCAATTGCCCGGCCAAGTCTTCGACGATTTCGGTTTCGCGCTCCGGCCTGAGATTCGAAAGCTGCAGGTTCTGCCTGACGTATTGGCTCCAATCAGGCATCGCCGGTTCTCGCAATGTGGTTGATCGTCAGCACAAATTCATCCCACGCGCTGCGCTGCGCGGCAAGAAATCTTCGCCCGGACGCGGTAAGCCGGTAATAGCGGCGGCGGCGCTGACCGGCCTTTTCCACCCAGCGGCCGGAAATCAGCGCCCGATCTTCCAAGCGGCAAAGAATTGGGTAGAGCGAACCGATGCGGAATTGGATGCGGCCTTTCGAACGCGCCTCGATCATCTTGCCGATTTCGTAGCCATGCCGCGGCCGCGCCTCGATCAAAGACAGCACCAGAAATTCCACGCTTCCCTTTTTCAGTTCCCGGTTAAACATCATGTCCCATTTCTCTGTGCGGCGATTCCCATGTGACTGGAATGCCTATGCACGGCTTCAACAGCTCCGGCAACTCACCAACAGCCCACAGTCTCGCAAGGTGACCAAGCTACTTCACCACAATATACTTGTGTAAAGACTATTAAAACTGAAAAAGGTTAGCAAGCGCGGAAAGGATTCTGGTGCGAGATGGGTCGCCCACTCTCGGAGTGGCGCTACTACCAGTCTACGGCTTTATGCCGCGGATCAGGAGAGAGCCTTCGCGGCGGAAAGCAGCGAGTTGCGCGGCGTCACGAAACCATTTGCCCGTATACGCTTCGGGGTTGGGTGTGGGGTCGGGGATGCGCTCGTGGACCACATCGGCGAAGCCGGCGTCGCGGAAAAGGCCTGCCCACTCATCGCCGGAGAGCAGCTTCGCTGGTATGGCCAGCAGTGAGCCCCATTGGTGGCAGTGCAGATTATCGCGGTAATAGTTGATTAGAATCCACGCCGAGCCACCTTCGCGCAGGACGCGAAAAATCTCGCGCACGCCCGTGGCGGGATCGGGCCAATAGTAAGACGATTCCACGGATATCACGCGCGAGAAGAACTGTGCCCGCCAGGGAATCTCTTCCGCCGTGCCGACGACGAACATCGTGTTGGGCAAATCGGCGCACGCCCGCCGCGCCAACCGGATCATTTCGTCGGACACGTCGGCGCCGACGATGCGACCCTCGGTAACACGCTGCGCGAGAAGCTTGCAGAGCCATCCCGACCCACATCCGACGTCGAGAATGTTTTCATCCTCGCGGATACCCATCTTCGCCAGCATGGGTAGCACGATCGGAAGGTGATCGCGCTCCATCCCCTCGCCGCGGCCGGCTTCGGCCCAGCGGTTGAATTCCTCGCGAAGCTGTTCGTTTGAGGCAATTTCCGGCATGCAGAATCGCTAGAAAGAATTCTCGTCGGCCGACGGGCCGTAAATGGACGGCACGGCAATGTCGTTGAGGCGCAAGTAGACGCCCAACTGCGCGCGATGGTGAATCATGTGGTTCATCACGAACCCCCGGACCACCTGAATCTTGGGCATCGTCAGGAGTGGCTGGCCATTGCTGAGCAACGACCACTGCTTGAAAAATTCCTCGTCCTTCGCACCGGCCAAAGCGGCGCGGCCAGCGGCGACGTTCTTATCGAAACGCGCCAGAATTTCCTGCCTCGTTTTGAGCTGCGGGTCCTCGGGATGCTTTCCGCCGGGAGCGATGTCGAGGGAATCCTGCATGAGCGATTCCTTCAGCCAGCCCGGTATGCCCGCCAAATGCTGGGCCAGCGGACCGAGCTTCATCGATTTGGTGTGCGGGGCCCAATCGAACTTATTTTCCGGAATGCGTTCCAGCGTTTTGCGGGTACCAACGACTTCATGATCGAACTCGCCTAGCAAACCTTGGTTGATGGGCATGGATCAGCTCCTAGAGTGAGATGGCGTAGTTTCGCCTTTCATTCGCCTTGAGTAAGCCTATTATCAACCCGCCGGCGGAGTTGGATGATTTCGGCGGCGCAAAGATTCGGCCACGCATGAAAATTTCGCAACGAAAGCGTCACCGCGCGAGTATTCAGCGCTGCACCTTTGCCAGCAACTCGACGAACTTCTGCTGGCGATCGGCTTGGTCCTGCCCCGCGTGGCCCTCCGCAATCTGCGTCATATTCATCGAGCAAAACTTCGGGCCGCACATCGAGCAGAATTTGGCGTCCTTGTAAAAATCATCGGGCAAAGTCTCGTCGTGCATTTTGCGCGCCGTTTCGGGATCAAGTGACAGCTCGAACTGCTTGTTCCAGTCGAAGAGAAAGCGCGCGTAGGAAAGCGCGTCGTCGCGGTCGCGAACGCCCGGACGGTGGCGCGCCACGTCGGCGGCATGGGCGGCAATCTTGTAGGCAATTACACCTTGCTTCACGTCTTCCGCGTTCGGAAGACCAAGATGCTCTTTGGGCGTCACATAACAGAGCATGGCAGCGCCGTACATGCCGATCATCGCCGCGCCGATGGCGCTGGTGATGTGGTCGTAGCCGGGCGCGATGTCGGTGACCAGAGGTCCGAGCGTGTAGAAAGGCGCTTCGTGGCAGAGCTCCACCTCTTTTTTCACCTGGAGCTCAATCTGGTCCATGGGAATGTGGCCGGGGCCTTCGATCATCACCTGGATATCGTGTTCCCAGGCCTTCGTGGTGAGTTCACCCAACACGCGCAGCTCGGAAAATTGCGCGTCGTCGCTCGCATCGGCCAGGCAACCGGGCCGCAGGCCGTCACCCAGGGAGAAGCTGACGTCATGCTTCTTCATGATTTTGCAAATGTCGTCAAAGCGCTCGTAAAGGAAATTCTCTTTGTGGTTGAAATTCATCCACGCCGCCATCAACGATCCGCCGCGGCTGACGATGCCGGTGATGCGTTTGCGGACCATCGGCAGAAATTCGCGCATCACGCCGGCGTGAATGGTCATGTAGTCCACGCCCTGCTCGGCCTGCTCTTCGATCACCTCGAGCATTAGCTCGGCGGAAAGATCCTCGGCGCGCTTCACGCGCGAGATGGCTTCGTAAATCGGCACGGTGCCAACCGGCACGGGGGACGCCTCGACGATGGCCCGGCGAATCCGCGGAATGTCGCCGCCGGTACTCAGGTCCATCACGGTGTCCGAGCCGTAGTGTACGGAGTGATGGAGCTTTTCGAGCTCGGCGTCGATCTCGCTGGTTACGGCAGAATTGCCGATGTTGGCGTTGATCTTGCAGCGGAAGGCCACGCCGATGCCCATGGGTTCGAGCGAGTGGTGATGGATGTTGGCTGGGATGATGGCGCGGCCACGAGCGACTTCGTCGCGCACGAGTTCGGGAGAGAGTTGCTCGCGCTTGGCGACGTACACCATTTCTTCCGTGATAACGCCCATACGCGCGTAATGCATTTGTGTGACGTTGCGTGTGCCGTTGGTACCGGCCGACGCCAGCCGCTTTTCGATCCACTCGTCTCGTAGCGCCATTGCTGCCCCCAGTCTCTCGCCGCACTTGCGGCGATGAGCGAAACTGGATTATCGCATCGCAACGAAAGCGCGGCAACCTGACACAGGAGAAGCCCGACCGCAATTGCGGCTAATGTGCGGCGACGCATTTCGAAAACACGTATTTCGAATGCTCGAAGGTAACTTGCTGCCACCGCAACACTTAATTTTGTTTCACGTGAAACACATTTGAATGAAACAGATCGTTCGGCTGCGGCGTAAAGAGGCTAACGGCGTATGGCCGAGATGGCATTGGAACACCACCACCATCCGTGATACCTTCGCGCCACTTTGCACGACTAAGGGGTGAGTGATGCGCTTAACAAAACATGCGGTAACCGCGATCGCGTTAACCTTGGCAGGAGCATGCATCGTATCCGCGCAGGGTCAGCAAGGCGGCGCGGCAGCGCCGGCGCGCAGCCCATCGCAAGAGCTGCTTGTTTTCTGGAATGACATTCATCGCAAGTTGATTGCGATGGCGGAAGACATGCCCGAGAACCAGTACGACTTCCGCGTCCAGAAGGACGAGCGCACATTCGCGGAAAACCTCCTTCACATCGCGGGCTGTGACTACGAGGTGATGAACGCCATGACCGGCAAGCATGACGGTCCCGAAGGCGGTGAGAATCCTCCGCGCGCGACTTACAAGACCAAAGCGGACGTGGTGAAGTGGGTCAAGCAGGCGTCCGCCGATGGAGCCGCATTGATCAAGCAGCAGGGCGACGAAGGCTTAAGCAAAGAAATGAAATCGCCCTACGGCCCGCGGATGGTCCACACCGGCTATCAGTGGTGGGGCGATCTCGAACACGACGGCGAACACTACGGACAGCTCGTGGTGTACTACCGTGCGAATAACATGGTGCCGCCGGAATCCCGGCCGCAGCCTAAGTAGACCGCTGTAGTCTTACGATGTCGCCGCGCCAGCTGCGGAGCCAACGAGCAAAGCCCGCAGCTCTTCGGGCTTTGCTACCGGCGGCCGGCAGGTGGTTTCGACGCAGACGAATGCGGCGGGCGTATCCGCACTAAGGTTCGGCACAGTTTCCGCGAGAGAGGGAGCAAGCCAGGCCGTGGATTGGTTTTGCCGCGTAATACGCAGCACGGCTTTTCCAAAGCGGTAAGTTTGCTCCGCAATGCGCTCCAATTGCTGCGCTGAGGCATCATCCGCAGCACCGGTGACGATTACCTGAATCGCACCCCTGGTGTAAAGCATTGCCGCGAGGCCATAGCTCGCCGCGAACATCCCGAATTTCGAAACAACTCCCGCAAAGGCTTCGAGCGTGGCTTGGGCACGCTCACGGTATAACGATTTCCCCGTAAACGCATAGAGGCGCGACAGCGCGATGGCAGCGACGGAATTGCCAGCGGGCGTGGGCGAATCCTGTAGCGGTTTGCGGCGCACCTCCATGCCGCCCATGGCCGGAGCGTCCGCGCCGCGATCGAAGAAGCCGCCCTCCTCCGCATCCCAGTACTGCACGAGCGTTCGCGCCATAGTCAACTCGGCTGCGGCGAAGTAGCGCTGCTCGAGCGTGGATTCGTAGGCGTCGAGCAGAGCCACGCTCATACACACTTGGTCGTCCAAGCTGCCATGTAAGCGCGGGCCGCCCAGACGATGCGGAAAGCCAGAGGCGTCATCCCAGGAGGCCAGAAGGCGGTCGAGGGCCTTCAAGGCGAAGACGCGGCAGCGCTGGCCGAACTCACCGCCAATGGCGCGGGCCGCATCGAGGTATGCGGAGACAAACATGGCATTCCACGAAACGTAGAGCGTGGTGTCGATCACCGGAGTCGTGCGTTTGGTGCGAGTCTCGAGCAGTTTCTGCATCGCGGTCGCGAGCAGCGCGCCGACTTCAGCCTCGCTATGCCCGATTTCATGCGCGATTTGGGCCGGCTCGCGAGCGATCCAAAGAACGTTTTTCGCCGGGTTGTGATGCATCTCGCCCTGCGCTTCTACATCAAAGCGCAATTCAGCGACGCGCGCCTCGTCGGGTGAAAGCGCGGCGCGCAGTTCTTCGAGCGTCCAAGTGAAATAGTCGCCATCGTCATCGAGCGAATAGTCCGCGTCCTGGCTCGCGTAGAAGCCGCCATTTACCTGGTCCGAGAGCGTCTGATTCACCCAGCCGACGATGCCTTCCGCGATTTCTCGAAAGAACGGATTGCCTGTAACCTGCCAGCCATGCACGTAATTCTTCAGAAGCTCCGAATTGTCATAGGACATTTTCTCGAAGTGCGGAACGAGCCAGCGCTCGTCCACCGAGTAGCGGTGAAAGCCGCCGGCGAGCTGGTCGTAAACGCCACCGCGCGCCATCGCGAGGAGCGAGTGCTCGACGATTTCACGGATCCGTTGCTCTTGCGATTCCTGATATAGCTCGAGCAAGAGATCGATCACCTGGGGGTGCGGGAATTTGGGTGCGCGGCCGAAGCCGCCGTGGGTGGAGTCGTAAATCGAAAGCGCACCATCCACCATTTGCGCAACGACCCCAGAATCGAATGTCTCGCGCGCGCCGCGAAATACTTCCGCTTGAGATACTGCCTCTTCGAGCGAGACGGCGGCCTTTTCAACGTCCTCGCGGCGATTCGTGTAGGCCTGCCACACCGCGAACATGATGCGCTTGAAGCCGGGACGGCCCATGGCATCTTCCGGAGGAAAATATGTGCCACCGAAGAAGGGCCGGCCATCGGGCATGAGGAAACCGGTCAGCGGCCAGCCACCTTGGCCAGAAACGGCGCTTATGGCGGCCTGGTAGCGGGCGTCCACATCGGGACGCTCGTCGCGATCCACTTTCACGGGAATGAAAAGCTTGTTGATCAGCGCGGCGATCTCGGGGTTCTCGTAACTTTCGCGATCGATCACGTGGCACCAGTGGCACCAGACAGCGCCAATGTCGAGCAGGATCGGCTTATCCTCGGAGCGGGCGCGAGAGAAAGCCTCTTCGCCCCACTCGTACCAATTCACGGGTTGGTGTGCGGCGGAGCGCAAATAGGGGCTGGCCGAATCGGCAAGGCGGCTCTTTTGTTCGGACACGATTTCCTCTCGGGCGATACGCGCGGTGCGGGAACTCGAAGCGGACGCCTGGTGCGGCACGAATCAATGAAGCGCGTAGCGCTTCCGTGAACCTTGCGCTTCAGTGGCGTCAGTGAATCGGCTCGTTTGGACTGGTATCGCGGGGATCGAGCGGTTTGCGCCCCGCAAAACCCTCGTCTTGGCGATGGTAAAAGCGAATGCGGTCTTCGCCGAGCCTCCAACAGAGATACACGTCTTCGCCGGCAATGCGCGCTGGAAAATCGAGCAAACCGGTATCCAGATCCTTTACAACGCAGCCCGTGGCTTCGATATTTTCCAGAGCTTCGCGGATTGCGGCTGACGTGCGCTCTCGTTCGTTGCGAAAACCGGCGGCCTGTTCGTAATTTACCAGCATGCCGCCCATGAGCGTGATGCGATTGGAAAGCTGGCTGAGTTGCGATTCAGCGTCGGCCAATTTGCGGCGCGCATCCATAGCCTCAATCAGCAAGGGCTCGACCTCGCGGCGCGTGCGCTCGGCTTCCGTCAAGGTGAAAACGCGCCGGTCCTGTGGGCCTTGTGGTTCGTCGCTCATGAAAGGAAACGCATCCCGGTTTGATTTCAGCCAAGGCTCATCATGCGTTCAAGGGCCACGCGCGCCCAGTCACGCGTCTCATCGGCAACGGCGATGCGGTTGACCACGCGCCCAGCGAGCAGGTTATCTAGCGTCCAGAGCAAGTGTTGAGGAGAAATACGAAACATCGTGGTGCAAACGCAAACGTTCGGGTCAAGCGAAAGAATGCGGCGATCTGGATAGCGTTTGGCCAAGCGATTCACCAGGTGAATTTCGGTGCCCACGGCCCATTCCGCGCCAGGGTCGCTGGCCGCGATCCGCGCGACGATTTGTTCGGTGGACCCAACCTCGTCGGCCATGGCCACAACCTCATGGCGGCATTCGGGGTGCACAATCACCCGAATATCCGGATACATTTCTCGGGCCCGCGCGATATGCGAGGGGTCAAAGCGCTGATGCACCGAGCAGTATCCCTTCCAGAGAATCATACGGGAGGCGCGGATC
>DATNLT010000008.1:0-2211 GCA_035602725.1 Candidatus Acidiferrales bacterium
TACGCGGGCACCGAAAACGCAATCTACGTTTCGTTCGATGATGGCGATCATTGGCAATCGTTGCAATTAAATTTCCCCGCGTCCGACGTGCGCGACATCGCCATGCATGGCGACGATCTCGTAGCCGCCACCTACGGCCGCGCCATCTGGATTCTCGATGACCTCTCGCCGCTGCGCCAAGCCGGTCCGGAAATAACCAGCGCGAACGCATATTTGCTGCGGCCATCCAACACGGTTCGAGTTCGCTGGGATAACGACCAGGAAACTCCGCTGCCTCCCGAAACGCCCGCCGGGAAAAATCCGCCCGACGGCGCAATCTTCGACTATTACTTAAAATCCGTTCCGGACGGCGTCATTACGCTTGAGATTCACGACGCGCAGGGAAAAGTCGTGCGGCGATTTACAAGCGTTGCTCCTGAACCCGACGCCACTCCGAAGAACGTCCCGGAATATTGGTTCGGCCCTCTCGCGGCGCTTTCGAAAAATGTGGGGCACAACCGCTTCGTCTGGGATCTGCGTTACGATTCTCCCAAGACCTTGCCCTTCAGCTACTACGGAAACATTCTCGACTACGTCGAGTACACCCTTTCCGACCACGCGATTCCCGAAGACACTCCGCGCGAACAAACCCTGGGCCCGCTCGCCGTTCCCGGCCAATACGAAGCTGTGCTTATCGCCAATGGAGTGCTGATGAAGCAGCCGTTCACGATCTCGCTCGATCCGCGCGTCCAGGTCTCGCAGGCCGATCTCGTCAAGCAACTAGAGGCGGGAAATAAGATTACGGCAGGTCTCGCCGCAAGCTATAAGACCTATCTCGTCGTCGCACCGGTGCGCGAGGCCGTTGTCGCCCGCCAGAAAAGCCTTGCGGATCTTGTGAAACGACATCAGCCCGCGGCAAACGCATCTGCGCCGAAACAAAACCCTCCTGGAGAAGGAATCACCGACGAATCGAAAAAACCGGCGTCGCAGACGACTGCCTCCGACGCTGCTACCCAGAGTCCGCATGCAAAGGATGTCGCCGCCGAGCCGCAGCAAAATGCCCAGGCGAAAGACGCCGCTGCAGCGCCCGTGCAGACACCAGAAGGAAAGGAGCTGGCCGACGCGCTGGGGGATCTCGACAAGAAGATTGCGGCGATTCAGGAGGGCATGCCTAAAGCCCCAGGGATTGGCCCCATCCACCGCGATCTCGCCCGGATCTCCTTCATGATTCAAAGCGGCGATGCAGCTCCCTCGCAAACTGCCGAATCAGCCTTGGACGAATCCTGCACCAGCCTAACCAAAAATATCGCCGCCTGGCGCGATCTGGCAGCGCAAGGCTTTGCCCCTGTAAACACGCTCCTCACCAAGTACAATCTCGCGCCGTTGCCTGCTCCCGTGAGCGTGCCCGTTCCCGCGGACGCCTGCCGCGACTGACCTCACTGCCACCCGCTGTGACTCGCGGTTATGCAAAACCAAAATGTCTCTCACGTTTGGATCGGAAAGCTAAATTCCAAATTTGAACGAGCAGCCTCGCGAGTTACGATTAGTTGAGATGGAATTGCAAACTACCCGCCCGCATTCGTGGAAAATTCTTCTAGCATTCGGAATCATTTACTTCGTTTGGGGATCGACGTTTCTTGCGATTCGAGTAGGAGTCCACGAAGTACCGCCATTTCTGTTTGCAGCCATGCGCTTTACGGTGGCGGGAATATTTTTGTACGCCTGGATGCGGCTGAGCGGCACGCCAGCTCCTAGCCGGCGCGAATGGGTGGCCGCAACTTTTCTCGGCACGCTGATCTTCCTGCTCGACTACGGTTGCCTGTTCTGGGCCGAGCAGCGCGTGCCGTCAGGAATTGCCGCGGTCGTGCTGGCGACGATCCCGGTGTTTATCACGCTGCTGGAAATCATCTTCCTGCGCACGCAACGGCTCACCGTGCGTCTTGCCGTGGCCTTGCTGGTCGGACTCTGCGGCGTTGCCGTCCTGATGAATCACTCCTTTTCTTTAGGAGAGGTTCCCATCAATCGCGTCGGCGCTCTCGCTCTGCTGATCGCCGCATTCACTTGGTCTGTGGCCACGATCCTGACGCGCCGCCTCCCTCTTCCGGCGTCGAAGCCGATGAGCGCGGCCGCACAGATGCTGTCTGGAGGAATTCAATTATTTGTTCTCGCGGCACTCACGGGTGAATTCTCTGGATTTCACATGCAGGCAATTTCCCGGACCGTATGGTTCTG
>DATNLT010000013.1:0-40935 GCA_035602725.1 Candidatus Acidiferrales bacterium
AGGATGTGAGCGTCGGAGGACGCGGCAGCAATTCGCAATTCCAGTACACGCTGCAGGCTGACGATCTAAACGAGCTAAATCATTGGGCGCTGGTGATGCTGCAGAGGTTGGCGAAGATTCCAGAACTGCGCGATGCCAACAGCGACCAGCAAGCGCACGGGCTGGAAACGCAACTGGTGGTGGACCGGGATTCTGCTTCGCGGCTGGGCGTACCGATGGCCAATATTGACAGCACGCTGAATGATGCGTTTGGGCAGCGGCAGGTCTCGAATATTTACGTGAACATCAATCAATATCACGTGGTGTTGGAAGTGGCCCCACAGTTCCTGCAGAACCCTGACTCGCTCAAGACGATTTACGTGCCGACCGGCTCAAACACGGTGGTACCGCTGAGTGCCGTGGCCCACTATCAAGCGTCAAATACGTCCTTGCAGGTGAACCATACGGGAATCTTCCCGAGCATCACGCTTTCCTTTAACCTGGCACCGGGAGCGTCGCTGGGTACCGCGGTGACCGACGTGCAGGCTGCAGAGCGCGAGATCGCCATGCCTGCCACCGTTCATGGAACCTTCCAAGGAACCGCCCAGGCATTCCAGCAATCGTTGGCCTCGGAACCGTATTTGATCCTAACCGCCCTGGCCGCGGTGTATATCGTGCTCGGTATCTTGTACGAGAGCTATATCCACCCGGTAACGATCCTTTCCACGTTACCGTCTGCCGGCGTCGGGGCGGTGCTGGCGATTTTCTTGTTCAAAACGGATTTGAACGTAATCGCGCTAATAGGAATCATCTTATTGATCGGGATTGTGAAGAAGAACGCTATCCTGATGATTGACTTCGCGATTCAGGCAGAACGCGGAGAAAACAAGCCCCCCCTCGAGGCGATTTACCAGGCCTCGCTACTGCGTTTTCGTCCCATCATGATGACGACAATGGCCGCGATGTTCGGAGCGCTGCCGCTGGTCGTCGGCGGCGGAGTCGGCGCGGAAATGCGCAAGCCCTTGGGAATCACGATCGTCGGCGGCTTGATCCTAAGCCAAATGCTGACGCTCTTTACGACTCCGGTCGTCTACTTGTATATGGACCGGCTACAGACCTGGATGAGGCCTTCGCGCGCGCATCGTACCGTTGCTTCCCCTGCTACCTCGGATTGACTCTTCCGTTTGGCAACGCGAAGCTACGTTGAGATGTGGCCGGCCTTCCTCTTCATTCACTCGTAGCGCAGCGCTTCGATCGGATCAAGGCTGGCGGCCTTTTTGGCGGGGTAGTAGCCAAAACCTATCCCAATGGCCGTGGAGAATAACACGGCAATGATCAGGGCGACCGGCGACACTTCCATGGACCATCCGAGCAACCGTGCAAATCCTACCGAGGCGAAAACGCCAAAGACAATGCCGGACGCTCCTCCCAGCATGCTTACGAACACCGCTTCAAAAAGGAATTGCATCTGAACGTCATATTCGGTGGCCCCAATCGCCATGCGGACACCAATCTCGCGGGTGCGCTCGGTGACGGACACCAGCATGATGTTCATAACGCCGATGCCGCCGACCAGCAAGGAAACCGATGCGATCGCGGCCAGCATAATCTCGAGTGTGAGGCTGGCCTGCTGTTGCGCTTTTAACGCATCCTCGGGATGGCGGATATTGAAGTCATCGGGTTCATCGGCGCGCAATTTGTGACGCTGGCGCAGTAAGCGCGAAATCTGTTCTTGGGCCGGTTCGATCGCGGCCGGGGACACAGCGGAACAATAGATATCATCCAACCACTCTTTTCCAGCGAGCTTGTGCATGGCGGTGGTCACCGGCATCAAGATAAAATCGTCCTGATCCCGGCCGTCAGCGCTGGTGCCTTTGGGATCGAGGACGCCCACGACCGTACACGGAAGTTGGTTCACCCGAATCGTTTGCCCTGCCCCATCCTGGCTGCCAAAGAGGACCTCGGCTGTGGAGTGTCCAAGAACGCAAACGTTCGCCAGAGTATCCACATCGTGGCGCGAGAACATCGAGCCGGACTTCAAGGTCCAGCGACGCGTGTCCAAGTAATCCGGCGAATCCCCACGAAAGCTTGTGTTCCAATTTTCATTTTCGTAGACGATCTGGACGCGACCGTCAACGTTGGGAGAGATGCTCTTGATCAGGGGAACATCTTCGAGGATGGCCTTGGCGTCATCGAGCGTGAGCGATTTGGTGGCGTCATTCCCGGTGTGGAGTCCCTGAACGTTCCGTCCACCCGATTCCACCCAAACCAGGTTGTCACCCAACGCTGCGAGCTGCTGCTGGATCTGCTCAGCTCCGCCTTGACCGATGGCGACCGTACAGATAACGGCGCCAATGCCGATCGTGATACCGACGGTCGTCAAAATCGAGCGAAGTTTGTTGCGGGCCAGCGCGGAAACGGCAATGTGGATCAGGTCCAGAAAATTCATCGTTCCCAGGGGCTCCGGCGCAGAAAATTCTTCTATCGATTATATCTCGCGAAAGCTGAAGTAGAGCTTAAGAAACAGGCCCTGTTTGGCGCCTAACTCACTCAGGAGAGGGATGTTGTACGCGGGGCGTGGCTGACGTGCCCTGACAGCAGGGTCACTCATCTAAGTAGCACGAATGGCTTCCGAGAGCGCTCCAGGTAATCCGGTTCACATCAATCCTTGGATCATCGCGATCTCGGTGATGCTCAGCACCTTTATGGAGGTGCTGGACACCACGGTCGTCAACGTGTCGCTGCCGCACATTGCCGGCAGTCTATCGGCCACCGTTGACGAGGCAACTTGGACGCTGACCTCCTATCTCGTAGCGAATGCGATCATCCTGCCGATTACCGGTTGGCTTTCGAATTACTTTGGCCGGAAGCGCATGCTGATGATGTCGGTGACCGGGTTCACGGTGGCGTCATTTTTCTGTGGGTTGGCTCCGAACCTGACCGTGCTGATTATTTGCCGCGTGATTCAGGGTGCGTGCGGGGGCGGGTTACAACCGATTTCGCAGGCTATTTTGCTTGAGTCTTTTCCGCCGCAAGATCGCGGCAAGGCCATGGGGTTTTGGGGGCTGGGGATTGTGGTGGCACCGATGTTGGGCCCCGTGCTGGGAGGCTGGCTGACGGATAGCTATAGCTGGCGCTGGGTGTTCTACATCAACGTACCGATCGGCATCGCCGCACTGGTAATGACCAGTCTCTTCGTGTTCGATCCCTCCTACATTCGCCGCGGGTCGAATAAGGTGGATTATTGGGGCATTGGGATGTTGGCGGTGGGGATTGCATCGTTGCAAGTGCTGCTGGACAAGGGGCAGGAAAAGGATTGGTTCGCCACGAACTGGATCACCGGCTTTGCGATTCTTGCGATCCTCGCCCTGACCGTCTTCGTGATTTACGAGCTTTATATAGAATCGCCGGTGGTGAATTTAAGGGTCTTCAAGAATCGCACCTACGCCACGGGTGTGTTCCTGATGTCATTGCTGGGCGTGGGCATTTACGGCAGCGTGGTCCTGATCCCCTTGGTTTTGCAAACACTGCTTGGGTTTCCGCCTCTGCGGGCCGGTATCGCCATGGCGCCCCGAGGATTAGGATCCTTCATCGGTATGCCCGTGGTCGGCATGATTATGGCGAAGGCGGACGCGCGAAAGCTGCTGGGAATTGGCATCCCGGTGTGCGGGCTTACGCTGCTGCAGCTCTCCCGGCTGAACCTGCGCGCGGGCTACTGGGACTTTTTCTGGCCGCAGTTCATCATGGGGTTAGCGCTGGGCTTAATCTTTGTGCCTCTCACCACAGTCAGCATGGACCCCATACCGAAGGAGGGTATGGGCAATGCCACGAGTTTGTTTAATCTGGTGCGCAATCTCGGCGGCAGCATCGGGATTTCGGCTGTGAATACCATTCAGGTTCGCCAAGCACAGGCGGATATGCACCTGCTGAGCGCACATGTGAATCCCTATAACCCCGCTGCCGGGATGATGCTGCGAGGCATGCAACAGATGTTCGTCGCCCACGGATCGGATCCTACTGACGCTTTGCATCAGGCGCAGGGAGCGATCTTCGGAATGGTGCAGCGGCAGGCAGCGATGATGGCCTACAACACTGCGTTCGAAATCCTCGGCTCGATCTTTCTGATCATGATACCCTTCATTTTCCTTTTGCAGCGGCCAAAGGGCAAAGGGCCGGCCATGGCGCACTGATTCGCTTCCGCGTTTGCTGAGAACTCCTCCTCGGTCTGTCCAGACGAGCCTCGTTTTCCTCTTGATCTGCTCATTCACGTGGGCGCCTTCTAATCAGATTAGTAGGTAGAAGTTGCTGCGGAGCGAAAAAAAACCATAAGGTCTTTACTGCACCGCTTTTGTAACTCAGTACGTGCCAATAGTTTACGTTGCATTTGCACTGGCACGCGGCGTGCTCTTTCGATATTGCGGCGCGGCACTATAAACCGAGCCACTGGAAATACAGTGCGATGTTCGAGGTCTCCGAATGCCGAAGTCATCGAACGTTCCTGATTGCGCCTCTCGATCCAAACGCCGGCAAATAATCGCAAGCACGCTGAAGCGTTCGATTTGCTGCAATTTGAGCGCAGCGGGACGCGAACGCCAAAGCTCGGTTGCAATTCACGAGCATCAGATCATTGCAGGGATTTTTCGCAACAGAAATAGCGGCGCAGAGAGTCCAGCCGAACTACTCACTTAACGGGAGCCTGCAAAGGTCCATGAGCGAATCAACCAGCCCCGATTCCAAGGCAACGACAATGCCAAAGTGGCGTGAACGTCTACGTGCCTTGGGTAATTTGCCGCCCATGATGCATATGGTTTGGGAGGCAGCGCCGAGGACTATCGTTGCCAGCGGGATTTACCGCGTGCTGGCCGCATTGATGCCGCTGGCGATGTTGGCCGTCACGAGCGTGATCATCGGCTTGCTTTCGGCCTTCACAAAAGGGACGCACCCACTGCCGCATTACTTCTGGTGGCTAGTGGTTGGCGAGTTCGCGCTGGCGTCGCTTTCCGCGATTCTTACAAAACTTACCGATTATTCCGATGTCGTCCTGGCAGACAAGTTTACCCGGCACATCAGCACCAGGCTGATGGAGCACGCTTCGAAATTGGATATCACGTCATACGAGGATCCGCTCTTCTACGACAAGATGGAGCGCGCTCGAGCGCAAGGAACCGACCGCATCGGCATGATTCAGTCGGCCGGCAAGCTCTTTCAACAAGTGATCACCACGGTCAGCTTGGCGGGCACGATTTTGGTCTATTCGCCCTGGCTGTTGGCCGCACTGATCGTGTCGGTGGTGCCGGCGTTCCTCGGCGAAACGCACTTTGCATTTCTCGGGTACTCGCTCAATTTCCAGCAGACCACGGCACGCCGCGAAATGGATTATTTGCGGACGATTGGCGGAAGCAAGGAAAGCGCAAAAGAACTTAAGCTTTTTGGAATTGGGCCGTTTCTCGTAAATCGCTATAAAGCGCTCTCGGACGATCTTCACAAGCAAACCGTTGGGCTGGCCTCGCGGCGACTCTTGGCTGGTTCCCTGCTGGGCCTGCTCGGAACGGTGGGTTATTACGGAACATATGCTTACGTAATTTACGAAACCGTTGCCGGCCGAATAAATTTGCAGACATTGATTTTGCTAAGCGGCGCGATCGTGGGCGCCAGCACGAACATCCAAGCGCTCTTCTCCACATTTTCCGGGATTGCGGACCAGGCAATGTTCTGTACGGACTTGCTCGAGTTTTTTGCCGTACAGCCCAAGGTCCTTTCGAAACCCAACGCCCTGCTTGCACCGCGGCCGATCCGTCAGGGATTCGAGTTTCGAAATGTTTCGTTTTCTTACCCCGGGAGCGCGCGGCAGGTGCTTAAGAACGTCTCCTTCCGGCTGGAGCCCGGCGAGCGCATCGCGCTGGTGGGCGAGAACGGGCAAGGAAAAACGACGATCGTCAAGTTGCTGTCACGACTCTACGATCCCACCGAAGGCCAAATTCTGATGGATGGCGTGGACCTTCGCGAGTACGACCTGGAAAGTCTGTGGAGGGAAATCGGCGTCATCTTCCAGGACTTCATGCGTTACGAAATGACGGCTTCGGACAACATCGCCATCGGCCGCATCGAGGAACGGGACAACCCCTTCCTAATTCGCACGGCGGCCTACAAGAGCCTGGCAGAGAACGTGATTCGCAAGCTCCCGAAGCGCTACGAGCAAACGCTCGGTTGCCGTTTCGAAGGCGGCGTCGACCTATCCGGTGGCGAATGGCAGAAGATTGCGTTGGCGCGGGCGTACCTGCGGGACGCGCAACTCTTGATTCTTGACGAACCGACGGCGGCGCTCGATGCGAAGTCAGAGCACGAAGTGTTCGAACGCTTTGCCGAATTGACCAAGAACAAGATGGCGCTGCTGATCTCACACCGGTTTTCGACGGTACGCATGTCGGACCGCATTCTGGTCCTCGCCGGCGGTCAGATCGCCGAGGAAGGCTCGCACGACCAGTTGGTGGGCAGCGGTGGGAGGTACAAAGAAATGTTTGAACTGCAGGCAGCGAACTACAGATGAAATCGTAACGGGCTCCCACAATGGCGACTGCAAATCCATCGGCATTCGACACCTCACGAACCTGGCCGCCTCCGGACATCACTCCTAACGTTTTGCGAAACCCGTCCGCGCAAGGGGATATCGCTTCCCTCGCCGAACCCCGCGTGGCATCGGCGGCGCTCGCGGCAGCTACCCAAGAAGATGCCATGCGCGCGGCCATTCGCCGCGCGGCGCCCTATTGGAGTGGCGCTGTAAAGGGTGACTGCCGCCAAATTCTCGACACACGCTGGAAAGCGGCCTCGCTTTCCATTCGGTCTTCACTGCAGAAATTACAGCAGCAAGCCAGACATCGGCGATTCGCAAAAGGAAGCGAGACTGCGTGGTTTTTCGAAAATGCCGCGCTGATCACGTGCGCGCTGGGTGACGCCCGCGAAGACATCTTGAACATGACGCCGATGCCGATCCTGCATGCGTCCGGCGAAGAGCGCTTGCCCCGATGCTACGCCGCGGCGGAAACATACCTGGAGGCTGCGGGGTACGCATTCGATGAAATGACATTTGCCGTGTTCGCCGAGGCCGCGCAGGAAGCGACCGCCTTCGAAATGAAGGAGGTGTGGAATTTCCGTGCGTGCATGCAACTCGCGCTGCTCGAGCGCGTGGCGGAGATCGCGGCAGCCATAAGCGCGAAGCACGAGAAGACCGAGCGGAGCTCGCGCGCGCAAATGCCCGTGCTGATCGAGAGTTTGCGGGAAATTTCGGAGCTCGAATGGAAGGAAGTTTTCGAACGGATTCACCTACTCGAGCAACTTCTTGGCGAGGACCCGGCCGGCGCTTACGCGCGAATGGATTTTGAAAGCCGTTCGGTATATCGAAAAGTTATCGCGGATCTGGCCGCGCGTTCAAAACACAGCGAGCGGGATATCGCGCGCGATGCGTTAGTTCTTGCGCGTGCCGCGGAGAGTAACCCGGCATTGAGCGATCGCGCGCGGGAACGGCGCGGTCATGTGGGTTTTTACCTGGTCGACGACGGTGCCCGCATTCTGAAGCGGTTGGCCGGCTACCGTCCGTCTTTACTGAGCGGGGTGCGTAACACGATCCTCGAGCACCCGGCTACGTTCTACCTGGCCGGTATTGCATTAACGACGGCGGCCATTCTCGCATTTGTAGTGAAGCTCACGCCGGGATGGGGCTGGGCTTTGCTTGCCGCGGCGGCCTTCCTATTGCCAGCGGCCGAATGCGCCGTCTCGATTCTAAATCAGCTCGCCACGGCCATTCTTTCGCCGAGGACGGTAGCGAAGCTGGATTTCTCGCAAGGAATCCCGGCAGAACACACGACGCTCGTGGCCGTGCCGGCACTGATTGTGAGCGAATCGCAAGCACGGCAAGCGGTGAGAGATCTGGAGATTCGCTATCTGGCAAATCGTGATCCTCACTTACACTTCGCCCTGCTGACCGATGTGCCGGATTCGTTGCAGTTTCAGGATGAAAAAGATGCCCTAGCCGATATTTGCGCGGATTTGATTCGCGCGCTGAACCGCAAGCACGCGGCGGACAACAGAGGGTCATTCCTATTGTTGCATCGGCACCGTGCGTACAACTCCGCGGAAGGCGTTTGGATGGGTTGGGAACGCAAGCGCGGAAAGCTGCTCGATTTAAACCAACTTCTGCTGGGAAGGCATGACGCGTTTCCGGTCAAAGAGGGCGATCTCTCGGTTCTTCGAAACGTTCGCTATGTGATTACGCTCGATTTGGACACGCAACTGCCGCGTGAATCGGCGCATCGCCTGGTGGGCGCAATGGCACACCCGCTGAGCCGCGCGGTGATCAACCCCGAAACGAACACGGTCGTAGAAGGTTATGGAATTCTGCAGCCTCGGGTAGAGATCAGCGTGCATTCCGCAGCGCGCTCCCGATTTGCCGCTCTGCTTTCCGGGGAAACGGGCTTCGATATATATACGCGCGCGGTTTCGGACGTCTACCAGGACCTTTTCGGCGAAGGAATTTACACGGGCAAAGGCATTTACGACGTAGAGACGTGTCAGCAAGTGCTTGGGCAACGCTTCCCGTCCAATGCTCTGCTCAGTCACGACATGATCGAGGGCAATTACGTCCGCGCCGGTTTGGCGTCCGATATAGAAGTGGTGGACGACTACCCTTCGCATTTCAACGCTTATAGCCGGCGGAAGCACCGTTGGGTTCGAGGCGATTGGCAAATTATTTTCTGGCTCGGAACTCGCGTACCGGATTTCTGCGGCCGCCTGGTGCAAAACCCGCTGAGTTTGATTTCTCGGTGGAAGGTTGCGGACAACTTGCGGCGGAGCTTGACGGAAGTTGCGACGCTTGCACTGTTGCTTCTCGCCTGGCTCGTGCTGCCCGGAAAGGCGATCTACTGGACACTGGGTGCGCTGGCGGTCATGACGTTGCCGGCCGATTTGCAGTTGGCGCTGGCGGTGGGGCGTGCGGGGCGCACTCGTTACACGCTGCGGTTCTGGCGTGGAATGGGTCATGAATTTGCAAACGCCTATGGGCAACTGCTGTTCCGCCTGACAGTGCTGTTGCATCAGGGGATGATCACACTCGATGCCGTCTTGCGCTCGGTGGTGCGTATGGCGGTTACGCGGCAACGGTTGCTGCAATGGGAGACGGCGGCGCAAGCCGAATCACGCGGTGCGAAGAAAGGCTCGGTCGAGGTTTACCTGGATTGGACTGCGCCGCTCGCGATCGGTATTGGAGTTCTTGTGGCGTTTTGCAGGCCAGCGTCGTTTTTCGCCGCGCTGCCGATTCTGGCGTTGTGGGGGTCATCGAGGTTTATTTGCGAATGGCTAGATGGAGCAAGTCAGCCGGGCATAACACGGATCGGAACAAAGCAACGGGAATTTCTGCGCGGTGCATCCTTGCGGACGTGGCGCTTTTTTCGCGAGTTTGGAAACGCCGATGAGAACTGGCTGATCCCCGATGTAATTCAGGAATCGCCGGCCAATGTTGGAAGGCGCGTTTCACCAACCGACCTCGGGATGCTGCTGGACGCGCGGCTCGCGGCGTGCGATCTCGGTTTCCTGACATTGCCTGAATTTGCTGCCGAGACCGGGCACACGCTTCGCAGCATGGCGCGCATGCCGAGATTTCACGGGCACTTTTACAACTGGTACGACACGCAAACGCTGGAGGTGCTGCCTCCTTACTTCGTTTCCACCGTGGACAGCGGGAATCTGGTGTGCTGCCTGTGGACGCTCAAGCAGGGATGCCTGGAAGCCCGCACGCAGCCGATTTTCGGGCCGCAACTGTGGGAGGGAGTTTACGACCAGGTTCGCCTGCTGGAGGACCTTGCCGCTAGTTCATCTCCTGGCGTGAAAATCACGGACGCGTTGCGCAAACTGAGGTATCGCGTGGAGTCGTTGGCCGGCCCAAGGCAGGACTGGCTGCGGGCGCTACCCGGATTCGAAGCCGAGGTGGTGCAATTCGAAAACGCACTGGTGGCCGCTGATTCGACTGAAGAGATGCGATGGTGGGCACGGGAGCTTTCCACGCGGGTGCACAAGCTTGCCAAGGTGGTTCAGGATTTCGCGCCGTGGTTGCTGGCCAAACTGGAAGATTGCGGCGGCCCCGAGGTTGAGCGGCGTTTGCGGGCGTCAACACTCACCGTGGAATCGGCTCTCTCGCTTGCGGCTGAACTGGAACCACGCTTGCGTAGCATCGCGGCCGATCCGGGAACCAGCCTAGACACTCGTGCTAGCGTGCAATTCCTGCGAGCGGCGATCCAACGTACATCAACGGCTGCGCGTGACCTATGGAACCGCCTGACGCAATTGGCGGAAGAAAGCAGCGAGATCGCCGCGGCGATGGACTTCCGCTTTCTGTACAACCCGCAAAAGAAACTGCTATCGGTGGGATATGACGCGGAGACGGCGGAGTTGCACAGCTCGCATTACGGCTCGCTCGCCTCGGAAGCGCGGTCCGCTGCGTTTGTGGCGATTTCGAAAGGCGACATTCCGCAGGAGTCCTGGTTCCGGCTGAAACGCTCCCACACGCTTCGTGGCGGCCATGACGTGCTGATTTCGTGGTCGGGCACTATGTTCGAATACTTAATGCCCGCCCTATGGATGCGTGGCGGCGTGGATACCCTGCTCGATCGGAGCGCTCGCGGGGTCGTTCACATTCAACGGGCACATGCCGCAAAGCGAGGAATTCCGTGGGGCATTTCAGAATCGTGTTGTAGTGAACGAAACGACATAGGCGACCACCGCTACCAGGCATTTGGGATACGCGGTTTAGCGATTGATGCCGAATCTTCGCGAGAAACAGTGATTTCCCCATATTCTGTATTCCTTGGCTTGACGGTGGATGCGGCGAGCGCGACACAAAACCTAGACATGATGAAATCGTTGGGCTGGCTCGGAAGCTACGGTTTTTACGAGGCAGCCGACTTCACGCCCTCGCGTGCCGGCGAGACCGTCTCCTGCGAAGTGGTGCGTTGCTGGATGGCGCACCATCAGGGAATGAGCCTCCTCGCTGCGACGAATGTCTTGTGTGGTGCCGCGATGCAGCGGCGATTCCATGCGGAGCCCTTGGTGCAAGCCAGCGAGCGTCTGCTGCATGAGAAGCTTCCGGCGAGTGCGCCGGTGGAATGGCAAGAAGAGGCGGCAGCGGAATTCGAAACCGAAGCAGGGAAGCTCTCGGAGTTGCCAGAGGAGATATTGCAGCCGGCCGGAGCGGTGATGACGGCTTCTTGCGCCCAAGCGATCACATCCTGTATGCGAAGCGCAACAGCGCAATTGAGGGCTGCCAGTGTGGCCGCCACAGCGGCTCCGGAAGCGGCGCTCGAACTTTCCGCGCCTGAAACGGGACGCGCGGCCCACGCCTAAGCTGTGCCGCGATGTGTGGAGATAGTTTCTACTGTCCACCGATTTGGTAGCCGACGCCGCGAACCGTGCGAATCAGCCTGGACGCATAACCGGAATCGATTTTGCGCCGTAGATAATTGATGTAGACGTCCACGACGTTCGTCAGGGTGTCGCCTTCCAGCTTCCAAGCCAATTCTGAAATCATCAGACGCGTGACGGGTTGTCGCGCGCGCTGCATCAGGAATTCCAGCAGCGAAAATTCCTTGGGGGTCAACTCGATGCCACAGCTTCCGCGGCGAACCGTGCGGGCGATGCGATCGAGTTCAAGATCGTCTACTTTCAGAACGGCCTTTAGGGTGGCGCCGCTACGCCGAAGCACGGCGCGCATGCGTGCGGCGAGTTCGGCATAGGAGAAGGGTTTCGCAAGGTAATCGTCCGCCCCGGCGTCCAAACCCTTTACTCGCTCGTCCACTGCATTTGCCCCGGTCAGCAGCAACACCGGCAGATCGGGCTTTTTGACCCGAATATGGCGCAGGACATCGAGCCCGTGGACGCGTGGCAGATTGAGGTCGAGGATCACCAAGTCATAGGGGCTGTTGTCTACCAGGCGCTGTCCTTCCGCACCATCACCGGCGATATCGACGGCGAAATGATCATCGCGCAGACGCTTTTCGAGAAATTCTGCCAAAGGCGCGTCATCTTCAATTACTAGAGTTCGCATAAGTTTTTGCTCGTTGGGCGGGATTTCGAAATACTAAGGAAGGGAGTATCAGTTTCCGCGCGAAAGCGGCCATTGTCAATAGAGACGTGCATTAGATTCCGAGACAAAGTGTTCAACTGGCTTGCCGCTTGCGAATCAGACTACAGCAGCAACACAATCCCAACGGCCGCAACACGCGCATACGATGCGGCGAAGTTCCATTTCTGTACGCGCGTCCGCTTTTGGGCCACCCGCACACTCCCTCCTGAAGTAACTCAATTCTTTTCAGGTCTCAATTCACGCTCAATTTGGTGATTGACGCGCTCTAAGAACCCCGCGGCGTGGAGCGCGCCTTGCGCCGATTCGTTCGCAGGCAAACATTAGAAGCTTTTCACTCAAGCCGGGAAAGGCGCCGGAAAAGAGCGGTAACATGGCGAGCGGGGTGACTGCAGCGATTGCACCACACAAAGCGCGCATTTTGATCGTGAGCGCGGACGAACGGTATCGAAAGCATATTCTTAGCACATTGCGTCGAACTACAGGCTCGGTAGAGGAAGCTTTAAGTGGTGCACACGCTCTCGCGAAACTGCAATCGTTTGCTTGCGATGCCCTGCTGCTGGATCGGCGTTTGCCCGATCTCGATCCCGCCGAGATTGCGCAACTCGCGCGCAGAGAACACCCAAATATTGAAGTGCACTTCCTGGACTCCCTGGATGCGGACGCAATTGGCACACTCGGATCATCTGTTGCTTTTCCTAGCGACTTTGAGACCGCGCCCGCCGCAGAGCATGAGCTCCCCCACGGCGATCAACTGCCCGGAATGGTGGGCTCGGGGCGAGCGATGCAGGAGGTATATCAATTGGTGCGGCTCGTCGCCGAGCGCGATACTACCGTACTCATTACCGGGGAGACGGGGACGGGCAAAGAGTTAGTGGCGCGCGCGATTCATCAAATCAGCCTGCGCGCGAAGAACCCTCTGGTGGTGGTGAACTGTGCGGCTATACCGGAAACGCTGCTCGAGGCGGAGTTGTTTGGTCACGCTCGTGGAGCATTCACCGGTGCAGTACAGTCGCGCCTGGGGCGAATCCACGTGGCACATGGCGGCACACTTTTCCTGGATGAAATTGCCGAGCTGCCTCTGACGATGCAATCGAAGCTTCTGCGTTTCTTGCAAGACGGCGAGGTGCAGCGACTAGGCACTTCGGATGTCCTTCGCGTGGATGTGCGCGTAATTTGCGCAACAAACGTGCAACTGCTCGACAATGTCCGTCAGAAGCTTTTCCGCCAGGATTTGTACTACCGGCTCGCGGTGTTTCCGATCGACCTACCGCCGCTGCGGGAGCGCAGCGAAGACGTTTCGCTGCTGGTAGATCAGTTTCTCAGCGAGCTGTGCCGCCAGGCCCGTGTTCCCGCGAAGCGGATCTCTGCGGCTTCGTTGGCGCTGCTGCGGCGGTATGCATGGCCGGGAAACGTACGCGAATTGCAACACTCTCTCGAGCGCGCATTTATTCTGTCCGGGGACGAAACGCAACTGCACGTGGAACATTTCAGCCGGGTAGCTGACGCTTCGTGTCTTCGAGGACATTAAGCAAACGGACGCCAGGCCTTTAGCGCGAATCCTGAGGCATACAGGCAAGCTTTTCCGGCAACTCAATTTGCGCCCGAGTGAAATCCTCGGGAACGCCAATATCAATGAAGTAGGCATTCGAACGGAAGCCGTAAAGGCCCATGCCGATCATGAGCGGCAAGATTTCGCGTTCGAGTGAAATGGGTTCTGGTGCATTGGCAATCAATTCGAAAATGCTGCGTTCAAAGACGTAAATGCCGCCATTCACCCACTGGGTCGAGAGCACAACACGGTCTGATTCGAAATCGGGAGCGGCATTTCCAAACTGGACGACTTGTTCCTGAGGATCGAGCCATACGCTAGCGTAACGCCCCGGCTCCGGCGCGCGCGCGAGACCTATTGTCGCGCGCGCTCCGTGAGACCAATGGTCGAAAAGCATCCCGGCAAGATCGAGTTCGAAAAACGAATCTCCGTCGAGCACCACAAAGGGGCCACGGCGGACGTAATGTTCGGCGTGTTTGAGCGCGCCCGCGGTGCCGCGCGGCTCACTCTCCGGCGAATAGCGCAGCAGAAGCCCATGAGTCATGCCGTTGCCGCAATATTCGCGCACGGATTGGGCTTTGTAGCCGGTGCAAAGGACCACGTCGCGAATGCCGATGCCTCGTAACCAATCAAGCTGATAGTCGATAAAGGGTCGTCCGGCGACAGAGGCCATGCATTTCGGGAGATCGGGGACGGCCGAACGCAGACGCCTGCCTAAACCTCCACAGAGAATCACGGCCGTGACTTCTTCAAGCGACGAGGCACGTACGCGAAACGGGTTGGCAGTTTTGGGCATAGCTTCCCTCGAGAAACGGTCGAACTCCTTTTACCCAATGAGCGATGATCCGGCTCCAATCAACGGTTTGCCACGCGATCCTGTGGTCAGGCTGCGACGGAGTTCATCGAACGGCGCCTGATCGCTGGCTTGTTCCGGCCTCGGTTTCGGCGCCTTCCGGAACTTTTGCCCTTAGCCCAATCACCAATGCACGTCGGCAGCCAGTTAGAAAACTTCAATCTGGAAGTGGTGGCCGCTTTTGCGTTGACAATAAATTCCGCCGCGCCTAGAGTGGCTGATATTCACCGGTTTCCTGGGTCTCGCGGCGTGGCCGCAAACCCACCCTCCCAACCGGGCAGCCCAGCCAGCGTCAGCACAGAAGGAGACACAGATGGCGTCGAATCCCCCGGTGCTCATCGTCACTGCTCGTCCCGATCATCGCCGGCAGTTGACGGATTTACTCAAAGATTTTCAGTTCGAATTTCTTTTTGCCGGCACGGAATCTTGCGCGACCGCCATGATCTCGGAACATACCGTTTCGCTCGTGGTGTGCGAGGAAAACCTTGTGGATGGCGACTTCCGGGGCGTTTTGCGCGACCTTAAGAGCAATCATTCCGACGCGCCAGTCGTGGTGATTTCCGAAAGCGGCGAATGGGACACCTATCTGGAGGGCATGCAACTGGGCGCCTTTGACTTCGTCAGAAGCCCGCTGCGCCAATCGGAAATTGTCCTTGCTGCGGGCCGGGCGTTGCGCAAAAAGGCTTCGCGCGCGGCATCAGCTACGGCTCATCAGAATTCGCGTCAGATCGCGTTATATCCTCTCGATCCTTCCTGAAGGGCCCGCCAAGAAGGCGTCGCTGCTGCCGCTGAAATTATCGCAGACCTGGGAGTTTGGCGATTTGCGCGAAACGCCCCGCCTTGGCGAAGTAATTCTGTCGCGAAACGTCCTACGAACACACCCTAAAGCTGCCGGCGAAACGTTGATTACGAATGCCCTAGAATTCTGTGTGGCTGATACGGCTCCTCGAGCGCCTTGCACTCCGCTTCATCCAGCTTGATGTCCAGCGCCGCAACGGCATCCTCAAGGTGCTCCATTTTAGTCGCCCCGATGATCGGCGCCGTAATCCCGGGCTTCTGCAGGATCCAAGCTAAGGCCACCTGTGCGTTCTTGAAATTTCGCTTTCGCGCGATTTCGCTGAGCCGCTCGACCACCACAAAATCCGAATCCTGATAGTAAAGCCGGTGCGCGTACTCGTCCGTTTTTGCGCGCGTTGTTCCTTCTCGCGGATCCTTCTGCCGATTGCCTGCCAGGAAGCCGCGTGCCAGTGGACTCCACGGAATGATCCCGATTCCCTCCTCGCGGCAAAGCGGAATCATTTCACGCTCCTCCTCGCGGTAAATCAGGTTGTAGTGATTTTGCATGGTGACGAAACGCGTGAGCCCCATCTGCTCCGCCACATACAGCATTTTGGCGAACTGCCAGGCAAACATGGATGACGCCCCGATATAAAGCACCTTTCCGGCCCGTACCAGATCGTCCAGCCCGCGCAGCGTTTCCTCGATCGGCGTTTCGCAATCGAAACGGTGAATCTGGTAAAGATCCACATAGTCGGTGCCTAAACGGTGCAAGCTGTCGTCAATCGCGTGATGGATATGCTTTCGCGAAAGGCCTCGCTGATTCGGATCGTCTCCTATGGCGTTGAAGAGTTTTGTGCCGATCACCACTTTGTCGCGGCCCGGGCCAAAATCGCGCAGTGCGCGTCCGACGACCTCTTCGCTCACACCGAGCGAATACATGTCCGCCGTGTCGAAGAAGTTGATGCCCAGCTCTAGCGCGCGCCGGAGAAATGGCCGGCTCGCCTCCTCATCGAGTACCCATTCACGCCATTTCTTGGAGCCGTAGGTCATCGTGCCCAGGCACAAACGCGAAACCTTCAGACCGGTCGATCCCAACCTTACGTATTGCATGTCTTTCCTGTCCGTTTCCGAAGTGCGCTTCGTTCTGGCCTTAACGCGCCATTTAATAATTCGCGGCGGCTTCGGGCGATTGCCCGCGCTTGTAGATCAACATGGTGCGTTCAAACACCATTACTTGCTTGCCATCCTGATTCAGGCCGCGCGTTTCGACCGTGACGATGCCCTGCCCCGGCCGGCTCCCCGATTCCCTTTTCGACAGAATCCTAGATTCCGCATAGAGCGTATCGCCGGCAAAGAGCGGGTGCGTAATCTTTACTTTGTCCCAGCCCAGATTTGCGACCACTTTTCCGCTGACGCTTCGCACGCTCATCCCGGTCAAAATGGAAAGCGTCACCGTGCTATCCACCAAACACTTTCCCCATTCTGTTTTCGAAGCGTAGACCGCATCAAAGTGCAACGGCTGAGAATTCATCGTGAGCAAACAGCCCCACACATTGTCCGTCTCCGTAATCGTCCGGCCCGGACGGTGCTCGATCACGTCGCCAATCTCGAAGTCTTCGTAATAAAGGCCAAAGGTTTCGCGGTAGCGCTTCGCGCCGACTTCCTTGTACATCGAGATCGGTTCTTTCACGTCTCTTCCCTTTCGCGTCAATACGAACGAGGCAACCCAAGAACGTGCGTAGCGAGATGCGCCAGCACCAGGTTGTTGCTCACCGGAGCGATCTGATAGAGGCGCGTCTCGCGAAATTTTCGTTCGACGTCATACTCATCGACGAAGCCGTTCCCGCCATGCGTGTCGAGACAAACGTTGGCGGCTTGCCAGCTCGCTTCGCTGGCCAGCAGCTTGGCCATATTCGCTTCCGCGCCGCATCGCGCGTCCGAATCGAAAAGTGCGGCAGCGCGATATCTCATCATGTCCGCAGCACAAATCGCAGAGTAAGCCCGGGCCAGCGGAAACTGAATTCCCTGATTCCTGCCGAGCGGCGCTCCAAACACCTCTCGTGATTTTGCATACGCTACCGCTTTTTCGATGAACCAGTACCCATCGCCGATACATTCCGCCGCAAGCAGAATGCGCTCGGCATTCCATCCATCAATCACATAGCGAAAGCCTTCGCCTTCTGTGCCGATCAAGCTGTCGGCCGGAATGCGCATTTCCTTGTACAGAACTTCCGTCGTTGCGTAGTTGAACATCGTGCGCACGGGCCGAATTTCCAGCGCAGCCGGTTGATTGCGTCGTATCTCGCGCAAATCGACGAGGAACAGGCTGATCCCCTGCGCACGGTTCTCCGCTTGCCGCGGCGCGGTGCGGGCCAAGAGCATCAGCAGGTCCGAATGCTCGATGCGGCTCGTCCAGTTCTTGTGTCCGCTTACGACATAGCCGCTCGCGTCACGCTTTGCGAATGTGCGAATGCTGGTGGTGTCGGAGCCCGCTTCCGGTTCGGTGATGGAGAAAGCCTGCAGGCGGAGATTGCCGCGCGCAATCTTAAGCAGGTAGCGGCGCTTCTGCTCCTCGCTGCCGTGCCGCAAGAGGGCCGCCATGATGTACATCTGCGCGTGGCAGGCAGACGCGCTGCCACCCGAGCGGTTCACCTCTTCGAGGATGATACCCGCTTCGGTAACACCCAATCCCATGCCACCGTATTCTTTGGGGATCAGGGCGGCAAGATAGCCCGCATCTGTGAGTGCCTTCACGAATTCCGCGGGATATTGGCGCTCGCGATCGAGTTGCCGCCAGTATGCGCCCGGAAAACGCGCGCAGACCCCGCGTACCGCTTCGCGTAACGTCTCATGCTCCGGCGTTCGAATTGTGTCCACGCCACCTCCGGCTAACGGCGAATCGGCTCGCCCCATCTCCGGACGAGTTTAACGCGAATCGTCCACGGCCGAACGCCCCAGCGCACCTTGCTTGGCAAACAATTCTTCCACGCGCTCGATCGTGTCAATTTGTCCCGCCGTCTTATCCGGCCGCAACCGCACAATCCGGGGAAAACGCAGCGCGAAACCGCTTTCGTGGCGCTTCGAGCGCTGAATATTATTGAACGCTACTTCGATCACCACATTCTGTTCCACGGTTCTGCGGAACCCCTGATCCTGAACGGTGTGCTCCAGAAAGTAGCCCGTATATTGGCGAATTTCGGCATCCGTCAAACCCGAATAGGCCTTACCTATGTTCAGTAGCCTTTGCCCATCGCGCACGGCAAAAGTGTAATCCGAAAGGACGGCGTGACGCTTCCCATGGCCATACTCGACCGCCGTCACCACCACATCGAGCGTGGCAAATGCTTCTTTCAACTTGAACCAGAATCCGCCGCGGCGACCCGGCACGTATGGCGACGAGGGCGATTTCGCCACGATACCCTCATACCCAGCAGCCAGCGCTGTGCGAAACGTAGACTCGATTTTCTCGCTCGAGTCACACCGTTCCGCGGGCGCTGCCTGGATTTCGTCAGCATGCCGTCCCGAAAAAATCCATTCCAGGCGCTTCCTGCGGTCGGCCAGCGGCGCGTCCAGCAACAGCTCTCCATCGTGGTAGAGGAGATCGAACGCCATAAACCTGACCGGTATTTCCTTCTGCAGCCAGAGATTCATCTGCTTGCGTCCCAGCCTCTTCTGCAATTCGGTGAAAGGCAACGGCCGGTCATCGAGCCAGCCCAGAATTTCTCCATCGAGAATCATTTCGCCGGGCATCGCAGCGATCGGCGCAATCAGCTCCGGAAACTCCACGATCTCATCGAGCGTCCGCGAAAACATCTTCACGCCATCTTTGCTCTTATGAACCTGGGCGCGAATCCCGTCATATTTCTTCTCGACGTACATTTCCGCCGAAGCATCCACCTTAATATCGGCTGCCTCTTCCACCGCCGCAGCCAACATGAAACCGATGGGATGAAACAAGCGCATGGCCACGGCGGTAAGTTCGCCATTACGAGCGGCCCGCAGCGTTTCCGCCAAATCCCCGGTGAGCATGTTGGCCCTTCGAACCGATTCGAGCGGCCTCGCAAACGCCTTCGCAATGGCCTCTTCTACCAAGCTTTCCTTCAGGCCGATTCGGAGATCGCCGGTGATGATCTTGATGATGTACTTGACGTCTGGTGCGCTCGCTTTTTCGAGAATGCTCTTCAATCCGGCAAGCCTTTCCGGCTGGGATCGTAATGAGGGAAGCCGGTGAAACACAGCTTCTACTTCTTGCAGATCGATATCTCCCATAGCATTTTGCTCGCGCAGAAGCTTCCCGGCCATATCGCCGAGGTCGCCATGCTCGCGATAGGCAGAGCCTAAATCTTGGCCTTCCGCGCCGGCTAACTCGGCGACAAGTCTCGCCAGATTCCTGCCGCCAATATTCAGCACGCGCTCCTCGCGGCTGGCAAACGGGCGCCCGCTCAGAAAGATTGCCGCGCGCGCGGCATCGTCCACGGAGGCGGCCTTGAAGTATTCGCTCACCAGGCGTACTTTTTCCGATTTCTTCGTTGTAGCAGCCACCGCGTCGCACATTTCCACAAGAGCGCGCACAGAATCCTATCCTCACAGTATCCGATGCCGATGGTGGCGTGCCGCGCACCACCAGGACCAGTCAAATTGACCCGTACCCCAAGCGGACGATACAGTCTACCGGGATGAGGCCAAGCCGGGTACGTACCATCAAGCGATTCGCGAACCGGGGCATGAAGTCGTCCCGGCTGGGAATCTTTGCGAACTTAGGATTGGCGATCGCCAAGTGTACCGGCGGCTTGTTGGGGCATTCCTTTGCGTTGGTGGCGGACGGCCTGGACTCCGTCGCCGATGTGGTCAGCGGTTTGGTGGTCTATTTTGGCCTGAAAATCGCGGCAAAGCCCCCAGACTCGGATCATCCCTACGGGCACGGCAAAGCGGAGCCGATCGCTGCATTGATTGTAGGCGTTTCGCTGGTCATGGCCGCGCTGGTCATCGTCCTGGAAGCCATCCACGGAATTCGAGTGCCGCACCCGCTTCCCAAGCCTTATACACTCGTCGTTCTCGCGGGAGTGCTCGTCGTAAAGGAACTTCTTTTCCGCCATGTCGGCGAGGTTGCTGAGATGATCGGAAGCAGCGCTGTGAAGACGGATGCATGGCACCATCGCAGTGATGCCATCACCTCGGCCTTTGCCTTTGTTGGCATCTCCATCGCACTTCTGATGCATTGGGATGCCGCGGACGACTGGGCAGCCCTCGGGGCGGCGCTTATCATTTTGTACAACGCCGGGTATCAGATTCGTCCGGCGATCCGCGAACTGGCCGACATCGCTCCCGACCCCAGTCTCGAGTCACGCGTGCGCGAAATCGCCGGCCGCGTGAAAAACGTGATCGGTTTGGACAAGTGTTACGTTCGAAAAATGGGCTTCAGTTTCTACGTGGACCTGCACATCGTGGTCCGTGGCGATCTGTCCGTTCGCCAGGGTCACGGCATCGCTCACCAGGTGGAGGACGAAGTCCTTAAGGGGCTGCCACAGGTTGCCGAAGTGCTGGTACACGTCGAGCCGGAAGAGGAGCTCATCGCCAAGGCTGATACTGAGTTGCCTCGATAGGCCAGCGTATAGCTTTAAGGGATCGCAATCGAGAGGTTTCGAGAGAACCCGGCATTGTGATAGGCGGCACGTATGTGGTTGCTTCCTTCGTAGACCAGCCCGGACGACCATAGCGCGTGCACGAAGCGGTTGTGCGCGTGCTCTTTCCAGGCGTGCGCGATAACCAGATTCGCAATCCCCACCGCACCCCACTCCAGGCTCAGTCTCCCGACAGATCGTTCTCCGTTCGCGAGCGATCCACCCTCCACGCACAGGGGGCACCGGTCGAAGACCTGTTTTGTACTGATCATATCGGCCGAGTAGGCGCTTACGTATGCCCAGCCTGAGATTGCAAACACCTTGTCGTGAAAGCGCGCCATGTCCGCGAAAGTGCGCGCCGTCTCACGCAGTGGGGCCTTCAGGATGGAAACGGGCGTTACCGGCGTGGGCTCTGCTTGCGCGTGCGCAACCGGCGCCAGAACCGCGCACAGCAAGAATGTGCAGGCAAACTTCATTGCGAATCTCCACCGCCAAACACACTCGACCGGCACTACGTTCCGTTCTTTGTGTGCCCGTAAGACACCAAGATCTCCATGCTCGCCGCGGCTATTTCCGGCACACCATGGGCGCACCGTTCAGGCCGCAAACGAAAATCGATGGAATCAGGTTATGCCCAGGTAAAATGCAATCCATAGGCCATCGGCGGGGCGCTCAATTTCAAATCATTTCCCCTAACTCCAACGAATGGAGGCGCATTCAGCGGTCACCGGACCTCCATCCCAAGCTCGAGCGGCGAGTGTCCAATCCTTTTCCCGGAAGTTCCCAGGAAGTGCACGTTTGTGACAATTCGAAATAAACCAAGCGGGGCGCGCTGGTACGCTTTGCATTACAATACGGCGCTGATGGCCAAACTCACGTTTTACGGCGCAGCCGGCTGCGTCACGGGTTCCAAGTATCTCGTCGAAGCGAATGGCAAGCGTCTATTGATCGATTGCGGCATCTTCCAGGGCACCAGGGAGCTGAACGATCGCAATTGGCAGCCTTTGCCGGTTGACCCACAGACCATCAGTTGGATCGTGCTCACGCACGCGCATCTCGACCACACCGGCTGGCTGCCCCGCTTGATGAAGCAGGGCTATAAAGGCCCGATCTATTCGAACGCTGCAACGCGGGAACTGTGCGACATCGTGCTCCGCGATTCGGGACACATTCAGGAAGAAGACGCCGACCACGCCGCGCGGCATGGCTATTCGAAACACAAGCCGCCGCTGCCGCTTTACACCGAACAGGACGCCATCGACGTCTTGAAGCAGTTCAAGGATAATCCTCGCACCGGCGCATTCGAGCTTTGCCCGGAATTCACCGTGCGCCAGCACAATGCGGGTCACATTCTCGGCGCCGCAGGCCTCGAGCTCACCATCATCGAGGGCAGCCGGAAGATGGTGATCATGTTTTCGGGCGATGTTGGGCGTTACAACCAGCCCATTCTCAAGGATCCGCAAATGCCCCCGCGTGCAGACGTCGTACTTTGTGAGAGCACCTATGGAGACCGCGATCACCCTGCTGATTCGCCGCTCGACCAGCTCGCCGACGTGATCAATCGCGTGGTCAAACGCCGCGGTGTGATCGTGATTCCGGCATTCGCGGTGGACCGCACCCAGCAACTCATGTATTTGTTGCGCCAGTTGGAAGACGCCCACCGCATCCCCACGCTGCCCGTTTATGTGGATAGCCCCATGGCCATCAGCGTCACGGGTCTTTACCTAAAGCATCCAGAGGATCACGACGAAGAATTTACGCGCGAAGAGGCTTCCGGCGACCCTTTGAACGTGCGTTCCGTCCATATGACGCGTACCACCGCCGAATCGAAAGCCATCAACGGAATGCACGATCCGTGCATCATCATCTCCGCGAGCGGCATGGCTACTGGCGGTCGCGTGATGCACCATCTGAAACAACGCTTACCCGACGCTCGCAACGCCGTGCTCCTCGTTGGTTTTCAGGCGGAAGGCACCGGAGGCCGCGCACTCGAAGATGGCGCCAAGCTATTGCATATCCATGGCGAACCCGTTCCTGTGGTGGCCGAAATCGTGGACATGAAGCAGCTGTCGGCTCACGCCGGACAGAGCGAGCTTCTGCGGTGGCTTTCCGGCTTCCCGGTTCCCCCCAAACAGACTTACCTCGTCCATGGCGAGCCTTCGGCCGCAAGTACGCTCCAGCAACTGATCAAAACGCGGATGAATTGGCGTGTGGACGTGGCGCAATACCAGCAGACCGTGGATCTGGCGCCATTCTCTAACCCCGGATGACGTTTCACCGTTCGTTAACCTTCTGCCATCAACGCCGTGCTAGACTGGCGGCAACGTCACGCTTGGGAGGTAGCCCATGCGGCCACCAAGCTTTTCGAAGCTCCACAACATTTCTCTTTGTCTGGCGTTTCTCTACGTTTTCGCCGGCTCCCCCGCTCACGCCCAGCTGATGCGACGTCCGCTGGCGATAAGCGGCGCCGTCCACGACACCGACGAGAAGCCCGTGCAAGGAGTCGAGGTTCAACTATTCAGCGACTCGGGTGATTTGGCCGGCACCGCTTTCACCCGGTCTACTGGTGAATTTGAGTTTGGCGATTTGCGAAGCGGCGGATATCTGGTCTTGATCGACACAAAGGGATATGAAACGTTACGCGAAAACGTAAGTCTTCCCGGTCTTTCCCGCACCGACGTGAATCTGATTCTCCGTAAAACGCCCGGCACCACGTCCCCCGTTCCTGTCTCGGAAGAAGTTGTTACCGCTCGCGAGTTGGCGCTTCCCGAAAGTGCGCAAGCTGCCTTGCGCAAAGGCCGCGAGCATCTTTACGAAAAAAATGACCCAGCCGGTAGCCTGAGCTACTTCGCAAAGGTGCTCAAAATCTCTCCTGATTTCTATGAAGCCCACTACTACGCCGGAATGGCCCATCTATTTCAAAACCAGATCACCGATGCCGAGACCGCCTTTCGTGCCGCCCTTGACGGTAGCCACGACGAATATAGCGCCGCTTTCATAAGCCTGGCTACGGTGCTGAGTTCGACAAACCGCTTCGCGGAAGCGGAGACCAGCGCCCGCCGGGGACTCCGGCTGCAACCCGACTCATGGCAGGGTTACCTGGAACTTGCCCGCGCGCAACTTGGGCTGAACATGCCCGTGGAGGCTGAGAAGAGCGCAATCGAAGCCAGCCAACGCAAACCTGATTTTGCCGACGTTTACATCACGCTTTTGAACATCCACCTTCGTCTACGGAATGCTCCGGCGCTGTTACAAGACGCCGACAACTATCTGAAATTGGCGCCCAACGGCCGGTATAGCGTGCAGGTTAAGCGCATTCGTCAGCAGGTAGCGGCATCAACCCATTCCGGTGAATTCTGAATCGCTCTGGATAGCCTTCAATGCGATAAATGTGCGCATCAGCCCTACGCTATAGAAAATTAAAAAGTTGGATTTTTTCACTTCGGGACAGCAACTTTTGTGGGAGCACGTACGTCTATATAGCCAGACCACTCGCGGGGTAGGAAGCTAACCACCACAAGGCAACCGACCGTAAGCTTCCTACCCCACCTTTACAACAAAGTTTGTTGTTGCGCCGACTATAGCACGAACGCCTTGCCGTTTGTCCAGTATTGCGAAAAATGCAGTTTTCGTCCCAGGAATGGTATTTCGCGATCGCCGGCCAGCCCAAAAGTTAAGCCATTCCCGCTGCCGGACACTTTCTCAGGAATGAACACTTCCACCGAAATTGGCTTCTATCACGCGCTAGCTACAGGCTGAACCGCCGGCCGCTTAGGCATCGCTGGAATCTCTACCACTTCTACCCCGATCACGAACATGGGAGTTGGTGCCACACGCCCCCAGCGGTTCAGCTCCCACTGTGCTCGGATGAACTTCACCTCCGGGCGAAACGACACGTCCAGCACCAGCGTGCCGGTGCCACGATAGAACTGTTGCGGCAACTTCAGCAGCGGCATCGGCGCCCAAGTCTCGCCATCCGCCGATCCATAGATGGAAACGTCAATCGATTCCTGTTCGATCTGGTCGTAGACCGTCAGCGTACACAGAAACGTACGGGACGGCGAACCCGAAATATCAAATTTTGCTCCAGCTCCGTTCGCTTCCACCCGCGTACCGCGCGGCACCAAGGTCAGTTCCATCGCCATGTATTGGTCTCCCGGCTCGTCGGGCAAATTCTAGCACAGGCACACGTAAACTTTTGTCGCGGGGTTCTCCGCAAAGGCAGATGACAATCTTAGAAGGGATCTAACTGGCGTGAAGTTTGCTCAACCGTTCGGCCGCGGCCCGTAACGTCTGCTCGGTTTTGCAAAACGTGAAGCGCACGATCGACTTACCATCCGCCGGGTCGTTGAAAAAACTCGATCCCGGCACGACGGCGACTCCGATCTTCTCGACAAGATACCGCGCAAAAGCCACGTCGTCGGGATACCCGAAAGCCGAAACGTCCGTCATCACGTAATACGCGCCGCGCGGCACGAAACACCGGAACCCGGACTTCGTGAGCAGTTCAACGATGAAATCCCGCTTCACACGATAGGTTTCTGCCAGCTTTTCGTAATAACTGGGGGGTAGTCCGAGCGCCAGCGCGCCCGCTTCCTGCAGCGGGGCGGCCGCGCCCACCGTCAGAAAGTCATGTACTTTGCGGATCGCCGACGTGACTTCCGGCGCCGCGATGGCCCAGCCCACCCGCCATCCGGTCACCGCGTACGTTTTGGACATGCCGTTAATCGTGATGGTGCGGTCGCGCATCCCGTCCAGGCTCGCCATGGAAATGTGTTCGGCGCCGTCAAAAAGGATGTGCTCGTAAATCTCGTCGGTGATCACGAACGCGTCCGCGCGCACCACCAGGTCGCGGATGTATTCCATTTCCGCGCGCGAGAAGACTTTCCCCGTCGGGTTGTTCGGCGTATTCAGGATCAGCGCTTTGGTCCGCGATGTGAATGCCCGCGCCAGTTCGTCACGGTCAAAGCTCCAGTCCGGAGGGTGCAGCTTCACAAATCGCGGTGAGGCGCCACTGAGGATCGCATCCGGACCATAATTCTCGTAAAACGGCTCAAAAACGATCACCTCGTCGCCCGGATTGATAATGGCCATCATTGCGGACATCATGGCTTCGGTCGAGCCGCAGCAGACGGTGATCTCGCGCTCGGGATCGAGCGTGATGCCCTGCGTGTGCGCGAATTTTGCCGTGATGGCGTTGCGCAGCGATTTCGCGCCCCACGTGATCGCGTACTGGTTGATGTCGCGATCGATCGCATCCTTGGCGGCCTGCTTGATTTCAGCGGGGGCGGGAAAATCCGGAAAGCCTTGCGCGAGATTTACCGCGCCATGCTTCATGGCCAGCCGCGTCATTTCGCGGATCACCGATTCGGTGAATCGTGCCGCTTTGTCGCTGAGTGCGCTGCGAGCTCCGGCCTGTGCGAGCGTGATGCCAGAGCCTTCTGGGGAGGGTGCCGCGGGCATCACAATTCTCCCCGCGTGGCCGATTTCTTGGCCGTCCTGGAGTGGCCCGCCGCGAGCGGATGCCCGGGCGCCGAAACGGTGTGCGGAGAGCTGGCGCTCAGCAGCCGGTACATCGCGGCGTTGCGGAGCACAATCTGCACGTAATCGCGCGTCTGTGAAAATGGAATCGATTCCACAAACTCGGGCGTCTCCGAATACTTTCGCTCGCCTTGCCACGCGATCACGCGATCCTCGCCTGCGTTGTACGCGGCCAGCGCGGCTTCCGGTGAACCGAATTGCGTCAGGAGATCGTTCAAGTAAAGCGTTCCGAGATCGAGATTGTACTCCGGATCGAAAAGCCGCGCCCGCGTATAACGCAGCTTCATGCGTCGCGCCAGGTGTGGCGCCGTCTTCGGCAGCACCTGCATCAATCCCACGGCGCCCGCGTAGGAAACCGCTTCGGACGCAAATGCCGATTCCTGCCGCATGATCCCGGCCACCAGCATCGGGTCGACTTTGTTGCGCGTGGCCGCGCGTGATACCAGCGGCAAATAGGGCAGCGGATAGAGCGCGCTCGCTTCTTCGGACGTCATGTCCGCGGGCTTGCGCGCCTCCGGCTGCGGATAAGCGACCCTCGCCAGCGTAATGCCTACCGCGTAGTGCTGCGCATCGATCGCGGAAAGCGCTGCTTCAAGCAACAGCCTTGGCGATTGCGTCGCCGCGTAACCCGCGCGAAGTTCCAATTCCGCCGAAGCATCAAAAGCGATCGAACGCAGCGCCTGCGCGCGATCCCAATAGCTGGACGCCGCCGCTGGAATCGGACCGCCAATATCGCCCACGACCGGCGCGTCCGGGATCGCCGCGAGCACGTCTGCCGGCTCGATGGGCCCATCGCCCAGTTCCTTCAGCCGGTCCGCCGCGCGCAAACCAAAATACGTCTGCGGGAACCGCTGCACATCCTTCGTGTAGAGTCCGCGGGCACGCGCCGTAGCATGATCGCGCTCGGCCGAGCGCCCCAGCCAATACAACGCGTCCTGCAGATAACTCGAGTTCGGGAATTTCTCGATGTAGGTCTCGATCTGGGCTACAGCATCCGGCTTCTGATCGAGGTAAGCCACCCAGGTGGCGCGCCAGGCTGCCACGGGGGCATTTTTCTCGGCGGCAAATTCGGCGACACGCCGGTAATAGCCGGCGGCTTGATCGCGGTCGAGATTCACCCAGTAGTAGTTTCCGGTGGCGAAAAAGGTTTCCTCCGCCCAATGATTTTGCGGGTAGCGCGTCGCGATCTGATTCACAGCGTCGAGCATTTGCTGCTCGTTCTTCTGGCTGCGATATTCCTGCGAAAGGGCGTAAAGCCGCTCGCCATCCGCATCCGTATCGCTGAAACCGAGGCTCGCTAGCACCTGCGGGCCGCCGCCCTGTCCAGCGCGGCATTCCGCCACGCGAAGTTGCATGTGCTGATTATCCGCGCCAGTGGTTTGACCCTCGAGCCCCTCGAAGTCGGTGCGGGCCTCATACCACCGGTGCGCACCGTAAAGAGCTTCCGCGCGGGCCGTTTGCTGCGCCAGTGTCGCCGCCGGGAAAGACGCGCCAAGCTGCTGCGAAAGTCCCGGAATCCGCGCCCCAGCAACCCGCGCTTCGTCGCTGAGCGGAAGCCCGTAATAGATCGTTTGGAAGTCGTTCGCTGCCGCCACCAGCTTTCCGGCCTTTTCGCGAGCCTGCGCGCGCAACAAAAGCAAAAACGGCTTCTGCGCCGTTTTCGGGTAAGCGTCCAGCTCCGCCGCCGCTTGCTCGGGATTCCCAGCGGCCATCGCCGCTTCCGCATAGGATTGCGTGGCCTGATCGATCATCACGCTATCGGGATACGTCTTGCGGAAATTTTCCAGTTCGCCCAACGCCAGATCGTTGCGCCCGGTTTGCCGCAGCGCTTGCGCGTGCCAGTAAGCCGCATACTCCGTTAGTGTGAAGGGTTTCTTGAGGGCCGCATCGAGCCACGGCAGAGCTGCCGCAGCATGGCTCTTATCGAGCTGGTAGTGGCCGATCGCAAGGCTGGCGCGCTCGCCATACTCATCGCTACCGTGTTGCCGCGCAAACGCCTCGAGCTTCAGCTCATTGGCGGCCGCAGTCTTCCCATCGAGACTGTGCGTGAGATCGCTTAGCAGTTTTTCCGTTCGAGCTGCAGCGGTCGCGCTCTCGCTGGGCTTGGCGTTCGCAGTATGGGTGGCCGCAGTTTTAGTCTTTTTCGTTGGTGATTTTGCTGGAGGAGGCGTCTGACCGCGTGCCGGCGCCAGACCCGCCACGCAAATCAATAGAGCGGCGCTGGCTGCGCGTGCCAGCACCCGCGCGCCCGGCACTCTAATGTCGCAGCGCCGGAGCGGTGTAAGGATAGTTGCCCAGTGCGTCGGAATCACCTGCCGCAAGCACCTCCACCATCCAATGGTGGAAGTAGTCCTCGCCCTGCCCGAGGATCGGTTGGAACCTTCGTTCATACTCTCTTCTGGCCTTCTCTATCTCATCCCGTAAACGGATGCAAATGTCCTTATTCTCGCGTCCGAGCCGCAATTGCTCGGGTTTTAGCATCTTGATGTCCTGCATCGAGACTTTTGCCACGCGGTTCGCGCGGCGGTGCATTTCCTGCTGCTCGTGGGAGAGCGCGCTCAGCTCAAATGCGGGCACACTTTCTTCGTGCCGCGCATACGACTCAGTTTCCGCGTGTGCACGTTCCCGGCGGCCTTCATTCACCTCCGCCACCGTCTCGTGCCATTCCATGGCCGGAGGCTCGGGCGGCTGCAATTGCGAACCCGCCTCCATCGAAACCGATTCTTCCATTTGCGATACGGCAGTTTCGGGATGCGGCTCGTCAGCCGGCGGCGCTTCGTACGCGGGCGCTGGCTCATCGGCAGGTTCTTCGGCGCGAGTTTCAGCAACGGCCTCAGGAACATATGGCTGTGTAAAAGTCTCGCGAACCGGCTCGGTTACGGGCGGCTCGTCAATCGCACGTTCTGCGACAGCAGGCTCCGCGCTTCCCATCGGCTGCGGCGTTTCATCTTCAGGCCGCGTCGCTACCGGCGAAGCTTCCGGCGCGGGCACACTCACCACGCGTAAGACTTCTTCTTCGGCGGGACTTCGCCGCACCGGCTGCACCGCACTCGTCACCAGCCGCGACAACACGTCCAGCACTGCTGCCAGAGACGCTGCCGACGCTTGCGCCCGCACCATCGGCGGCAATGCGTTCGACGGCCGGCTGGACGAGCACGCCGCCGCCAGATCGGTAACGGCCTGCCGCAGCTCTTCCGACTGCCTTTGCAGGCCGTCCAGATTCGCGCGCAAGGCACGCGAAACGGCTTGTTCCATCGTGGCCGGATCGGGTGTCATGTTGTCCTTTCCCACTTGGATGCCAGAAATCCCCACTGTGATTTTGGAAGGCCAAACTTTCGTTGTCAACGACCCGTCCGTACCGCGTTGCCTTCCTGCACACCGCACGCAGCAGGCCTCCCTTCTAGCGCGAACCGCGCCCCGCACCGCCCGAGCTGGTAGCCCATCATCGCCCCGCCTCAGGTCCGTTTAGCCCACACGCGCATCCGCCCAGCCATCGGGCCACGTGCCCAGCCCGTGTAGCCCGCCCCGTTTCGTAGGGGCGGGGCTTTTGACTTTCTCGGGTTACAGTGCCTTTGCCTTTTCCGCGGGTGGTCTTCTCTTCATCCCACAGCCCAGCCTTGTCATCCTGAGGAGTCCGCCCCGGGGTTGGCGGCCGACGAAGGATCCGTGTGCCGCACCCGCATCCGTCCAGCTATCGGGCGCGTCTCCCCTTTGCCACCAGTGTTATAATTGTCCTTGACCACGGGGGCGACACGGTTTCGACGGGAGCTGTCGCGACTCGAAGGCATGCCGGGGACTACCCTCCCGTAAACGGGTGGAAACCTAGAACTGCCAACAACAACTTGGCTTTGGCTGCCTAATTAATTAGGTAACCCGTTCTGCCACGCTTCGCCTGTGGGCGTGGGTCAGGGCGTCACACAGCAGGCTGGCCGCAGCGTTTCGGTCCGGAATGCCGCGGCGAGACCCATCGGACTAGCCGGTTGCGTTTCTTGCTCACTCTGAGCGCCGCTGGCGAAAAAAACGGAATGAGCTAAGCATGTAGTCTTCGGGCCGTAACGCTCTTCGGACGGGGGTTCGACTCCCCCCGCCTCCAAAATTTCGCCCAGGCGAAATTTTGTCCCGAGCAAGCGCTGTTGCGAGCCGAGGGGCATTGCCCACTCAAGCGTCATGCCTTACTGCTACATCCTCCGCTGCGCCGATGGTTCCTTTTACGTTGGCGTCGCAGAAGACCCTGTGCGCCGCTGCCAGGAACACAACCAGCGCAGAGGTGCAGTCTGGACCGCCAAACGCCTGCCGGTTGCGCTCGTCTGGACGGAGCGGCACCCGTCGCTATCTTCGGCCCGCCAGCGCGAAATTCAATTAAAGCGTTGGTCCCGCTCGAAGAAAATGGCCCTGATCGGGGTTCCCTTCGACTTCGCGCAGGACGAGCCTAAGGCGTTTGCGAGCCGAGGGGCACCGGCGTTCAAAGCGTCATGCATCAGCTACTGCTACATCTTTGGTGGGCCGAAATGACCGGCTACGCTACGTGCGTCCTTTCGGACACACGCGCGCAAATGGGAAAATAGAGTGAGGCTAAACGTCGAACGGTTGTGGAGGCGAGTCGGGACAATACTGGCGCTCATAGGGCTGACCGGAATTGTTTGGACTGCCTCTACTTGGTTCCAATACCAAAGGGTACTGCCACGCCATCCTGATCCGGTAGCAGGGCGCCTCTACCCCCTCAATGTCCATGGAATTGTCGTTTACCAGACCCGCGATGAGCGTAATTGGCTTGATGAGATTCAATATTCTTCAATGGCAGTCTATGCGGCGAGTGCTTTGATGGCGGTGATTTACAGGAAGAAAGTTGGGCGACAGCGCTAGTGTTTGAGTTGAAAATCAAGAAATCAATGTGCCCGGCCTGCGGCCGAGAAATTCTAAGGCCGCAAATTCAGATCGGTGGTTCATTTATCTGCCCCAACTGCTCGCGTCTTCTTCGCTATTCTTGGTTGTTTATTTGGGGGCAGAGTGCTCTCTGTTTCTTGTATGGATTCGTTGGAGCGTATCTTTTTGGGCTGCGTGACCTTCAATTCATAATAGCAGGCATCGCTCTATCAATTGTGATTGCTCCATTTTGGATTGCCCTTATGGCTTGCTTTAAACGACCAAAGGTCTACATCGTGAAAGAGGACGATGACACTCTAAGCCTATTCGGCAAATGAGTGCGTCGAAATGAATCCATAATGGAAAGTGCTTCGGGACATGTTTTCAATTGCGTATGTAAATAGCCGCCGCAGGCGCCTGCGATCCACGACTTCACAAAGCCAACGATGGGCCACCAAACTACCACCTAGCGTAATGCGCGAAATGATACGAATCAAACGTCGTATAATCTCGTGCGCGCAACCGGGGAGCAGAAGATATGAACGTTCAAGAACAAATCAAGAAGTATATTACCAGTCAGCCGGAGCCAAAACGCAGTGACATGCGAGAGCTGCATCGGCTCACACTGCAAGTGTCATCAGAATGCAAATTATGGTTCTTCGACGGTAAAGACAGCAAAAATCATCCTGTTTCCAACCCTACGATTGGATATGGCTTTCACACAATAAAATATGCCAATGGGAAAAGTAGGGAGTCTTTTCAAATTGGCGTGAGCGGAAATAAAACCGGAATCTCCGTCTATATTCTTGGTCTCAAAGATAAGAAGTACTTAGCCAAAACGTATGGAAACAAACTAGGCAAGGCGAGCGTGACCGGATATTGCATTCGGTTCAAAGCTCTAAAGGATATAAACATCGATACGCTGGAAGCGGCAATACGATATGGGCTTGCAGCTCAGAATGAAAAAGGCAAGCCGATGAAATAATTCCACTGTTAAAGGCAAGCAGTTATCGATGGTAAGGCGCTTCAGTATACGACCCTACAGCC
Organism: Candidatus Acidiferrales bacterium; assembly: GCA_035602725.1. Taxonomy (GTDB): domain Bacteria; phylum Acidobacteriota; class Terriglobia; order Acidiferrales; family UBA7541; genus DASTCZ01. The sequence continues at coordinate 32,361 of DATNLT010000013.1, forward strand.
CTGACGCATTTCCGCCCAGCCGATCCTGTCTCGCTTTAATCGCCGCTGAATAATACCGCTCCGGGATCACGTACCTGTGCCCATTTCCCGAGAGGTGGCACCTCGCCTTAAATGTCGAAGTCTTCACTAGCTTAGCCCGAGCATGCCATGCAGAGACCTTAGTAGACAAATGAACTACGTTGTCTGGACGCTCTCTGCGTCCTTTACTGATCTGCTTTCTTAGCATTAGCCCGTGCTATGACTTCACTGGTCGACAACCGAATCGCAAAAATTTCGTTTTTGGTTTGACGTCCAAGCTCTCCGACCTTCTTGCAGGCGGCATCTTTCCCCGTCACACAGTCTCGCCAAATCTTCACCCCGTCGGGCCGATTCTCGAAAATGTCATACTCGAAGGAAGACTCCATTTTCGGCTCCAAACCGCTCCGGGCAGGTATCGGCGGGATACGCTTCCGAACATTAAAGCAGCCTTAAGAAATTGAGGTGGGCTGTCGTGTAGGTGACGGCGAGAACCAATTTTGAGCGGTCGATGCGTTCAACAAGCGGTGCGGTGGAGCGCGTTACTGTGCCTATTTTGTACCCCGATTTTGTACGTGTTTTTCTACGACCGGCTTGCGTCTGGGGCACTTCGTCTTCTTTTACAACAAGTTACGTGGTCTCAGTACGGCCTCGGGGTTCGACTCCCCCGCCTCCAAAATTTCTGGGTAAGGCGAAATTTTATCTCGAGCGAGCATTGTTGCGAGCCGAGGCGCATCGGCGTTCAAAGCGTCATGCATCGCCAAATTCATATTTTACAGACCGGGCGGGCATCGTCGCGGGAAAATGATTTGGCGTGGAGGTTTTGGCGGATAGATGTATGATTCCGCGCACTCGCTACGGCGCGGAGTTGCCGGAGCGCATTTCGGTTGGGCAACCGCGGCCGCGGCTTCAAACGCCAAGGAGATCTCACTTGAAGCGAACCATCGGGTTGATTGCGATTTGTGTTCTGTTGCTGGCCGTTTCGATTCAGGCGCAGGCTCCGCAAGGGCCGCCGAAACCGGGACCAGAAGTGAAGCGGCTCGCGTATTTTGTGGGCAACTGGAAAGAAGAGGGTAAATCGACCGCGCACGGTATGGCCGGGCCGGTGTCGTCAACTCAAAAGTGGGAATGGGCGCCCGGGGGATTTTTTATTGTGGGTCATTCGGACAACAGATCGCCCGTGGGCAACTTTAAGATCTTGGCCGTATTGGGATATGACCCGGAAACAAAAACGTACACCTACGACGCATTCGACAGTTGGGGCGAGCGGATCACGACCAAAGGAAATGTCAGCGGCGACACTTGGACTTGGACAAGTGAGACGGTGATGGGAGGCAAGTCCATGAAGACGCGCCTGACCGAAAAGGAAGTCTCCAAGACGCAATACACGTTGAAATATGAATCCTCCGTGGATGGCGGCAACACGTGGACATCCGATCTGGAATCAACCTTTACGAAGGTAGCGGCCGGAGCGTCGGCCGCACCCGCGAAGACAAATTAACTTACATTTTGGGCGCGCGGCGGAAGAGTCTGTTGCATGACCTCCCGCGCCCTTACTTTTTCTGCCGAACGCAAGCCGTCGAAGAGTAGAGGGCCTAATTCACCATGCCGAACATCAGCGTCTCAGTTCCCTACCAGATCCCCCAGGAGGAAGCGCTGAAGCGCATCCAGAATTTCGTCTCGCAAATCAAGACGCAATACGCCTCCGCGATCACCGACTTCCAGGAAAATTGGGATGGCAACTCAGGGACTTTCAGGGGATCGGGCCGGGGCTTTTCCGCATCCGGAAATATTGCCGTGAATCCTTCACAAGTCGTTGTGGACCTGACGGTTCCCTTCGCGGCCATGTTCTTCAAAGGAAAGATCGAATCCACGCTCCGCGAAGAGCTCGCCAAATTGCTCTCCTGAGAGGCGATCACCTTCATCCATCACCGCAGCCCATTCAGCGCGAACTCGAACACATCAAAATTGCGCAATTGGCGCGAGAGCGCGATCTTCGCATATTTATCATTCAGCGGCCGCGAGAACACGAGATACACATTGCGGTCCGCGAGACCGCCGTGCGACCGCAAACGCATCCCGCCAAGTTGGGTCAGGTCCAGGGTCGCCTGGCTCTTCCCCAACACCGTGCCGCGATCGCCGATCACGATCAGGTCTCCGATACGATCCGTGGGAAGGTCGAAAGTCCTGGCCGCCGAAGCGCGGTCCAGCACCAATTCCACACCCGGCTGCTGGTTCAGGATGTTCATTGCGCGTGTCGCCGAAACCGGTTTCTTGAAATACACCGTCGCAAACGATCCAAGCGATCCGTGATGCACCACGTAAGGGTCCGTGATCGGCAGGATCACGTTGGACGCGTCGCGGCCGAATTCCTTATCGAGCAGGTCCTGCAAAAACACGATGTTCGGCGTGCCGTCGGCCTTCGATTTGTCATTCATTCCGTGATCGCCCGTCAGCGCCACAATCGCACCCAGCGCGGCCAGGCGTCCGATGGCATCGTCTATGTCCACATAGAACTCGTTCGCTTCCTTCGTTCCCGGAGCGTATTTGTGCTGGACGTAATCGGAAAGCGATAGATACATCAGATCGGGCTTTTCCCTTTCGAGGACCTTCACGCCGGCTTCGAGCACGAAGAAAGAAAGGTCAGCCGAATATTCGTTCGGAAGAGGTCTGCCCACGTACGCGAGGCAGTTGGCGATGCCGTTTTCCTGTTTCGTGCAGTGATCGGCTTTCTCGGCGGAAAACGAGATGCCGTTTTGCAATTTGTAGCCGAGAATCTCCCTCAGCTTATCCTTCGCGGTGACGGCCACCACCTTCGCGCCCTTCTCCGAAAACTTGGCCAGAATCGTATCCGCGCGCAGGAATTTCGGATCGGTCATCATCACGCCCTCGCCCGTCGCAGGATCGAGAAAGAAATTCCCCGAGATTCCGTGGACCGCGGGCGTCACACCCGTGATGATGGATACGTTGTTGGGATTGGTGAAGCTGGGCATGGCGCTGAGCGCCACGGAAACAAAACCTTGGGTCATGAACCGCTTGAAGTTGGGAAGCAATCCCTGCGCCAAAGCTGCATTCACGTAAGCCGGGTCGCCCCCGTCAATCGTCACCACCACCACGGGCGCCCGGGGCCAATCGTAAGCTCTCCCGTTCACGACGATTTGCGGTGGGTGATCCTTCCCCGTGCCCGATAGATTCGCGGTGTAAAACGCGCCCGCCACCGCCAGAATACTCAACCCGATCGTGATCGGCTTCCGCATGACTTATTTCCGGCAGACTACAAATGTTCTCGCAAAAATTCCCCGAGCTCGCTCGCCGCGTGCCTGCCGCGCCAATCTCAGACACGAATCCCACACGAGCGAGCTGATGCTAGCCCGGATGTGCTTCGATGATGTGAATTATAAGCTCGGAAAAACCGCGGGGGCAAAATGGGCGAGGCAAAACAAACTCCTGCCCAGCGTTGCGACATCCACCCACGGCCACAAAAGGCTATTTCCCGTGCAATCCCCGGATGGCCGCGACCACGCGATGCCACAGACCGTCCAATGCCACATCCATCGCGTGAAACTGTTTCTCTACTTCGGGCGACGGGGAGTTCGCCGCCGCGACCCTTGCGAGGTGCGATCCATACTCGAGCGCGTCGGTTTGCGTCAGCAACAAGTTCAACTCAAACTCAGTGCCGGAAGAAAACAACAGGTCGTGCTCTTTCGTTCGTGAGATCGCGCTACGCGTCGCCGTCTCGCCGGGCGGCAGTTGCATCGCCTGCAAGTTCAGCGCCTTGTCGGCTTTGGCCATTTTCTCTAACTCATCCGCTTCGTCGCCCGCCGTTTTTGCGATTTCCTTCACGAGCTTATCCACTCCGGGCGCGGGGTGTTTGATAATCAGGATTTTACCGAGGTTCTTTTCATCGCCCAGCAGATCGGCCAGCAAACTGGCCGCATTGTTGCGAATCTCGATCTTCTTGTCGTCGTCGCTTTTGCCCTTCTCCGGCGCGCTCGATTTCTGCGCTTTCGCGCCGCCGCACAACATCAGCAGAGCAACGCCAGGAATGAAAAACCGCTTTACGAAGAAGCTGCCGCGTCCACTCGTACGTTTGGTCATGTCGCGGTGCACACTAACCGCGGACCGAGGAGCGCGCAATCAACCGAATCCTGTATGCCCAGCACGCACGATCTGTGCCGATAACTCGCCCTGCTTTGCCGGGCAAGGTGTGTCCTAGAAGGCAGCGCGCCTGCGGCTGGGCATCGAACCTATCATCCTTTCTTCATTGTCGCCTTCACGGCCCTATGTTCTAATCCGGTATCTTTCCTCGCGAGGTACCCTGCCTCATGTCTGGCGGACTGCCAAGCCTCTTGCTTCTGGTCGTCCTCGTGCTTCTCGTGGGGCCCATCCTCGGAATTGCGGCCTTCGCAAAAGTCCGCAGACTCGAAGAATCTCAGCGCACGCGATCCACCGGTTCGCTGGAATCGCTGACGCAGCGGGTTTACGCGCTCGAGCGCGCGCTAGCAAAGCGAACTTCAGCAGTCGCCCCTCCACCCGCACCTCCTGTCCCTTTGCCGAAGCCTATTCCTTTGCCTCAGACGGAGAGCGTCGCTCCGCCCTCCGCGCTGCCGCCGATCCTAGCTACGCCGGCGCCGGTCGCGCCTCGGCCCATGGCAAGCCCGATATTCACTCCTGCGGCGCCATTGCCAAAATCCGCGAACTCCGCCCGCGAAGCCGAGCTCGAATCCCTCGTCGCCGGCCACTGGTTCCTCTACGCAGGAATGCTGGCCATTCTTTTTGCGGTGACTTTCTTCATTAAATACGCCTTTGATAATCACTGGGTCGGCCCTCAAGGACGAATTGCGATTGGCATCGCTATCGGCGCCGCCTTGGTCGTCTCCAGTTACTTGTTATTGCAGCGCAAGTATCGCTACTTCAGCGAAGGCATCGCCGCGTTGGGCGCGGCCGTGCTGTATCTATCTCTCTGGGCAGGCTGGCATTACTACCAACTGTTTTCGCAGAACGTCGCGTTTGCTTTCATGATCGTCGTCACCGCGGCGATGGCGATTATTGCCATTGGCCGTGATTCGGAACGCATCGCGCTCTTGGCCGCTTTGGGTGGCCTGCTCACGCCCACCTTGTTAAGCACGGGACACGATCAGGAGCTTGTTCTTTTTGGCTATCTCGCCATTCTGGACGCCGGGCTTCTGGCCATCGCCTGGCGGCGTCGCTGGCGTTGGGTCGCCGGCCTTCAATTCGCCGCTACGTGGATTTATTTCTGGGGATGGTATTCGGATTTTTACGCCGCCGAACGGCTCGTCTTGACGGCCTCTTTCGCCACGCTCTTCTTTCTGTTCCTGGTTGCCATTCCAGTTCTCAGAAGCCGCACCGCCGGCTCGCTCTTTGCCGAAGAGGCGGTTTTCGTTCCGCTCAATGCATTGCTGTATCTGCTCGCGCTTTACGAAATGCTGTGGCCCGATGATCGCTGGAGCTTGACTCTCGCGGTCCTCGCGCTCGCCGCCCTACATCTCGTTTTCCTGCGTCTGCTCCCAGTCTCGGGAGCCGGGCGCACGGCGCGCATGCTCTTCGCCGGAGTTGCGCTCACCTGCGCGACGCTCGCCGTCCCGATCCGCCTGGACGGCAAATGGATCACCATGGCGCTGGCCATTGAGGGTGCGCTGCTGATCTGGAGCGGTTTCAGCGCGCCGCTCTTTGGACTGCGCGCGGCCGGCCTCCTGCTCTTTGCGATCATCGCCACTCGGCTCGTCCTCTTTCCCATCCCTGCGCCGCGCGCCTTCTGGAATCCGCGCTTCGCAACGTTTGCGATCGCGGTGGCCTGCTTCGCATTCGCCGTTTTCCAACAGAGACAATCGTCCATCATGCTTACGGACGGCGAAGCCAGCGTCTTCGACATCCTCGCGGTGGCCGTCAACGTCTACGCCATCGCCGCGCTCTCCCTGGAAACCTGGACGTTCGTCGGCCGCATGCCGCAGCTCGGAATCGATCGCTGGGTTGCACAGGAGTTAGCGCTTTCGCTCGTTTGGACCCTCTACGCCATCGCATTGTTGGCATTCGGCATTCTGCGCAAACTCCCCATGCTGCGCTGGCAAGGCTTGGTCCTCATGGCCGTAGTCGTCGGAAAGGTCTTTTTCTTTGATCTGTCCTCGCTCGATAAGTTCTATCGCGTCGTCTCGTTTTTGGTGTTGGGCATGGCGCTGTTGGTGGTTTCCTTCTACTACCAGAAAAACCGCCCGCGCGGTGCTCGCGAAGGTCCCGGCGCATGAAGCAGCTCCTGAACTGCGTCGCAACCTGCTTCGCGGTGGGCGCCGCATTTGCCGGCACGCTGCCTTCGGCTTGGTCGAACTGGCGCTACTACCGGCCGATCGTCGTCTCGTCCACCGGGCAGTCACCGTTCGTATCGCTCGAAATCTCGAATGACCTGTATTCGAACGCGCGACCGGATCTAGCGGATTTGCGCGTCGTGGATGACCAAGGGCGCGAAACGCCTTACGTTTTGCGAAGCGCCCCCAGCCAGGCTCTGCCGCAGCCTCGTCCCGCGGGCACCATGGAGCGCAGCGTCTCTCCCGGCCAATATAGCCAGATCGTTCTCGATCTCGGTGAATCGCAGCTTTCACACAATCAGGCCACTATCACGATTCCTCTCGACAATTTCTTTGACTGGGTGGAGGTGGCCGTCAGCGATGACGCGCACGATTGGCGCGTACTCAAGGATCGCGCTCCGATCTTCCGTTTCCGTGCCGAAGATCGCGAGGGCACGCAAACCGTCAATTATCCTGACTCGGTCGCGCGATACCTTCGTCTCCGCATCCTTGATCCGAAAAACGATCTTCGCTCCGCCGGCGTCTCCGTCTCGGAAGCGCAAGCGGCCGAGGCCAGGCATGTTTCTTCAGGTCTCGCTCTAGAGCCCGAACTGGTGGAGCAGCAAACCGCCTGGCGCGCCACTTTGCCCGCGGCGGGCATTCCCATCACGCAAGTCCGCTTTGCAACTTCGCAGCCCGAATTCGATCGCACTGTAACGGTAGAAACGAGTGAAGATGGCGTCGAATGGTTTCCGGTTGGCAGGGGGACCATCTATCGCTTCCAGCGCGACGCCCACTCCGCCGAAAATCTTGAAATTGACGTGGATCGTATCGAAGGCAGCCGCCAATGGCGCGTCCGCATCATCAATGGCAGCAATGCTCCTCTCGACGGAATTCGCGCCGAACTGATGACCACCCCGCGTGCGCTCCTCTTCCGAGGCGATTCCGCCCGCAGCTATACGTTGCTGTACGGCCAGAGCGAGGCCAAAGAGCCACAATACGATTTAGCGCGCACGCTCGACGCAAAACAATTGGCCATTGCTCCCAATGCCACGCTGGGCGGCCTCGAAACCAACGCGACCTATACTGACCCGCGGCCTTGGACCGAACAGCACCCCTTTTTGCTGTGGGCGTCGCTGGTTTTAGCCGCCGCCGCGCTAGGCATCGTGGCCTTGCGCGCCCTGCGATCCTCCTCGCAACCACAAAACTAGGCGCGTCTTTCACTCCTCAGCACGCTTTACCCGCGATGCCCGCCGCTCGCTCCCGCGCTGCTTCCGCCACCGTGGCTGCCGCCACCTCCGCCTGAACCCCCATTCGCGCCGCCGCTCACTCGCGCCGATCCTCCAGACGCCGTCCCGCGATAGGCTCCGCCGCTCGTTCTGATTCCACCGGAGCCGCCAGCGGAAAACCCGCTACCTGCACTGTATCTGCCCATCACTACCGTCTTATCGGCTCCTTGGCCCGTTCCTGCGGGCCGCTCGAATTGGCGCGTCTTGTAGTTGTAGGCGATCGCCGGCCGCGGACCTCTGCCGAACGGATCCTTCGCCGCCGTTGTGCCCGCACTCTTTGGCAGGTTCGGGAACTCTTCCGCCAAGAGCCGCGCTTGGATTGCCGGCGGTTCAGCATGTGCCAGTTCCGGCGGCTTCTCATTGCGAAATTCCTTCGGAGCCTCGTTCAAGACCTTTAGAGGCTCCGAGGCGCTGTAAGCCACGCGCTCGATCGGTTTCGCCGTATCGCCCGTCAACACCAAAACGCCATATCTCAGATTGAGAGGCGGTTTCCCTTTTACGTCGCTCGGATGCCGAGGCACGTAGCCGGTGGTCTTCGCGGTTCGCACCCAGCAGATCGGCGGGTGATGCCGCTTCCGTCCCGCCACCCACACGAACCTGTTGTGCCATCGAATCCAACTGCCGGCGTGGCACAATGACCAACTCCAAGGCGCGCTTTCGTCCGTGATGCGTACGACCTTCTGTTTTCCCGTGACCGGATCCTTCACCATATCCACTCTCGTGTTGATTTCCGGGCACCCTGCACCTGGGTAGTAGTAGCTCCACACCTTGGGCTTCTGCGGTAGCGGACTCGGCGCGCTCCCTTGCTGCTGGTCCGCCTTCGCCGTACCCTCCTGATCTTGTAACGTTCCCGCTTCCATCTCCTCATTCGGCGCCCAGCAGCGCCCAAAAGGTCCGCACGCAAAGAATTGGCCGTCCCGATGCAGATCGGCAAGACCCGGTATCGGTGCCGCCAGTCCCGATTCGGCAAGA
>DATNLT010000020.1:0-2138 GCA_035602725.1 Candidatus Acidiferrales bacterium
CTGGCCACGGCGAAAATGGGCGCCGAAGAGCGTGATGCCCACGAGATAGAGCGCGAGAATCGCGAAATCGATTGGGTGGATTTGCATTGTGCCGCGCAAGCCGAGTCGCGCGATGCTAACCGCCCGCTTCGAAAACTGTCAAGCACGGTGGAGAATATGCCGGAAAAGAATGCGCCTCCAGGCGGAGCTTATTACCTCGGCTTCGATGGCGGAGGCACGAAGACGGACTGCTTCCTGGTTGATGCCGAAAATAAGGTGTTGGCACACGCCACCGCCGGCCCATCGAATCCCATTCGCGCTGGGTACGCAAAGGCGTGGTTCACGCTAAGCGACGCGGCGGATCTGGTGCTCGAAAGGTGCCACTTAAAATCGAGCGACATTCTCGGAATTTGCGCGGGCATCGGAGGCGCGGGGCGCGACGTCGTAGCCAGGCGCATCGCCGTATTTCTCGAGCGCGGATTTCCTGAAGCGGCGGTCTTGGTGACTACCGATCTCGAGATTACTCTGCAGGCGGCGGTCGGCGATGGCGAAGGCGTCATCCTTGTTGTGGGCACCGGCTCGGCTGCCTATGGACGCGATGCGGAAGGCCACATCGCGCGCGCCGGCGGACGCGGCCCCTGGTTCAGCGACGAAGGAAGCGGTTTTGACATTGGCCGCCGCGCTTTGGCCGCTGTAGTTCGCGCCGAAGAGAAACGCGGTCCCTCAACCGCGCTATCCCAGAAAATGTTGCACTGGTTGGGGTGCAAAGACTGGAGCCGCGTCCTCGACTGGGTGGTGAAGAACCCCGACGACGTTTTTCCGCGAATCTTTCCGTTAGTCGCTGACTTGGGTGACCGCGGCGATGCGGTTGCCTGCGAAATACTTTCGAGCGCCGCGGAATCATTGGCCGAATTAGTTTCCAGCGTCCTTCAGAAACTAGGCATGCAAGATCGCGAGGTGCCCGTTGCGAGATCGGGCGGCACGATCGGCCGCAGCAAATTCTTCGACGCCGCCATCGAATCCGGGCTGGCCAAAGTTGTGCCGCGCGCTACTTTGGTCCCGCTGCACGTGAAGCCGGCCGAGGCTGCGGCAAGAATGGCGATCCGTCTGGAGAAACGAAAGGCACATGCCGGGTGATGACGCCGCCGCAAGGCTGCAGCGCGCGCGGTCTGCCTCGGGCGACGATCTAGACCTGCTGATCCACGAAGCGGACGTGGAAGCCCTGATTGCCTTGCTCGAAAATCCAAACATGCAAGAACCTCACTTCAGCCGATTGCTGGAACGGTCCGATCTTTCCGCTGAGCTTCTCACCGCGGTCGCCCAGGAAGGGAAGTGGACTTCCAACGAAAGCATCCGGCTCAGGCTTGCTCGCCATCCGCGAACTCCGCACCGTATTGCAATCTCCATGTTACGCCAGCTTTATTTGTTCGATCTCGTCCGGCTCAGCTTGCTGCCTTCGGCCCCGGCGGACATTCGTCGAGCGGCCGAAGAATTTATTCTCACGCGCGTGCCACATCTTCCCATTGGAGAAAAACTGACCCTCGCAAGGCGCGGCCCGCCTCGTGTGGCCGCCGCGGTCCTGGCAGAGGGCCAACCGCAAGCAGTGAAACTCGCGCTGGCGAATCCTCAGTTAACCGAAAGCCAGATCCTCAAGATTCTCGCGAAGCCGGGAATCCCGGCGCGCGTGGTGACGGCCATCTCACAACATGCGAAATGGTCCGTGCAGTACAATGTGCGCGTGGCTTTGGTTCGGCATGCGGATACGCCCGTTCCTTCGCTGTTCAAATTTCTTCCAGATATTACGTTGCGCGATTTGGAGGACGCTTTGACGCTCGAAACGCTGACGCCGCATTTTCGGAAATATATTCAACAGGAATTGGCGCGACGTGCCGACAATGCGAACGAAAATATTCCCTAGAACTTACCGGGAATTTTACGCGAGGAAAGAGTGGCGAATAAGAAAACTCAAGTGCGCATGATCATGATTCTTGCAGGCGTCGTTTTCATTGCCTTGCTGGTCTATCTTTCAAGGCAACAAAATCAGAATCAGTATGAAGTTTGCGTTACGTTCAAAGGCGCCATGCACTGCTCCACCGCTGCGGGCGCCACCCAGACGGAAGCGATCCGCAGCGCCCAGGGAATTGACTGCGCCTTGCTGA
>DATNLT010000038.1:0-21005 GCA_035602725.1 Candidatus Acidiferrales bacterium
CCTTCTCCAAACCCCGGCTGGCCCGTCAGCTCACCGCCCGCCGCCCACGCCGTCGCCGTGCCGCCCGTCTCCGTCACCGTGCCCGAGTCCGCAGCGAACGCCGCGCCAAATTCCGCCGCCACTGTCTCCGCATCGTCCACCACGTGGCGCTACGACGGCGAAACCACCACCATCATCATCACCTTGCCAAAACTTTCCGTCACACAAGAGGTGGACGTGCGCGTCAGCTTTCCCAAGCTCGCCGCCGGGCAGCAATCTCTCCTCAACGGTCTCCCCGGCAAGATCGCACGCCTCCACGGCGCCATGCACATCCTCGAAAATTCCTGGGACCGTGGCTGGGCCCCCGACATCCTGATCGATGCCGCCCAATCCGGCCACCGCGTAACGCTGCATCCGGAAACCGCGCTAGCCGAATATCAAAAGTTGTCCCAGGAATGGCCCGACATCCTTGCTGCCATCTCCGCCATGGACGTAGACAAAAAATTCACCACCGCCGCCCTAGCCCACCTCAAATCCGCGCAGCAATAGCATTTGTAGCATGGCATCGCTATTTGCTCAGTGCGGGTACCCTCGCGTGAAAGCCTCTCTACCCACGAAAACACGAAGCACGCTTGTGTAGCCCGCCCCGTTTCGTAGGGGCGGGGTCTTTGAATTGCCCGTCCTCCCGCTCCGTTCCTCTCCGCAAGAAAGCACGCAAATCTGCTGCACCATCCGCACACACAGGTTAAAATCTCCGCGCCCAATCCGGAGACCCACATGACTCCCTACGAAGCCTTCACTCTCGTCGACATGCGCCTCGGCCGCATCACCCGCGCCGAGCCAAACGAAAAAGCCCGCAAGCCGTCCTACAAGCTCTGGGTCGATCTCGGCGAACTCGGCACAAAAACGTCCAGCGCCCAGCTCGTCGATCTCTACAAACCAGAGGAACTCGTCGGCCGCCTAGTCATCGCCGCCGTCAACCTGGGCACCCGCAACATTGCCGGTTTCCTCTCGGAGGTCCTCGTCATGGGCGTCCCCGACCCAAATGGCCACGTCGTGCTGCTCGCCCCGGAACGCGAAGCCCCCCTAGGCGGCCGCGTCTTCTAACCAAGCGTTGTTATACATATGACGTGAACCGGCTGTGCCCGCCGTCGCATTTGACTGTGTAGCGCAGGGCCTCTGGCCCTGCGGTCTTTCGCGTTTCGCCGTTCGCCGCAAAATGCGAATACCTTCATAGAGACCGTGCCTACAGCCACAGTCACGCCCACCCCCAAAAGGCAGTTTGTCATCCCGAGGAGGAAGCAGCGCGATTTTCGCGCCCAACTCCTCGCACCGCGCGGAAATGGCGCGCCGTGGCGACCGACGAGGGATCTCGGCGCCGGCACGGCGGCCACCTCGATCCGTAGTTTTCTCTCTCCGCGCAACGCAACCCTGCACCGCCGCTCAATTTCTGGGAAAATGCTTTCGTGACCCCGCCCATCTCCGCCGTCCGACTTTCGCGCGATCTCTGCACCAATCTCCCCTCCGCCGAACAGCGCGAATGGCTCGTCACCAACGGACTCGGCGGCTTCGCCTGCGGCACCGTTGCCGGCACGCTCACGCGCCGTTACCACGGACTCCTCATCGCCGCGCTCTCCCCACCACGCGCCCGCACGCTTCTCGTTACCAAGATCGACGAAATCGCGCGCATCAAGGGCACGAGCGTTTCCCTCGGCGCGAATCGCTGGTCAGGTGGCGCCATCGACCCGCAAGGCTTCAGCTACCTCACCGAATTCCATCTTGAAGGCAGCATGCCCGTCTGGACGTACGCGCTACAAAACGCCCAGCTCGAGAAGCGCATCTGGATGCAGCACGGCGCCAATACCACCTACGTCGAATATCGTCTCGTGCAAAGCGACGCGCCCGTCGAACTCGAGTGCAAGATTCTCGTCAATTACCGCGACTTCAATAACCTCACACGCGCAAACGGCTGGCGCATGCAAATTGACAATGCGCCGAACGGCCTCCGCATCACCGCCTTCGATAACGCCGCGCCGTTTTACTTGCGTAGCGCTGCGGCCACCGCCGAGCCTGCCGGCGACGCAGCATCTCCTCCCGGTGCCCTTTGGTATCGCAATTACGAACTTGCTGAAGAACGCGGCCGCGGCCTCGAAGATTGCGAAGATCATCTTTGTGCTGCGGTCTTCCGCGTCACGCTCCAGCCGGGCGCAACCGCGTCGCTCGTATTCACCACGGACCCAAACTCCAGTCTCGACGCTGCCGCCGCGTTCGCTTTCGAGCAATCCCGCGAACGCGATCTCCTCACGCGCTTCGCCGGAGCGCAATCGCAAACCGACGCGCCGCTACCCGCAGCGGGCGCGCCGGCCTGGATTCAGCAGCTCGTCCTCGCCGCCGATCAATTCCTCGTATCCTCCGGCAAAAATCAAGCTGCGGAGACCCCCTGCGAAATCATCGCCGGCTATCCCTGGTTCGGCGTTTGGAGTCGCGATGCCATGATCTCCTTGCCGGGCCTTACGCTCTCGACCGGCCGTCCCGGACTCGCGCGCCGCCTTCTCCGCACCTTCGCGCAGCAAATCGATCGCGGCATGCTGCCCAATTTCTTTCCCGATAGCGCACAGCCGCCGCCCGAATACAATTCCGCGGACGCGCCGCTTTGGTTCATCGAAGCGTTGCGCCAATACGTAGATCACACGGGTGACCTCGATCTCGTCCGCGAACTTTTCCCAAGCGCGCAGAATATTATTTCCGCATATTCGCAGGGAACGCGTTATTCGATTCACGTGGATTCGGCGGATGGTCTCGTGCATTGCGGCGAACCCGGCACGCAAGTCACCTGGATGGACGCGCGCGTAAACGGTGTTGCCGCCACGCCTCGTGTAGGCAAGCCGGTGGAGATCAACGCTTTGTGGCTCAACGCCCTCGCCACCACCGCGAATTTAGCGCCGCATTGTGGCGTACCCGCGACGGAATTCCAGCGGCAGGCCGATCAAGCGCGCAAAGGTTTCTCACGTTTCTGGAACGCAAACGCAAACTGCTGCTTCGACGTCATCGATGGCCCGAACGGAAACGATGCCTCGCTCCGCCCCAACCAAATCTTCGCCGTATCGCTCTCCGTTTCCGCGCTAACCGCCGCCCAACAGCGCGCCGTAGTCGATTCCTGCGCCGCACATCTTCTCGCTCCCTGCGGCTTGCGCTCGCTCGCGCCCGAAGATCCCAAATATTGCGGCCACTATGATGGTCCTCAAGTGCAACGCGACGCCGCCTATCACCAAGGCACGGTCTGGGCGTGGCTGTTAGGTCCCTTCATCGAAGCGCATTGGAAGGTTTACCGGGATCGCGCCGCAATCGACCGCATTGTCGGCTCGATCGCGTCGCACTTAACGGAAGCAGGCCTCGGCACCATCAGCGAAATCTTCGATGGCGATGCGCCCTTCACCCCGCGCGGCTGCTTCGCCCAAGCCTGGAGCGTCGCCGAAATCCTCCGCGCCTGGAAAGTTGTCGCTGGTTAGATCACTAGAGTAGCGTGAAGCAGCGGGAAATAATGCGAATGAGTTTGATGAGCAGATTCGGGAAGCCAAGTAGCACAGCCACTCCTGGCTGTGCGCCTTTCGTACATTATCTGCGAATCGCGATTGGCGATTCGCGGCCACGCTTTGCTTTTCATCCTTGCGGTGTGGCCGCCACTTTTCTTTCGCGCGTCTTTTGCACTAAGCGCGAGAGGATCTGCAAGGCCAACGTGCTCCACAACGTGACGTAAAAGGCTTGAACGCTCAGCGTGATCGCGAAGACCACCACGCTCACCCCGGAGCCCCACACGATCACTTCGGAGAAGAACCCTTCCAGCCAGTTTGGTGTGTTGCCCGCCGGGGGCACGCGGGCACGCAGGGCAGGCCACAGCCGCGGTACCGCCGCGCAATAAGCCAGATAGCTTTCGCCCTGCGCCATGCGCAATTCCGCTTCCTCACGCAACAGCAGCCGCAACACGAAAAACGTCATGCCCAGAAATAGCACGAAGAATCCCACGCGATTGCACGTAAAGCCCAATCCAAAACTCATAAAGATATTCCCAAGATAAAGCGGATTGCGTACGTGGCGAAACGGCCCGTCGGCCACCAGGCGCTCCGTGTGCAGTTTCATATCGCTCATCACCGCGGCGCGCAGATAGGCCGTGCCCCACACGCGACAGAGTGCTCCCACGAAGACGATCGCCGCGGCGATGCCACAGATCGTGCGCAGCCAGGCGTCGAAGCTCAGCGCAGGATCGGCGCGGACCAGCACGCGCGCGATCCGCGCCCCGCTGCTGATCGGATCGAACGAGTAACACGCATAGGCCGCGCAGAAAATCAGCGTGATAAACACCATACGAAATCGGAACTCGGTCTTCGTGGCCGCGAAGAGGCTTTTCTGCATGGGCTCCTGCTCGAAGGAAGCGATGCGCGCAACGCTATCGACTCGCCAGTACGTTGTCAATATCATGTACGGCGAAACCTGGAGCGAGCGCAAAGGAAATCACGCGGAAGCGAGCAGTTTTCTCGCACGAGATCACTGAGGATTCGCAAGGGAGGAAAAGCATGGCGGATAAGCTGGAAGACTTTCAGAAGTTTCGCGCGGAGCTGAACGAGGAAATCCTGGGTTGCGGCCACCTGGGAATGAAACGCTTCTTCGCGCTGGATCATCAGGCGTACGAGCCGGGCGCGCTCACGACGAAGACGAAGGAGTTGCTAGGGCTCGTCGCGTCCATGGTGCTGCGCTGCGACGACTGCATCACCTATCACCTGGTGCGCTGTTCGGAGGAGGGCTGGACGCGCGACGAAGTGATCGACGCGCTCAACGTCTCGCTGATCGTTGGCGGCTCGATCGTGATTCCGCACGTGCGCCGCGCCTTCGCGCGCATGCGCGAAATTTCCGCGCTCGCGAAGTAGTTTCGCCGGGGAAGTTATTCGGTGAAGACGAGGCCGACGGCGGTGTCGCCGTTTTTGGGGGCGGGTTCGAGCTTTACCACGTAACCGCGTAGCCGCATGGATTGGGCAGCGGGATTTTCGCGGCCAGGATCATCCATTTCCACTTGCAGTTCGGATTGCAGGCGCGGGCTATTGTGCAAATAAATCATCGCGCCTTGCAGCGTTAAATCCCGAATCACGGTTTCTTCCTGGAAAGCGCGGCCATCGGTGGTGAAACCCGTCACCATCGCGCGCAAATTTCCTTCGCGGCGCTGGCCGCTGCGTCCCGTGGGCAGCAGCACTTCCATTTGCTCCTGGCCGAGCGCCATGGCCATACCCTCGGTGGCGGCCCACACGTTATCGAAATGCTGGCGAGCCTGGCGCAACAAGCCATCCACGGCGCGGTCGGAAGAATCCGGATCGTGGTGGAAGAGCACGAGGTTGCGCACGCCGGCTTCGCGCGCGATGCGGGTGCCTTCGAGCCAGGACGAATGTCCCCAACCCTTGCGCTCGCCGGCTAACTGCTCGGGCGTGTATTGCGCGTCATTGATGAAAATATCGGCGCCCGCGGCCAGCTCGAGCAAATTCTTTACGTACTGCTTATTTGTGGATTCGGCGCCGGCGGGTTCATTGTCCGTGGCGTAAGCGATCACGCCGGCGGACGTCTCAAAGCGAAAGCCGAGGCAGCCCTGCGGGTGATTCAACCAACGCGTGGTGATACGCGCATCATCAATCTGGAAAGTTTCGCCGCCGGAAATTTCCGTGAACTCACGCGCCGCGGACATGGCGCTCAAATTTACCGGAAAATAGGGATAGGCCATCTGCGTCTCAAACACCTGTTTCAGGCTGTCGCGTCCCAGATATTCGGAGCGGAAACTATAAAAGTGAAAACGATTTTGCGGCGAATAGAGCGGCGCGAAAAAGGGAAGTCCCTGGATGTGGTCCCAGTGATAGTGGGTGACGAGTATGTGCGCGTGCTGCGATTCGTCTTTCGCGCCGCCATTTTGCGCGGCGTGCGGCGCAGGAGGCTGATTGCCGAGCACGCGCAGCCCCGTGCCGCAATCCACGATGAAGCGCGCGCCGCGCGGCGTGGTGAGCTCAAGGCAAGCGGTGTTGCCGCCGTACCGCCAGGTGGCCGGATCGGCGGTGGGGGTGGAACCGCGCACACCCCAAAAGCGAATTTTGGCGTGGGAATCAGGCATAGGGCGTTTGGCCCTGGAGCATCGAGCCCAATCGGACGGCGGCTGGAGCCGTGATCCATGGCCGGAAGCGCACGAAAGGCTACCTAAAAAGGGTAGAAGCGGGTTCCAGGCAAGTCAACGAAGAATCCCGCGGTATGTGCGCCAATCGGCTAGGTCATTGATTTTGCCGGGTTCCTGGCGGCGCGGACCCTGGTATTCCGCAGTATTCCTGGGAATGACGGTTTGGTCCGCTGGTTCTTGTGGCGGTGGTGGCTCGGTTGGCGGAGCCTGCGTTGGTGGAGGTTGCGCGGGCGGCTGTGGTGCAGATTGTGCGGCAGCGGCGGGCGGCGCTTTATACCAAGGCTGCGAGGCATAGGCCGGAGGCTGCGAAGTGTATGCGGGAGGCGGCGGCGTGCGCGCTGGGGTTTGCGGTTGCGTTTGGGCGGGCGCGGTTGGGGTCGCCGCGCGATTTGTGGCCGCCGGTTGTGGCGGTGTGTGAGTTTGCGTGTGAGGAACTGCCCCTTGTTGCGTGGTTTGGTGCACGGCCTGCTGCGTGGGCTGCCGCACGGCTTTTTGCTTTACCTCTTCGCGTTTTGCTTGCTCCTGTTGCTGGCGCTGGCGTTCTTCCGCTGCGGTGCGGTAATTCGCCACCGGCGGCCGCCAGTAAGAGGGGCGCGGCTCCGGCTTCAGCGTTTGCAGCAGCAACTGGCACATGTAGCTGAGGATGGCGGCATCACGCGTTCGGATCTGCTTGCGCGCGGCGAGAGAGAAAAGCTGGCCAAGGGCGTAGTTCACTTCGTCCACGGAGGTGAACTCCTGCATTTCGCCTAGAATTTCGGCGACCTCCGCGGAATTGAATTGCAGATCGCGTTCGGCTTGCTTGGCGTGCGCGGTGCAGAGAGCGTGTCCACGCGTGGCGGGGATTCTGCAGCGGCCTCGACGGGTGGTGTAACGGCAGCGGGACTTGCGGGATGCTGTGGGCATAGCGTGCCTCCTGAGGATTTTTGGTGCGGACCCACCCCCCCGTACTTTCATGTAAATACGGCAGGGATTGGGGTTACAGAAACCGATGTGCGCAAACTGCTTGAAAGAAAGAAGTTAGAAAATGGCGTTTTTGTGAAAATGCGATGCTGGTGATGAAAATAAATGGGTTAGGGGTTTATGATGTACGGCGATGTGGGGTGGATGTGAGGGACTTAGATCACTTAAAGGCGAACCGGCGAACCGCTGTTTCGACAAGCTGCCGCCAACGATATGCTATTGTACCTCATGCTGAAAAATAACTCAATCGCGCGAACAAAATAGGCGCACGCGGGCATTTCCGATAGAAGGAAGCGGAGCCGCTTCTTTGGAACAGGCTGTCCGGCAGAACGTCCAAAAGGGTTCTAGCCTTCACACCGATTAATACGTCGGGAAAAAACTACCAGCATCAAACCGTCCGCCATAAGGCTCTGGAGTGTGTGCGCGGCGACGTGACCACAAACGGTGTGGAAAGCGTGTTTGCTGTTATGCGTCGCGGTTTGCATGGGGCCTATCATCATGCCAGCAAGAAGCACATCAGACGGTACGTTAACGAATTCGCTTGGCGATTGAACGAAGGCAATGTAAAACGGCACTCGCTGGAACGCTTGATAGCTTTGTTGATGCGATTGCTGGCAAACGATCACTTTTAAGGAACGGACTGCTACCAATGGCAAAGACCCGAAACCAATCCCGTTCTAAGCGAAATACCAAAACAAGTTATCGCTGTATGGGATGACGCTGACGCTGACGCAGGTAGCAGACGCGACCCTCAAATGCAAACCCAAAAAGAGCAAGTGGCGTCGTCAAATTAGAGGTATTTAGTCTGTTTTCGGTCCTATCTCGAGCCGCTTTCTAACCGTTCGCCGCTCCATAATGCGCGATAGAATGCAGAACGGAATTGTAAGATTAACAAGGCCTACAACCACTATGATTATGGAGAAAATGACCCAAAGAGAGTAATGAATCATTAATGAACCCATCCGATCTAACCAAGTTGATGGCGAGTAAGAATGACTTCGAAACGCTTCTAGGAAGATTCGAGGTTTGGCTGCTCGTGTTCGGCATATTCGTAGGCATTGGAGTAGTAGGAGAATCCATATTCGGAATCAGGACTTGGTGGAACAGCCGAAAACTACAAGAAGTGAACCAACAAATAGACCAGTACCGACAATCTGAAACGTCCCAAGTAAACCAAAAAGCCGGAGAAGCCTTAGAACGGGCCACTGTCGCCGAGCAGCATTTAGCAGAAGCAAACGAACGGGCAGAAATCGCCAGAAAGGAAGCCGAAGGTTTTCGACTGCAAATAGCAGACGCCGCTAAACAAGCAGCGCAGGCCGATGCGAAAGCAGCACAAGCGACGTTGGATTTAGCAAAATACAGAGCGGGCAGAAAATTGACATCTGAACAACAACAGCGCATCGCGGCAAGAATAAAACTATTTTCTGGAACACCATATGAACTCGCTGTCGCTCCTGGGTCAGAGGCTGTAAGCTTGCTTTCCACAATCGATGCCATCCTCCGAGAGTCAGGGTGGGATACAAAAGAGTCAGCTAAGACAGACTTTCGATTTATCATTACGTTACCAAGCGGGTCGAAAGTAGAACAGATTGTCGGTTCTGGGGTCGAAGTTCTCATACCACAGTCTATTGTCGGCAAATATGGAACCGCCGCATCGACACTCGTTACGGCATTACGATCTGAAGGAATTGAAACCAGAGGTGTTATCGACCCGAAGGAAGTAAATAGTCCAAATAATGTGCATATCACGGTTGGAAGCCAACAATAAGTCGCACGACGCATCGTACTGAGACAATTCCTCGTTTTAGGCGGCTTGTAACTAACTGATTCAATTATGGGAGTCATCTATACAATTCGCATAATGGTCATTACAAGCTTCGCGCTTCGCCTTCCCGATGGTGATAGAGGTCAGAGAAGGGGAGCTGGGCAGCGTATGAAAATCATTTGGCGGCGTTGAGCGTGCCGTGCTGACGGCTTCCGTTGCACGGGCAAACCATCGGAGTTCGTGCGTGCGGCGCGATGATGCTGGCACACAGATTCTTCGGCCGACGGCGGGCCTCAGAATGACAGCCGGAGGAAGTGGCGCAAGGTGAAAGTCAAAGCCCACGGCCGAACGCGGCGATTGGCTGCCTTACGTTACCGGTGGCGGTGCGGCATGCGCCGCGCTGAGAGAATCCCCAGGGCTATGGAGACGCCCTGGGCTACACAGTCAAGTTCAACAGCGCAAAGAGAGAACAAATGTAGAGGCGATACGCGGGCAACCTGAACGATTTCGAGAGGGGTTCGTAGAAAAGCAATCGAGAAGGGGTTGGGACAAAGGCCCCGCCCCTACCCTTCGTTCCTCAGGGCAAGCGCGACGGGGCGGGCTACACAGGCAAACCGGCGGAGTTGGCGCGCGGGTGGTGATGCGGGTGCTGGATCCTTCGTCGCATGAGGCGCTCCTCCAGGATGACCGCGAAAGGCGAGAGGCCGCAGGTCCGAGGACCTGCGCTACACGATCAAATGCCAAGCTAGAGAATGCGGAAGATGTAGGATGACGGGGCTCAAGCCCCGTTCGTTCTCGTTATTTTTTGGCATCTGTGAAGGTGATCCCGGGATGCCGGGCAAGGCCGCAGGGCTGAAGCCCTGCGCTACACGGTCCAATTCCAAGGCCAGAGAACCGGGTGTGCAGATTCGGATAAGTTGAAGGCGTGCCGTGACAGGCGGCGATGATCGAGTTTTGAGCGGTTGGATTTCGAGGTTGGCGCAGGCGAGATGATTTAGGCGGGGAGATGGAACGACCGAAGATGGCACGCGTTTCGGAGGAGATGCGGCGGGTGTGTGCGTTGCTGGGAGACGAGATGTTGCGCTGGGATGGGGTGACGGTGCGGCCGATGTTTGGGATGCGGGCGTTTTATCGGGCGAAAGTGGTATTTGCGATGCTGCCGGAGAAACGGGCGCTGGGGAGTCCGCAGGCGATTGCTTACAAGGTGGCGCCGGGCGCGACGAAGGGCGCGGGGAAAAAGTGGAAACTGTTTGAGATTGCAGGCGTGGAGGAAATCGGCGCGGCGTTGGGGGTGTTGGGTGAGGCGTATCGGAAGGCCGGGCGCGGAAGGCGGAAGAAAGGTGGACGCGTGTGCGGTCATGATAGCTGCATAGAAGAGGTCCCGGTGAAAAGCCCCGGATGAAGACGCTGGCAAAAGGCCCCGCCCCTGCGCGACAGGGCGGGCTACACTGGCAAACCGTCGGCGAGCCTGACGGCGCCTGGCCCGCGTGCAACACTTCCTGGTGGTTGAGGAGCACCAGCGTCGCTTGAAAACCACCGCTGCGATGGCTGTCTTCGCGGGAGTCCTCCGCGCGCGGTTTCTCGTAAATAGCAGATATAATTACAGTTAGGATGATTTCGGAATTTGGATCGGTTTGGTATTCCGCTTGCCTTTTAGTGCTGGCGAGAGTGCTAGCGACGCAGTGAACAAGCATCGCGGAAGCGGCTATACGGCTCTCAGAGGGAGCACGAAATGAGATATCTGCGAGTTCTGGCAATTCTTACCTTTTGCCTGGTGGGAGCTTCATACGCACACGCACAGCGCGTTTCCGTAGGCGTTGGCTTCGGCGGACCGGGCTTCGGAGCGTATGTGGGCGGGCCGGCGTATGTGGGCCCACCGGCATGCGCTTACGGTTACTATGATTATTATCCTTACGCCTGCGCGCCTTATGGTTACTACGGTCCGCAGTGGTTCAACGGCGGCTTGTTTATCGGCGTCGGTCCTTGGGGCCGGGGCGGATACTATGGACGCGGGTTCTACGGACGCGGCGGGTATTACGGCGGACGGCCAGGCTTCTATGGGCGTCCCGGCGGAGCGGTTCGCGGTCCGGCATATGTGGGACGCGGTACGGTAGGCGGCTCGTTCCGTGGAGGTTATGCACGAGGCGGTGGTAGCGTCTCCCGCGGCGGCGGCTACACGCGCTTTGGTGGCGGGGCCGCACACGCCAGCGGTGGATTCCATGGCGGTGGCGGACACGGCGGCGGGCACCGCTAAGTTGTACGCGTAAGCCGCTTCTCGAAATGCAGGACAACGGCCGGGAGTTAGTCTCCTGGCCGTTTCATTTTTGATCGGAGAGCAGGAGGCGCTGAGCGTGGCGTCTAATTTGCCCCGGTTTGAGACGTGACCGCTCCTGGTGTCTCGGCCCACTCACATTCGGTGCGGTCGCGACGTCCGTACGGTGCCGGACGCCATCTAACTTGAGGTGGGCATGTCCCAGGTGCTCGCTGGTGTTGCAGGTAACTTAAATCGGAGGACCACAACATGCATCGAGCACGAAACTACGTGGCTTCGCTCTTCCTGGCGGCCACGCTGGCCGTCCCGGCCGTTATTGTAGCCAGCCCGATTCCACAGGACGCCAGCGTCCAGGTGAAGATCTACGACAAGCAGCACAACGACTATCACGTTTGGGATGACAATGAGGATCATGCGTGGCACGCGTTCCTCAGTGAGAATCATCGCAAGGATCACGACTTCAAAAAGGCCAACAAGAGGGAACAGGAAGAATATTGGAACTGGCGGCACGCGCACCCCGACGGGCATTCGTAGGGCGATCGGGCTGAATGGCACATCAGAAGGACCCAGCGCGAAGTTCCTCGCGCTGATTTGACGTCCGGTTCGCGAACTGCGGGCCGGACGATTTGTTTTTGCGCAGCTACCCAGCGAGAACGGTGCGTGACACCTCCGTAACTCTCTTTCTAAACGATTCCCGCCGGACATAGCCGATCTTATCGCCGCAGAAATTAGCGATCCAGGAACGCGCGGAGACGGGCGTAACCAGCGCGGCTGACGGGGAGGCGGACGCCATCGTGGAGGATGGCGACGTGGCTATCCTTGGCGTAGGGCTCGACGCGCGCGACGCGTTCGAGATTGACGATGTAGGAGCGATGGATGCGCAGGAAGCGTGAGGGATCAAGCGCGGCCTCGAGGCTGGCGATGGTCTGCTGCTTGAGGTGCTTCTTGCCTTCGGAGACGAGAGCGACGTAATCGTCCTGCGCTTCGGCGTAGTCGAGTTTAGCAACGGGAATGATGAAGACGCGGGCGCCATCGCGCACGGGAATGCGGTCCAAATACTGCGCCGGAGGACGCGCAGTCGCGGCCAAGTCGGATGGCTGCAGCGGCGTGTGCGGAGGATTTCCCGCGAGACGCTGTTTGGCGCGGTGGAGCGCGGCTTCAAAGCGCTCGATGGAGATGGGCTTGAGGAGATAGTCCACGGCGTGGACTTCGAAGGCGCGAATGGCGTAGTTATCGTGTGCGGTGACGAAGACGACGGCGGCAGCGTTGCCGATCAGTTCGAGAACCTCGAAGCCATCGAGCTTGGGCATTTGAATATCGAGGAAGATGAGCGAGGGCTGGCGCTCGGCGACGGCCTTCACGGCTTCGAATCCGTTGGCGCACTCGCCGATGATTTCGATTTCCGGATGCGCGGAGAGGAATTCGCGCAGAATCTGGCGCGCGAGCTCTTCGTCGTCCACGATGATGGCGCGGATCAGGGGGGAGCTCATGCGGAGGGCGCCTCCTTTTCCGCCGGGAGCGAGAGCGCTACGCGGAAGCGATCACCTTCGGCTTTGGCGCTGAAGACGCTGCGCGTGGGATAGCGGGCTTCCAGGCGCTGGCGCACGTTGGCGAGCCCCACGCCGTTGCGGCGGCGCGCAGGGGCTTCGGGATCGAAGAGATTTTCCACGGCGATCTGCAACGCGCTGCCTTCCAGCTTCACATGGAGACGAATCCAGCCGCCCTCCACCAGATTGGCGACGCCGTGCGCGACCGCGTTTTCGACGAGCGGCTGGAGCAGGAGCGGAGGCACGTGAAAGGGCAGGGCTGCCGTATCCACACTTTCCTCCATGTGCAAGCGCGCGCCGAAGCGAATTTTTTCGACGGCGAGGAAGGCGTGGGTCAGCGACATCTCTTCCTCGAGCGGGATGGAGAGTTTTTCGCCGAGGCCGAGCGTGCGGCGGAGAAAGTCGCCCAGAAGGATGCACATTTCGCGGGCGCGGGCCGGATCAGAACTGGTGAGCGCGCTGATGGAGTTAAGGCTATTGAAAAGAAAATGCGGATTCACTTGCGCCTTGAGCGCGCGCAGCTCGGCGTCACGGGCCAGCACGCTGGCTTGCATCACGCGTGCTTCCGCTTCCTTGGAGGCTTCGACGGCGAGGAGGACATAGTAGAAGTTGACGGAAAGCAGATAGAAAAGCACGCCGGTGCCGAACAACAGAAGGAAGACGCGGGGCAGGCGCGCGGCCAGCGGCGCAAACGAGCGCGTTTCCGAAAGAGCACGGGCGAGCAATTCCGCGGCGAGAATCCAGAGGAACCCGGCGACGAGCGCCCCGAGCAGGTGGACGCGGATGAGTTTTGCAATGCTTGAAGTATCAAAAGGCGTGGCGCGGCAGGAATACCAGGCCGAAAGGCACACGAAAGAAAAGAGCAGGCAAAGTGGGAAAGACATGGCCACGGCTTGGCGCCAAGTGAGCGCCGCGGTGGCGGCCATGAGATAGGCGAGGAGCGCCGCGAGGGGGATCCACGCGATGAGGTAGAGAATGAAGCGGCGGAGGCTGCTGAGGATCGGGTGCATAGCGCTAGGCCGCTTTACGGCTTGTGGGGATCATAGAGGAATTTTCGCGGTGGCTGAAGGTGCGGAGTTCCTGGAAAACCAAAACGAGGTGGCCGCCGTGCCGGCGCCGAGATTCCTCGTCGTTCGCCACGACGCGCGATTTCCGCGCGATGCGGGGAGTTGGGCGCGGAAATGGCGCTGCTCGCTCCTCGGAATGACAACGTTGGTTTTGGAATGACGGTTGAGATGTTGTTGGAGAGCGGGGAGCCGAGCTGGGTGCCGGGGAAACCAAAACGAGGTGGCCGCCGTACCGGCGCCGAGATTCCTCGTCGTTCGCCACGGCGCGCAATTTCCACGCGATGCAGGGAGTTGGGCGCGGAAATGGCGCTGCTTGCTCCTCGGAATGACAACGCTTACTTGGGAGCAGGGGCGCATTAATTTTTTATGACTACGCCGCCGAAGACAGCGGCGCCCTTGATTAAGAGGCGCTTCGGGAGCGTGGTGGAGGGTAAAGGTTCGCGCACTTCGTTGGTGAAGGCGCCGAAGACGGCGGCGGATTGGGGAGTGGAGATCAGCCAGGTGTCCGGCACGATGATTTCGCCGCCGCCGAAGACGGCGTTTACTTCGAGCACGGCCTGATCGCCGGAAATTTCGGCTCCGGTGAGGTCCACTTTAAAGCCGCCAAAGACGCAGTCCAGTTTGCCACCGGTGAAATTTTGCGAAACGATGCGGCGCTCGAAGTAGCTGAAGACGGCGGCGTATTCGAGGCGCGATTCGGAGGATGCGAATTTCATGCTGACGCCACGATCCGAACGAAAGGTCTGACGTCCCTCTTCTTTGTCGCTATCGCGAAGAGCGGCGATGATGCGTTCGGTGCGCGGGCTGCTGCCGATCTCGCCGACCGCCACGGCGTTTTGCCTGACGTGTTGTTGCAGGAGCCACACACCCCAGAAAACGAGGGCCAGTGGCCAAAGAATCGCGAAACTGACGTGGAGATAGTGGAGGCGATCCAGCAAAAAGAAAATGCCAGCGACGACGAGAAAGAGTCCCCAGAACTGGCCGGGACCGCTTCGGAGGCAAAGTCCTTCGAGGCCAAACAAGATGAAAACCGCGGGCCAGAAATAATGAAAGATGTAGCCTGCGGAGACGTAGCCGAGCGAGTCCATGAGAAAAATGACGCCCACGGCGATGATGATTAGGCTCCAGACGATGCTTGGCGAAACGCGTCCGCGTTCATTGGACATGGAAGACTCCGCTGTGGACAGCCGAGCCTGACGCGATCCTACGAGGGCGGCGCCGGCGGCGGTCGAACAAAATCGCTACGCCGAGGCCCACGAGGAGCAGAGGCCAATATTGCGTTTGGGAGGGTAGGTCGGGCGCGAGCGTGCTGGCGAAGATGTCCCAGACATGGCCAAGAACGACGCGCAGAATCCACAGATGCGCCGTGGTGAAGGGGCCGGAACCAAAAGCGCCCAACTGGAGGATGCATCCGAGAAGGATCAAGAGTCCTGCACCCAGGGTGGCGGCCGATGTTTTTCGTTGTACATTGCCGAGGAATGGACGAATCGAGCTGGCCATGGCGGGGACCTCCGATTGCCGTGTAGCGCCGTTCATGCGTGGAGAATAGGGCGGCGGACGGGCCGCGTCTTGCGATATTCGGCGAATGGCGGGTGGATACCGGCGAATGGCGGTGTTGCGGCGCTACTTCGCAATGCGAGGGAGCATTTGCGACGCGAGAAAGGTGTGCAGGGCGAAAACGTTGGCGGTTAGGGCGTGACGCTTACGCGAGAGCGCGAGTAAAATGGCGGTGTATGCACATGCATGCGCATTCGCACGGGCACGCGCACGGACATACTCACGAGATGCCGGGAACGGGGGCGCTGGCCGGCTCCATGGCCGTGACACTGCTGCTGGTGGCGATCGAGCTGGCGGGGGGAATTTTTTCAGGCTCGATCGCTCTGATCAGCGATGCGATTCACAATTTGAGCGACGTACCGTCACTGGCGATTTCGTGGTTGGGATTGCGGTGGGCGTCGCGTCCGGCGGATACGAAGCGGACTTACGGTTACCAGCGCGCGGGGATTTTGGCGGCGTTTACGAATTCGATTTTGCTGGTGATCGTGGCTGGGTTTCTGTTTTACGAGGCCTGGGAGCGCGTGGCGCATCCGGCGAGCGTCAACGAAGCGGTGATGATCTGGATTTCGCTGGCGGCGCTGGCGATCAATGCGGGGATCACGCTTTCGGTGATGCGCGGGCGGCACGATCTGAACCTGCGGACCGTGTTCATTCACAATTTGGGTGACGCGCTTTCGAATGTGGCGATTCTGGTGGGCGCGGTGGCGATGCGCGCGACCGGCGCGCGCTGGATCGATCCATTGCTGGGCGCGGGGATCGGCGCGATGGTGTTGTGGTCAAGCATCGGAGTGTTGCGCGAGGCTTCGCACATTTTACTGGAAGGTTCGCCGCGAGATATCGAGCTGCCGAAAGTGGCGCGGGCGATATTAGCCGTGCCGGGCGTGCAAGAGGTGCATGACATTCACGTGTGGACGCTGGGAACGGACATGAACGCGCTTTCGTGCCACGTGCGCATTCCGGATATGCACATGGAAGAAAGCGAACGCGTGCTCGCGGAAATCCGGCGCAGGCTGGCGGACGACTTTCATATCAGCCATACCACCGTGCAACTCGAGCGTGCGGGGCTGCCGAGCGATGCCGGGCTATATATGCCGGAACCGATTGTGCCGGGCAGGTGAGGAGCGGGCGGCATGCTTGTCATTTGCGAATGAACGGCATACGCTTCTAATGAAAACCTAGGTAGAAGAGATTCGACCATTTTGGCCGTGTTGCCGCGATTTTGAGCGGTCTTTGGCCGGGTTGGCTTTGACGAGGGTGGTTATGTCCGCGGAACCGAAACAGAGTGAAATGAGCGATCTGAAAGTTCGAGGAAAAGGGGAAGGGGCGCGCGCGGATTTGGGGCCAAGCTCGGCGCATGGCTTAAAGCCGAATCGCGGGACGCCGCTCAATCTGGATCGCGTGCAAGAAGTGCGCGTGAATACGAGCGCGGTCGAGCGGCGCGCGCAAACGCTGGTGACGCGGCGGACGGTGAAGAAAGAATGGCAAGCGGCTTGGTTGCTGCGCGCGATTTCCTGCATGGATTTGACCACGCTTTCCGGGGACGACACGGACGAGCGAGTGCGGCGCTTGTGCGCGAAGGCGCGGCAGCCGCTTCAGGAAGAGATCGTCCGGCAACTGGGGATCGAGGAGCTGAAGCTGAAGGTGGCGGCAGTCTGCGTTTACCATTCGTTTGTGGAAACGGCGGTGAGGGCGCTTGAAGGCTCGGGAATTCTCGTGGCGGCGGTCTCAACGGGATTTCCGGCGGGACTTTCCAGTTTCGAGGAGCGCGTAGGGGAAATTCGCCGTTCGGTGGAAGCGGGCGCGAACGAAATCGACGTGGTGATTACGCGCGCGCACGTGCTGGGGAGCCAGTGGCGCGAGCTTTACGATGAAGTGGCGACGTTCAAGGACGCCTGCAGTGGCGCGCATATGAAGGTGATTCTAGGTACGGGCGACTTGATGACCCTGCGCAATGTGGCGCGCGCCAGCCTGGTGGCGATGGCGGCGGGCGCGGATTTTATCAAGACGTCTACCGGAAAAGAGGCGGTGAACGCGACGCTGCCGGTAAGCCTGGTGATGGTGAGATGCATTCGCGAGTATCGGGACGAGACGGGGATGGCGGTGGGATTCAAGCCTGCGGGTGGGATACGGACGGCAAAGCAATCGCTCGATTGGCTCACGCTCATGAAAGAAGAGCTGGGAAATCCATGGATGCGACCGGAACTCTTTCGGTTTGGCGCTAGCGGGATGCTGGCGGATATCGAGCGGCAGCTTGAATATTTTGCGACGGGAAGATATTCGGCGGATTACCGGCATCCGATGGCGTGAGGTCGCGGATTGCGCGCGAGGCGCGGGCGGCAGGTAGCAAAAAGCAGATCCCTCGCTGCGCTCGGGATGACAGCACTAACGCTCGGGATGACGGCGCTCACGCTCGAGATGACAACGCTCAGGCTTGGGACGACAGCGCTAACGCTGGGGACGACAACGCTCACTTAGGGTGAACGATTCACGGTTTGGCGGTGTGGAAGGAATGGCATGAGCATCGTTGAAAAATTCGAGAGCATGGCGTACGGGCCGGCGCCGGAAGATCCGCGCGAGGTGATGCTGTGGCTGGACCGGCATGGGCGGCGCTTCGAACATTTTGTGGGCGGCGGATGGCTGGCGCCGAGCGCGGGGCAATATTTCGAAACGAGCGATCCTTCCACAGGAGATGTGCTGGCGAGCGTGGCGCAGGGTTCGGCGGAGGATGTGAACTTGGCAGTGAAAGCGGCGCGTGGGGCGCTGGACCGGTGGCAAGCGCTGACGCCGCATGCGAGGGCCCGGTATCTCTACGCGATTGCGCGGCAGGTGCAGAAGCATTCACGGCGGCTGGCGGTGCTGGAAACTCTCGACAACGGCAAAACGATTCGCGAAAGCCGGGATATCGATATTCCTCTGGTGGCGCGCCACTTTTACCATCACGCGGGGTGGGCGCAATTGCTTGATGAGGAATTTCCGGGTTACGCGGCGTGCGGGGTAGTGGGACAGATCATCCCGTGGAATTTTCCGTTGCTGATGCTGGCCTGGAAGATCGCTCCGGCGCTCGCGGCGGGAAATACCGTGGTGCTGAAGCCGGCGGAATATACGCCGCTGACGGCGCTGGCGTTCGCGGAAATTTGCCAGGAAATTGGACTGCCGGCGGGCGTCGTGAACATCGTGACGGGCGATGGCTCGACGGGTGAAGCGCTGGTGAAGCATCCGGACGTGGACAAGATTGCGTTCACGGGCTCCACGGAAGTGGGCCGCGCGATTCGAAAAGCGACGGCGCGGAGCCACAAACGGCTTTCGCTCGAATTGGGTGGCAAGTCTCCCTTCATTATTTTTGAAGATGCCGATCTCGATAGCGCGGTGGAAGGTTTGGTGGACGGCATCTGGTTCAACCAGGGACAAGTATGCTGCGCGGGATCGCGCTTGCTGATGCAGGAGAGCATCGCGGAAAAATTGACGGCGAAAGTGCGCGACCGCATGGGGACGTTGCGCGTGGGAGCGCCCCTGGATAAAGCGGTGGATATCGGGGCAATCGTGGCGCGCGTGCAACTGGAAAGAATTCAGAAATTGGTGGAGCAGGGAGTGGCCGAGGGCGCGATGTGCTGGCAGCCGAAGATGGATTTGCCGGAGAAGGGATTGTTCTACCCGCCAACGTTGCTGAGCAACGTGCATCCGGCATCGGTGGTGGCGCAGCAGGAGATTTTCGGTCCGGTGCTGGCGGCGATGACGTTTCGAACACCGAGCGAAGCGGTGGAGCTGGGCAACAACACGGCGTATGGCCTCGCGGCGAGCGTGTGGAGCGAGAGCGTGAACGTGGCGCTGCACGTGGCGGCGCAATTGAAGGCCGGAGTGGTGTGGGTAAACAGCACGAATCTTTTTGACGCGTCCTGCGGATTCGGCGGCTACCGCGAAAGCGGCTACGGACGCGAAGGCGGACGGGAAGGCTTGCTGGAATATCTCGAGCCGGTGTGGTTCCGGAGCGCACCCCTGCTGGCGAACGGAAAGATGGAGGATTCGGACGGGCCGAACGAAGATCAAGAGCCGGAAATTGCGGCGCCGATGATTGACCGTACGGTGAAGCTTTATATCGGCGGGAAGCAAGCGCGTCCGGACTCGGGCTATAGCATCGAGGTGCGTGGCGCGGACGGCGTGCTCCTAGGCGAAGCGCCGCTTGGGAACCGCAAAGACATTCGAAATGCGGTGGAAGCTGCGCGAAAAGCAGAAGGATGGGCGAAGGGCACGGCGCACAACCGGGCGCAGGTGCTTTATTACATTGCGGAGAATCTTTCGCAGCGCGCGCAGGAAATCGGCGACCGGCTCGCCCGCGTTGCGGGAGGGGAACAAGCTGCCGTGGAGGTGCAGCGGGGAATCGAGCGCATTTTTTCGTATGCCGCGTGGGCAGACAAGTTTGATGGAGCGGTACACAACCCGCCGTTCCGCAATGTATCGCTGGCGATGAACGAAGCGATTGGAACGGTGGGAATTGTGTGCCCGCGCGAAATGCCGCTACTGGGGTTTGTGTCGCTGGTGATGCCCGCGATCGCGATGGGAAATACGGTGGTGGCGGTGCCCTCGGAAACATATCCGCTGATCGTCGGCGACCTGTATCAAGTGTTCGAGACGAGCGATTTGCCGGGCGGGGTGGTGAACATCGTGACCGGACGCGTGGCGGAGCTCACCAAGGTGCTTGCGGAACACGACGGCGTGGATGCGATCTGGAGCTTTGGCGACGAGGCGAGCGCCGCGATCGTTAAGTCGCTCTCGATTGGCAATTTGAAGCAAGTGTTCACCAACGAAGGGCGTGCGATCGATTGGTTTGACGTGAAGCAGGGTGAAGGGCGCTGGTTCCTGCGGCACGCCACGCAGGTGAAGAATATTTGGGTGCCGTACGGGGAATAGGCGGACGGCTGCACACGTGCGGTTTGAACAATTGAGAACCGAAAAGCGAAAAGAGCGATAAGAAAATAAGAATCGCAGAGTCTTCTGTTGGTGAAGCAGAGACGGTTGGCGGCCAAAGACCCCGCCCCTACCCTTCGTTCCTCAGGGCAAGCGCAACGGGGCGGGCTACACAGGCAAATTCAAAAAGCCCATGACGAACGTTCGTTGAGATGAACGTCTACCTCTTAGCGCTGATCGTCTACTCCGCCCTCCTGATCACGATTGGATTTCTTGTAGCGCGAAAAGTGCGCAACGCCTCGGATTATCTGGTGGGCGGACGGCGATTTGGCGCGGGTGTGATCTTCGCGACGTTTCTGGCGGCAAATATCGGCGCGGGATCGACCGTGGGCGCAAGCGGGATCGGATACCGGTTGGGGCTTTCGGCGTGGTGGTGGGTGGGATCGGCGGGGATCGGGACGCTGATTCTGTCGCTCTTTGTGGGGCCGCGGCTGTGGCGTATCGCGCAGGCCAACGGTCTGCACACGATGGGGGATTATCTCGAACTGCGTTACAGCAAGAGCGTCCGCGGAACGATTGCCGTGATTTTGTGGTTTGGGACGCTGGCGATTCTCGCGGCGCAATTGATCGCGATTGCATGGATTCTGAATGTGGTGGCAGGGCTGCCGAAATGGGCGGGATGCTTGGCGGGCGGAGCGGTGGCGATCACGTATTGCACGGCGGGCGGGCTGGCGTCGGCGGCAATTGTGAATAT
>DATNLT010000045.1:0-48400 GCA_035602725.1 Candidatus Acidiferrales bacterium
GACGGAGCTGGCCGAGCCGAGCTGGCCCGCGGCGCGATCGCGCTGTTCGGCAGTGACTTTGCCGCGCGCGACGCCTTCGTCCAGTGAAGTGCGAATGTATGCAAGCCCCTGTTCGAGCATGGGCGCGGACACGTCTTCGAGGATCGTGCGGTACCCGCCGAACGCGGCGGCGTAAGCAATCCCGCGGCCCATGGTGCCCGCGCCGATCACACTGATGGTCTTCACTTCCATGCTATTTGGCCTCCGATTGAGTGTGACAAATTTCGCCGCGGCTGGCTACCGGCGCAAAGGAAACAGCCGTGCGGCGTTTTCATAAAGAATTTTACGCCGCGCCGGCTCGGCAATCGGCAGCGCCATGAATTTCTCGATGTTGCCGCGCACGTCAGGCACGCCGGGGCCGGGCCAATCCGTGCCCCACAGGACTTTGTCCGCGATATCCTCGATGCGCGGAAAGTATTCGAGAAGCTTTTGCGGCGGGATGCCGGAAATATCCATGTACATATTTTTGTGGCGGCGCACGAGGAAAAAGGCGTCGTTCATCCAGAGCGGACGGCCACCGTGTGCCAGTATCACCACGAGGTGCGGGTAATCGACGCAAACATCGTCGGCGAGCATCGGATGCGCGTGAAGGTTTCTGGCGCCTAGAAAGATGGACGTGCCGGTGTGGATCATGATTGGCAAGCCATTGGCTTGCGCGCGCTCATACATCGTAGCCAGGGGACCGAAGCCATCGCGATAGGCGTTAGGCGAAAATTCCTGGTGCGACGGATGGACCTTCAGGCCGCGAATGCCGATGCGCGCGAGGCGATCGACCTCGGCGCCCGTGTCTGCAACATAGCGCGGGTGTACGGAGCCAAAGGCAATCAAGCGATCCGGCGCCGCGGCACAATATTGGGCGCACCAGTCGTTTACTTCATTGGGGAAACCGATCACGTCGGGCGCAACGTAATTGATGATTCCGGCGCGCTCGACGCCCGCGGAATCAAGGAAACCGAGGAACGCGCGGGGATCGGCGGAGTAACGCTCAATTTCGGAGAAATTGGCGCGGCCGCGCTTGATCAGCGCCAGAGCTTCGGGCCGGAAGAGGTGCAACGGCTGGATGTGAATATGAATGTCGATAATGGGCGTCAATCAGTTCCCCAGGGTGCGGCTCGGCGTTTCGTAATGTTCAGCGGAAATGAACTCTCGGCCTAGCTCGCAATTTCCTTGAGAGCTTTCTCATCGTATCCGAACACGATTTGCCTTCCCCGGATCACCACCGGGCGGCGAATCAAGTTTGGCTCGCCGGCCATTAACTGGATGGATTCGGCGCGCGTGGGCGGATTCTTTGCCATTTTCCTAGCGCGATACAGTTCGTTGCGTGTATTCAAGAATGCCTTGTAATCGCGGTCGCCAATCAATGTGTCGATTTCCTCGGCGCTCAACCGCTCTTTGCCAAGATCGCGCGAGTCCAATTCCGCGCCGCACCGTTCGAGAAAAGCCTTGGCCGTGCGACACGTAGTGCAAGTTGGCTTCTGCAGGAAACGGAGCTTCACTTTTGCTTTCGGCATCGGTCACTTTCTTCGCAAGAAAACCCAGCTGGGTATTCTTCTAGCTTTCAGTAGCGTGGAATCTTGGGATCGATCTCAACGGACCAGCGGTCAATCCCGCCGGTAAGCGAACGCGCGCCATTCTTGCCCTGCTTGCGGAGAAAGGCGGCGGCGTTCAAGCTGCGTCCGCCATGATGGCAGAAAACAATGATTTGGTCCGCGCCTTCGAACGCCGCGAGATTCGACGGTATCGAATTGAGGGGCACGAGCTTGGCGTCTTCGATCGCGCAGG
Source organism: Candidatus Acidiferrales bacterium (assembly GCA_035602725.1). Taxonomy (GTDB): domain Bacteria; phylum Acidobacteriota; class Terriglobia; order Acidiferrales; family UBA7541; genus DASTCZ01. The sequence continues at coordinate 1,822 of DATNLT010000045.1, forward strand.
TCTGATTTTCCCAAGGCTCGCGCACATCCACCAGCAGGAGCTTTTCGCCGGCGTCCAATTTTTGCTTTAGCTCCTGCGGCGCGATCTGAATGTCGTCCATGCTGTGGTCTCCGTGTTCCCTGTGCTGCGCGTCGATTCAATAGCCAAAATCGGCTGGTGCGGAATAGGCGTGCTCGCGCACAGATAGCTGTTCGCGGCGCGCGGCGCCCAACCGTTGCAGATAGCCGGCGCGGTCCGGCACCTGCGTGACCCAGCGCTCGAGCCACTTTTCAAAGCCATCGGCGGATTGCGTCTGCTGATGATACTCCGTGAAAAACTCGTGATCGCGCCCGCAATATCCCTGCACGGGAGAGGGATGCGCGCCCCAAGGCTCGTGAACGACAGCAGACACGAGAAACCCGGGAATGAGGGTGCGATTGGGGTCGGAAGCGATTACTTCCGGCTCGACGATCTCCTCGGCGACGACGATGACGCGACGCGAGGCACGCGCCCCATCCACCGCAACGCCTAGGTTGCCCCAGAGATGAGCGTTGCCATACCGGTCGGCACGCTGCACCTGTAAGATCGCAACATCGGGCTTCAGCGCGCGGACCGCGATCAACTTTTCCTCGTTCACAGGCGAAGGAAATTCGCGCAGATTGCCGTTTTTCTTAAGCAGGTCGCTGCCGAGCGTGGAATAGGTCGGCATAAACGGCACACCCAGCGCGCCCGCGTGCAGCGCCAGCGCTAGGGTGAAATTTGAGTAGTCCACCATTTGCATCGCGCGGGGCTGCGATTGCTCGACGGCGCGGCGGAAACAGTGACCCAGACCCGCTGATACGTTTCCGACCCAGGCGGCGAAAACGCGCTCGGCGCAGCCCGCCCCGATCATCTGGTCGAACAGAATGTCCGAGATAGGGCCGACGAGCGTGAGGTCGCGGCATCCTTGGCGAATCATCTCGTGCCCCGCGGCAAAAGGAATCATCTGCTCGAGCTGCGCGCCCATCAGCACCATCGAGCCGCGTGTGATGTTGCGCGCGATCGCTTGCTGCATGGAAACAATTTTGGAAGCCTGAGCCATTTCGATAGGTATTACCTTCGCCGCCACGCGGGGGGACGCTTTTCGAGGAAAGCGCGCACACCTTCCCGCGCGTCTTCCATCTTCATCAACTGGCCCAAGTAGACTTGTTCGATCTTGCCAAGCTCGGTTTCGAATTCGCTCTGCCAATCGCGGCGCAGCAAGCGGGCCGTTAGCTTGAGCACAGTTGGACTGAGCGCGCGCTGCGAAGCGATAAATTCGCGCACGGCGGCGTCGAGCCCTTTGTCGGCCGTAACCTGCGAAATCAGACCCAGGCGTAGGGCTTCCGGCGTGGCGATCGTGCGGCCGGTGAGGATCAAATCCATCGCGGCGCGAGGCCCTATCAGCGCGGGCAGAGTAATCATCGCAACAGGAGGAAAACAGCCGAGCTTGATTTCCGGCTGGCCGAATTCGGCGGACTCCGTGGCGATTACGAAGTCGCAGAAGGTAGCCAACTCCATGCCGCCGCCCAGACAATGGCCGTGAACGGCCGCAATCGTGACGCACTCGGCCCGCACAAGTTGGCGAAATACCTGGTGAAATGCCGCCAACATGGAGCCGATGCGGTCGGGAGCGTGATCGGCAACCTCGGCGCCCACGGAAAAAGCCTTGGCGCCCGCGCCCTGGAAGACGAGAAAATCGCAGGAGGCTGCTTTTGGATCGAGCACATGTGCTAGCACGCGCGAAAGCGACTTCATCATCACCGTATCGAGCACGTTGAGCGGTGGACGGTCGAGCGTGATCCACGCGGTGCGGCCTTCGGTGCGCAGGTCAATCGTCTCGCGGGAATGCGTATCGGGACTCATGCGTGCGTCCAGAATCCCTGCGGGTCGATGGCGCGGATGGCCGCGAGTTCTTCCACCGTGGGCGGCGGAGTTTCCGCCAAATCGTTCGAAACTTGCAACGTCCAGCCGGCATTGCTGAGTACGTCTTCCACGTTCACGCCCGGGTGTACCGAAGCAAGATATCCTTCGCGGTCGTCGCCAAAACGCAGAACGCCGAGGGTGGTGATGATGGCAGCCGGGCCCGTGTTTGGGGGCAGGCCTTGTGCGCTCCGCCAACCATTTCCCGAGCCGAACCCCGGCGAAGTGATGTAGTTCACCCGCTCGACGAGCCTACGGCGCTCATGCGCCAGCAGCACTACCGTGCGCTTGGCGAGGCACGCGATGTCGCAGGCGCCGCCCGAACCCGGTAAACGGACGCTATGACCGTCGCGATGGCCCCAGGTGGTGTTGAGGTTCCCGAAGCGATCCACTTCGGCCGCTCCCAGAAACCCGACGGCAACTCGGCCCTGCTGGAGCAGGCCCATTACGTCCAGCATCGTGCCGGTCTGCGTGGCGCCGCGCAAATTGGGGGGATCGGCCATGGTGTAAAGCAATTCGGGCGCGGGCGTTTCGCGGATCACGCCATTTTCGAAGAGACCGATCGCGTTGGGCGCATGGGTGCGCTTGGCCACGGCAAATGCGATCAGCGGCAAGCGCATTCCCACGAATACAATCTCGCCATCATGAATTTCTCGAGCCGCCGCGGCGACCATCAACTCGCCAGGCGTATATGCAGGAGTCGCCATCGTGCGAAAGCAGCGCCCATAAAGTGCCGGGAGACTGCGGGAAGAGTATTCAATCATGCGACTGCGCAACGCGCAACTGCGGGAGGGCAAGCAAGGCGAAGGATGTGTGCGGCCGATGAATCTTGCGTCCGGCTAGCGGCCTTTGAAATCCGGGACGCGCTTGGCGAAGAAGGCGGCAAGGCCCTCGGAGCAATCCTCGGAGTTAAAACATTCGACCTGTCGCCGGACTTCGTCTTCAAGAGCGGCGCGCAACTCTCCCAGTGAAGAGCCAAAGAGCGTCTGCTTCACGGCACGGACCGCAAGCGGCGGCGCGGCGGCAAGCTTGGCCGCCAGTATCGAGGTCCCCTTGACCAAATCGTCGTGCGGCACGACGTGATTCACGATGCCCATCGCGGCCGCTGGTGCGGCACCGATCATCTCGCCCAGGAAAAACATTTCAGCGGCACGCGACGGACCTATAAGGCGAGGCAGCAGATAGGTGCCGCCGAAATCCGGGAAGAGAGCTATCTTGGCAAAATTTTGCCCAAAGCTTGCGCGGTCGGAAGCAATGCGGAGATCGCAGGCAAGCGCGATATTCATCCCCGCCCCGGCAGCCGGTCCATTGACGGAGGCGAGCACGGGTTTAGGCATTTGCGCGATGGCAAGCACGATTTGGTTCCCCGCTTCCACCAAGCCGCGCAACTCCTGAGCCGCATTATGCCGCCGGGCCTCGCGTAGCACGGTCAGGTCGCCACCCGCGCAGAAAGCCCGGCCTGCTCCGGTGACGACAATCGCGCGAACGGCAGGGTCATCGCCGGCGCGCTGCAGCGCATCGCGCAAGGCCTGGGTCAAAGGGATATCGAGGGCGTTGAGGCGATCGGGCCGGTTCATCGTCAGCGTGACGACGGCGCCGGATCGCGTTTCGAGGACGAGGTTTTGCGATTGATTTGCTTCTTGCTGCCCTGCATCCGGCATTATTGCGAATCCAGGCCGTGGAGCAATTCGGCGAGTTCCTTGAAATAGCGGAGTTTGGTCCCGCGGACGGTGGCTTCCTTGCCCGTGGTGGAGGGCAGGACAAAGACACGCGCGCCATAGATCGTTTCGGGCTGCAGGCCGAACGAGCAAGTTCGCTGCGAGAATTTCTCGTAGGCGGTTTTGCCGCTGAAAGCCACGATGCGGGGAGCATACTGCTCGAGCTTTTGCGAAAGCAAAATCCGGCCTTCGGCGAATTCCTCGCGCGTAAGCTCCTCTTCCGTGCGTGTCGGCCGGCTCACCAGATTCGTCAGCCCGATGCCGAATTCGATCGCGCGGCGATCATCGTTGTGTGTGAGATGCTCGGCAATGACGTCCGACTCGAAAAGCAGCGTCCAAAACACATTGCCGCGCCCGGCGTAATAGTGGCCGACGCGAACGGATTGTTCGCCGGGGTTGCAGCCGACAATTACGAGCTTCATGCCGCGGCGCAGATAGTCCGGAAGTGTGCGCATTACCTAGGGATTCTAACCTAATCGGCGCACAATCCGAACGAATGGAGCCGGCTTGGTGTCCAAGATGGGCAGTACCTTTCTGGAAACTTTTGGCGCTGTCACTTTTCAGGTGAAAATCGGGGTCGCGGAGGTTGAATCTCGCATGCGGTTCAGATCGTCCAATCTGTGCAGGAGGATGATTCGGCGTGACGCCGTCGCTTGTGTTACCCTTTCCGCTGGCCGCAAAACCGTGGACTTCGCGCGGCCCGGACATCATCTCCTCCTTGAGCGCGCCCGAACGCAAAGCCCGGCCTTCCGCCATCGTCCGAGAGGACGAACCGCAGCTTGTGGCAGCAGCCCAGGCAGGCGACCGCACGGCTTTTGAAGAGCTTGTAAGCCGCTATGAACGCAAGATTTACCGCATCACCCGGCATATTACGCAAAACGATGAAGACGCCGAGGATGCGATGCAGGACGCCTTTGTAAAGTCCTACCAACACCTTTCCGATTTCCAGGGTGGCTCGCGCTTCTACACTTGGCTGGTGCGCATCGCTGTAAATGAATCGCTGATGCGCCTGCGCCGCCGCCGGCCGAATCAGATTTCGCTCGATGAGCCGGTGGAGGGCGAAGAAAGCCTGATACCGCGCGAACTACAGGATTGGGGACCGTCGCCCGAACAGCGTTTCGAGCAAACCGAACTGAATTCCATTCTCGAGCGTGTAATCGCCAAGCTTGAACCGATCTACCGAAGCGTTTTTGTGCTGCGCGACGTGGGCGACGTCTCCACCGAAGAGACCGCGCAGATCCTGGGCATTTCCATTCCCGCCGTGAAGTCGCGGCTGTTGCGCGCAAGGTTGAAATTGCGCGAGCTGCTGAATCCCTACTTTCAAGCGAGTACAAAAAGTTGAACTGCAAAGACGTGATCCGCGAAGTATCCGAATATCTGGATGGAAATCTCGGTGCGGGCGTGAAGTCCGACCTCGAAATTCACCTCGCCAAATGTCACGACTGCCGGTTGATCATCGACACGACGCGAAAAACCATCGACATCTTCTGCAATTCCGAGCCCGTAGCGTTGCCGCAGGACGTGCGCAATCGCCTGCACGAGGCGCTTACGAAGAAACTCGAACGGCGATCAAGCTGATCAGCTTACCTTCCGAGCTTTCCCAAGTACCGACTTCACGAACCCCACATCGAGATTTTCTGGCCGCGGCCTTGCGCTTGCGCTAATTCGATCACACGCGCGGCCGCAGCGACGTCCCAGATCGCCAGCCCGTTTGACTTGAAAAGGGTGATCTCATCGGCGCGTTCGCGGCCGGGCTTTTTGCCCGCCACGATCGGCGCAAGCTCCTCAACGCGCGCCCAACGTGCGTCGTCATCGGCAAATGCCTGGATCAAGTCGCCCGATTCGAGCTTGGATTGTTCGAGCGAATCCACAACGATGCGGTTCACGCGCGCGATGGCGGCGTCATCCAGTTCACGTTTCTGGGGAAAATTTGCGCCGATGGCATTGATGTGCATTCCCGGTGCGAGCCATTCGCCTTTGACCACGGGCTTCGAGGTCGTGGTGGCGGTGGTGACGATATCCGCGCCGAGCACTGCTTCCTCGGCGGAATTCACCGGCTCGACGGCGAGGTTCAGCTTCTTTCCCATTTCATCAGCGAAGGCATTTCTCCGCGACGCATCGCGGCCGAAAACGCGGACGCGCTCCAGTTTCCGGACCGCGGCAACGGCGGCAAGTTGGCCCCGAGCCTGGTGACCGGTGCCGATCAAGCCCAGAATTTTCGCGTCTAGACGCGCCAGGTACCGCGTAGCCACGCCGCTCGCCGCACCTGTGCGCATCATGCCAAGCTGATCGGCCTCGACGAGCGCGAGCAGTTCCCCGCTCGACGAGCGATAGACCGACACGAGAAAGCGCAGCGCTCCGCGCACGCTGGTGTACACCTTCATGCCAACCAGGCCGGCTTCCACATCCGCCCCCGCCATGTAATGTAGGAAGCCCTTGTCGGGAAGTTGTAGCCGGTGGCGAGGCTGAACGATGGCAAGCCCTTCGCCTTGGCGGCGGGTGACCCGCTCGACGGCGTCAATCGCGTCCGGCATGGTCAGCAGATCGGCAACGTCTTTTTCACTCAATAGCAGGGGCATCGCAGCTCCAAGTGTGGTCAAAAGTTTAGACGAAAGTGCAGCACGCGCGTGCCGGCGGTATCGAGGATCAATACTTCGCCTGAAGGCGTCGCCGCGAGGCCGGAATAATTCAGTTTGCCCAATGCGGAATCGGCGGGTAAAGGCCCATCAAATTTTTGCTCGGCCGTCAGCGTCCAGACGCGCAAGGCCGGGGACGACGCCAAACCGGTCAAGGTGATCACATATTTCTGCGTCACCGCCAGGAAAGAGAGAGTCTGCGAACCGGTAGGCGCGGCGTCCGAGTTCCACTGCAACTTCGCGATTTCAGAACCGTCATCCGCCAGATGCGTCACTTGGCGGAGTGTGGCGTTCATCACATACAGCCCCACATCGCCGGCGGCGATCTGGTCAATCGCGCCGAGAGAATCTGAGGCAGTGTGATTCGCGGGCAGTTCATCGAGGATGCGGCCGGCGGTGCTGAATGTCAGAATGTGCGCGGCGCGGGCTTCACCGACGCAAATGCGGCCGTGATCGTCTACCGTGACGCTGGCCGGGCCGCTGGGACGAATGCCGGCGAGGCCAGAGCGAATTTCGCGGAGCAAGCTGCCATCCGGAAAAAAGATAAGGAGTGCACCTGCGCCGCAATCGAGCACATAGATCGCGCCGCCGGAATCGACCGTCATGCCGCAAGGGGCAGTGAGCCGATGCATGAGCATCACACTGAGCAACGGGTGGCCATCGGCCGAGAATTTATCTATGCGAGAAGTGGTGGCGCCTGCGTCGGCGATGTAAACGTTATTGAAATCGTCGGAAGCAATCGCGCGGGGATCTTCAAATTGAGCGGGGCCGGTGCCTTTCGTTCCCCAGGCGCCTACGTACTCAATGCGTGCAGGCGCCGGTCTTGCGGATGGGGCGCCGTTTGTAGAAGGAACCGAGCATGCGTTGAGAGAAAAGGCGACGCAGCACAGAGCCGCCACGATCGAAGTTTTCGCGCGCCGAAGCATAGTCACGAAAAGCGTAACACGAAGAGCCAGCTCGAACCTTCTGCAATGAGGAATTTTCGGAGGAAACACAAAGCCGCCGCTTACCGGCGGCTTTTTCGAACCGTTTCGCCTTCGCGGACGCGCCGCACCGTCGTCTGCTTCATGCGATAGAGCCACTCGTCGCTCGCGCCATCGGACGAAACGCCCTTGAAACGAAACTCGGGATCGCCGGTAACCGCTTGCTTGCCGATGCGGACCGGCAGATAACCGCAAAGATTTCCTTCGACGTAGGCGGTCTGGTATTGCTGCCGCGCGTGATCCCACGTGTAGGCGCGCAGGGAATTGAAGTCGCACGATTGGGGTTCGGAGCCCTTCATGGCGGCCAATAAGTACTGCGCCCTGGCTCCGCCCGGATCGGGCACGCGATTGAGCACAAACCACGCGACGGGCCGAACGCCAGACGATGAGGCGTAATCCCGCAGGGTCTCCGGCAGATCGAACTCGATAAAACGCGCCAGGACCCACCCAGCAACCGCAGGGGACGTCTGCTTGCCGGAGGTTCCGGAGTCCATGCTGGGCGCAGTGTTCCCGGTAACGAGACCGGTTTCCGGTTGTTCGCCGGTGGGCGCGGCTTCTGCCAGCGTGCTGGGAGTGGCTCCCGCAGCGATTGCGCTGCGCGGTGACGGGCCGTAGACCAAGAGCCATTCCTCGCGCTTCTCGGGCTGGGCGGGCGCGTCCGGGGCAGATTCCGATTGCGCGCCGGCTAGCGATTTGCGGCCGAAGATCGCCAGCGGAATGTCGCCGGGAAATTGATAGATGCGCTGTGCGTCACGCCCCGGCTCGATGCGAATATTGCTGTAGACCTTCGTGTGCCCAGCGCCCTGCAAAGGCATACCGCGCACGCTCGAAAGCAGGTGTTGCTCCTGCTGCCAGACTTCTTTATCCAGTAGGCTGTGACTTTCCATCCAGCCGACCACTCCCTGGTGCGTGCGAATCTGCTCTTGCGCAGAACTGCGTGCGAGCACATCCACACGATCGCCCCAATGCAGCGAGGCGACGTTTTCGCGTACCTGCGCGGTGGTGCTCCAAACGGTGGCATCGGCTTCGCCCACGAAAGCTTCGGCGAGCACGGGGGCCCTTGGACGCAACCGCCAGTAAAGGCCCACCGCGAGCAGCAGGAGCATTGCGCCGATAATCCACTTCCGCATTCGCTCGATCCTTGAAGATTCCGAAAGGAAGTTGCCAGACACGCGAGTGCAAACGTGCGCACCGATCTTGCAGCACAACATCGGAAAATTATTTGCCGCTTAGGATTTTACACTAGACGATCATCGCGTGCGCCGGTAGGAAGCGATTCTGTTACAATTTCGCGCGGAACGCCACGGCCGGGTGCCGCAGCGCAATCATTCCGGCCATAGAGGAGGCCCCCTTGGGATCCTTCGAAAAGCTTCGGCCCTTCACTTTGTTGGTGATGCGCTGCGCGGTGGGACTGATTTTCATGGTCCACGGTTACGAGAAGTACTCGCACGGCTTTGCGGAAACAAACCGTGCCATGGCAAGCATGGGCATGCCCTCCTATTTCGGCTATATCGCGATTGCGCTCGAGTTGGGAGGCGGCGCGCTGCTAGTGCTAGGGCTCCTGACGCGGCCGATTGGGCTGCTTTTAGCGATTGAGATGGCCGTCGCGATCATCAAGGTACACATGGCCGGCGGAATCACCCACGTGCATTCGTATGAATTTCCTCTGGCGCTCGGGGTGGCATCACTCGCGGTAGGTACTTTTGGCGCCGGGCCGGTGTCCCTAGATGCACTTCTATTTGGCCGGCGAATCCGTCCTAGGCCAAAACCATAGCCGCGACTCAGCAATGAAAAAAAAGGAGCCTGCCGTAAGACAGGCTCCCCATAAAACGCTGCGATTGCAGTTGGAGCCGCTAGCCCAGAGGAGCATTGACTCCATGGGAAGGCGCCGACGTTACAACCTGGGCGGGTGGCGCGGAGACCGACGCCGGGATGTACACGTCGGCCCGCGGCATCACGATCCAGGCGACAAAGTAAGCAACGATCGCGAGCGGAATCGTAAAAATAACGGCCAGGACCCAAATCAGGCGCACGATCGTGGAATCCACTCCCCAGTATTCGGCGAGGCCGCCACAGACTCCGCCCAGCTTGGAATCCGTCACCGAGCGCGTCAGCCGCCGTGGCGGTCCTACTGGCACGTAAGCAGGCACTGCTTGGCGCGCGCCGCAGACGTAGCAAAAATTGGAGCCATCCGCTATATCTCTTTGGCAGTTTCCGCAATACATTTCGCACCTCGCTGCCCCGATCGGGCTTGCAGCTTGCCGCGAAGAGCCGGCAAGTTCCACCACCATTCTAATTACGTGGCGGCAGCCTGGAAAGTTCCCTCAACGTCCTCGCCGGTGCCAGCTCCCCTAATACGCCACTATCTCCCGGATCGCATCGGCAATGCTGGAAGTTTGCGGCAGGATTTCGTCTTCGAGCTTCGGCTGGTAGGCACAGTAGACGTCCAAAGCAGCCACTCGGCGCACGGGCGCGTCCAGATCGTCAAAGAGTTCGCCGGCAATACGCGCGGCAATTTCCGCGCCGTAGCCCCACGATAGTGTGTCCTCGTAGCCTACGATCGCGCGGCTCGTTTTCCGCACGGATGTCGCGATGGCCTCCCAGTCATACGGCGAAAGCGTGCGCAGATCGATCACTTCGGCGGAAACGCCCTCGCGTTCGAGCTGCGCAGCGGCAACCTCGGCGCGGTGGACGACGGCGCCATACGTGATGATGCTGACGTCCGTGCCGGCGCGTACGACCCGCGCTTTGCCGAATGGAATTGTGAAGTCCGGGCCAGGATCCTCGGAGCGATTGTAGGGCTGGCGGTAGAGATGCTTGTGCTCGAGGAACATCACCGGGTCATCGCAACGGATCGCGGTGCGCAGCAGGCCGGCCACATCAAGCGCCGTCGAAGGCATCACCACACGCAAGCCCGGTGAATGCGCAAAAATTACTTCGCCGCACTGGCTGTGATAAATGGCCCCGCCGGTAAGGTATCCTCCGATCGCCACACGCACGACTGCCGGACACTTGAAACCGTTGCCGGAGCGCCAACGGATCACGGGAAGCTCGTTGCGAAGCTGCATCATCGCCGGCCAGATGTAGTCGAAGAATTGAATTTCAACTACGGGCTTGAGCCCGCGCGTGGCCATGCCGATCGCGCGGCCGACGATGTTGGCTTCGGCGAGCGGTGAATTGAACACGCGGTCCGAGCCGTACTTGCGTTGGAGCCCGGAGGTCGCCTTAAAAACGCCGCCCTTCCCCTTGACCTTTTCGAGATTGTCTTCGCGGCTGCAATCGGCCACGTCCTCGCCAAACACAACGATGCGTTCGTCGCGCGCCATTTCTGCATCGAGGGTGGCCGAAACCATTTCCACAATGGTTTTGGCGCCTCCAGTAGGTTTTGGCTCTGCTTCGAATCGTTTCGAGGTGGGATCAACGTCCGGGGAATAGAGATAGTCGAAAACGCTGTCGGGGGCCGGCAATTCGGCAGCCAGAGCGCGGTCGGTAGCGTCGATCACTTCGCGTTCAACATCCGCTTCAATCGCTTCCAATTCTTTTTCGTCCAGCACGCCCTCGCGCACCAGATACAAACCAAATTTTGGGATCGGGTCGCGGTGCGCTTCCCTCTCGCGTTCATCTGAGGTCTTGTATAGCCGCTCGTCGTCTGAAAGCGAGTGCGAGTAGGGACGCGTGACGTGTGCGTGCACCAGCGCCGGGCCTTTGCGCCCGCGGACGTATTCCACGGCGCGCTTTAGCACCGCGTAGCTTTCGAGCACCTCGGTGCCGTCACATTCCTGCACCTGCAAACCGGGAAAATTCGAAACAAGTTTCGAAATGCTGCCGCCGGCGGTTTGCACTTCGACCGGAACGGAAATCGCGTAGCCGTTGTCCTCGATCAAAAAGAGCATCGGCAGCTTTTTCGTGCACGCCGTGTTCAAGGCCTCGTAGAACTCGCCCTCGCTCGTCGAGCCGTCACCGCCCGAGACGTAGGTGATCTCGTCCGCGTGATAATTCACGCGCTCGCCCAGCGGCGCTTGCTTGGCTTGTTCGAGAGCTTTATGAAAGTGCGAGTAATAGCCCGTGGCCTCTGCCGCGCCAACCGATTGCAAGAACTGGGTGCCGGTGGGCGAGGAACGTGTCACCAAATTGAGCTTGGGATCACCCCAGTGGGCCGGCATCTGGCGACCGGCGGAAGCGGGGTCGTCCTTCGCTCCCACGGCTTGAAGGAGCATTTCGTACGGCGTAACGCCCAGCATTAAGCACAGCGCGCGGTCGCGGTAATAAGCGTAAAACCAATCGTACGCGGGCTTGAGCAACATACCTGCGGCCGCCAAGACGCCTTCATGCCCCGCGCCGCTAATCTGGAAGAAAATTCGATTCTGCCGCTTGAGCTGGATTTCGCGGTCGTCCACGCGACGCGAAAGCTGCATGGTGCGGTACATCCGCAACAGGTCTTCACGGCGTAAACCGTGATATTTCGACGCGTCGAACTTCTGCGTCTTCGTGCGGGTTTGCACGGGCATGCGGAGCACCTCACGCGAAATGGCGAGCGGCCAAACCGATCTATTATAGCGAATAATCCGCGCGAAATTTCGCGGGGTTAAGCCTCTAATGCCGGCGTGGCCCGAGGCGCTACGGCGTGTTGCAAGTGGAGCGCGCTGCGGCCGCCGAAATCGCCGCGATTAGCTTCGCGGGCCGGCGGGCTTGGAACGATCGAGCGATTCGAAGAGCTCGGTCGTCTCGTCGAAATCCGCGTCGCCCGCGTGGAGCACCTTCGGTGACGCGTCTTTGAACGGCTCTTCCGTCGGCAGGCGTTCGAGCCAGCGCTGCTGAGAGAGCTTTTCGTGGTCGGAAAAGCTCAGCCGGACGACTATGCGGATCGACGCGGAATCGGCTTCCTCGGCCCTCTTGGCGCTCTTTTTTTTGTGCGCGGCCCTCTTTTCCGAACCTTTCTCCGCGTCCGCTTCCGCCTCAGCCTCGTCTTGCTCGGCTTCGTGACGCTCGAATTTGTACTGCATTTTCTTATCGAGATGAAACGCCTGCCGCCACTGTTCGAGCTTGCGGCGCGCCTGCTGTGCCGCTTCCTCATTCTTGCCGAAATCGAAGATCACGAAGGAATTTGCCATGGCTCTTCATATAGCGGGGAGCACGAGGAAAAGTCAAGCGAGCGCGCGACTTGAGACGCGCCCGGCGAATCTGTAGAATGCGCTGCGTGAATGTAGCATTTCCATCTGAGATCGGCCGCTCGTGATTCGCCGTGTCGTCGGCACCGTGCTGCTGCTCGCGCTAGCGGTGCTGCAGGCTGTCACGCCGGCCGGTTCGCTATGCGCCGCCACGCCCGATTGCTGCACCGGGACGATGTGTCCCATGCACCAAAGAACACACGCGGGACCAAACCATACCGCCTGTTCCTGCCCGGCTCGCGACAATCACGCGGTGGGTCTCGGCTTCTACATCCTTCCCCAGCCGCATGCCTTGCGCTTCGCAATTGTAACGTGGCCGGTGGCGCGAGTTTCCATAGCAAGTAGCAAGGCCTTTTCCCCCTCGCTTGACCCGCCCCCTCCTCGCACGCTAGACGCCTAATTCGCTAAACGCGGCTGAACGCTCGTGCCCGTGTGTTTGGCCTCGAAGACAATTACCGTCCCGGATTTGCGTCGCTAGGAGGCGACCGCTATGCGGCCTCACATTGTGTTTGTTCTTGTTTTGTTGTGCGCCCCTGCTTTGCACGCACAGATGTTCAACACCGTACGCGGGGTGGTGCACGATCCCTCGCATCGTCCGGTGGCGGGCGCGGCCGTTACAGTGAAAGCGCGGACATCGGACTGGACACAAAAGACCGAGACCTCCGATAACGGCGAGTTCACCTTTTCGGCGGTGCCGATCGGCGATTATTCCGTAAACGTCACAAAAACGGGATTTGCAGCGGCAAGCCAGGACATCACCGTAGTTTCCGGGACGTCGCCGATCCTGCATTTTCCGCTCGAGTTGGCGACGGTGAACGAGACCGCTACGGTGACGGCGCAGGTGGGCGTCGAGAACGTCGATTCCGCGACACCCGCAACACTCGTGAGCCGCGAAGATGTGGCGCGCACGCCGGGAGCGGACCGCACCAACAGCCTTTCCATCATCACCGACTTCGTGCCGGGCGCCTACTACACGCACGATCAGTTGCACGTACGCGGCGGGCACCAGGTGACCTGGCTTCTCGACGGTGTACCGATCCCTAACACGAACATCGCGAGCAATGTGGGCCCCCAATTCGACCCGAAGGATATCGACTATCTCGAAGCCGATCGCGGCAGCTACGACGCCGAGTATGGCGATCGCACCTACGGAGTCTTCAACGTGATCCCGCGCACGGGATTCGAGCGCAACAATGAAGCGGAATTCATCAGCAGCGCCGGCAATTTCTACCAAACGAACGACCAATTCAATTTCGGCAGCCATACCGACCGCTTCGCTTATTACGCCAGCGTGAACGGCAATCGCAGCAATCTAGGATTGCAGAGCCCGGTGGGGCAAATCACGCACGACGCGGAAAATGGCTATGGTGGTTTTGCTTCGCTAATCTTCAACGCGGATGCAAAGGACCAGTTCCGTTTTGTGACCTCTCTCCGCCGCGACTACTACCAGATCCCCACCGCGCCGGGAGTGATTGACGAGGACCCGAATTCGCCCGAAGTGATTACGCTCAGCCCGTATCCACCAGGAACATTTCAATCGGACGCGCAACGCGAAGCCGACGCCTTCGTCAATTTTTCCTGGGTGCGCACCTTCAATGCAGGGATGCTGCTGACGGTTTCGCCCTTTTACCATTACAACAGCGCGGATTACGCCGGCAATCCCAACGATTACCCGCTTAGCACCACCGACGATCGCGCCTCGACCTATGCCGGCGGCCAGGCCACGTTTGCCATGAATTTTGCGCGCAGCAACACCGAAGTGGGTTTTTATGGCTTCGCTCAGCACGACAATCAACTCTTCGGCGTGCTTTTCAACGACGGCAGCAGCACGAATTTTAGCGATCGCGAGCCGGCCAACGGCGCGCTCGAAGAGGAATTCCTCGAGCAGAAGTTCAAGGTAACGCGCTGGTTCACCGTGATGGCGGGCGTGCGCGAATCGCACTTTTCGGCCGCCATCGTCGAGAACGCCACCAGCCCACGCTTTGGCGCTTCGTTGGAGATCCCACGCCTGCATTGGGTGCTGCACGCTTTTTACGGGCACTATTACCAGGCGCCGCCACTGATCACTGCGTCGGGGCCGCTCCTTGACTTCGTCACGAGCCAGGACCTGGGATTCATTCCCTTGCGCGGGGAGCGTGACGAGGAGCATCAGTTCGGCATCACGATTCCCTTTCGCGGCTGGTCGCTCGACGCCGATAATTTCGAAACGCGCGCCAAGAACTTCTTCGACCACAACAACGTCGGCAACTCCGACATTTTCTTTCCCCTGACGATTGACGGCGCTTTGATTCAAGGCTGGGAGCTGACATTGCGCTCGCCACGACTGTGGAACCGCGGCGGGGTCCATCTCGCGTATTCGAATCAACTGGCGCAAGGGCGCGGAGCGATCACCGGCGGACTGACGGACTTCTCGCCGCCGGCCGATTATTTCCCGCTCGATCACGATCAGCGCAACACGCTCAATTTAGGCGGCGATATGAATCTTCTGTGGCATGTGTTTGCAGCCACGAACGTCTATTACGGCTCGGGGTTCGTAAACGGTATCGCGCCGCCGGGACCGGCATACTTGTCCGGTCACACGACGTTTGATCTTTCGGTCGGTAAGGATTTCGGCGAACGCTTCACCCTGACGCTCAATGGGCTCAACGTGGCGAATCGCCATCTGCTGATCGACAATAGCCTTACTTTCGGCGGATACCATTACAATGATCCGCGAGAGATGTATGTGGAATTGCGATACCGCTTTCATTATTGAGCGAGATTTTCGGGAGCCAGCTCGGACATGAAAATGACGAACCGAACCAGGAAACTTTTTGGCGGCGTTCTGTTTGCCACTGCCGGGCTGCTGTACGTCAGCCTTGTTGCGGCATGCAGCTCCGGCGGCGAATCCGGCGGCAAACGTTATGCGCTTACCGGACGCGTCACGCGGGTCGATCGGTCGACAAACACGGTGATCGTCGACGGCGATCCGATCCCCGGATACATGGACGCGATGGAGATGCCCTATCAGGTGAAGGACCCGAAGATGCTCGATCCGCTCGCCGTGGGCGATCAGATCAAGGCTGACGTGGTCGTCACCAGCGATGGCGCCCACCTGGAAAATATCGTCGTCACCAAGAAGGGCGATGCCACGAAAGCACCCTCCGCCGGCGCGCAGCATGAACCGCAGCCCGGCGAAGCCGTACCTGATTTTCTGCTCATCAATGAGAATGGTAAGCAGATTCACCTGCATGATTTTCGCGGTAAAACGGTGCTCCTGACTTTTATCTACACGCGCTGCCCGCTGCCGGATTATTGCCCGCTAATGAGCTACAATTTCGCGCAAATCGAAAAGGACTTGGCCAAAGACGCCGGCGAATACAAAGAGACGCACCTGCTGAGCATCAGCTTCGACCCGAAATTTGACACGCCGAAGGTACTTCGGGGCTACGGCGAGGAATATCTCAAGCAAGCAGGCGATCGCAATTTCGATCACTGGGAGTTTGTGTCCGCGCCGATTGCGGAGATGCCAGACCTCGAGAAATTCTTTGGCGTGTTTGTGGACGGCGAGAACGCGCAAATCGTGCATTCGATGAGCACTGCCGTAATCGGTCCGGACGGCAAAGTGTACCGCTGGTACCACGGCAACGATTGGCAGACGGCCGATGTGTTGAGAGACGTCGTAAGCTCTTTGCCCCATCAAGCTACAATAGCCGCGGTGAAGTAGGCTTTTCCCTTAGCCGGCGCAAGTCGCATTCTCAGCGGCCTGCCGCATACCTGAAAGCGGCCCCCACATCAAACTCGCGATGCCCGCTTCGATTCCACACGACAAGAAAAACCCTCAGCAACGCTGGCTGACGCATGGCGTCCTGGGCATCGGTCTGGCGAGCCTATTTTCCGACTGGGGCCACGAAATCGGCACCTCGCTCTTGCCGCTGTTGCTGGCCAGTCTCGGCGCGCCCGCGTACGCGTTGGGCATCATCGAAGGAGTCGCCGACGGCGCCGCAAGTTTCGCAAAGCTGGCCGGTGGTTATATCGCCGGCCATCCGGCATGGCGCAAACCGGTTGCGGTGCTTGGTTATTTGCTCACCGGGCTATCCACATTTGCGTTTGGATTCGTAACCGTGTGGCCGGAAATTCTCGCCGCGCGTGCGATCGGCTGGATGGGACGCGGCGCGCGTGGCCCGGCACGCGACGTCTTGCTGGTGGATGCTGTCGATGCATCACAGACCGGCCGCGCGTTTGGTTTCGAACGCACCATGGACACGGTGGGCGCGATCCTGGGCCCGTTGTGCGCCATGGCGCTGTTGGCCTCCGCGGGAATCACCGCGGCAATGCGATGGACGATCCTGCCCGGCGCTCTCGCGGCGCTAAGCTTTGCGCTGCTGGTGCCCACGCGGCGCGGCGGCGAAACGCCCACGCTCAAGCCTTTTTGGGCCAGCCTCAAGAGCTTGCCCCCGGAGTTCCGCAAGTTTCTCTTCGCGGTGGCGTTATTTGGACTGGGCGACTTCGCGCACACGCTGTTGATTCTGCGAGCGGTTCAGTTGCTCACACCCAGCCACGGCGCCGCCCGCGCGGGCGCGATTGGCGTGGCGCTCTACACATTTCACAATGTGATTTATGCCGCCTGCAGCTACCCGGCCGGAGCCCTGGGAGATCGGATACACGGTTTCTGGTCGCGTTTGGGACGTAGCGGAATCCTGGCGATTGGCTATCTGCTGGCGGCGGTAATGTGTGCCGGCTTCATGTTGCTTCCGCATACTGCGCCACACCTTTTCACCCTGGCGGCGTTGTTTGGCCTGGCGGGACTCTATGTGGGCATCCAGGACACGCTGGAAAAAGCGGTCGCCGCTGGTTTATTGCCACGCGACGTGCGTGCGATGGGATATGGCGTCCTGGCCACGGTAAACGGTATTGGCGATCTGGTCTCGAGTTCGATGGTGGGCTTTCTCTGGAGCGCGGTTTCGCCCACGGCGGGATTTGCCTATGCTGGAGTGCTGATGGCGCTTGGCGGCGTGCTGGTCGCGCGCATGCCTTCGAAGCGGTCGCGGTCCACCGCGTCTGCATAAGCCCAATAAATCACTTGGCAGATATCCGGGGAAACGCTAGCGTGCACGAATAATGATCGTCCTATTAATACCGATTGTCGCTTTGCTGGTATTTCGCGGATTGGGCGCAGCCGGGGTGACGCTCTGGGCAACCTGGGCAGCGTCAACGCGATGGGCCATCGCAACGATGCTCGTATTCACCGGCGTCGCGCACTTCACGCGTGTCAAGCTCGATATGGCACGCATGATCCCACCTGGGGTGCCGCAACCGCTGGCCATGGTCTACTTCACCGGATTGTGCGAACTGGCCGGCGCCGTCGGGTTGGTTGTGCCACGTCTGCAGCGCCTGGCGGGATTGATGCTCGTGATCTTTTTCATCGTCGTCCTGCCCGCCAATATTTACGCGGCGCAGGCGCACATCCCTATCGCAGGAAAAGCGGCCACGCCGTTATGGATCCGCGTGCCGCTGCAAATTTTGTTGATCGTGGCGACTTGGTGGGCCACGCGATGAGCATTCGTCCGCCAATATCGCAGTCTACGAATGGAGGAGCATCATGGACCACAACTTGCAGCAAACCGTAGCGCTTCTGACGCGCACGCCTGCCACTCTCGATGCGCTGCTGCGCGGTCTACCGGAAATCTGGACGCTTCGAAACGAAGGTGAAAACACGTGGAGCGCATTCGACGTTGTTGGCCATTTAATTCAGGGCGAACGCACGGATTGGATGCCACGCGTTAAAACCATTCTGCAATTTGGCGAGACTCGAGCCTTTGAGCCCTTTGACCGTTGGGCGCAAGCACGCGAGAGCGAAGGGAAGACGCTCGCGCAGTTGTTGGACGAATTCGCTCGATTGCGCTCAAAGAATTTGGCCGATCTGCACGCTTTGGATCTGCAGCCAAAGGACCTTGAGCGGCGCGGGCGGCATCCTGCCCTCGGGGTGGTTACGCTGTCACAGTTGCTGGCGACCTGGGGTGCCCATGACTTGACCCATCTGCACCAAATTTCCAGGGTGATGGCCTACCAATACCGCGAGGCCGTCGGTCCGTGGAGCGTATACCTCGGCGTGCTGCAGTGCGCGGGCCACAGCTCTTGATCGCATCTTCGAAAGTCAATTAGCGAAATCCCTGCAATCCCTGCCCTACTAATTCGCTTACACAACTCTTCTTCCCGGTTGCGGCGGCTAGATTCGCATGCTACCCTCAGCGAAACAAAAGCGAAGCAGTAAACGAGGTCCCCGATGGCGCAATCTCTGGCGGTACGGACGGCGATTCCAGACTCCCTGGCAAGAGTGCGCGAGGTGGTCGAGCAGCTTGCCGCTCGCGATACCACCGGAGAGGTGCTCACCGCCGTACACCACATTCCCGCGCGCGAAGCGCAGTACGCCGGGATGCCCGAATGGGTGCATCCGGAGCTTGCGGCGGCCTATGCCGATAAAGGGATCAAGCAGCTTTATACGCACCAGCGCGCCGCGGCCGATGCCGTGCGCGCCGGACGCAATCTCGTGATGGTGACGCCCACGGCCAGCGGCAAGACCGTCTGCTACAACCTGCCGGTGATCAACGCGGTCCTCGAAAATGCGGACACGCGCGCGCTCTACCTCTTCCCCACCAAGGCGCTAGCGCAGGATCAGCTCACAGAACTGCACGATCTGGCCAAGCGCCTCGACAACGCCTTTGGCGTCTTCACCTACGACGGCGACACGCCCCCCGACGCGCGCAAAGCGATCCGCGAAAAAGGCCACATCGTCCTGAGCAATCCGGACATGCTGCATACCGGCATCCTGCCGCACCACACGCGCTGGCAGCGGCTGTTTGAAAATTTGCGCTACATCGTGCTGGACGAGCTGCACACCTATCGCGGCGTCTTCGGCAGCCATTTGTGCAACGTGCTGCGGCGGCTGCGGCGCATCGCGGCGTTTTATGGTTCGAAGCCGCAATTTATCTGCAGCTCGGCCACCATCGCGAATCCGGGCGAGCTGGCGAGCAAGCTGATCGAAGAAGATGTGGAAGTGCTGGAGACAAACGGCGCGCCCTCCGGCGAAAAGATATTCGTCTTCTATAACCCGCCGGTGGTGAATCGCTATCTAGGCATCCGGCGCAGCTACATAAACGAAACCTCACGGCTGGCGCAGGAATTTCTCAAGCGGAATCTGCAGACGATGGTGTTCGCAAACAGCCGGCTGCACACCGAGGTGCTGCTCACCGATTTGCAGCAGGCCTTTCCGGCGGCGCCTGGTGCTCCAATGCGCGTGCGTGGCTATCGTGGAGGCTATTTGCCCGGCGAGCGCCGCGAAATCGAGCGGGGCGTGCGCGAGGGACGCATTCGTGGAGTCGTTTCCACCAATGCGCTCGAGCTGGGCATCGATATCGGTTCGCTCGATGCGGTAGTGATGGCGGGTTACCCCGGCACCATCGCCAGCACCTGGCAGCGTGCGGGGCGCGCCGGACGCCGAGCGGGCAGCTCCTGCGCCGTAATGGTCGCCAGCTCCTCACCGCTCGATCAGTTCATCGTTCGCAACCCAGATTATTTTTTTGGACGTTCGCCGGAACATGCCTACATCCAACCGGATAATCTCGAGATCCTGGTCAATCACCTGAAATGCGCTGCGTTTGAGTCGCCCCTAAGGCTCGAAGAGAAATTCGGCCATGTGAATCTGCCCGCGTTGTGCGAGCGTCTGCAAGAGGCAGGCTTCCTGCACCGCGCCGGGGAGCATTGGCACTGGACGCAAGAAGCGTACCCGGCGGATGCGGTGAGCCTGCGCGCCGTCACCTCCGACAATTTTGTGATCGTGGACATCACCGGCGAGCCGGAGGTGATCGCCGAGGTCGATTTCTCAAGCGCGCTCACCACCGTGCACCCGAAAGCCATTTACCTGCACCAGGGCCTGCAGTTTCACGTCGAACGCATGGATTTTGCCGAGCGCAAGGCCTACGTGAAGAGCGTGGACGTGGATTATTACACGGACGCGATTCGCTATACGCAGGTGCGCGTGCTGGAAATCGCGGAGGAAGCACGCGTATCGGCGCAGGATGCCGGGAACCCGAACGCGGCGCGGGCGCATGGCGAGGTGCTGGTGCGTTCGCAAGTAGTGGGCTTCAAGAAGATCAAGTTCTTTACGCACGAAAATGTGGGCGCCGGAAAACTCGAGTTGCCCGAAAACGAAATGCACGCCACCGCCTGCTGGACGACGCTTGAGCGTCCCCTGGTGGCGTCATTTCCCTTCACCGTCAGCGAGCGGCAAAACGGCATGCGCGGCTTGCTCCACGCGATGCACGGCGTGGCCACGCTGCTGCTGATGTGTGACGCGCGCGATCTGGGCACAGCGATCGGCGAGCGACCGCCTACGCCGGGAGTGGCGGACGATTGGGAGCGGCCACCCGATGTGAATGAACTTGCCGCGGGCGCGCCGGAAAAGGAATTCTTCGAGCCGAATCTTTATTTGTACGACGCGTACCCCGGCGGGATCGGCTTCAGCGAGCCGCTTTTCCGCGTGCACGAGCTGCTCCTGCGCAAGACGCGCGAATTGATCGCCTCGTGTGCGTGCGAAAAGGGCTGCCCCTCGTGCGTGGGTCCTGCGGGCGAAGGCAACGAGCGTGTGAAAGAGGCGGCATTGACGATTCTGGAGCGGCTGACGGGTGTCACAGCGAACGCGAACGGCCTGGCGGAAAGCGCCTAAATGGCGGAAATCACGATACGCGCGATCGATCACGTGCAACTGGCCATGCCGCGAGGCGAAGAAGGGCGCGCCAGGGTTTTCTATGCCGGAGTCCTCGGTCTTCGCGAGGTGCCAAAACCACCGGAATTGGCCAAACGCGGCGGCGCTTGGTTCGAACAAGGCTCCGTGAAGATTCATTTGGGAGTGGAAGATGAATTTCGCCCGGCAAAGAGGGCGCATCCGGCGCTGGTGGTCGATGGCCTTGCGGAGATTGTGGCTCGCTGCGAACGTGGCGGGTATCGCGTCACGCCCGATGTGCCATTCGCAGGGTTCCGGCGCGTGCACGTGGAAGATCCATTTGGAAACCGCTTGGAATTGATGGAGCAAGAATAACAATGGCTTCCATCTTCAATGACGCTTTCGGCGATCGCCTGGCCCGCGTGGCCGCGTTGCGTCCTGCGCGTGGGCGGGTCGCGCGGAACGCAGACATGGAGGCTGACGACTCATTGCGCCATCGTGGGGATGCGGGCGAGCTGGCGCGTCTGCTCGGCGCCACCGTTACGCGCAATCGCTACGGCGAGCATTTGTTGATCCGCCAGTGGTATTCCACGCCCGAGCCGTGCCTCACGGAAAATGATTCGCGAGCGGAACGCGTGCTGCGCTTGCTGCTGCCGAAGGCCGCTAAATCGAAGTGTGACAATACACTCGCACAAGATCCCAACCAATGGCTCTTTCTGGACACGGAAACCACGGGGCTAGCGGGCGGTTCGGGCATGTACGCGTTTCTGGTGGGTGTGGCGTGGTGGGAATCGGGTGGCCTGCAAGTCGAGCAATTCTTCATGCGGGATTACGACGAGGAACATGCGCTGCTCGAGACCTTGCGCGAACGCATGCACGAGCGCCGCGTGCTCGTCACGTTCAACGGCAAGACGTTTGATTGGCCGCTGCTCGACACACGCTACCGCATGACGCGGTCGATCCAGCCCGCCGAGCCAGCCGTGCATCTGGATTTTCTGCACCCGGCGCGGCAGTTGTGGCGGCCGAGGCTGACTTCCGTGCGGCTCGCGGAACTCGAGCGCCACGTTTTGCGCGTCTCGCGCGGCTCGCGGCTCGATTGGACGCGCGACGCCGATGTCGATTCCTCCCTCATCCCGCTGCTGTATTTCAACTTCGTGCGCGCGGCCGTCGCCGAGCCGCTGGTGCCCGTGTTTCGTCACAATCAGATGGACTTGCGCGGCCTGGCAGCCATCGCTGGCCGCGTGGTTGAAATGCTGGCCGGATGCACCCCCGAAACGGCCGTCGCTGCGGAGGAGCCTTCCGAAGACGCCATGGACATTTACGGCTTGGCTCGTCTGCTCGAACGCCGCGGGGAGCCGGCGCTAGCTCGTAACACGTACCGCGCGGCCCTGGCCGCCGGCCTGCCGCAACGTTTCGAACGCGCAGCACGCCGCGATTTGGCCAAGCTCAGCAAGCGCGCGGGCGACCTGCCGCAAGCCGCCGAACTATGGGAAAGCTTACTCGACGGCAAACGCGCCGACGCAGACAAGGTTGCCGCGATTTCGCAGGAGCAATCGCTGACGCTCGAACGCATCCCGCTGCGCGGGATCGCCGCGGCCGGCGAGGATGCCGCGCAGCTTCGCGATACGCTCGAGGCATGCGAGCAGCTTGCCATCTATTTCGAACACCACACCAAAGCCATCCGCCGCGCCAGCCAAGTGAGTGACCACGCACTGGCGCTGCTGCGCAGATCGCGCGTCGCGCCACGCCAATCTCGGCGATTCGAAGATGGCGGCGACTTTCGCGGTAGATTCGAAACGCGCTTTGCGCACCGTCTCGCACGGCTCGTTCGCAAAGCAAATCGCGCCGATTCCCTTTTGTCCGGCGCCTAGCCGAAATCAGTGCCGCCACTCCATTCTGCGCTAAGAATGGTTGCAAACCATCCGTGGCGGTGCACATTGAATTGTTGAAACGGCGCTTCCTCAGGACTAGCATGAAGGATGGTCCTGCTCAGGGCCATGAAGGTGGCTCATGCCTGCGTCACAAGCGCCCGAAACACCCGCACGAATCACGGAAATTCACGTTAATGGCGCGCATCACACGATTGACGCCGCCGCGGACACGTCCCTGCTGAGCGTGTTGCGCGACCAACTGGACCTTACCGGCAGCAAGTTCGGTTGCGGCGAAGGACAATGCGGAGCCTGCACCGTGCTGATTGACGGCAACCCGCGCCGCTCATGTATCACGCCGGTTGGCGCTGCCGGGAAGAAGCAAATCACCACCATCGAAGGCGTCGAGCAGAATGGCCGCCTGCATCCACTGCAGCAGGCCTTCCTAGAGGAAGACGCCATGCAGTGCGCTTACTGCACGTCCGGGATGATCATGACGGGCGTCGCGCTATTGAAATCGAATCCCTCGCCGAGCGATGCCCAAATTGTCGAGTATATGCAGGGGAATATCTGCCGCTGCGGCACCTATCCGCGTATCGTCGCAGCCGTTCATCGAGCCGCAGGGCAGATCAGAACGTCGGCCGGGGCCGCAGGCGCGAAGGGAGAAAGCCGATGAGTCCGAATCGCGCTGCGGAAATATTGCCAGTACCCGAGCCCGAAATCGCGATCGAGCCGGAGCGTTACGAGCTTCGCAGCAAACCTTTCTACAATTTCGAGTTGGATCGTCGCGACTTCGTCAAGATTTTCGGCGCGGGAATCGCTGTTTTCCTGGTGACGAAAGACGCATTTGCGCAGCAGGGAGAATCCGGCGGCCGCCGCGGCGGCTTTGGCGGCGAGCAGATACCCAAGGAAATTTCCGCGTGGCTGCATGTGAATGAAGACGGCGCGATCACGGTTTACACGGGCAAAGTGGAAATCGGGCAGAACATCCGCACTTCGCTCGCGCAAGCCGTCGCCGAAGAAATGCACGCGCCCTTTCAATCCATTGCGCTGGTGATGGGCGATACGCAGCTTACGCCGTTTGATATGGGTACGTTCGGCAGCCGTTCAACGCCGCAAATGGGCACGCAGTTGCGCCACGTGGCCTCGGCGGCCTGCCACATTCTGGTCGACATCGCTGCAAAACAATGGAACGTCGAACCCACGCGGCTGGTGGCGGCTAACGGCAAAGTGACCGATCCGCCGAGCGGGCGTTCGCTCAGCTACGGCCAACTCGCACGCGGCCGGGCCCTCGCGCAAGTGATCCCGGACACCGATCCGCTCGTGCCGCAAGACAAGTGGACCATCTCCGGAAAGCCGATGCTGAAAGTGGATGGACGCGACTTCGTCACCGGCAAGCACAAATACACGCCAGATTTGAAGCTGCCGGGCATGCTGTACGGCAGGGTGCTGCGTCCCGATTCATTTGGCGCCACGATCGCTTCGCTCGACACCAGCGCCGCGCAAGCGATGCCCGGCGTCACGGTGGTTCGGGATGGCGATTTTGTCGGCGTTGCCGCGCCCGAGCCGCAAACGGCCGAGAAGGCCCTCGCGGCGATTCACGCCGAATGGAAAGAGCTGCCTGGGCAGCCTTCGAGCAGTACCGTTTACGATTATCTGAAGGCCAATGTAGAAACTGGCGGCCAGGGAGGCCGAGGCGGTGAAGGCGGAGGACGGCCCAACTCCGCCGGCTCCATGGACGCGGGGTTGACCGCAGCGCAGCACAAACTCGACGCCACCTACACCGTCGCCTACATCCAGCACGTGCCCCTTGAGCCGCGCACCGCGCTCGCGCAATGGGAAAGCGAAAAGCTTACCGTGTGGACCGGCACGCAGCGTCCCTTCGGCGTCCGCGATGAACTCAAGGATGCCTTCCACCTCGACGAAAAGAACGTACGTGTAATGGTGCCGGACACGGGTTCGGCCTACGGGGGCAAACACACCGGCGAGTGCGCGGTAGCCGCAGCGCGGCTGGCCAAGGGTGCGGGAAGACCCGTGAAGTTGATGTACACGCGCGAGGAGGAATTCACCTGGGCGTATTTTCGGCCCGCCGGCGTGATCGAAATTCGCAGCGGCATGACCGCTGACGGAACGCTCACCGCCTGGGAATTTCACAACTACAATTCCGGCAGTTCGGGCATTGAAACTCCTTATGCAGTGGAAAATCAGCTGATCGCGTTCCATCCGACGAAATATCCCTTGCGGCAAGGCTCGTATCGAGGCCTCGCGGCCACGGCAAACATTTTCGCCCGCGAATCGCACATGGACGACCTGGCAAAAATGGCGCAGCTCGATCCCTTGGCTTTTCGGCTGAAGAATCTGCCGAATGATGACGCAGGCAACCGGCTGCGTGCCGTCTATCAAGCCGCCGCCGACAAATTCGGCTGGGCCACGCAGAAACCGACCGCGAACCATGGCTTCGGAATCGCCGGCGGCACGGAAAAGGGCGGATTCGTGGCGACCTGTGCGGAAATTTCCGTCGACCCGGCCAGCGGAGAGGTGCGCGTGATCCGCGCGGTGACGGCATTCGAGTGCGGCGCGGTTGTGAATCCGGACGGCCTGCGGAATCAAATCATCGGCGGAAATATCATGGGGCTGGGCGGCGCGTTATTCGAAGCGATTCAATTCGAAAACGGCCGCATCCTGAACCCCAAGCTTTCGAAATATCGCGTGCCGCGCTTTAAGGACGTGCCGCAAACCGAAGCTGTGTTAGTGGATCGGCGTGACATCGTGCCTGCAGGAGCCGGAGAAGTGCCTTTAATGGCCATTGCGCCGGCGATCGGCAACGCCATCGCCCAAGCCACGGGGAAACGCCTGCGCGCGCTTCCGATGGTCCCTAACGGCCTGAAGGTATAGCGGTGCCGGCGTGAATCTCGTGTGTTTCTCCGAACAGCGCTTGCCGCTGCTGGCTTAGGCTCGCCGAGGGACTCATCGCAATTTTGGGGACAGCCTTCTCGATCGGACGAGTTGGCGGCCGATGGCCCCAACCGATGCTGTGAGTCAGCTTATCGAATAGAGAAAGGTCGGCGCCCTCGAGCGTCAGACAGTCTGAAGCGCTGCATCGTAAGAACACTCCACCCGTATCCGTCTCAAACGAAAGAAAACTGGAGCCCCCGGCCGAATTTGTGCGATTTGGATATTTCTTCTGCAAAGCATCGCTGAGCCCCGAAAACAGTTGGGCAGCGTCCGCATCGCTCGCGGTATGGATTCGAAAGGCCAACAATAATTTGCCCGCGTCTTTCGTATCCGCTTTGCTGGCATCGTTGCTGGCATCCTTGTTCGCGTCCTTGCTCTCCGCTTTTCCCTCATCCTCCTGCTCGTAAAGAGCGTAACGATCGCCCGCCCACAAAGCAGCCAGCCGAATTGCTCGCGGCTGATCGAGGAATTGCTTCAGAACTTCTTGTAAGCCGAACTCGCCCAGGACGTTCGAATCGAGTTGCTTCCACTTCTTCCCTAGCGGGCCCGTCAGGTCGGGCAAGTCCACTTTACTGGGGAGCACGCCACTCATGTAAAGACCTGGATGCATGACCTGCTGCGTGGAAGCCGGCGGGTTCTCAAAAACCACATGAAAGCCGGGCCAACCTCCCTTCGCGAGCAACACGTGCTGGCTAAAATCCGCGCCGGCGGAATACGGAAACATCAAGTCGTCGCGAATGAATGCTGGAGCCTTCGCCATCAACGGCGAATCGCTCAGATTGCCGAGCATGGCGCTCAGATCGAGCTCGCCCATCCCCTCGAGGGTCAGCCCCTGCTGCCGCAACGAATAGTCCAACATGGAGGCGACCGCCGAACCTTCCACCACGGCGTCGCGGGCCAGTTGCGCGTCTTCGTCGGACTTGACGGCATCGCGCCAGGCTTCCAGGTGATAGTGCTGATCTTGCAATGCGTGCGTGAGTTCGTGCGCCATCACCTCGCGCTGATCGTCCGGCGCAATCCAATCGGCAATGTAGAATTCCTTCGTTTTCGCATCGTAGAGACCCGCGATCTGCTCGGTCAGTAGGTCTACCAGGAAGGAATCAAGCGGGAACCCTTTGGGAATCAGGCCAAATTCTTCCATTTCGCGCTGATCGGAGTATCGTTGGGCCGGAGTTTCGTCTTCCCGCATTTCGCGGACAACATAGCTGCGGATCTCGTCCCGGGTGCGAATGCTGCGCTTAAGAGGCTCAAGCAGCGGCAAACCGAGCAATTTGCTCATATTGGCAAGGACTTCGTCCGTCGTGCGCAGGAAGTCGGCGCGATCCTCACTCTTCGAATGGCCATTTGGCCGGACGGAGGGCGCGGCCTGCTGCGTGGCGACCGAACCAGCCGCAAATAGGGCGCAAAAGAGCGCCAGAAGGGGTCGTTTAAGAGATCGCATCGCTCGAATTGGAGATCGCATCGATAGGGTCGAAGTCGCTCCGAGGCCGCGACTTTCATTAGGATAGCAGGTTTGGCATAAGCCGGCTCGCGCCTATCCGGACCGCGTGCTCCCCAATAATGTTGTGGTCTTACGACCGGCCTCGCTGTACGACCACTCAGAATCGTGGACCAGTAGCTTGCAGGACTCGAATTTGTTCTGCATTCGTAACACCAGAGGATGTTATATAATTATCTAATCCAGCAATTCAGGGTTTGGAGCACTTTTATGATTCCGGGGTTAAGGCTGCGTCAAACTCGTGAACGGCTCGGGCTGACGTATCGCGACGTCGAAAAAGCCAGTTACCAGGTCGCGGGCAATCGCGGACGATCCGACTTCATCGTACATATCAGCAGGTTGTCGGAAATCGAAAATCACGGGGCGATTCCGGGGGCGCACAAAATCTACTCGCTGGCCGCGATTTACCATCTCGATCCGATCAATGTGTTCGAATGGTACGACATTCCGGTTGCGAATCACTTCCACGAGGGCGCGGAGCTGCCCGGCCGTAATACCCATATGGCCGCGCCGCCAAGGACGCTGCGATTACCACTCCGGTTTGACCCCGCATTCGATCCACGGCGCTGCGAACTGCTTTCACGGATGGTCGAGTCCTGGAGCGAGCTCGAAGGCGCTTTCCTCCGCCCCGAACCACATTGCCAGTATGGTTATATCGGCCTGGACGACCACATGATGGAACCGCTGCTGCGTCCCGGCAGCCTAGTGCTGGTGGATTGTTCGCGCCGGGAGGTTTCGAATGGTGGTTGGGCAAATGAATATGAAAGGCCGATCTACTTCGTGGACCTGCGAGACAGTTACGTGTGTGCGTGGTGCGTGGAAGATTCGAAACAGCTCATATTACAGCCGCATTCGCTCTCTCCCTGCAGGCCGAGAATCATGCGCTGCCCGGACGAGGCCGAAATCGTCGGGCGCGTGACCGGGGTGGTTACGAGATTGGCGACACGCTGAGGTCGCCGGACTGAAGGGCCGTCAGTAAAGCTTCCAAATTCGAACAGAACAGCTCACGTATGTAATTCGGCATTCCCAGCGGCAGTAGCGCCCGGTAAAACTCTAACTCCTTCCATTGCTTAGCCAATTCTCGCCGATCTCCCGGCAGGTTCTCTAGACAGCGCCCCAAATCCTCAGTCTGTCGATCGAGAGGCGTCTCCAGAATGCGGATGACGATTTCCTGGTGCACGCCCTCCAGCACCTCATGCACCGCGCCCTCGGAATACTTCTCTTCTAAGCCGGAATGAACGTAGCGGCCGGTGGCGAGGTCACGCAATGTGGAAACGTATAACAGCCGGCCGTAGTCGCTGGGGATCGCAGCCAGGGTTACCTCGGTAAAGTCCTCGACTAACGCCTTATTGCGGTCAAAAGCTACCCGGTCGGACACGATCTCCCTCGTTTTCCACTCGCTGGAAATCCTCTACCGCCGTTCCGTTTCCTGAACGTTTTTTCGGCCGCACAAGGGCACCACCTCGCACGCGAGAAATTTCGCGCCCAGGAGGTGTTCCCAACATGAAACGACTCAAGGCCGTAGCTTTGCTGACCGTGGCAGCCGGTTTGATGCTACTTCCTGTTACTTACCACGTCAATCGAGCGTCAAGTAACGGATTCGCCACAGCGGATGGCACCGGGCCAACGCCCCCACCGCCGCCGGGAAGCGACAATTTTATCGCCATTCCGGCTCTGAACGCATGATGCTTTGGGGAGTTTGGCTGCGGGTACCATTTACTTTAGGGTACCTATACTGGTAAGCTTCGGCGGTGCAGACTCCCTTTCCTTTCTATGAGGTACTGGCTTGGGCTGTAGGGCCTCTGCTCGCCCTCGTCATTCTGGCGATAGGGTATCTTCGCAATTCGTTGTGCGAACTTCGTCTCTTTGCGGCCTACCTCGTCTTCTTTCTTTTTCGCGAGATGAGCTATTTCTGGTTGTCGCACAGCCACCTGGCCGCCTCCCGCGGCGTTTACGATTATTATTGGATTACTGAGTTTCTTCTCGCCAGCCTGCGATTGCTCACGGTAGGCGAAATTTACTGGCGCTCTTTGGGAAATTATCCCGCGGTCTGGGACTTGACTTGGCGCGTGCTTTTGGGCCTCGCCGCCGCGCTGCTGCTATGGAGTGCTTATTCGGCCGCGCAACACACCGCTAAGATCGCGAAATTTTTCTATAATGGCCTGCAGTGCCTTGAATTCATGCAAGCGGCGCTGCTGGTGGCTTCTTTGGCCGTCATTGTGTACTACCACGTGCAATTGCTGCCACTTCATAAGCTTATGCTGATTGGGCTCTGCCTCTATTCGCTCGTGCAGGTGATGACGTATGCGATGGCGTCGCGGCATCCGGGTGCGATGCACTACTGGTTTAGCTTGATTCGGCAGACCTCTTACGCGGCGGCCATTTTTCTGTGGGTGTATGCATTTGCGCGGCCGGTGCAAACGCGCGCGCCCGCACCCACTTTGATTTCGCGAGCAGAGTACGACGATCTTTCCGTGCAGTTCGATTACCGCATGAAAGTCTTGAACAACCGTTTGTTGACGATGCTCCGTTCATGACGACTGCTTACATAATCGCTGCCATCGCGCTCATGCTGCTCATTCTTCTCGCCGTGATTCTGCGCGCCGGTTCGGGAGGCCGGGTAGCGGACCCGCCGAGCCCGGACAAGGTGCTCAAATCTTCTAGGGAAGAACTCCGGCCGAGCCACTACCGTAACCTCAGCGTCGTCCTACAGGCATTGTCCGAACAAGACGATCTCTTTTTGACTTCACGCGTGAATCCGGAGATCCGAAAACGAGCCCGGGCTGCCCGGTGTGCGGTGGCGTTACAGTTTCTAGAAGGATTGCGCGAAGATCACCGGCGCCTGGACCGGCTTGCGCGGATGTTAACGGCGCTTTCCCATTCGGTAGACCGCGGGCGTGAATATCGCCGCTGGTGGGTTACGGCGAGGTTTGAATTATTCTGTCTTTTGCTGTCGTTAAAGCTGCGGTGCGGAGCTGCGCCGATTGTGCAAATTCGGCAGGCAACAAATTTGATTGGGGATTTGGCGGTGCAACTGGAAAGAGCCATGCACGCCTGGCAGGATGCGAGCCTGAAATCGCCCGCGATCAGCGCTTAAGACTTGAGCGTAGCTGCTTCTCTCTGGCGCAAGACCTTCTGAACCAAACTCCAGAACTTTTCCACTTCGAAGGGCTTTTGAATATAAGGTACGCCGGTTGCCTGCAGGAACTCCACGGTGCCGTTGACTTGCGCGCCGGACATCGTGAAAACAACCCGGTGTTCGAGGTCCGGACGGTGCTTCCGGATCCACTCGTAAAGCGCTCGCCCTGTAATCTCACCGGGCATTTTCAGGTCGGTAACCACTAAGTCTACCTGCTCTCGCGCGAGCTGAGCGAGAGCCTCCTGGCCGTTCGAAGCGGTGACCACTTTAATCGACCGGCTCTCGAGAATTTCCTTCTCGAGGCTGAGTACCGCTTCTTCGTCATCCACCAAAAGCACCCGGCCTGGGAGCGCCAATTCCTCGTGCTCGGTCTCGGCGCGGGATGCCTCGCCAACCGGTATCACCGGCAGGACGACGGTAAAAGCCGCACCGCGGGGCGGCAGGTTATTTACCAGGATTTCGCCGCCATGCTCGCTGATGATGCCGTAACAAATGCTGAGACCCAGGCCCGTTCCCTTTCCGACCGCTTTCGTCGTGTAGAACGGATCGAACACGCGGTGGGGGTTTTCCACTCCGAGCCCGCTATCCACAATTTCCACCAGCAGGTGATCCGATTCCTGCGCCGTGCGTATCCAGATATCGCCGCGGTCGGAGCGTTCGAGGATGGCGTCCACGGCGTTATTCAGAATATTCAAAAATACCTGCTGCAACTGGTGCGGGTCTCCGGAAAGCAGCGAGAGGCCCGTGGGGAAGGAGCGATGAATTTGAATATTGTTGATGCGCAGGTCGTATTCGCGCAGTGACAAAGTATCTTCAATCACCTGGTTGATTTGCACCGGAAGGCGTTCGGGCTTTTGCTGGCGCGCAAAGCTCAGTAGGTTGTTGACGATACGGTGCGTCCGCCGGGCTTGCTTGTATATTTTTTCCGAGTATTCGGCGCCGGCCTTGTTGACGAATTCACCGGAGGAAAGCAATTGGCTGTATCCCAGGATGGCCGTCAATGGATTATTGAGTTCGTGCGCTACACCCGAAATAAGTTGGCCGATCGCCGCCATTTTTTCGCTTTGTAGCAACTGTTCCTGCGTGTGCCGCAGGTCTTCGTAGGCTTTGCGAGTCTCATCGAGAAGCGATATTTTCTCGATCGAAGCCGCGATCTGGTTGCTGACGGATGCCAGAAGATTGAGCTCCGCATTTGAAAACTCACGAGGCTGGCGGCAGCCCAGAAGCAGACAGCCGATTGGGTCTCCCTTGGACCACAAGAGGACCAGGTAGGAAGTGTTGAGCCCTTCCTTCTGTTCGAAATCACGGAAGGCGGCAGGCAGCGGCAGACCGGCGGCGGAAAGGACCGTCGCGTGTACGGCGCGGATATGCTCGAAAAGATCTTGCGGAATGGCCAACGGCGGAAAATTCCGGTCGTAACCTGAACGAAAACCGGCGCCCGCAAGAATCTGCAGAATCGTGGAATTAGGCTGAATCAAGAAGATGGAAGCGATATCCACAGAGAAGAGCTCGACGACTTGGCGAAGCACGCGGCCGGAAATGTCCTGCATGCCGAGGGGCTGGTTGAGGGTCTGGCCGATGGAATTTAAGACCATCAGTTCGCGATTGCGACGGCGAATCTCAAGTTCGGCGCGTTTACGTTCGGTGACGTCGAGAACGAAGCCCTGATAACCAAGGACGTTGCCCGCGGCGTCGCGCGTGGCAATGCTCGATTCCATCACGGTGAGGATTTCGCCGTCGCGGCGGCGCATGCGAAATTCGTAATTGGTGACGGAGCCATGCTCCTTCAATAGTTTCTTCAGGCGGTCACGGTCACCGGGATCGACGTAGATGCTGGCGGCAATGTCCTGCACGCGCAGTAATTCTTCTCGTGTGGCATAGCCGAGGATTTGCAGGAAAGCGTCGTTGAAGTCGACGAAGCGGCCTTCCGGAGTCGATATGAAAACGCCTTCCTGCACGTTTTCGAAAAGGCTGCGGTATTTATCTTCGGCGAGTTGCCGTTCGCTGATGTCGCGCAAAACGTGTACCACGCCCAGCCGATTGCCTTCCTGGTCATGAAAGCTGGAATTGGCAGCTAACAGGAAACCGCCAAGGTACGGATCAGGGGTGTCACCTTTGCCGGCAAAGCCTTCACAATATGGACAGCTAGTCCACGTAGCTGGCGGTTTAGCGGCGAAGATATCAGAGAGCTGCCAGCCGAGCAGGGACTCCCGTGAGCGGTCCATGGTATCGGCGAAAGCCTGGTTGGCACGTAGGATGCGTCCGGCATCGTCATGTACCAGAATTGGATCACCAATGGAATCAAAGGTATAAGACCACTGGCGCTGGGCCAGCGTGGCGCTCCCAAATAGCCGTACATTTTGGATCGTTAGTCCCAGCAGGTTCGCAACATTGACGAGAAAACTAAGTTCGTCCGACTGAAAACGACGCGGCGTTTGCGAACCCACGCACAAAACGCCAAGCGGAGCTTCTTTCCCTGGCAGGCGGACCAGGACGAGCGCGGATACATTTTCCGATTTCATCCGCAGGCGAAGTGCCGCCGGCATGTGCTGGTCGAGGCAGACATAGGAGGATTTTTGCGCGAGGAGGCTCTTGAGCCAGTGCTCATCCGCAGGGAGCCGCCTTTGTTCCTGAATGTAGCTTTCTGTGAAGCCCACTGCGGCGCGGATTTCGAATTGGGCCTCATCGCCTTCGCCGGTCAACACACGCACCAAGCCGTGCGTGGCGTTGATCGTTTCCACGAGATGCCCGAGCACTTCCTGGAGCACTTGGTCCACGCTCAAGGTCTGAGTACTGGCAGCAGTGATTAGGGTCAGGCGCCGGAGCTTTTCGTCGAGGTCGTCAACTCTGGTGCGGGCGGCATCAAGGACGAGAACAGCCGCGCCAACTCCCAAGGCGATTTGAAGCAGATTCGAAAGGACTTCGTCCAACCAGAAGAACTGCTGCCAGGGAAGGATGGCTAAGTCTATATAATGAAAGCCCGCTAGAAGTAAGGCCGCGCCGAGCAATTTCGGGCCATGGCTCCGCACCGAGGTCCCGCTGCGCGAAAGCACCCAGATAGTCGTCAAGAGCACGATCCCGTCCAGCACGGGCGGAAGGCTCTTGAGCCAACCTGGCAAGTTCGGCAAAGCTGCGATCGAACCGACGACGGCCGTACCGGCCAAGCCGATGGTCCAAGGCACTTTGATGGAACATCCGGGGCTCCGGTAGTCCAGCACGGAGGCCAAGAAGCAGGCGAGGGCGGCAAAGAAGGCCGATTCCACAACGACGCGCATAACGACGCCGTCTTGGCGCATCTCTGCCAGCCGTGCGATACCGTAAACGGTGAGCAGGCCCCAGCCCACGATCCAGTAGCGAAGGAAGCTATCCACAAGTTGCTGATATAAATAGCGATAGAGGAAGAAAAGGCTGATAAACGCGCAGGCTTCCAGCAATCCTAGCGCAAGCAGCCCTTGGGTTCCCAAGAGCGATACGAGGCGTGCCGAGATTTGAATGGCGCCAGGAGGCACTTAAATACCACAGGATCCGCGAGTTCGCTAGGAAATGGGCGTTGCTGAAATTAGCACTTAGGTCTCAAAAAGCACAACCAGCCAGTGGTAAGGGTGTGCCGTGCCATATAATAGTGGCCTCGGGAGACCTTTTTTGGCTAAAGAGCGCATTCTCGTCGTGGACGACGAAGAAGCAATCCGGGAGGTCGTGTCCACGCTTCTCGATTCCCAGGGATACAAGTGTACGGCCAAGGGGAATGGGAGGCTGGCGCGCGAATACCTGCTGGGGGAATCCGTAGAGCTCGTCCTGAGCGATATGGTGATGCCCGAGATGGACGGGCTGAAACTGCTCGAGTGGGTGCGCGAATACGATAAAGACCTGCCCGTGATCATGGTCACGGCGATGCATGACCTCTCCACTGCCCTGGAGGCCATTCGCCGCGGCGCCTACGACTACATCCTGAAGCCATTCGAAAAAGATCAGCTCTTTCTCAGTGTCCGAAGAGCGCTAGAGCACCGGCAACTGGTGCTGGAAAACCGCAATTATCAACGAAATCTAGAGAAGTTGGTGGAAGAGCGCACGGCCCAGCTTCGCGGAGCGTTGCATCAACTCGAGCGCTCCTATGACGACACGCTTGAGGCCTTGGGCGGCGCGCTAGACCTGAAAGACGCTGAAACAGAAGGACATTGTAAGCGTGTGACGGCATATACGCTCGCACTAGCCAAGGCCATGGACGTGGAAATTCAGATGCTGCCGCAGTTTGCCCGTGGAGCGTTCCTGCATGACATCGGCAAAATGGCAATACCGGACAGCATTTTGCGTAAGCCGGGTCCACTGACTCCGGAAGAACAAGTGGTGATGCGGAAGCATTGCGAGATCGGCCACGGAATGTTGAGCCGGATTCCCTTCCTGAGCGATGTGGCCGAAATCGTGTTGGCACACCAGGAGTTCTTCGATGGTTCGGGGTATCCACGCGGGCTGAAAGGCGAGGAAATTCCGCTAGGGGCACGGATTTTCGCCGTTGCGGACACCTTGGACGCGATGACGTCCGACCGGCCTTACCGGCGTGGATTGTCGCTCGAAACAGCGAAGAATGAAATCCAGCGCTGCGCCGGGACGCAATTTGACCCAGCAGTGGTCGAGGTTTTCCTGAGATTACCTGATTCGACCTGGTCCGAGCTTCGCGCCAATGCCAGCCAGCCGTTTCGCCTTGCGTATCTGAAGAGCTTCTAGGCCCGCGTGAGCGCCAGCGCTTGCGAAACGGCAAAACCGGCGGTAGTATCGCCGCTGAACCCGGGGGAAAACTCATGGCGTTGGTGCCCATCAAGACGGCTTCGACAACTGGTTACTGCGACTGTATCTGTGATTGCTACGACCTGGCGAGCCTGCGGGACGATGAGACCGGGCGCGGATATTGTCCGCGGTGCGCCAAAGAGCATTTCGAATTGAACCGCGGCCTTGGGCTGCCGCAGCCGGCACCTTCCAAATCCGCCAATCCGCCGGTGCCGGCACACGCTCCCCACATTCCCGAGCCTGCCGATCCGCCGGGCCGCCTGCGGTAGCGCTGGCTTGGCCAAACCCTCCATCCCCTTCCTTGATCTGCAAGCGCAGTATGCCGCGATTCACAGCGAGATTCGCACCGCAATCGACGCCGTATTGAGTTCGCAGCAATTTATTTTGGGTCCGCAGGGCGAAGCGTGCGAGCGGGAGTTGGCCGCATATTGCGACACGCGCCACGGCGTGGGGTTGGCGAATGGAACCGATGCGCTAACGATGGCGCTGGCGGCGTTGGGCGTGAACGCGGGCGACGAGGTTATCGTCCCCGCCTTTACTTTTATTGCGACCGCGACGGCTGTGGTGCGGTTGGGCGCGCGACCGGTTTTCGTGGATATCCTGCCGGAAACCTTTAATCTCAATCCAGCCGAAATCGAATCGCGTCGAACGCGCACGAAGGCGGTGATCGCTGTTGATCTTTATGGTCTCCCCGCCGAAATGGACACGATTGCTGAGGTTGCGGCGCGACATGGACTGATTCTGATCGAAGATCTAGCGCAAGCGATCGGTGCGAGGTACCGGGGAGCGCGTACCGGTTCGTTTGGCGCGGCGGGCTGTATCAGCTTCTATCCCACGAAGAATCTGGGCGCTTATGGTGATGCAGGGATGGTGGTATCGAATTCGGAGGAAACGGCCACGCGCTTGCGCCGCCTGCGCGATCACGGGCAATCCAGCCGATATGTAGCCGAGGAGGCAGGCTGGAACAGCAGGCTGGATGAGCTGCAGGCGGCCGTGCTGCGCGTGAAGTTGAGGCACCTCGAGGCATGGACGGAAAGGCGGCAGTCACACGCGCGCCGCTACAACGAGCTGCTGGCAGGACTGCCCGGCCTCGTCACGCCGCATGTGCCGGAACACATGGAACATGTCTATCACCTTTATACCGTGCGCGTGGCAGGCGGCTTGGCGCGGCGCGATCGCGTGAAGCAGTCGCTTGCGGAGGGTGGCGTAGCGAGCGCGGTTTATTATCCCGTGCCGTTGCACTTGCAGCCGGTGTTCGCGGGGCATGGGCTCAAGCGTGGATCGTTTCCGGAGGCAGAGCGGGCCGCAGAAGAAGTGCTTTCGCTGCCGCTTTACCCGGAGCTAAGTGACGAACAGATCGAGCGTGTGGCCAGGACGTTGAAGGCGAGCTTATGAACGAGTGGCAGGACTGAAGGAGTTCCCTGACAGGTTCGGACGCGTAGCCGCGCCGTAGCTAGAAGCAGATCCCTCGCTGCGCTCGGGATGACACGTAGAAGTTGGATTACGCGCACGCCCGCAACATTAGTGGCACATCCCATTACCATGAAGAATTTTGGGAAACTCGTTTGGAGCTAGGCGCTAGGGGCGTGGGCGCGGCGCAGTAGCAGAAGGAATACGCTAACGAAGAGAAGCAAACTTGGGACCAGAAGCGCGAGGATGCCGAAGTCGAGTTGCTTTTGCGCGTGGGCGCCTTCGGCGGAGGCGTAGGTATAACATAGAGCGCAGCCTTGGGCGAAGACACCGGGTGCCGCACCCAAAACCGCCAGAAACGCACCGAAAATTCTCAGGCTTTTCATCCTCGTGAACTCCTACTCCAGCACTATACGATTATACGATTCTAGCGTATCTACAACGAGCGCATGCGCGCGAGCCTTACGGCGTCCCAGAAAATATACACCGCCATCATCGCGATGCAAAATAGAATCGAAGGCACAAGCATAAGCGTCAGGCTGAATTTCTCGTACTTCAGGTGCATGAACCACGCCATGATCAGCGCGGCCTTGATCAGAGACAGGCCGAGCAAAATACCCAACATGAGC
The DNA here is from genome assembly GCA_035602725.1 of Candidatus Acidiferrales bacterium. Classification (GTDB taxonomy): domain Bacteria; phylum Acidobacteriota; class Terriglobia; order Acidiferrales; family UBA7541; genus DASTCZ01. Next base: position 39,229 of record DATNLT010000045.1, read on the forward strand.
GTGGGCTCGAGTTCGATGTAGGCGAGATAGACCTCGATACCCGTAATGAATACCAGGCAAATCCAGACCCAAGCGAACGTTTTCGCCGGGATTTCTGGGTGTACGTTCGCGCCTTCCGTATGATTGCTCATCCTGCTTCAGCCTCCCGCGAAGTGCCTACTTGTACTGCACGGACATCAAGTACACGAGCGGAAACACGAACATCCAGACCAGGTCTACGAAGTGCCAGTAGAGACCGCTGACCTCAATATCTTCCGCGGTGAATTTTCCGCGACCCGTGCCTATGGCGATGATGCCGAGATAGATCACGCCGATCAGGACGTGGGTCATGTGCAAGCCCGTGACGCCGAAGAAAACCGCTCCAAAAAGTGGTGAGCCGCCCCAAGGGTTCGAACCGGGGCGGAGACCTTCGTCAATCAGGTGCATCCACTCGCGCAAGTGGAGCCCGACGAAAAGCAGGCCGCCGGCCATAGTGGCCAGGATCCATTTCACCACGGCAGCGCGATCACCTCGCGTGCCGGCGCGTACGCCCATCACCATGGTCAAGCTGCTAGCGAGAAGCACGATGGTCATCACCGTGGAATACAAAATGGAGGGGCTGAATGGAAAGGGCCGCGGCCAATCAGGATTGCTCAAGCGCGAGTACGTATAGGCGACCAGCAAAGCCGAAAATGTGAGCGTATCGGAAGCGATGAACAGCCACATGCCCAGCTTTTTCGAGCCAGTGGCGAATGGCAATGTGCCGCCCGACCAGGGCGAACTCAACGATTCGGGATTCACGTCATGCACAGATCACCGTCCGAGGGTTAGAAGTAGCAACAGAAAAACCCACAACCCATCCATAAAGTGCCAGTAGATCGCGGCCACTTCGGCGCCGGTGGCGCGGCCGACTTTGGAGCCTTGCCACGAACGCAGCGCGACGTAAGCCAGCGCGACGATCCCGCCAAGCAAATGCAGTCCGTGAAGCGCCGTAAGTACATAAAAAAAGCTACTGCTCGGATTTGTCGAGAGGAACACGCCCTCGGCGCGCAACTCTCGCCAAGCGAGCAATTGCCCGCCGACGAAAATGAGCCCCAGCCCGCTGGTAAGCGCCCAAAGATTTCGGAAGGCAGCGACGGCGCCGCGACCGAGCGCACGACGAGCCATCTCAATGGTGAAGCTGCTCAGGAGCAGCACGGCCGTGTTCGCCCACAAAACGCGCGGAAGGGGAAACGCTTGCCAATCGGTAGTGACCCCACGCCGGACAATATAGGAGCTCGTCAACGCGAGGAAAAACATCAGGATGCCGCCAAGCGCGAGCGTGATACCGGTGATCGAAGCGCGCTGATACGCCGGGCTCTGTCCGTCACCGCGGCCCGGATCGCCACCGTCGCGGATGGCAGCACCGCCGCCTCTGCCGGGGTCGATCTGCAGCTCGATCTCTTCGGTGGTGGTGGCAACGCCTGGCATGATGATCCTCGCTCAGGCCTTTACCGGGGCGCCGGAAGCTGTTAAGCCCGTGGCGGCTTCCGCCGGCGTCAGGTTCTGCGGAATGTAGTCGTGTGGAGCGCCGGGCACGGCGAACTCATACGGTCCGCGATAGACCGTGGGGACGTGACCCGCAAAGTTATCAAATGGCGGCGGGCTGGGGATGGACCATTCGAGCGTGGTCGCCTCCCAGGGATTCATCTCCGTGGCCTTCTTACCACCCCAAAGAGACCACAGGAAATTGAACAGGAACAATAGCTGCGATCCTATGGTGATAAAGGCGGCAATGGAAATGAAGCGCTGCACGGGAATCAGGCTGCTGAGATATTGCACGCCGGTCAGGTCGGCATACCGGCGAGGATGGCCCGCAATCCCCAGGAAATGCATGGGCATAAAGATGCAGTAGACGCCGATGAACGTCAGCCAGAAATGGACCTTGCCGATGCCCTCATTCAAAAAACGGCCGAACATCTTCGGGAACCAGAAATATGTGGCGGCGAAAATGCCGAAGATGGCCGCCACGCCCATGATCAAGTGGAAGTGGGCCACGACGAAATAAGTATCGTGCAATGCCAGATCGATGGCCGGCTGTGCGAGGAAGAGTCCGGAAAGTCCACCGGAAACGAAGAGCGAAACGAAACCAAGCGCGAAGAGCATGGAGGTGGTAAAGCGAATCTGGCCGCCCCAAAGCGTGCCGAGCCAGTTGAAAGTCTTGATGGCGGAGGGCACGCCGATGCTCATGGTTAACATCGAGAACGCGAAGGCCGAATAGGGGCTCATGCCGCTGATAAACATGTGATGGCCCCACACCGTGAATCCGAGGAATCCGATGGAGAGCATGGCGTAAACCATCGCGCGATAGCCAAAGATCGGCTTGCGTGAGAACGTGGAAAGAAGATGCGAAGCCACGCCCATGCCAGGAAGAATGGCGATGTAAACCTCGGGATGGCCGAAAAACCAGAAGAGGTGCTGCCAAAGAATCGGTGAGCCGCCCTTGTGCCAGGTGATGACCTGGTCGGTGACAACCAGCCCGCCGGGAACAAAAAAGCTCGTGCCTGCTGTGCGGTCCAGCAACAGCAAGGCGCAAGCGGCCAGGAGCACGCCGAAAGCGAGCAATCCAAGCACGGCAGTGATGAGCCAGGCCCACACCGTGAGCGGCATGCGCATGAGCGTCATGCCCTTGGCGCGCAGATCAATCGTGGTGGTAATGAAATTGATCGCGCCGAGCAAAGATGCGGCGCAGAAAATCGCAAGCCCAACGATCCACAAAGTTTGACCGGCGCCTTGTCCCGGGCCGACGATTTCACCGAGAGCGGAAAGCGGAGGATAGGACGTCCAACCGCCGATGGGCGCGCCGCCAGAAACAAAAAACGCGGCCACCATGACGACGAGTGAGACAAACGTGGTCCAGAACGAAAGCATGTTCAGAACCGGAAAGGCCATGTCCTCAGCGCCAATCTGAATCGGCAGAAAATAATTGCCAAAGCCCGATTGCGGCGCGGTGGTCAGCACCATGAAAACCATGATGGTGCCGTGCATGGTGAGCAGCGCCAGGTATTGCTCGGGCGTCATCTGGCCACCGGGAGTGAATGGCAGGTGGATCGCCGGCCAGACCAAGTGGATGCGCATCAGAAGAGAAAGCGACATCCCAAGAAACACCGAGAATAGCGCCAGGAAGTAGTACTGAATCCCGATGACCTTGTGGTCTAGGCTGAAGATATATTTGCGGATGAACCCCGTCGGTGCGGAGTGGACATGCGCATGCACCGCCTCAGCGTGTGAAGCCATCTACGATCTCCTTGGCCTCGATGCGTTTCACTGATTTGCCGCCGTATCTTTCAACCACCGATCGTAGTCGTCCTGGCTCATCACGCGAAGCAAGCTACGCATCCGATAATGGCCCAAACCACATAGCTCGGCGCAGGCGATCTCATAATCGCCGACCTCGGTCGGCGTAAAATGAATGTGGATCAACATGCCGGGCACGGCATCTTGTTTCAGGCGAAGTTCACGGACGAAGAAGCTGTGCGTTACGTCCTGCGAACGAAGGATCAATTCCACTTCGCGATTCACAGGAACGCCGATGATGGGCGAGACGACATCGTCCTTCCCGTCCGGATCGGTGCGGTCCAACCCGACCGGGTTCCCCGTGGAAGCGCTTACGAGCTCAGGCTTGATGCGGCCGAACTTGCCGTCGGCGCCGGGATAGCGGAAGTTCCAGGCAAACTGCTGCGCGGTGACCTCGACTTGGAGATCGCCCGCGGCCGCCGGCTGGTAGTGGACCTTCGCCCAGGCATCCTCACCATAAAGCCCCAAACCGACAAAGAGAACCACCGTGGCAATCGTCCAGATGATTTCCATGGCGGCATTGCCTTCGAAATGGCTGGCACGTTCGCGACCATGAGCGCGATAGCGGAAAATCACCCACGCCAAAATGAGCTGCGCCAGGATAAAGATGATCCCGGTGATCCATAGTGTGCGCATGAACTGCGCGTCAATTTCATTGCCCACATCGGTGATGGATTTCGGAAACCACCAGGGCTTGACGACAAAAAGGTAAGTGGTGATGACTGTTAAAGCTACGAGGGCAACAGCAAAGGCCGCAGCTACCGGGGTTGAACCCTTACAACCGCTTCGTTTCCGCATCTCCTCCGCTCCAAAAATTGGGGGCCGCGAGCCGCATTGGGACCCGAGAGAATTAGGTTCGGCAGTACGAACAGACCCGTCCAAAGCGCCTCATGATATACATCCGGTTGGAGAATGCAACAGGTAAGGCATACTTTTTGCGACGGATTGCGGAAAGGCGAGCGACGATTGAATCATCGCGAGGGAAAAGTTTGGTGCTGCGCTATTGCTGGGCATGTGGCGCGTCAGAAAGCGGGATAGCCGTCCTCGCAAGGTTTCGGTACACCTTGCCGCCCTTCATCACGAAGACGACGCGGCGCACGGCGGTGATGTCATCCATTGGGTTGCCATCCGTCACAATCAAGTCGGCTTGGTAGCCGGGCGCGATTGAGCCGATTTGATCGCTCATGCCGAGCGATTCCGCCGAAAGTGACGTGGCGCTTATCAGCACGTCCATGGGCTTTTCGTGGGCTTCCTGCACGCGATAGATGAACTCCTCGGCATTGCGGCCGTGCGAACCGGCGACCGCATCGGTGCCAAAAACAATTTTCACATGATGGGCGCGGGCGCGCTGCAGGACGTCCGCGGTTTGCGGAATCGCTTTGGCGAGCGTGTCAAGGACGGCTGGTGTGAAGGTGAAGCCGTTGCGGTTATCGAGATAATTGTGCAGGACGAGCAGATTCGGATCGAAATAGGTGCCGCGCTGCGCCATCAGATCGAGCGTTTGATCGGAGAGGAACGTGCCGTGTTCGATCGAGGTGCACCCGGCGAGCACAGCGGCCCGCGCGCCGCTATCGCCGATGGCATGGACGAGCGTGCGCAAGCCGACGGCCTTGGCCTCGCTGCAGGTGGCCTGGATTTGTTCATCGCTCATACTTTGGTTTCCACCCGCGCCTAGTCCGGTGGTTGCAAATAGTTTGATCAGGTCAGCGCCGTCATCCTTGGTCTGTCGTACGAGCGCGCGTAGAGCATCGAGATCGCCGCTTTGATTGGTGATCTGGCGTAAAGAAGTGAGCACGCGGGCGCCAGGAAGAACTCCTTGGGCGATACGGTCACGCACGGGACCGTCCATGGCGGCGCCGACGCTTTGTACCGTGGTGATACCACCTTCGAGCGTGACCCACGCATCTTCTGCGGTGTAGAGCGCCGCGATCTCCGGCTTTTCGCCACCATTGACGGACTTGTGATTTTCATCGAAGTGCCAGGTGAGGTGCACGTGCGTGTCTATCAATCCGGGGAGCAGGGTGAGTCCGCGGAAGTCGTAGTCCACCGGAGCGGCCTTCGCGTCGATGGCGACGATCTTCGAGCCTTCAACGACGACTCGCGTGTTGTGAAGGATGTTGCCGCGGCCATCAAGCACGGTATCCACCGCGATGATGATGCGTTTTTGCTGCGCTTGGGCGGCGCCGGAAGCCAGTGCGAAGAAAAGCCCCAACACGCACACCTCGCACCATGTGCGGCTTCGAATCATTCCGCTGCGCATATTCCCTCTCTCGGCGGATATCGTTTTAACACAAACCCTACGCGTTGGGAGATGCGGGGTTGAGCGGGCAAATAAAAAGCGCGAATTTAGCTCGCGGAGAAGCTGTCGGCGCGCCAGCGCGAGAACGCCGTCTGCGACAACTCTAGTTATTCGGTGCCGTGACCGGACCCGAGGTCTTAGTCGTGGAGGTCTGCGGCGGACCCGGAGGAACATTGGAAGGCGTGAGCACGGTCACTTCGTTCAGGCTGGTCGCGGAGGTACACGGCTTGCCGTAGCCCTGGCAATTCAGAATGGTCATGACCGCGCGGCCGGGACCGCCATCGGTGGTTGTGGTCCAAGTGTGATAGTGGTTCGCAAATTGCGACTGCAACTTCTGCAACTGCGCCTGCAACGTGTTCACCTGCTGTTGTAGAACCACCACCTGATTGATCTGCGCGCCCTGTAACGCCGCCGAAGTCGTCGCTGAGGACGTCCCGGAATTCAACTGGCCGCCCGTTGTAGAAGCCTGACTGTTCTTGGCGGCTTGGTTTTCGAGGATCGCTACGCGCTTTTCGAGCGCATTTAACCTAGCGGCGGCAAGCGGACTGATGGCCTGCGCATTCGCGGGCGGCGGAGCCGTTACGCTCGTTACGCTGAATGTTACGAGGACGCCGAGGATAAATGCTGCGGCGATCGTGATGACTTTGCGATTCATGGATAATTTTCCTCCTGCAGGAACGTCATGGCAGCCTGAATAATTGTGGGATTCTATCCGGGTTTGCTTTGGCCCTCCGGAAAAAGTAGAGCTCTGTGCGTATCGGGCACGGCCCGTAATCGGGCGATTTCAACTGGAGGCGATCTCAGAGAAAAAATGGCGCGCCGAAGCGGACGATCTTGGAACCTTTATCGGCGGTTTCGTGGCGCCCGTATCAAGATTGAAATTCCGGGTTTATTCACAAGCGCAAGGAACTATTCATGCCTCAGCGCCGCCATCGGCTCAATCTTCATCGCCCGCCACGCCGGTATCCAGCACGCTAGGAGAGCCACGACCGCCAGTGAGACCGCAGCCGCCACGAACGTCATTGGATCGGTAGGCTGCACGGCAAAAAGTAGCGTGCGAAGGAAACGCGTCAACAAAAAAGATGCCACAAGGCCGATTGCCCCGCCCGCCACGGCCATTCGCATTCCTTGGCCGACCACCATGAGGAAGACGTCGCGACGCCGCGCACCCAGGCCCATGCGGATGCCGATCTCATGAGTGCGCCGCGCCACCACGTAGCTGATGACGCCGTAGATTCCAACCGCGCCCAAGGCCATCGCGATGGAGGCGAAAATCCCAAGCAGCACCACGTAAAAGCGAGGTTCGGCAACCTGCTCGCCGATCGCCTGCTCCATTGTGATCACGTCTGAAACGGGAAGATTCTTATCGATGGACCACACCGCCTGACGGATTGCGGGCACGATAGCGAAAGGGTCTGCAGATGTGCGTACGACCAGCGTCATGTACGCGACCGAAGATTTTGGCCCTTCGAGATTGCCGCGGCTCTGCAAAAATGGGAAGTACATTTCTTCCCAGATTGCGCCAGCCCAGTCCGACTGCTTCGAATCGGCGACGACCCCGATGATCGTGAACCAATCGGCATCGCGCGGGTCATCGGTGGAAATCCGTTGGCCGATCGGATCCTGATTTGGCCAGTGATGGCGGGCCATAAACTCGTTGATGATCACCACATGGGGCGCTCCCAGAACGTCCCCGCTCGTGAAGTCGCGTCCCTGCAGGATGGGAATTCGCATGGTATGGAAATAGCCCGGCAATACCACGCGAAACGCTCCCACCGGACTTTCTCCCGGCAGTCCGGGAGCACGTCCTTCGATTGCGAACGGGAATCCCCAGATGTCGCCGTGCAACGGCAAATGGTTGATCATGCTCGCGGATTCCACACCTGGCAGCGAGTTGACGCGCGCCGTCACGTCTTGAAAGAACGCCGCGCGGCGGTGCGACTCTGATTCCCGGGAACCTGTAACGGAAATGACCGCGGAGACAACGTTACGCGGATCGAAGCCGGGATTTACACGCAACAAGCCAAAGAAGCTGCGCATTACCAGCCCGGCTCCGACCAGGAGCACAAGAGCTAACGCAAATTCCGACGCCACGATGAAGTTGCGGAAGCGATTTCGAGGAGAGCCGGCTCTGCCGGCTTCTTTCAAAACGTCGTTCAGGTCGACGTTCGACGATTTCCATGCGGGAGCCACGGCGAAGACCGCCGCCGTGACCAGCGTTACCACCAACATAAAACCGAAGACGCTCGCGTCCATGCGAATTGTATCGACGCGCGGAATATTCGCAGGGGCAAGGGCTACCAGCAATCGCACACCTTCATACGCCAGCAACAGGCCAAAGATCCCACCGGCAAGCGCCAGAACAACGCTTTCCGTCAACAATTGCCGGACGACTCGCCCCCGGGACGCGCCCAGGGCGCTTCGCACGGCCACTTCTTTCCGCCGCGAAGCGGCGCGCACCAACTGTAGGTGCGCGACATTGGCGCATGCAATCAGCAACACCAGAATGACTGCGCCCTGCAGCAACCACAGCGCCGGACGAACCCCGCCAACAACCTTTTCTTGCAAAGATGTGACGGTAATATTGTGGTTCGTGCCGGGATAACTGGCCTCCAACCGTGCGGTAATCCCAGCCATTTCCGTCCTGGCCTGCCGCAGCGTCACCCCGCTCTTGAGCCGGGCGAAGATGCGGAGCGAACCCCCTCTTCGGTCCGTCTGCCGCGCGTCAAGCACCAGAGGAGCCCATAACGCGGCCTTAGTTTGCCAAAAGGGAGCGAACTGGAAACTTGCGGGCATCACCCCGATGATTATGAAGCTCTCGCCGTCCAGTGCAATCGACTGGCCCACGATGTTCGGATCGGCCGCAAAGTGGTCCTCCCACAGCTTGTGGCTCAGCACCACTACGTGCTGGCTCCCCAGGTGTTCCTCTTGCCGCGAAAAAAAACGGCCCAACTCTGGCTGGACGCCCAACAATGGAAGCAAGTCAGAGGAAAGGTGTAGCCCTTCGAGATGTTCCGGAGTGCCGCGACCCGTCAGGTCAGGGCTCCAGGCTTCCGCCGCACCCATTCGCTCAAAGACGTGCGTTTCCGCCCTCCAATCCAGGAAGTTAGCCGGGGCGACAGGATTGTGTCCCTTGTGGAGGATCACCACGAGCTGTTGCGGGTCTTTGTAGGCGAGCGGCCGGAGAAGCACCGCGTTGACGACGCTGAAAATCGCTGTATTAGCACCAATTCCCAGCGCCAGCGTCAGCATCGCGACGGCGGTAAACCCCGGCGCCTTCGCCAACATCCTTAGTCCATATCTAACGTCCTGCCACAACTGCTCCAACCAAATAAGACTCCACACCTCACGCGTCTCTTCCTTCACCCGCGTCAGGTTGCCGAACTTGAGAAATGCTGCACGGCGCGCTTCCTCGGGCGACATTCCGCGTCCGATGTTGTCCTGGGTCTCCATCTCGATGTGCTCGCAGATGTCCCGGTCGAGATCCTCCATCATGCGCTCGCGCCGTCTCATGATTCACCCTGCTGTTCCGCCGGCCGGAGAATCCGCGCAATCGCT
>DATNLT010000065.1:0-4162 GCA_035602725.1 Candidatus Acidiferrales bacterium
CACGCAGTATCTCAAAACTTTCCATTTCCACCGCATCAGCGGATTCGCCTAAGCGCTGTTTTTCGTCCGCGCTCGAAACCACGTGGTCCGCGCTGTAAAACCGGTCCACGACGGCCGCACCGCATTCCGCAGCGAACGAGACAAGCGCCGCACTGGATTGTAGCTGCCGGCTGCTTTCGTCCGCCCGGGGAGCTTCCGAAAAAACGCTCCGAGCAGCCAGTACCTCCCCTACATGATACTCGCTACGCAACCCACCGGCCAGACCGCAGGAGATACAACAGTCAAAGGCGTCGTATTCGCTACGCATTATTTCCGAGGTGGCCAGCGCAGCCCGCCGGGCACCCACACTGGTGAGCACTACCGCCGTTTGCGCGGAACTGAATTCCGCGAGGTGAATTTCAGAATCGCCCAACTTCGCCGATCTGAAATCGTGCAGGGCGCGCCAGGGAGCGAATTCATTTTCCAATGCGAAGGTGACCAGAATTCTCACTGCGATCCTTACGCCGCGGCTTCATGCGCGACGGATTTATTTCCTGCGCCGTTGGCCAAATATCCGTGCAGTTCATACCAACGCACGGCGCGTTCGAGCGCGGCTTCCACCGAGGTACGTTGGTAGCCGAGTTCGCGCGCGGCCTTGTCACTTTCGACGAACATGCGATGCCGCGACATTCTCACACCTTCAACGGGAATTTGCGGTTCGCGGCCCGCCAGACGCGAGAACAACTGATCGGCATATCCCGCGGCCAGCGCGACCGCATGCGGCAAACGAACGCGCGGCGCCGGACGCCCCGTAATGGCAGAGAGCGCATCGAGAATCTGCTTCAAAGTCATGTTCCGCGCGCCCAAAATGTAGCGCTCGCCAATGCGGCCTTTTTCGGCCGCCAGCAAATGCCCGGCTGCAATGTCTTCGACCGCGGCGACGTTCAGCCCGGTATCAACATAGGCAGGCATCTTGCCTTTCAAGAAATCGAGGATGATGCGGCCCGTCGGCGTCGGCTTCCAGTCCCACGGCCCCACAGGAGCTGTCGGATTTACGATGACGACCGGCACGCCGTCAGCGGCCGCTTCGACCGCAACCTGTTCCGCCAAAAATTTCGAGCGTTTGTAGTGCCCGATCATTTCGTCGAAGGTTGCCCGCGTGTCTTCATTCGGGAGTGCGCCGTGCCGCGGGACTGCGATCGTTGCGACCGTACTGGTATAGACGATCCGCTCGACGCCCGCGCGCTTAGCTGCAACAAGCAGCTTGCGGGTTCCTTCAACATTATTCTCGTAAATCTCTTCGGGCCGAGGGGCCCACAACCGGTAGTCTGCCGCCACATGAAAAACCCGCCGCACGCCGTGCATGGCCCGTTCCAGCGAGATTGCATCCCGCAGATCGCCTTCGCAGCACTCCACGTGTAACCCCGCGAGCGCCTCTAAGTTGCTGCCTGGACGAACCAGGACGCGAACCGATTGTCCTGTGCTGACAAGTTGCCGGGTGACATGGCTTCCCACGAAGCCAGCGGCACCCGTAACGAGTGTGGTCATAGAATGCGGAAAACCTCATCCGGGGACTGGTTCGATGGCGCTACAGGTATCGCGCGCTTCGCGGAACCATTACCATTTTCGTGGCCGTTGGAATGTCCGTTGCCGTTGGCTTGACCGTTTCGCTTGGCCTGAAGTTCTCTCTCGCTCGGCTCGCCGATCAGTCCGCCCATTTTTCCCGACAGCGTCCAAGTGAGCATCTTCCAGGTGTCGCCCAGTTTCTTATTTCCGCCGAGAACAGCGGAGGCTTCGTAACCGGCGTGAACCATGCAATCTTCGCAGCGAGGATCGCGACCGTGGCCGTACTTTTCCCACGGAGTGTTATCGATGAATTCCTTGAACGTGGCGTGATGCGCGTCGGTCATCAGATAGCAGGGGCCCTTCCATCCGCGCGGGTTGTAAGTCGGATTGCCCCAAGCGGTACACATCAGCTCACGCTCGCCGCGAAGGTATTCCATATAAATCGGCGAGGTCACGATGTTGTAGCGTTCGAGCAGTTTGCTGGCCTGGCGGAATTTGTCGCGAATTTCATCGCGCGACATGAAGATTTCCTTGGTCATCACCGCGGCGTAGGAATACGCCGGAGAAATCATGTGGCCGTCGACGCCCAGCGTCTGCAGATAAGCAAAAAGGTCCGCAATCTCTTCGATATCGGTTTCCTTATAGACCGTGGTGTTGGAAGTGACCAGGAAACCTGCAGCCTTAGCCGCCTTGATGCCTTCAATCGCTTCGCGGAATACGCCATCGCGTTCGACGCAGATGTCGTGCGTCTTCTCAAGTCCGTCCAAATGCACGTTGAAAAAGAGCCGCGAGGTCGGCTTGAACTCTTTCAATCGCTTGCGAATGAACATTCCGTTGGTGCACAGGTAAATGTGTTTTTTGCGATCGAGAATTTCTTTGCACAAGCGATCGAGCTCGGGATAAATCATAGGCTCGCCGCCGCAGAGCGAAACGATGGGCGCGCCGCAATCATCCACGGCCTTCAGGCATTCCTCCACCGTCAACATCTCATTGATCGTGGATTTATATTCGCGAATGCGGCCGCAGCCGGTGCACGTAAGATTACAGGCGTGCAGCGGTTCGAGCATCATCACCAGCGGAAATTTCTCAGCGCCGCTAATCTTCTTGCCGGTTAGATATCCGGCCATGCTGGTGGTCAAACTTAAAGGAACTCTCATCCATTACCCCCGGTTTCGTCCGATTAGATGCTGCAACTCCGCCGCGGAAATCTGCATACCGCCAAAATTTCGCCGGCCCTTGCGCATGTTGTCGTAACGCGCCAAGGCGTAAAGCGGGAAGGAGTTTCGATACAGGTGATACTTAAGATAAAAGACGCAGGGGAATCCTGTGCCCGTAAATTCCGGCTCGTCCCAGGTTCCATCAGGATTCTGCTGCTCCAGAAGCCAGGCCACAGCGCGTTCGACAGAAGGATCGTCGGGACCGCTGGTTGCGAGCAACCCGATCAAGCCCCAGGCCGTTTGCGATGCAGTGCTCTTCCCTTTGCCTTTCAGCGCAGGATCGTAGTAGGAAAGGACGGACTCGCCGAAGCCGCCATCGGCATTCTGCACTGAGCGCAACCAATCCGCGGCGCGCTGACAATCAGGCTGTTTTGAAAGGCCGATGGTCTCCAGAGCGCGCAGCACGCCACTAGTTCCGTAAACATAGTTCACGCCCCAGCGCCCGAACCAAGAACCGTCAGGCGTCTGCTCGTGGCGTATGAAAGCGCGAGCGCGCTGAATGACCGGGTGATTCGCAGACCAACCCATCTGCCCGAGGCATTCCACGGTGCGCGCGGTTACGTCCGCGGTGGAAGGATCGAGCATCGCGTTGTGGTCGGCGAAAGGGATGTGATTCAGAAATTGCAAATCGTTTTCGTGATCGAACGCGCCCCAGCCGCCGTCGGCGTTCTGCATGCTGACGAGCCACGCCAGTCCGCGGCGCATCGAATTGCGCAAGCGATCTGAATCGGGATCATCGACGCGGCCGAGCGCCATTAGAACGAAGGCGGTGTCGTCCACATCGGGATAAAAATCGTTGCGGAATTCAAACGCCCATCCGCCGGGCTCCGCGTTTTGATTCTTAACCTGCCAATCGCCGGGTCCGAGGATCTGATTGGATACAACCCAGCGCTCCGCAGCGATGAGAGCTGGATGCGCCGGATCGACGCCGGCTTCTTCTAGCGATACCATGGCGATCGCCGTGTCCCACACGGGCGAAATGCAAGGCTGCACGCGAATGGTGTCGTCCTCTTCGATTTCGTAACGCGCAAGGAATTTAATCTCGCGCGTAACCAGTGGGTCGTCCTGGTCTTTGCCTTCGGCAAGCAGCGCATAAATCGAGTTCATCATCGCGGGATAAATGGTGGCCAGGCCTTCGGTGCGTTCCAGGCGCTCGAGCATCCATTTGCGCGCGAGCGAGAGCGCGAATTTGCGGAACGGTTTCCATCGCGAACGCTCGTAAACCTTCACCGCGCGGTCGAGCGCTAGAAAGACGTTGCGCCAGGAAATTATCCGCTTGTCCCAATCGAAGGAATGCGGCTTTTCACCCTTGGTCTTGAAGAGTTCGTTAACGGTGACGCCTTCCGGCAAATGCCAGTCAGGCTTATTCCCGTAGATTATCGAAAGAGGAATGACGATCC
>DATNLT010000011.1:0-46201 GCA_035602725.1 Candidatus Acidiferrales bacterium
CGATCCGAACTTCGCCATGGCCTATCGGGGGTTGGCCGTGGAATATTCCAATCTCGGCCAGGGCGAAATCGGCCTGCAATACATGAAGAAAGCCTTCGACCTGAAAGATCGCGCCAGTGAGCGCGAGAAGCTGGCCATCACCAGCGATTACTACCAATACTCCAGCCAGCTTGATAAGGCTGTCGAGGCATACGAGCTCTATAAGCGTACCTATCCGCGGGACGAACGGCCCGTCGTGAATCTAGCCGTGACTTACTTGATTTTGGGAGAATGGGACAAAGTGTTGGAAAACGCCGTGACGGCGACGCAACTATCTCCCGATAAGTTCAATGGCTATTCGATCGCCAGCTTGGCATATTCCGCCATGAACCGGATGGACGACGCCAAGGCCATCCTCCTGACCGCGCAGCAGCGCAATCTGGGCAGTATCGTGATTCACGAAGAACTCGGGACCATCGCCTTGGCGGAAGGCGATTCCGCAACGCTCGCCAAAGAGGACGCCTTCGCAAGGGCCGCGCCGCAAGGGGTCTATGATTTGCTCCAACGCGATGCAAATTTGGCGGGAGCCCGCGGCCAAATGCGGCGTACGGAAGAACTCTACAAACAGGCCGACGAGAAAGCCAAAGCCTTGGGCTTGGGCGATAGCATCGTGAATAACTCGGTCCAAGTTGCGCTGGTCACCGTCATGGCCGGAGAAAAGTCAAGCGCCGTTGCGGAGGCCGCCGCTGTCGTTAAGAAATCACAGGCTCCTGGCATCTTGGAGGGCGTTGCCGACGTTTATGCTCGTGCCGGGGAAGACGCGGAAGCCGAGAAGCTTGCCGCTCACGCTGCCAGCGAACGGCCAGACGATCAGTTCATTCAATCGGTGATCACGCCAACGATTCGTGCGGTGATTGCCATGAATCACCACGACGCGCAGAAGGCTCTGGAGCTCATGAAGTCCGCGCAGCCCTACGATGCCGGGAATACGGAGTCCCTCTATACCCGCGCTTGCGCACTCTTGATCGCCGGGCGCGGTCCGGAAGCGGCGCAGGAGTTTCAGAAAGTTCTCAATTTCAAAAATGCCTTTCCCTCGGACTTATTTATACCTTACGCGCAGCTCGGGCTGGCGCGCGCCTACGCTCTCGAACCGGACAAATCAAAAAGCCGCACGGCTTACCAGGATTTCTTCGCACTTTGGAAAGACGCCGATCCGGACGTACCTATTCTGAAGGAAGCGAAAGCCGAATATGCGAAATTGCAATAGGCGTAACCCGCACGCGAACGCTCCGCGTCTGGAATGGATACGTATCGCATTGTGATTGCCGGCGCTCTCGATGCGCGTCTGCCCTCTGCCCAGCTGCGAGATTTTCTAGCGTTGCCATTTTTCCTCCAACAGTAACCTGACCAAACGACCCTCGCCGGAGTCTATACGTTAGCGGATGCGATGTTGGCCATCGTGTTCCTACTGAGCGGCGAGGTTCGGAATGCAGAGTCTGTTCAGCAATCTTCGCTACGCATTGCGGCAATTTCGGCTGTCGCCGATTTTCACTGCTTCGGCGGTGCTTACATTGGCGTTAGGTATCGGTGGCACCACGGCCATCTTCACCCTCATTCACGCCGTGATGCTACGCTCCTTGCCGGTTTCCGACCCCGCCATGCTCTATCGTGTGGGCGAAGGTGACGATTGCTGCGTAGAAAGCGGCCCGCAGACCCATTGGGGGATGTACTCGTACGATCTATACCAGCGGCTGAAGGCCGAAGCGCCGGAATTCGAAGATGTGGCCGCTTTTCAGGCCGGCGGCTGGCGTCTGAGCGTGCGTCGCGTGGGCGTCGAATCCGCGGCCCGACCGCTGCGCTCCGAATACGTCACGGGCAGCTATTTCTCCACGCTGGGCGTGGGCGCGCTGGGTGGCCGCGTATTGACACCGGAAGACGACACGCCCGCTTCGCCACCCGTTGCCGTGTTGAGCCATCATGTGTGGCAAACGGCCTACGGATCGGACACTTCCGTAGTGGGCTCTACTTTCGAAATTGAGGGCCACCCTTTCACGATCATCGGTGTTGCTCCCGCCGGATTTTTCGGCGAAACTCTGCGCGCCGATCCTCCCGACATCTGGATACCGTTGCAGCAGGAAGCGCTGATCAACGGCAATACTTCGTTGCTGCGCCAAACGCCCTCCGCCTGGCTGCGCATGATCGGCCGCCTGCGGCCGGGAGCGTCCGTCGCGGGAATGAGTCCGCGTCTCACGGGGGTGCTGCGGCTCTGGTTGCAGTACGATTCCGGCTACCCATCCAACTGGATGCCCGATGTGCTTCGAAATCTTCCCAAGCAGGTGATCACTGTGGTTCCCGCGGGCGCGGGTGTTGCGGTGATGAAAGAGGATTACGGCCGCAGCCTAAATATTCTATTTGCCGTCTGTGGTCTGGTATTGCTGATCGCATGCGCCAATGTTGCCAACCTGTTGCTTGCTCGCGCCGTTTCTCGCCGCGGACAAACGGCGCTGCGGCTGGCGATCGGCGCTTCCAGCCGGCAGATCATCGGGCAAGCGCTCACGGAAAGCGTGCTGCTTGCGATCGCTGGAGGCATCGCCGGTTTGCTCGTCGCCATGGCCGCGGCGCGGTTGTTGCTCGCGCTGGCATTTCATGGCGCGCACTTCCTGCCGATCGCCACCACCCCTTCGCTACCGGTCTTAGCGTTTGCCTTTGCTCTGGCGCTCTTGACGGGGATCATTTTTGGTGCGGCTCCGGCCTGGTTTGCCACGCGCACCGATCCAGCGGAAGCGCTGCGGGGCTCGGGACGCAGCACCAAGGGGCGGTCTTCGTTCGCGCGCAAAGCCCTGCTCATCGTGCAGGCTACGGTCTCGATCGTGCTCGTCGCCGGTGCCACCATGCTGGCGCGCAGCTTGAACAACCTTGAAGGCCAGGATTTCGGATATCAGGTGAAGGGACGCGTGCTGGTGGAATTGCATAACCCGCGAACCGATCGTACGCAGCCTCAACTGGCCGCGACCTATCGCCAACTTGAGGAACGCCTCAATCGCTTGCCCGGTGTGCGGGGCGCCAGTCTATCCATGTATAACCCGCTCACCGATAACTGGGGCGAACTGATTCTGGTGGAGGGACATCCACCTTGCCAGATCAGCGAGGATTGCGATGCGTCCTGGGACCGCGTCGGTGCCAACTCTCTTCAGAATTTTGGCATTCCGCTCTTGCGCGGGCGCTACTTCACGGAGGCCGACAACGAAACCACCGCCAACGTGGCCATTGTCAACCAAGCGTTTGTGAAGCGCTTTTTCAAGCCCGGCGAAGATCCGCTCGATCAGCATTTCGGCGTGGATTTGCCCGAAAACGCCGGCACGTTTCGCATCGTCGGGGTGATACGCGACGCCAAGTTTGCAAGCTGGGCATTGCGCAGGCCGGCATTACCTACATTTTTTGTGCCGCTGGCGCAAAACGTGGAATACAAAAATGCAATGATGAGGAGCCTCGAGCTGCGCTCTCATGTGATCAGTGGAATCATGCTGCTGACCGATGTCTCGCCCGGCACGCTCGAACCGGAAGTGATCCGCATACTTTCCGAGGTCGATCCGAATATCACCGTCACCGATGTCCGCACCATGCAGCAGCAAGTCGATCTCTCCTTCGATCAGGAGCGTGCCGTCGCCAGCCTCGCCGCGCTTTTTGGGATTGTCGCGCTCGTGCTCGCCGCGATCGGTCTGTATGGCGTCACGGCCTACACCGTTGCGCAACGAACCAATGAAATCGGCATTCGCATGGCGCTGGGCGCGAGCCGTGCGCGCGTGCTTCAAATGGTTTTGCGCGGTGCGTTCGAGCGCGTGCTGGTCGGACTCCTATTGGGCTTGCCGCTCGCAATCGGGGCGGGATATTTGATCGCCTCTGAGCTTTATGGAGTTTCCTCGTGGGACCCGCTGGCGCTCGCGATAGCCGCGGTCGCGCTCGCGGTCTGCTCCTTCTTCGCAGCCATCATTCCGGCAAACCGCGCAGCTTCTATTTCACCGATGACGGCGCTGCGTATCGAGTAACAGCCGCACCGCGATCATGATGAGGTAAACGCGCTGCCGTTTGCGGCCGCCGGCTGCTGGCCGTAGGAGGGGCCGGTCAAGACACTCAGCACTTCGGCCCTGTGCAGATAGCGTAATAACGCGGATTCTTCCGTCCGGAGCGTCACTTGCGCCAGGCCCAGCAAAGTAGCGCGCTCCGCACCGGTCATCCCTTCATCCACCAGCACTCCGCATCTTTCCACGGCCACGAATCGCGGAGTCTTGGCGCCTTCGCGCGTGGATTTCGCAACGCCCGCCAGTGCCGCCGCGGGTGGCCAGATAGGGATGGCGGTCCCGAGGAATATGGCCTGACACGGATACAGCACACCGGTTTTCAAGATTTTCCTGGAAACCGCGTCCGTGCCCAGCGCGTGCAACAGTTCCACGTCGGGAAATCGCCATCGTGGGAAACGTGAAATCATGGACAGCACGGTGATATCAGGTTTTGGAAATCGCCGGGGAACAATTCGAAGGCGCCGCTCGACTCGTCGTAGCAGGCCCTCCGCAGCCGCACAATCCTCTCCGCATACCACCAGACCGTGATTACCAAGAATGAAGACGTCTGTCTTCGGCTCATCCGCAGTGGCCTTTGCGATCTCGCCGGCCAGAGGCAAGCCGGACGCAGCATACGGAATCCATCGCCAGCGCAATCCGGTAAGCCGTTCCTTGAGCTGGCTGGGTCCGTCTACACGCACGGCCCACGCGATTGCGTTCACGGAGTGCACGTGGATGACAACACGATGCGGGAGCACCGCATGCATCGCCGTTTCAATGGACGGCCGCAGATCGTCCGGAAAATTCGTTCCAATTTCCATCCCGGCGCGCACGCGGTCTCGTATCTCCGCCAAATCCAGCGGCACGAACATTCGTTCGCGCGTCGCACGGGCAAGCCATTTCCCAGACGCCTTGATCCATAGAACCCCGTCAAGCTTGATCGATGTATTCCCGTTGGCGGCCTGGATGAGCAGCGGATCGTTACCGATGCGCGCGGATAGATCACGAAGGGGGTCAAGCGCCTGACCGGACGCGGGCAAGGCCCTTCGGTGGAATGTATTTTTCACGGCCGAATCCCTTCTTCGCCGAGCCTGGCATCTTTGTTAGCTAATATTCGAAGCCGGTTTTCAGGTTCCCGTGCGGTCTTACGTTTGTGCTTCTGGCCAATTTTGACGGAGGCTCGAAAAATTGCGCCGACTGGGACGATTCCCGCCAATTTGTGCGAAGCGATGGCGGCCAGCCCCATGGAGGCCATGCATCCACAGGAGCTACAATCCGGATTCCCGCCAAATTGGCAGGGCGTGATTTTTGTCGTAAGGTCCGCCGACAACGTTTGGGTCGTGAGCGCAAAAACGCAATCGCCCGGGTTCTTCGGCGGCGAGGCAAACTGCTGGATCAACCCCTCGCTCATGTCTAATTTCGGATAGAGCTTTCTCAAACTCCTGAAGTCCTCAATCGCCTGCGCCCGCTCCGCGGCGCTCAGGATTTCCGGCAGTTGTTGGCCAAGTTGCGGGGTAAATAGGCTGAACCACACCTTCTTGATTTCGGGGCGCGGTGTCCAGAACTTAAGGAAATCATCGAGATAGCCCGGACGCTTCATCATGGGGCCCGTCACCGTGCAGTGAATTGTGACTTTCTGTCCGGCAATATTCCTCAGAATGCGGTCGTAGGTGGCGGGCGCTCGCCGGACATCATGTTCCTGCGGCAATCCGTCCACGGAGACCACCACGTGAAGATGCGGCAAACTCCCCCAACTCGGTCCCATTGTCCGGAACGCGCTCGTAACGATTTGGACGTGAATTCCGCGAGCCAGCAGTAAAGGAATCACCATTTCCAATTCACGATACCGGACCAGCGGGTCGCCGCCGACGATGGATAGATGCAATGGTTTTAAGCGGTCGACGACTTCGAGAATGCCGTCAACCAGGGACTGGCCCCTTCGATCGTTTAGGTCGCGCAGCGTGCGCTGGCCGCCCAGATGCGCTTCGTCATATGCATAGCAGCCCGGGCATTTGAGCGGGCATTCACGGGTGATTTCTATGGAAAGGGATGGATATTCCCCTTTGAGAATTTTGCCCCAGGCTTGAAAGATTTGAGAAACGTACATCGATAATGGCTCCTTTTCCAGCCGCAGCGGAATCGCGGGTTGCGGCGCTGAATCATCGGTTTCGGTTTTGTCGAGCTACCTCACTTCGCGAAAGAGCAAGCTTGGTAGCCGCGAACTTCGTCAGTGAATAGAAACCGAGTTAGATAAGGAAGGGAGGCGAGGCGTCTGCTGCGTGACGAACGAAGCTCAGTTCGTCCGAAGGACCCTTGTGCCGGCACGACCGATCGAACGACAACGCATCGATCTGGGACCGAAAGAGAGATGCCAATCGGTCTTGCGCCTCATTTGCGGTTACGGCAACTAAGACGCGATCGATGCGCGAAATCAGATTATTTTGATTGTGCTGGGGCGCGACGGCGGGCGGATCAGGCAGCGTATCAAGGGATACCCCGACGATTGCTACACACAAGAGGAATGCTACGAGTCGAGGTCTCATAACCTTGCAGTCTGTCCGCGCTCTTCGTCTTCGCGAAGGGCTACACAGCGAATAGATTGCTGCCACATCGCTGGAAATGTAAAGCGAAATCGCAATCAGTCTTGAAGGCATCGGTACGTGCCCCTTCGGAGGGTTGCTTGACTTTGCCGAAAAGGGCCGCCTAGACTCGAAAGTTCGGTACAGCGCTCTGCAACCGTAAGGGGGATTTGCTTTGGGCAAAATCATCACCATTGGCATCACCGGTGCGTCCGGCGCGGTGTTGGCCCGGACGGCGCTGCGGTTGCTCGATGCGGATGCGCGCGTGTCACGCGTGCACCTGGTGATTACCGACGCGGGCCAGCGGTTGCTGGCGCAGGAATTGGGCATTGGCGCGCAAGACGCGAAGCAAATGCCCGCACTCATCGCAGGAATAAAGACCGAAAAGATCGAGCTCTTGCCGAATCGCGATATCGGTGCCGCGATCGCTTCCGGCAGCCAAACGGTCGATGGTATGGCCGTCATTCCATGCTCGGCGGGTACCCTGGCTTCCATCGCCAATGGCGCCAGCGACGATTTGCTCGCGCGCGCGGCCGATGTCTGCTTAAAGGAAAAGCGCACGTTGATCCTTTGCGTGCGTGAAACGCCCTTCAGCCGCATCCACATCGAGAATATGCTGCGCGCGAGTGACGCCGGCGCAGTGATCATGCCCGTGATTCCGGCGTTTTACTACGGCCCGCGCACGATCGACGATTTGATCGAGCAGTATGTCTATCGCGTGCTGGCGCTACTCGGTCTGCCGCAAGAGCAGCAATATCAATGGGAAGGTTCGGCGAAGAGCCGCGCCCGCGAAGGGTAGTCCAAAACCATGAGCAAAATCCGTACCGTGCTCGAGATGATCAAGTTCGAGCACTCCATTTTTGCGCTGCCCTTCGCGCTTACGGCGGCGCTGCTGGCCGCGCACACCGCCACGCCAAATGGCTCGCCTTGGCCCACCTGGCGTCAGGTCGCCTGGATCGTGTTGGCCATGGTCGGCGCGCGCTCCTTTGCGATGACCATGAACCGCATCGCAGACCTGCGCTACGATCGCGAGAACCCCAGAACAAAGAATCGCGCCCTGGCCACTGGTGCTCTTTCGCTCCCTTTCGCGTGGGCATTCACGCTGGCTTCTGCGGCGGTTTTGGTGATCACCGCGTGGCATTTGAACCGCTTGGCGTTCGAGCTTTCCCCGGTCGCGCTCTTTGCGCTGGCTGTCTATTCCTATACAAAGCGCTTCACATCGCTTTCGCATTTTGTGCTGGGATTTTGCCTCGGTATTTCGCCGGCCGCGGCGTGGATCGCGATCGCCGGTTCGCTGGACGCGCGCATGTTGATCCTTTGTGCGGCCGTCACCTTGTGGGTCGGCGGCTTCGACGTGCTCTACGCCTGCCAGGACGTAGATTTCGATCGCCGGGCCGGACTCTTCAGCATCCCCAAACGCTTCGGCATCGCGCGCGCGCTTTTAATCGCCCGCATCCTGCATGTCGTGATGATCGCCCTGCTCGTGTGGCTCGCCGCGAGTTTCGCGCTACCCTGGCCCGCGTGGGCTGGCATCCTGGTGGTGGCGGGCATGCTGATCTGGGAGCATTCGCTCGTCAAGCCCAACGATCTGAGCCGCCTCAATGCTGCGTTTTTCACCATAAACGGCTATATTAGTGTGTTGTTCTTCGTGTTCTGGGGCGCAGCCGTCTGGATCGCCCAGGCGTAGCGCCGCCGTACTTCGGACCTTGGTTCGGGGAGTCGGATTCGAGCAATTATGAGCAGCGTGCAGACCAATTCGGCGGTTGACGATTCTGTCGCGAAGCCTGTCCGTGAGCGGGTAGGCCGGCTCCGGGTCAGCGACGCCCAGATCCAGCCCATCGCGGAAAAAGTCTTGGCCGGAGAGCGCCTTTCCGCCGCCGACGGCATCGCCCTTTATCGTTCGCGCGATCTTCTGGCCGTGGGTTGGCTGGCCAACCACGTCCGCGAGGAGCGTCACGGTGACGTTTGCTACTACAACATCAATCGCCACATTAATCCTACGAACGTCTGCGTGGCGCATTGCCGTCTCTGCGCTTTTGGGCGCGATCCCGATGCGCCCGGTGCTTACACCTACGCCCTCGAGGAAATCTGGCAGCGGGCAGAGCAGGGCGTCCGCAGCGGGGCCACGGAATTTCATCTGGTCGGCGGACTGCACCCTGATCTGCCGTTTGAATATTTTCTAGACGTGATTCGCGGCCTCAAGCAGCGCTGCCCTGGTGTGCACCTGAAGGCGTTCACGATGGTGGAGGTCGGCTATTTTTCACGTATTGCCAAGCTCAGCATTCGAGACACGCTGCTGGCGATGAAGGAAGCTGGCGTCGATTCGCTCCCTGGCGGAGGGGCGGAAATTTTCAACCCTCGCGTGCGCAAGGTGATTTGCGATCACAAGACTTCCGGGCGGCAGTGGCTCGAAATCGCGCGCACGGCCCACGAAATCGGGCTGCATTCGAACGCCACGATGCTTTACGGCCATATCGAAACCGAAGAGGAGCGTGTCGAGCACCTGCTTTTGCTCCGCGAACTACAAGACGAAACGCACGGATTCGTTGCGTTCATTCCTCTCGCGTTTCATCCCGCAAACACCGCGCTCGCACACATTCCCAACCCCACCGGCTATGACGATTTGCGCACCATCGCGGTATCGCGTCTGCTCCTCGATAATTTCGATCACATTAAGGCGTATTGGGTGATGCTGACGCCGCGTCTCGCGCAAATTGCACTGCGCTTTGGCGCGAACGATATGGACGGCACCATCGTGGAGGAGAAAATTTATCATGACGCGGGCGCAAAAACGGCTGAGTACACCTCGCGTACGGAGCTTGAGCGCTTGATCCGTGCGGCAGGCCGCACGCCGGTCGAGCGCGATACTTTGTATCGCCGAGTCACCCGCACCGAGCCCGTGCCCGATCTGCCTCCGGCGCCCTCATCGGGATTCGTGCCCTCCACCACCCTGACGCTCGAAGCATAATTTTTTGGAAACACTCACGTGAGAGCTCGTAACCTCAGAGCATTGATTCACATGTAGCCGCGCAGTAGCAATTCACATCCAATCGCCCAGGAGGAAAGATCACACATGGTTCGCAAGGCTTCGGCCGTTTGGAACGGCTCGCTCAAGGAAGGCAAAGGAAAGATTTCCACGGATAGCGGCGTGCTTTCGAATACTCCCTACTCTTTCACCACTCGTTTCGAAAACGAAAAAGGCACCAATCCAGAAGAGCTGATTGCCGCCGCGCACGCGGGCTGTTTCACCATGGCACTGGCAGCACAGCTTGGCAACGTAAACATCACGCCAGAAAGCCTGGAAACTTCGGCAGCGGTTACTCTGGAGAAGCTCGACGCCGGCTGGACCATCACCAAGGTGCAACTCGACGTAGCCGCCAAAATTGGAAATGCCGATAAGACGGCATTCGAAACAGCCGCCACTAAAGCCAAGGAAGGCTGCCCGATCTCGCGTCTGCTCAAGGCCGAAATCACCATGAAGACGCGCATCGTTTCGTAAGCATCCTGCTCGCGCGCGGCCAGGAAGAAAGTGACCGGCCATGAAAGCGATTCTCGTTCGGCAATTCGGCGGACCGGAAGTTTTGCAGCTCGCGGATATCGGTACGCTCACACCCGCAACGGGCCAAGTACTCGTGCGCATCAAGGCCGCCGGCGTGAATCCGGCGGACACTTACATGCGCACCGGCACGTACGCGATCAAGCCGCCGCTTCCTTACACGCCGGGCTTCGATGGCGCGGGCATCGTTGAAGCCGTGGGGCCCGGCGAAACAAAATGGAAGGCCGGCGACCGCGTGTATCTTGTGGGAGCCGTCACTGGCACTTACGCGGAATATACGCTGGCCGTCTCCACGCAATTGCACCGGCTTCCGGAGCGAATCTCTTTTTCACAGGGCGCGGGAATCCACGTGCCGTATTACACCGCATATCACGCGCTCTTTGGTTTGGCGCACGCGCGTCCCGGTGAGACTTTGCTGGTCCACGGTGCGAGTGGCGGGGTAGGCACGGCGGCCGTGCAACTTGCCCGCGCGCGAGGCCTGCAAATCATCGGCACCGGCGGCACAGATCGCGGCCGCGAACTCGTGAAGCAGCAGGGCGCGCAACACGTGCTCGACCATCGCGCGCCGGGCTACCTTGATCAAGTGAAAGAAATCACCGGCGGTCGCGGCGCCGACGTGATCGTCGAAATGCTCGCCAATGTGAACCTCGGCTCGGACCTGAAGGTCCTGGCGCCGCGTGGACGCGTGGTGGTGGTTGGCAGTCGCGGCGACGTCCAAATCACTCCGCGCGATTTGATGTCGCGGCAAGGGGCAATTCTCGGCATGGTGCTCTTCAACGTGACGCCCGAAGGTATCGCCAGCATCGCGGCCGCCGTCGGCGCGGGACTCGAAAATGGCACGCTCCAGCCGATCGTGGGAAAAGAGCTGCCGCTCGCAGAGGCCGCCCGCGCGCACAGAGAAGTGATGGAGCCGGGCGCCTACGGCAAAATCGTCCTGGTGCCTTAGTTCAGCAAGCGCCGATAGAGCCGCTCTTCGACAAACGCTGGTCAGCGCCCAATTCCTTAAGAATCTGCTAACTAACGGCTATATACATTTGCGGCCCGGCGCCTGCCGCCGCAGTAAACGAAATTGACAATAGCCTCCATCCCCTTATAATCGTCACCGCGCGTTAAGTAACGACCCGGTGTCGGATTGTGCCCCGCAAGCGTCAAACGCAATGCGGGGACCCTACGCCCGCATCCGCAAACAACAACCGTGTGGAAAGCGTCTAACATCGCGATGCTCCTTTGGCTGCAGCGGAACCCGCTGTGGGACTATTGGCATCGACAAACCGATTGGCACAGCAATCCTTTCCGCAACATGTATCAGGTCAATGGCTTTGACCTCGCGGTGATGATTCCGTATTTCCTTGTCTTGATCGTGCTGGCGATGTACGGCCTGCACCGCTACTGGCTGGTTTATAATTTTTATAAATACCGCAAGAACCTCCCATCGGCGCCTCCGGAAATGACGAGCTGGCCCTTGGTGACGATTCAGCTCCCCATTTTCAACGAGCGCTACGTGATCGAGCGGCTCGTGGAAGCTGTGACGCGCTTCGATTACCCGCGCGACCTTCTCGAAATTCAGGTGCTTGATGATTCCACCGACGAGACGCGGCAAGTCGCGCGCGCTTGCGTCGAACGTTATCAAGCGCTCGGCTTCCCGATTCATTACTTGCATCGCACCAACCGCACTGGTTACAAAGCTGGCGCTCTCGCCGAAGGGTTAAAGGTAGCCAAGGGCGAATACGTCGCCATTTTTGACGCGGACTTCACCCCGTCTCCCGATTTTCTGCGCCAGACCTTGCCCTATTTTTACGATTCCAAAACAGCGATGATTCAAACGCGCTGGACATACCTAAATGCGGATTATTCGCTGCTCACCGAAGTCGAGCGCATCCTGCTCGATGGCCACTTCGTGGTCGAACATGGCGCGCGTTCGCGTCGCGGCAACTTTTTCAATTTCAACGGCACCGGCGGAGTCTGGCGCCGCTGTGCCATCGAAGACGCCGGCGGCTGGCAGCACGATACGCTCACCGAAGACACCGATCTTTCCTACCGTGCGCAGCTCCGCGGCTGGCGATTCATCTATTTGCCGGACGTAGGTTGCGCTTCCGAGTTGCCCGTGGAGATGACGGCGTTCAAGTCACAACAAGCGCGCTGGGCGAAGGGCCTGATGCAGACGGCCAAAAAGATTCTGCCGTGCGTGCTGCGTTCGAATGAGCCGCTGCATATCAAAGCAGAGGCGTTCTTTCACCTCACCGGCAACATCAGCTATCCATTGATGATCGTGCTTTCCACCATGCTGTTGCCGGCGATGATCGTGCGCTTCTATCAGGGCACGTTTCAGATGCTGGTGATTGACTTGCCGCTCTTCCTGGCTTCCACGTGCTCGATTTCCAGCTTCTATCTGGTGGCGCAGCGCAGCCTCCATCCTAAAACCTGGAAGCGCGCCGTCATCTACATGCCGTTTGTGATGGCCGTGGGGATTGGGCTTTCGGTGCGCAACGCGATCGCGGTCCTCGAAGCCATCTATGGTAGGGAATCGGAATTCACGCGCACGCCGAAACACGGCATCGAAGGCCAGCGGGCCACGCAGAAGGGCCATGCGGCGAAGAAGTCCTATCACAATCGCTCAGGATGGCTGCCCTATCTCGAGCTCGCGCTGGGCGGCTACTTCCTGGCCACCGTGGTCTATGCTTTCCAAAACGAGAACTACGTTACGATCCCGTTTCTGTTGCTTTTTGTCTGGGGTTATCTGTACACGGGCGCGATGTCGCTAGGACAAGGATGGTTCGAACGCCTGCGTTTCGGCCGCGCCGCGAGGCCTGCGCCATCCGAGGCTCGCGCTGCCGCTACCGGAGCGCCGGGTTTTTAGCGTTCGATCGCTGCTCTTCGATCGCCAGGCTTCGTCACTTCAAATAGGTGCGAACGATTCCGATCAGGTCTTCCGCAGCCTCTTCCGAAGTTTTCGTGTTTCGCGGCATGTGATTGCGGATATGGTCTTCCATCAACTCCGCCATCAGGCTATTGATGGCGCCTTTCGCCGCGGCAAGCCGCTGCAATACCTCCGCGCAGGGCTGATCTTCATTCAAGGCTCGCAAGACCGCTTCGAGTTGCCCGATGCCTTTTTTGGTTCGGTTTACCAGGTCCAGTTTTTCACGCGAAGTATGCGACATTTTATTTGACTACCCTATGGGGGTATGGTATCAAAAACGGGGGCGTTGCAGCAAGCCCGCACGGTTTACTTTCGCTGGATGCAGAACGTTTTCACGCCAGCGTAATGTTCCGTATTGGATCATTGCCGTTCGTCCGCAAACTCCAAGATAGAAAAGATCACACCATTCATGCACCGTAACGTTCCAACCCGGATCTTAGGCAGTGTGCGCATTCACGTAATTTTCCTCTATATCGCCATAGGCGCGTTCTTTGCTCCTATCTGCGTTTTGGCTCAGGAAGGCACGAACCAAACGCAGCAGCAAAATACAGGCAGCAAACAGGATACCGCTACGGATCAGACGCAAGAAACCGAACCCGATACTACACTCTTCCCGCATCTCTCCGCGGACCGCTATTGGATTTCGGGACAGGCCAATTTCATCTTGCAAGGCCACCCGACATTTCCGGCGCAATATTCGGGCACGAATAGCTTGAGCCCGGGCGCACAGACGGCATTCTCGCGTGTGCTCGATCTAAATCTTGGATACCGCGTCAATCAGACAACGGAGTTCATTCTGGATATCGAGGAAACCGGCGGGCATGGCATCGGCGAAGCGTTTGGCCTCGCGGGCTTCACCAACCTCGATGTGGTGCGAAACCCCACGCTCGGCAAAGCGCCTTACATCGGCCGCTTCATGTGGCACCAGATCATTTCCTTGAGTCACACCATGGTCCAGCAGGAGCGCAATTTTCTCTCGCTCTTTCCCCAGTTGCCGCAGCGCCGGCTGGAATTCCGGCTCGGCAAGTATGGCTTGGCGGATTTCTTCGATACCAACACATACGGCAGCGATAGCCACCTGCAATTCATGAACTGGACCGTGGACAACAATGGCGCCTACGACTATGCGGCAGACACTCGCGGATACACGTACGCGGCCATGCTGGAATATGACGACAAGAACTTCTCCGTGCGCTTTGCAGAAGCGCTCATGCCCAAGGTGGCAAACGGAATCCACTTGGACGCCGACCTCGCGCGCGCACGTTCGGAAAACCTGGAATTCGAACTCCGCGGCTCCTTACTTCCCAAACAGAAGGCGGTCCTGCGCCTGCTGAACTTTGTGAATCACGCCAATATGGGGCTTTATCGTGACGCCATTGCCAACTATCTGGCGGGTCTTACCTCCGTGCCGGAAATCACCGCGCACCCGCTCCAAACCACGATCAAGTATGGTTTCGGAGTGAACTTCGAACAGTCTCTGAACGACTGGCTTGGAGTTTTCGGCCGCTGGGGTTGGAACGAAGGTGAGCACGAATCCTATGCCTACACGGAAGATGACGAGACATTTGAACTTGGGCTGGGCGCAAGTGGCACGCGCTGGAGTCGCAATCTCGATCGCGCGGGTGTAGCCGTGGTCTCGAACGGCATCTCCCGCGACCACCAGGAATACTTGGCACTCGGTGGCCTGGGATTTTTGCTCGGCGATGGCCGCCTGAATTACGGCCGCGAAAATATCGTCGAGACCTATTACACCTTCCATGCTTGGCGCGGAGTGTTTCCTTCCGTGGGCCTCCAACGCATCAACAACCCGGGCTACAATCGCGATCGCGGGCCTGTGCTGGTCCCCACCATCCGTTTGAACCTGGAATTCTGATATTTGGGCGCACATCCGGCCGAAGAAAATCGCCCCAAAACTACACCCCGTCGCATCCAACCTTCAGAGAGTAACGGCAGCACGCGGCCCTAACGCGCGCAAGTTCAATTCAGATCGGAGCAACTTATGAATGTAAGGAGTCTGATCGCTGCCATAGGTACGGCCGTAATGTTCGCCGGTGTCGGAGCCGGCTCGGTCGCCGCCCAGCAGCAATTTAACGATCATGATCGGCACGTGGTCCGCGAGTGGTATCGCGACCATCGTGACGATTCGGCATTTGAGGGACGCAGGCACTGGAATGACGAAATGGACCGTAGGCTGCAACCCGGCGTCGAAATCGGCCGCGATGTGCGTCCCTGGGTTCGGCCAGCCCCGCGCAGCCTCTACGACCGTCTAACCCCGCTTCCCCGGCACCTTCGCTACGTTTTCATCGGCGACCACATCTGCATCGTGGATGACGGTTGGCGATTGATCGACGTGTATCACCTCGAGCACCCAGATGACGATCGTGGCGGGCCACCTCCGGTCCCCATCGCCTTCACCGACCAGGACCGGCAAGTTTTGCGTGATTGGTACGTGGATCATCGCGATCGACTGCCCGACGAATTCGAAGCGCGCCTGCACTGGAGTGCGGATTTTGAGGATCATTTTCGCGTCGGCGTGGCTTTGGGTTCGGATATGAGAGAACACGCTCATCCTGTGCCTCACGAGCTCGCGGACCGTCTGCATCCTCTTCCTCCGGGATTCCGCTACATGGTGATGGGAAATCACATCTGCATCGTGGACGACGCCTGGAACGTCCGCGATATTTATCACTTCGAGCGCTAACGCGCGTCAAAGTTGACGGTTGCAACGCCCCCGCTGGCATCTGGTCGCGGGGGCGTCGCCGTCTCAAGGTTCTTTCTTGGTGAGCAGCGGCTGAGGGAAAACACGCGAGAAAGCTGCATGTTTCATCACAAGCGGTTCTTCGGCAACCCCCCGAAATGTTCTACGTCGCCGACGTCAATCCTGGTTGAGGTATGGGCTTGCGGTGTGTCCGGCGGATTCATGAGCGGCTGGCGCTCTACTGGATACAAGGGACTCGCGTTAAATTGTTGAATCGCGGCGTAGCATTCGCAGGAGAGCGCCTCGAGCACTTTGCGATCGAGCACCTTCACCGAACCCCAGCGATATTCTATGGCGTCTTTTTTCTGCAAACTCGACGCGGCTATGCCGACGCTCGGCCGGTCGGTGCCCAGCATGGTCGCCAGGAAATCATGCGTGATCGGCACCAGCCCGGAATCGACGCGGTCCTGCGTCATCAGCAACCATCGCGCCAGCCTTTGCTCCACTGAGTGCAACCGGTTGCAGGCGGCAAGCTGCGCCACGTGCATGCCCTGCACCGCCGCATAGCGCATCAAAATCATCCTGAATTCAGCATCCGCCGTCAGCACGGTTTGCACTACTTCGACGGGTAGCCGAAAACCCTGCCCGGCGATTTGTACGATTTCGCGCAGTGGGCTGGACGGTATTCCGGCGGCTGCGGCGGTGGCCGTCATTCCTTCTTTGCCTACCAGCCCTACTTCGAGCGTCTTCTCGTTTTTCGTGACGACCACCAGGGAAATCATTCCGCTGTTTGGGAAGTAGGCGAATTCCAGTTTTCGGTTTGGCTCGTGCAGCACCAAATGATGGGGGAGCTCGAGGAATTCAAGATGCGTACGAACTTGCCGGTATAGGTGGTCGGGCAGTGTCAACAAAATGCGGTTTTTCACCGCTTTTCCCTCGCCGTTGCTCCGTTCGCCGGCTTGTAATGAATCGAGAATGATTCCGCTGTTGGCTATCATCTTTTTTCTATGTCCACACGCCGAGAAATCGCGTCCTGGGGTGATTTCCGAATTCGCATTCAAGCGTATCGGAAACGGCATTACTTATAGTCAGCGAGCCCGGGGAACCGCTATACCGGATTCACTGTACGCGCTACTTTAACGCGCTGCCGCCCCATCGCTGGCTGGGCACTCCCGGTCGCGAACATTTTCCTGGGATTGACGTATAAAAGGATGTCACCTAAGCGTTTTGAGGCGTCTTTATGAACTCATTTCTCGTCGATCTTCGTTTCGCTGCACGCCAGCTGCGTAAGTCTCCTGGTTTCGCGCTACTGGCGATCCTGACGCTGGCCTTCGGCATTGGCGCCAACACCGCCATGTTCACGGTGGTGGAAACCGTGCTCCTGCGTCCGTTGCCCTACACACAACCGGAGCGGCTGGTATACATCGGTCCCGCGGACACGCCAGGATACGCGCATACCTCGTGGTTAAATTTCCGGGATGTTCGCGACGAGACACGCAACATGGACGCCGTCGCCTGCTACTCCGAAGATCTTGGCGTACTGCAAGGCAAGAACGGCTCGGAAGGCTTGAACAGCCCCGACGTCTCGCCGAATGTCTTTTCTATGCTTGGCGTGCACGCACTGCTCGGCCGCACATTCACCGAGGAAGAGGGGCAACCTGGCGGCCCTCAAGTGATACTCCTTTCGGAAACGCTTTGGCGGGAATCCTTTGGCGCCGATCCTGACATTATTGGTGAGACGGTGCGGCTCAACGACAAGCCGCGCACCGTGGTCGGTGTGATGCCAAAAGGCTTTATGTTCCCGGAGCAAACAGGGCATGACATCGCGAAAGCCGTGTGGCTGCCTCTTCAACCCACGGTCGAAACGCAAAAAGACCGCGGCTATAACTTCTACAGCATCGTGGGCCGTCTGAAGCCGGGGGCTACTCTTGCGCAAGAGCAAGCCGAGCTCGGCCGGATCGCGGCAAATATTCACCAGGCCGATCCAAAAGAAGGCCAAAACGTCGCGTTTCGTGCCGCACCCTATCAGGAAATGGTGACCGGTCCAGTGCGGCCCGTGTTCGTTGCCTTGGTGATCGCACTCGGTTTGGTTTTGCTGATTGCCTGCGCCAATGTGGCGAACCTGCTGATCGCCCGGTGCATGGTGCGGCAACAGGAATTCGCGGTCCGTGCCGCCATGGGTGCAAGCCAATTTCGATTGGTGCGGCAACTGATTGTCGAAGGAGCGCTGCTCAGTTTGCTGGGCTGCGCTCTGGGCTTCGGCTTGGCCGATTGGCTGATCGCCGCGGTGCAAAAGCTGCCGCCGGACACGATTCCGCGCGCCGATTCGATCGCCGTGCATTGGACGGTAGTGCTGATCCTGGCTGCCATTGCCACCGCCACCACGGTGCTTTCCGCCACCATTCCCGCTTTGCTCGCGGCACGCACCGATCCCCAGCGTGCTTTACAGGCCGCCTCGCGCGGGGTGGGCACACGCTCTGTTCGCGGCCGGTTGAGTGCCTGGCTCGTCTCCGGCGAAGTGGCGCTCTCAGCGTTGCTGCTGGTAGCCACCGGGTTGCTTTTTCACACGCTCTGGAATCTCGAGCACACGCGCCTGGGGTTTAACGTCACGCGAATCACCTCGTTCATCGCCATGCCCGCGGACGCGGCCGGCTTCAGCAACATGGGCGTCTCGGAAGATACCGGTCACGCGCCTCCTTCCGTCGCGGTTCTTGTCTACCGGCCAGTCCTCGAGCGCTTACGCGCGTTGCCGGGCGTGCAAGGGGCGGCGCTTGATACGGCTTTGCCCTTGGTGAACGTCAACCTGGGCACCAGCTTCCGAATCATCGGCGAGCCGCACGATCGCGCGCATGACTACGATGGACAGATCACCACCGTCAGCGGAGGCTACGCCGAGCTGATGGGCACGCCGCTGATTCGCGGACGCATGGTCAATGAAGATGACACCGCGAATACGCCATTCGTCATCGTCATCAACGAGGTGCTGGCAAAAAAGGTGTTTGGCGCAAAAGATCCTCTTGGCGCAAAAATTGATTTGGGCGGCGCCGAAACTGGAATGGTAAAACCGTACACCATCGTCGGCGTCATCGGCGATCAGGTCGACAAAAGCGTAGGCGCGGCTCCGCAACCGATGTTGATGGTTCCCTACCAACAGATCCCTACGACCTCGCTCTTCTATCAGGCGCTGTTGAAAACGGTGGTCACTTTCGTCGTAAAAACCCGCAACGATATGCCGGTCGCGCCCGCGGCCCGCTCGGTCTTTCGAGAAACGGCCCCCGACTACGCGCTCGATGAGTTCAAGACCATGCAGGAATTGGTAGACCAGAGCAATTTCAGCCAGCGACTCGGGCTTTATCTGATTGGCGCATTTGCCGGCATGGCGGTCTTAATGGTCGTGGCGGGATTGTACGGCGTGCTCGCGCAGCTCGTGAGCTATCGCCGCCGTGAATTTGGAATTCGTCTGGCGCTCGGCGCCACGCCGCAAGGACTCTTGCGTATGGTGCTGCGCCAAGGATTGATTTTCGTTTGCGCGGGACTTGCGGTGGGGATCGTTGCGTCGCTATTCGCCGGAAAGCTCGTCAGCAGCTTTCTTTACGGCGTGAAGCCTTCGGATGCCTGGACCTATGCGGCCGTCGTGATCCTGCTGCTCTTCGTGGGAAGCATGGCTGCGTTCCTGCCGGCGCGGCGCGCCGCTTCGGTTGAGCCCATGGCCGCGCTGCGCGACGAATAGCAAACGCGAAACTACATCGTCGCCAGAACAGCCTCTTCGGTTACCAGCTCGCTTTCTTCGGTTTCCTCCACGAGTTGCCAGAACGCCGGGTCGGGCACCAGGAACGCTACGCCCGCTTCAATCACTCCCTTCGAGTGATTCGCGATGCGCACGATTTTCACCACCTGGTCCTGGTTCGTCGCCTTGTTCGTGATCAAGAGTTCGTCGCCGGAACTGATCGGTGTGCGCAGGCGAAGCAGCGCGCCATTGCGATTCACGGTGATCGTGTTCGCTTCCACATAGAAAGGCTTGCCGTTCGCGCCCCATCCGTAGACCAGCACCGGGATTTCCATCGCGAGTCGCGGGCTGCGCCGGCGTTCTCGCGATTTTCCAGCGGTCTTCTTCGGATGCTTCAGCCCTTGTTGCATCGCTCGCGCCTCTTCAGCTTCGCGCAACGCCTCGTAAATTCGGCTCATAGTCTTTCCCTCATGCCGGCGAGAGCCTCTGCCTTCAAAACAGAAAATCAGGATTCGCCGATAGGGATAGCTTGACGAGAAATTTTGAGATTTACAATGGATCGGCTGTAGCGAGGCCTAGTGCTAAAGTACTACCGGTTTTTCTCCGTGTCGTCATGCAACTTGCGTGGCATCAATTACTTACAATATTCCTCTCGGGTCGCTGCACCCTTTTAGTAAACGCACCTTCGCCGTTCGGTCTATCAATTCCAGATGGCGTCGTCGTCCCATCCATCATCCTCACCAATCGGTTGGCCATCCGGAGGCACTGCCGGCTTGGTGAGCTGTATCTGCTTCGGATCGAGCTCATACTGCTTGATCTGCTGGGAGCCATAAAAATATGCCGCGCGCCATCCTTCGTCCTGCGTTTGTGCAGACTGTTGCCCGAGCCACGTTTTCAGTTCATCCAGCTTTAGCGTGGCAATCGCGCGGGCCTGTGACGCGGCACTTGTGTCCGCGGCAAGATTCATCAGATCGTAGAGCACCGTCTGGTCCACCACCCGCTGGATCTCCGCGCCGTAGCCCGATCCGGGATTTGCTTTCCACGTTGCCGCTAAAATGCGGTCAACTACTTCGCTGAAGCCCGGGTACGCGGAATCTTGCGCGTGATACTCCACCAAGCGCTCCGCGCGCTCAGGATCGAATAGGAAGGAGACTACGTGGCTCGCTGCCGCTTCGGCCGGGGCTAGCGCGTCAAAGGTCGGCGCGGTATGCCGCCGGAAAAGTTCGCGCGTTTGCGGATAACCGGGCGGGCGCGGCGGAATCATCTGCAACAGCGCCGGCGGCAAGCCGAGGGCGTCCGGCGTCAACGTGGCCAACACCGCGTCCAGCGCGCGGCGTTGTTCCGCGGCCGGCACCGGTTTCGTCGGCGTAAGCACGTCCCCGCGCACGGCAAACGTGTAGTCCACACCGCCGACCACTTTCGCCGCCGCCTCCACCTGGTAGCGATGCAGCATATACGCCAGCACGAGGCGATCTTCCATCGTAGCCATCGGCTCGCCTTCGCGAATATTGTTTTCGCCGAACCTTGCCAGCACCGCCGCACGAACTTTCATAATGCGGTTCAGTTCATCCACTGCATTCGGTCCGGCGTCCCACAAATGGGCATAGGGGCTCGCCGCCGAAGCCGGCCGGGCATCCTGATCCGTAAGGAAACGCTGCCCGCTGCTGTAAGCGTCATTCATGATCTTATTGAGCCCGGCCTTTTCGTCGGTACCGGGCGGGAAATCCTGGTAGCCAAAAGTGATGGAGATTTTGTCCCATGCGCCGATGCCCACCGCATACGCGCTCGAAAGATCTGGCGCGCCATCCGCGCCAAGCGTCACCACCGGCGGCGGATAATCCATCACGGACGCGCGACCCACGGTGCTGGCCGCGAAGTTGTGTTCGAGCCCCAGCGTATGTCCCACTTCATGCGCCGAAAGTTGTCGCATGCGCGCGAGCACCATCTGCATCAGCTTCGGTGAAACCGGTTTGCCTTTTTCGTATGGCGCGGTGATGCTTTCCGCGATTAGGTAATCCTGCCGGTCGCGTAGCGAGCCGAGCGTCACCACGCCCTTGATAATTTCACCCGTGCGCGGGTCGGTAATTGACGCACCATTCGACCAGCCACGCTCGCCGCGGTGTACCCATTGAATCACGTTGTAGCGAATGTCCATCGTGTCCGCGCCTTCAGGCAACACGTCCACGCGAAACGCATCCTTATACCCGGCCGCCATAAAGGCCTGGTTCCACCAGCGTGCGCCTTCGACGAGCGCCGAACGGATCGGCTCCGGCGTGGCGCTATCCACGTAATATTGAATCGGCTGCACCGGTTCGCTCACGGCCGCCGAAGGATCCTTTTTCTGCAGACGGTGCCTCGCGATAAAGCGCTTCTCCACGGGCTGATCCACCGGCGTTGCCATATCCATGTAGGAAATGCCGAAGAAGCTTGAGCGCGGATCGTACGCGCGCGGCTTATAGCCGGCATCCGGCAAATCGACGAAAGAATAGTGTTGGTGCAGCGTCATGGAAGAAGGGTCGGGCGTAACCTCGCGCACCAGCGGACCGGGTTCGTCGCTCGCAAACGTCAGAATCGCTTCCACTTCCGTGTTCTTGGGAAAGTTCTTGGTGCGCGGCAGGTAAATCGCGCAGCGGCTGGCGTCAATGTGAAAAGGCCCTTGTTGGGAACGCCGCAGGGTGCCGATCACGTTGTGTGCATCGTGCATAAAAAATGCCGTCGCATCCACCAGCACTGTTTGACCGTCCTCCGCGGCCACGTCAAACCCCCACAGAGCCGATTGTGGAAACGATTCCTCCACGCTGCGGCGCTCGTTCGCATTATCCGTCAGCGCGCGAAATGCGTAGTTCGGCTGAATCAGCAGCACGCGTGGGCCCACGCGCTCAAACTTCACGATGTGCTCGCCCCCGCGCTGGCCGCGATCGAGCCCCACATCGTTCTGTCCCATGCCGTCCGCGAGCGTGTCTAAGTAGAGAAACTCGCTGTCCCACTTGTCCACGGCGAGCCAGATCTTTCCCGCGCGCGCGTCCCAGTAAAACGGAAAGTAACCGTCGAATTTCTGCATGCCCGCGGTTTTCTGCGCAATCGATGGCAGCGCCGCAGGCGTGGCATTTCCTTCGCGCGGCTGCTGCGCTGAAATTGTGGCTGCCGAAATCACCGCGATACATAGCAATAAGATGACGCGTTTCACCGGTTCCTCCGAAAGTGACAAGGCAAGAATGTCTTGCTAACGATAACGAGAATGCGTTTATAACAAACTATGGCGCGGATTTCCCGAGAAATTCACAGTTCTCGCGAAAGCCGCTGATTTGCGTGTGTTATAGTGGCGTACTGTTGTTCCGCAGGGTGTGTGACATGGGTAGGCTCCGCATCTCCATCGTTGAATTCCTGAATACTGCGCCCCTGGTGTGGGGTTTCACCGATGGACCGCTCGCCGGCCGCTACGATCTTTCCTTCACCGTTCCATCGCAGTGCGCGCAGGAGTTGCGCACCGGCGCGGCTGATATCGCCATCATTCCCGCCATCGAATACCAGCGCATGGACGGAATCGTTGCGCTGCCCAGTATGTCCGTAGCCGCTAAAGGTGAAGTCCGCAGCATTCTGGTGATCGCCAAAAAGCCCATCGAGATGGCTCGCCGCTTTGCGTTGGATACCAGTTCCCGCAGCTCCATCGCGCTCGTGCAGCTCCTCTGCCGCAATTTCTGGGGCATCTCTCCCGAATTTGTCCGCAACGCGCCCGATCCCGCGTCCATGTTGGCGCACGCCGATGCCGCGTTGATCATCGGCGACCCGGCTTTGAAAATTGCGGTGAAGATGGAACAGCTTGCAAAGAAAAAAGGCTCCGCCGATCCCTGCTGCGGCAATGAACCCGAAGAACAAGTTGTTCCCGGCATCGATTCGCTTTATGTGTACGACGTGGCCCACCAGTGGCGTGAGATGACGGCGCGCCCCTGCGTCCTCGCGATTTGGGCGGTGCGCGCCGGGGTAGCGACTCCGGAAGTGGTGGACGATTTCCTCTCTTCAAAAGACTACGGTTTGGCGCGCATCAAGGAAATTTCCGAAGGCGCGTCGCTTAAGCTCGACCTTCCGGCGCCGGCTCTCGAACGCTACCTGCGCGAAAACATCGACTTTTCGCTCGACGACGATAATCTAGCCGGCCTCAATCTTTATTACGAACAGTGCGCCGAAGCGGGCCTGATTTTCATAGCGCGCCCGCTCGAATTTGCCCTCGCGGGACGTCCCGTTTCGCGTTCGCATGACTGAACCCCCGCGCGTTACCGGCACCCTCCAGTATCTGCGCCGCTATCCCGTGAAAGGCATCGCCGGTGAAGATCTTTCCGAAGTATTCGTCACGTTTGCCGGGCTGATCGGCGATCGCGTCTACGCTTTTAGCGATCCGCAGAACCATACAGATATGCCCTGGATGACGGCGCGCCAGTGGCGCGGGATGCTCTTGCTTCAGCCACGCTTTCTCGAGCCGCCATCCGCCGCTCAGGAACGGCCGGCGGAGAATACCTTCCGCGTGGAGGTCACCACGCCCGAAGGCGCGCGCTATAACGTTCGCGATCCGCAATTCCACCGGTATCTCGAGCAGCATTTCGGCCGTCCACTCGAGTTCCGCTTCTCCGAGCGCAGCATGCACGATGCGCGTCCGGTGTCGCTGATCAGCCGCCAAACCATTGACGCTCTTTCCGCCGAAACCCTTTTGCCGCTCGATCACCGCCGCTTTCGCGCCAATTTTGTGGTGGATTGGGATTCCACAGGGCCGTTCTGCGAAGACTCTTTAGTTGGAAGACGGATCCATATCGGTGACGTGCTCGAAATCATGATCGTCAAGAATGATATGCGCTGCATCGTCATCACGCTCGATCCGGATACGGCCGCCGCGTCTCCCGAGGTTTTGCAGGTTGTCGCCAGGCACCATGCCAGTTGCGCTGGCGTTTACGGCGCCGTGCTGCGCGAGGGAATCGTTCGACCTGGCGACCGCGTTTCTGTAGACTAGAAGATTCAGAGGCGCGTCGTAGCCTACGCCTGGATCTCATGTCACTCACGCCGCAAGAAGCACTCGACCTTTTCGCCTCCGATGACCTGATCGGCATCGGCATGGAGGCCATGGAGGTCCGCAATCGCAAGACCGATCCGCGGATCGTCACCTATCAGATCGATCGCAATATCAACTACACCAATTTCTGCACGGAATATTGCTCCTTCTGCGCTTTCTATCGTCCGCTGGGAGCGCGCGATGGCTATTTGCTGACGTTCGAGGAAATCTACAAAAAAATCGATGAGATGCTCGAGCTGGGCGGCACCGGCATTCTGCTCCAGGGCGGTCTGCACCCCGATCTGCGCGTCGAGTATTACGAAACACTTCTGCGCTCGCTGAAAGAGCGTTACCCACAAGTGCACCTGCACTGCTTTTCCGCGCCGGAGATTCTCTGTATCGCGGAAGTTTCCGGCCTATCTGTAAAGGAGACTATCGCCCGGCTGCGCGATGCCGGTCTCGACTCGATTCCCGGCGGCGGTGCCGAGATTCTTGACGACGAAATTCGCGCGCGCATCTCTCGCCTGAAGTGCACCAGCGATGAATGGGAGCAGATGCACCGCGACGCCCATTCTCTCGGCATGCGCACTACCGCCACCATGATGTTTGGCTGCGGCGAAGAATACCGCCATCGCGTGAATCATCTCGAACGCGTGCGCCGCATCCAGGAAGATACCGGCGGTTTCACCGCATTCATTCCCTGGATTTTTGCGCCGGAAAATACGCCGCTCGGAAAGAAAGTGCCCGAAGCTACCGCCGTCGATTATCTGAAGACTCTTGCGATCAGCCGGATGTATCTGGACAACATTGACCACGTGCAATCGAGCTGGCTGACGCCGGGCATCAAGGTTTGCCAGGTCGGCCTGCAGTTTGGCGCCGACGACGTCGGCAGCATCCTGATCGAGGAAAACGTCGTCTACGCTGCGGGCGTCCGCAATCGCACGAACGAAGCCGAGCTGCGCCGCATCATCTCCGACGCCGGTTACATCCCCGCCCAGCGCGACACCCTCTACCGCTCCTACGCCCTCAATCGCTAATCCTGCCAAAAAAAGGCCTGTCATTCCGAGGAGTGAGCAGCGCCATTTCCGCGCCCAACTCCTCAGCGTCGCGCGGAAATGGCGCGGGGTGGCGACCGACGAGGAATCTCGGCGCCGGAACGGCGGCTACTTAAGCCTGGCTTTTGTCTGGGGATTTCAGCGAAGCCCGCCAACGCCCACCATTACTTATGTTCGTCGCGCCGAATCACAATTTCCACTTCCGCGCCCTCGGATAATTCCACCGGCACAATCGGCCGAAAGGCTCCATCCTGATAGCGCGCACGAACGGAAATCCCAACCGAGCCCGCAGCGGCGCCGCGCGGAGCAGGGGGCGCGGCCGCTGGCGCCAAAGCCGCGGGTTTCGCCGCCCGCGCCCCGCCGGTGACTTCACCCGTGCGATCGAGCGCCGCGTTCGCCAGCGCGTCCGCCTCGGCATTCAGCTCCCGCATTACATGCTCGATCGCGAAGTAGGCAAAGCTCTTCGATTGCCGCACTGCGCGTTCGTGCAGGGGCTTGAGCGAGGCGCTCTTTACCTTGTATCGTCCTTGCATCTGCCGGACGAGGAGCTCCGAATCGCTGCGCACGCGGAGCCGCGAAATGTTATTCGCTGCGCAGTAGTCCAGCGCCGTAATCAGCGCAAAATATTCCGCCACATTATTCGTCGCATTCCCGAGATATTTGCCAAGTTGATAGAGCACCGCGCCATCAGGCCCGCGGATGATCACTGCGTAGGAGGCCGGCCCAGGATTGCCGCGCGAGGCCCCATCCACCTGCGCGGTGTAAACATCACCGGGCCGCTCAGGCTCCGGGAAAAGGCGCCCGCCCATTGGGTGGCCTCGGCGCGTGGTAGTCATAAAAGGGGATTCATCAGACGTGGCGGATGCGCACGGCCGTCGCCGCACCGGCATCCGGTTGCGCGGCGGACAAGGGCGGCGCTGTCGGTTCGGGCGCGTACAAAATACGATTGCAAGTTTCGCACGTAAAAAGCTGTTCGTTATCGGGCCGGCGGAGTTCCTGATACACATGCGGCCGGATGCGCACCCCGCAAGCACCGCAAGCTTCGTTGCGAACCTCCGCCATCGCCACACCATGGTGCCGCCGCGCGATGCGCTGATATTCCGCCAGCAGATTTTCGGGGATACCTTCGACCACGCTCTTTCGTTCTCCTCCGATCGTCGCCAGACTCTTCTCCGCCTCTGCGCGTTCTTCTTCAATTTCACGCCGGTCGCTGGCGGCCACACCTTCGGCTTGCTTCAGTTCCGCCTCGGCTGCTTTCACCTGGCGGTCGTAATCTTCGCCCGAAACCATGCGCTCGAGCAGCCGATCCTCTGCCTGCGCCATTTCATTTTCGGCGTGCTGGATTTCGTGCTGCAGCGCCTTAAAAGCTTCGTTGGTTTTCACTTCGTAGCTTTGATCGCGGTACTTCTTGGCGCGCTCGCGCCATTGCTCCACATCCAGCTCGAATTTCTTGCGTTCCTTCTGCCCGTTCGCGAGCGATTCCCGCGCCGCGTTCAGCTTTGCGCGCGCATTTCCCAACGTCGCGTCCACGCCCGCCAACCTCTCGGGAAAGCTTGCCAACCGCCGCCGCTGCTCTTCCACACGCAGGTCCACCATCTGCAGCTTTACCAGACGATCGAGATTCGCTTGCATGAGAGCTCATTCTAACACACGCCACATGCACCCCGTCCCGCGCGAAAGGCCCTCGCAAGCGCCTCATTCGGCGGTATCTGCGGCAGGCGCTCAGGAATGAGTCTTTTCGATGGGCTCGTTCGTATGACAGGATGTGTTCACCGGTCAAACAGCCGCGATAGGTTGGGAGGCGCCCTTGGGCGTGGATTCCGAAGCTGTGCGGTTGCGCCGGGGAGACCCGGACGCGCTGGTCGCCTTGCTCGAACGCTACCAGCATCGCCTCTATCGTTTTCTATTGCGCATGGTGCGCGAACCCGCCACTGCGGAGGACCTCTTCCAGCAAACGTGGATTCGCGTCGCCGAAAACGTTCGGCGCTTCGATCCAAACCGCGGCATCGAGCCGTGGCTTTTCTCCATCGCGCGCAACTTAGCCATCGATTACCTGCGCCGCATGCGCCCGGAAAGCCTGGACGCTCCACTGCCCTCTGGCGAATCGCGGGCCGACACTTTGCCCGATCCGCACGTTGGCCGCGAGCCTGTCGCGTTTGAGAAATTACTCCGCGAGCAAACCAGCACCCGTCTCGCCGAGGGCGTCTCCGAATTGCCGGCCATCTATCGCGAGGTGGTCACGCTGCGCTTTGAGGAAGAAATGAAGCTTGAGGAAATTGCCGGATTGCTGGACGTGCCGCTTTCCACCGTCAAAACGCGCCTGCGCCGCGCGCTCGAAGCGTTGCGAGGTTCGCTTGCGGAGCGGTTGCCCGGGGGAAAGTTGCCCGGATGGGGGCCCCAATGAACGATCACGATCGCATTCGTGAACTTTTTCCGCTGGCTGCGTCCGGCGCGCTCGATGAATCCGAAGAGCGCGATCTCAGCGCGCACGTCGCATCTTGCACCGATTGCGCGGCTGAACTCCAAGGCTGGAACGCTCTGACGGGAGCTTTGCGCCGGATGCCCACTCCACAGGCCCCGGCGAACCTCGTCCATCATGTGCAGCTACAGCTCCTCACACATGCCATTCGTGAGCAGGAGCGTCAGCGCAGCCACCGCGCCTTTTTCTGGCTGATTCTCTTTGGCTGGACCATGACGTTCGCCACTTGGCCCGTTCTCCGGCTCGCCAGCAATGCGGCGTCAACTTTATTGCACGTGGAATTTCTTCACACTTGGTATGGCCCCGCTACGTTTAGCTTAGTGAGCTGGATCGGGGCCGCTGTCGCCGCGGCATTTCTCTGTCTGCGGCACAGAGAAGAACGAGGTGTCGCATGAACGCGCTTCAGGAAAAACTTACGCAAGCTCCAGAACAGGCCACCGGCTTCCCGCGAAATCTGGCCATCATCCGGCCCGTTGCTTGGGTCATCGCGCTGATCGCGCTGGCGGGTATGGAGTATTTGTTGTGGGGGGTAGGCTTTCCCCACGATCGAAACGCCAGCTCGTGGCCGCTGGCGGGGCGGCTGGCGCTCTCGTGTGGTGCGGGTCTCGTCGTCCTCGCGGATATTCTGCTGATTGGTTTCGTCTACGCGGACGCGAAGCGTCGCGGCATGCGGCACGTCATGTGGACGCTGCTGGCCGTCTTTATCCCGGACGCCATAGGCATCATTCTCTATTTTCTGCTCCGCGAACCGCTGCCTTCGCCCTGCCCGCGGTGCGGTTACCTGGCCCGCGGGAGCTTTTCCTTCTGCCCGCGTTGCGGCTCGGATTTGCTTCACACCTGCCACGCGTGCCACCGGAAAATCGAGCCGGGGTGGACGAACTGCCCGCACTGCGGCGCGCCCGTCCAATCGCAACCGCGCACCGCGGCGTAAAATAATCGACGCATAGGTTAGCTTCGTGCCTCCGGGCGACTCACCCGCCGCGTGTGCTAGCATTAAACTGACATGACCCGCGAAGTTTTTATCATCAGCGCCCTGCGCACTCCCATCGGCAAGTTCGGCGGCGGCCTTGCCGAGATGACAGCGCCCGATACGGGCGTGCATGTCACACGCGCCGCGCTCGAGCGCGCCTTTGGCGAAGCTCCGGCTATGCGCGAGCCCGGCGAGATCTCGTCCGAAGCCGCAAAATCCTGGAAGTTCCCCTGGCGCGTCGACGAAGTGATCTTCGGCAATGCGCGCTCCGCCGGCACCGGCCCGAACCCCGCGCGGCAAATTGCCTGGCGCAGCGGCCTTGCCGAGGATGTTCCGGCCTTCACCGTGAACATGGCTTGCGCCTCCGGCGTCCGCGCCATCCTGCTCGGCTGGCAACAAATTCTTCTGGGCGAAGCCGAGATCATCGTCGCCGGCGGCGCGGAATCCATGAGCCGCGTCCCTTACCTGATGGACGCGCGCTGGGGCTTGCGCATGGGCAATCAGCCGCTCGTGGACGCAATGTATCGCGATGGTTTCCTTTGCCCCATGTCCAAAATGGTGATGGGCGAAACCGCGGAGCTTCTCGCCACGGAATATAAAATTCCGCGCGAAGAGCAGGATCGTTTCGCCGTCGAAAGCCATCAGCGTGCCGCCGCCGCGGCGAAGAATTGCCATTTCCGCGAGGAAATCGTTCCCATCGAGCGCACCGATAAGAAAGGCAACGTCATTAGCATTGACCATGACGAGCACATCCGTCCGGACGTGACGCTCGAAGGCATGGCCAAACTCCCACCGGTATTCTCGAAAGATGGCACGGTCACCGCTGGCAACTCGAGCGGCATCACCGACGGCGCCGCCGCCGTGGTGCTCGCCAGCGGAGAAAAAGTTCGCGAACTCAACCTCAAGCCGCTCGCGCGTATTCACGCCGCCGCCGTCGCTGCGGTAGACCCGCGCATCATGGGCATCGGTCCTGTTCCTGCCGTCCGCAAACTGGAAAAGCGCTACGGCTGGAAACTCGGTGACTATGCCGCGATCGAGCTCAACGAAGCTTTCGCCGCGCAGATTCTCGCTTGCGATCGAGATCTCGGTTTCGATCGCGCCCGCCTGAATCCCAATGGCGGCTCAATCGGGCTGGGCCACCCCATCGGCGCCACCGGCGCGCG
This sequence comes from Candidatus Acidiferrales bacterium, assembly GCA_035602725.1. Taxonomy (GTDB): domain Bacteria; phylum Acidobacteriota; class Terriglobia; order Acidiferrales; family UBA7541; genus DASTCZ01. The sequence goes on from DATNLT010000011.1 coordinate 30,220, forward strand.
CATCACCGCCACGCTGATCCACGAGCTCCGCCGTGCTCCGCAGGCCGCCGGTCGCCGGGGTCTTGTCACCTTGTGTGTATCGGGTGGAATGGGCGTGGCCATGGCCCTCGAAGCCGTGTAACAATTTCCACATGGCTACGGAGAATCACGAAATGATGCTGACGGTGCCGCGCGCGCTGCGTCCGGAAGAATTCCAGTTCATTCGCTATCGCGCCGAGGGCAGCGTCGCGCGCCTCACCCTCGACCGCCCCGAACACAACCTGCTGCACGAGCAAATGCTTCGCGAACTCGCGCAAGGCGTCGAGTACGCCGGCGATCGGCCGGAAATCAAGCTCATCGTGCTGGACGCCGCGGGGAAGGTCTTCTCCGGCGGAATCGATCTCGGCGAATACACGAAACAGCGCGTCTTTCAGGTTCTGGACGCATTCGAAGCCGCGTTTATCTCCATGCTCGACACGGGCAAGCCGATCTTGGTGGTCGTCAACGGTCCGGCTGTCGGCGGCGGCTCGGAACTCGCCGCCATTGGTGATGTGGTGATCGCCACGCCTCGCGCGCGATTCGCGCAGCCGGAAGTTACCATCGGCGTGTTCCCTCCGCTCGCGGCAACCATTCTGCCGCACCTGATCGGCCCAAAGCAGGCTCTCGAGCTTGTGCTCACCGGCGAAACCATCAGCGCCGAACGCGCTCTCGAATTGGGCCTGGTCAATCGCGTCGTACCTGAGGCCAAGCTGCAGGAAACCGTGGACGCGCTCTGCGCGCAAATCACCGCGCAATCCGGCCCGGTCCTCACCATGGCCAAGCGGGCCGTGATCGGTGGCATGGGACTCTCGCTTCGCGACGCCATGCACCGCTCGATCCATTTGTTCCTCAACGAGCTTTACGGCCTGGAAGATTCGCAGGAAGGCCTCCGCGCCGTAGTCGAGCGCCGCAAGCCGCAGTGGAAAAACCGCTGACGCATTCTGTAGCCTAGCGCTCAAATTCTGACTTACGTGTCGGCTGCACGTGCTCGCCGGAAGTGTCACGCGCATTTGACTCTCCTCCGCCCCCGGAATACACTGCCCCTGAACATTCCGCAGGCGCGGATGTTTTGGGGGAAGGCCGTCGATTCGGCCGCGGTCCCGCCACTGTGATCGGCTCGCAATCCAGCCGTCAGCCAGGATACCCACCGCGCCGCCGACGCCGGCGTTTTCCGCGAGAGAAAACGCAGCCGCAAGCCCCATTTCTCGTGGGGCTTTTTTGTTGCAAGAAGTATGCTGCGGAAGATCTCGCCGGTTGAGAGTTTCGGACCTTCCCAATGTCCACCGCCATCTCCGACATCGGCATCGGTCCCAGGGGTCGCATTCGGGCGCGCCATCGCCGCGCCATGCTCATCTCTTCTTGCCTACTTGCATTTTGCTTCGGGTGTGGTGCCCAGGCCGCCACCGCAAAACAACAAACCAAGCCCGCGCAACACGCGGACGCCGCCACCACCGTCACCGACGACGTTGGTCGCCAGATCGAAGTGTCCCAGCCGGTGCGTCGCATCGTTTCGCTGGCCCCCAGCGTCACCGAAACCATTTACGCTTTGGGCGCGCAGGATCGCCTCGTCGCGGACACCGACTACTGCGACTACCCTCCGGAAGCGAAACAAAAACCCAAAATCGGCGGCGTCATCAACCCCAATCTCGAGCAGGTGGTCGCCATGCGGCCCGATCTGGTGGTCGTCGCCGCCCAATCGGGCAATCGCCGTGAAACGGTGGACGCGCTCGAGCGCCTCCACGTAGCCACCTACGCCACGGACGCGCGCACCGTTGCGGACATGTTGCGATCCGTCAGCCGCCTTGCCACCGTGATTGACGCCGAAGAACAAGGCAAAGCCGTCGTCGCCTCTTTGCAAACGCGTCTCGACGATCTCCGCCGCAAACTCGAAGGCGTGGCTCCGGCGCGCGTGCTTTTCGTCGTGTGGACCGCCCCGCTCATCTCCGTTGGCGGGGATAACTTTCTTTCCGATGCCTTGCGTCTCGCGGGCGCCGAGTCCGTGGTTCATTCGCAGCAGGATTGGCCGCACGTCAGTCTCGAAGAAGTCGTCCGCCAGCAGCCCGATTACATCATCTTTGCGGATTCGGACACCGATCGCATTTTGAGTGACTTCGCCTCGCTTCGCCAGCAGCCCGGCTGGCGCGATTTGAAAGCCGCTCAGGAAAATCGGCTCGCCATCATTAGCGACGCCATCAATCGCCCGGCGCCGCGTCTGGTGGATGCCATCGAGCAGCTTGCGCGTCAGTTGCATCCCGAAGTATTTGCGCCACCCACAACGCTGACGCACCGGCCATTCGCCATGCCGGCAGGAGCCGCGCCGTGAAGCCCCTCACCTTCCGCCGCCTCGCATGGATTTGTGCATCGCTGCTGGCCGTGCTCTTTGCGGCCGTGGTACTCGCGCTAAAGCTTGGCGCCGTGCCCATCTCCATGACGGATCTCGTCATCAACCTTGCGCGCGTGGCCGTCGGTAAAAACGCTCAGCTCTCAAGCGACTATCGCCTGATCATTTTCGATTTGCGGTTGCCGCGCATTATTCTCGGCATGCTCGTGGGCGGCGCACTTTCGGTTTCGGGAGCAGGTTTTCAGGCGCTGCTGCGCAATCCTCTGGCCGATCCTTACGTGCTCGGTGTATCGAGCGGGGCCGCCTTGGGCGCCATCATTGCGCTCATCGCCGCACCGCAACTTCCTCTCGTCGTGCCCGCAGCCGCTTTTATCGGCGCCACCGCCACCATCGCCGCCGTCTATTTCCTCGGCCGCCGCGAAGGGCAGCTCGATAGCACCACGCTTCTGCTCGCGGGGATCATCACCGCTTCGTTTCTCTCGGCGCTGATCATCTTCCTGATGACGACCCTTGCCGGCCGCGAGCTCCGCGGCATGGCCTTTTGGCTGATGGGCGATCTTTCCACGCCGCTGCCCGCCAGCCTGCGCTGGATTTTCGGAGTCGGGCTCATCGTCGGCGTCGGTGCAATTTACTCCACGGCCGCCGATCTCAATCTCATCACCACCGGCGAACGCGAAGCCTTGCACTTGGGCGTCGAGGTCACGCGCGTAAAACTCGTCGTCTATATTTCTGCCTCTCTTCTCACGGGTCTCGCTGTAGCCGTCAGCGGCGCCATCGGATACGTCGGCTTGCTCGTGCCGCACGTGATGCGCCTGCTTTTTGGCTCGGATTACCGCGTGCTCATCCCCACTTCCGTGATCGGCGGCGCGATCGCTATCGTAATCGCGGATACGCTTGCGCGCACCGTTGTCGCTCCCACGGAATTGCCCGTCGGCGCCATGACGGCTATGGCCGGCGCACCCGTCTTCATTTACCTGCTTCGCCGGAGGCTTCCGTGAGCGCGGGAAGCGGTTACCACACCGCTGCAGCCGGCGCGCACGGCGCGGAATCTACCGAGCCGCCCGTACGCCTCAACGTCGAACAGGCCAGCTACGCTTATCACGCTCGCGGCAATGCGGCGCCGGTATTTACGCTCGGCGCTACTTCGTTCGTAGCGCGCCAGCGGGAAATCGTCGCCATACTCGGACCGAATGCCAGCGGCAAGTCCACGCTCGTAGGCTTGATCTCCGGGGCGCTCAAGCCGCTCTCCGGCCGCGTCGAGCTCGAAGGCTTCGAAACCTCGCGCCTCGATCCGCGCACCCGCGCCCAACGCATCGCTGTCGTCCACCAGGAAAGCCCGTTGCTCTTTCCCGCGCGCACCGGCGAATACGTGTTGCAAGGCCGCCACCCGCACGGCAAGAGTCTGCGCTTCGCCACCGAGGAAGACGTCGTCATCGCCGAAAATGCGCTCGCGCAAGTCGGCGCCAAACATCTGCGCGATCGCTGGATGCACGAAATTTCCGGCGGCGAGAAACAGCGCATTATCCTGGCGCGCGCCCTCGCGCAACAACCGATCTTGCTTTTGCTCGACGAGCCCACGCTGCATCTCGATATCGGCGCGCAGGTGGATTTACTCGAGCGCCTGCAGCAACTGGCCCACGAGAACCGCTACACCGTCATCATCGTGACGCACGAATTGAGCCTGGCCGCCGAATTCGCCGACCAGGTAGTGCTGCTCCATCGCGGAAAATGTCTGCGTGTGGGCACGCCGGCCGAGGTATTCAATCGCGAGCTGCTCGAGCAAGTGTTCGAAGCGCCGCTCGAAGTCGCGATTGGCCCCGAAGGCCGTCCGCGCGTGCACATTCGCGGCGTGCGCTATGCGGTGAAGCGCTGATCGTCTTGCTTTGAAGTTGGTTTCGAAGAGTTTGTTGCGGTAGCTGTTCGTATCCGGCGGCGTGGTGGCTTTCGGCCTCGCGCTGCATTCACCAACCGCAGACTCCGCGCACGGGAAGACGGTGCAAATCCGTCGCCGCCGCGCGACTGTAAGGCGGTGCTTCGCAGAGGCCGCGCCACTGTTCGCACCGGTGAGCGAATTGCTCGCTGGACGCATGGGAAGGCGCCGCTGCTTCGTTTGCCGCCAAGCCAGGAGACCGGCGGAGTCCGCATCCTGATCGGCTCGCGCACGCATGCGCGATTCGTACGGGACCACCTTCGAACTCCCGCGCGAGAGGGAGTGGAGGCTAAAATGAGACTTCGTCCGCCTGCCTTTTTTACTTTCGTCGTAACATTTTCGCTTCTCTTGCTGTTCTTCTCACAAACTAGCGCCGCCCAATCCGCCGCGACGTTGCGGGGCGTGCTTTCCGATCCCGCCGGCCAGCCGATTCGCGGCGCCATCGTCAGTGCGATTCCCGAAAGCGCCGGCGCCACATCTCGCCAACAGGCATCGCAAACCGCCTCGCTCGCGGACGGCACTTTCGAGTTGATCCTATCTCCCGGCGGCTATCGCGTTGTGATTACGCGTGCCTCTTTCGCTCGTGTCGAGCGCACCATCGACCTCGCCGCGGCCCAGCACCTCGATCTTCCCGTTACCATGGCGCTTGAGCCGCTCGCCTCGAGCGTCGTTGTCACCGCCGAAGCCGCGCCTGCCGAAGCCAACACCTCGCCCGCGCCGCTCACCACCGTCACGCGCGCGCAAATCGATCAGCGCGCCGTAGATTCGCTGCCCGACCTGCTCGCCACGCTTCCCGGCATCAGCTTCGATCGCACTGGACCCGAAGGCGGCGAAACTTCCCTCTTCCTAGACGGCGGCAATTCCAATTATACGAAAGTCCTCATCGACGGCACACCTGCCAACGATTCCGGCGGTCCGGTCGATTTTTCAAATTTTACGTTGGATAACGTGGACAAGATCGAAGTCGTCCACGGCGCGGAAAGCGCCATCTACGGCTCGGACGCCATGACGGGCGTGATCCAGATATTCACGCATCGCGGCGAAACGCGCGAGCCCGAACTCGACCTTACCGGCGAGGGCGGCTCGTTTGATACTGGCCGCGGCTCCGCCGTCCTCAGCGGACTCCTCGGCCCCTTCGATTATTCCGTCGCCGAGGGCTATTTCACCACCGCGGGCCAGGGACCCAACGACGCATTCCTCAATCGCACGCTCTCCGGCAGTTTCGGCTGGAAGTTTCCTGACGGTAACTCGCTGCGCTTCACCGTCCGCGACAATTCAAGCGACGCCGGCATTCCGGGCCCCACGCTGTACTTGCCGCCCGATCTCGGCCAGACCAACGCTCTGCACAATCTCTACGCCAACGCGGTCTGGAATGTGCAGCACGGCAAGCATTGGCAGTGGCGCGTCTCCGGCGACGAGTCGAGCCTCCACGGCGTCGATAACGACCCCGGCAATTTCGTATCCACCGATCAATTCAATCGCGCGGCTCTTAACGCCCAGGCCACCTACCTTTTTCTCAAAGGCGCGTTCACCGGCGGCTACTACTACGAGGTGGAAAATGGCTATCCCGGCGCGCTCGAAGGCGAACACGCTCGCCGCAACAATCAGGCCGGCTACGTTGACGCTCGCTGGCAACCGATTCCGCGCCTCACGCTGAACGCCGGCGCGCGTGCCGAAGATAATTCCAGCTTTGGCACCCGTGTCGTGCCTCGCGCCGGAGCCGCTTACCTCTTGCGCAGAGGCAATTCCAATTGGGGCGCCGCGCGAGCGCACGCTTTCTACGGCCAGGGGATTGACGAGCCCGAACTCGCCGAATCCTTCGGCACCGATCCCTGCTTCCCCGGTAACCCGAATCTGCAGCCGGAGGAAAGCAAGACTGCGAGCGCCGGAATCGAGCAGCGTCTCGCCTCCGATCGCGTGCGCGTCTCCGCCGATTACTTCTACAACGAATTTCACAACGTGATCAGCTTCGCTTTTCTGCTGCCCACGCCCACTTGCCAATTCGGCACCGGCACCTATTTCAACACCGACCTCGCCATCGCGCGCGGCGCCAATCTCAGCCTCGAAACACGCATCGTGCGCTGGCTCACCATCGCCGGCCACTACAGCTTTGACAATAGCCGCGTGCTGATTTCGCCAAACGCCACCGATCCCACCGAGCTCCCCGGCAATCACCTGCTGCGTCGTCCGGTCAATTCCGGCAGCGTGGTCCTCAACGCCGTCTGGCGCCGTGTGGATTTCAACCTCGTCGGCTATATCACCGGCCAGCGCACCGATAGCGATTTCCTCGGGCTCGGCTTCACGCGCGATCCCGGCTACTCGCGTTTCGATGTGGCCACATCGTATCGCGTGGACCGCAACGTCTCGCTGTTCGTTCGCGCCGGCAATGTGCTCGATCGTCAGTATCAGGACGCGCTCGGCTACCCCGCGCTGGGCCGCGAAGTCCGCGGCGGCGTAAAGTTAACCTTCGGCGGCCGCAACTAGCGCCGGCGTCTCCTCGAGAATTGGCGTCGTCTCCGGGGAATAATGTCATCCCGAACCCGTCTTCAGGGGTGAGGGATCTACTTTTTGGTTTTGAGTCTTCGAATTTCGCGGGAGGCGCATTGAATCCCGCCACGTTTCCGGAGCGCACAAGCATGCCAACACCCATCCTCTTCTGCTGGAGCGGCGGCAAAGACAGCGCCCTCGCGCTCGATCACTTACGCCGCGACCCGCGTTACGAAGTCGTCGCGCTGCTCACCACCGTCACTGAAACATACGACCGCATCAGCATGCACGGCGTCCGCCGTACTTTGCTCGAGCAGCAAGCCGCCGCGCTCAGCTTGCCCCTCGAAATCGTTACCATTCCGCCGCAGTGCAGCAACGCCACCTACGAAGCCCGCATGGGGCAAACGCTCCAACGCTACAAAGATCGCGGCGTCCGGCATGCCGCTTTTGGCGACATCTTCCTCGAAGACCTTCGCGTTTATCGCGAACAAAATCTCGCGCGCATCGGCATGCAAGCCCTTTTTCCGCTGTGGAAGCGCCCCACTGCCGAGCTCGCGCGCGAATTCATCGCCCTCGGCTACCGCGCGGTCACCGTCTGCATCGATCCGCGCGTGCTCGACGCTTCCTTCGCCGGACGCGAGTTCGATCCGCAATTCCTCGCCGATCTTCCGCCCGCCGTCGACCCTTGCGGGGAAAATGGCGAATTCCACAGTTTCGTGTTCGCCGGACCGGATTTCACCTCGCCCGTCGCCTTTCAGATCGGCGAAGTCGTCCAGCGCGAAGGCTTCTGCTTCTGCGATTTGTTGCCCGCCTCCCACTCCGCATCCCATCTCCACGCCAATTCGATGTAAGATAGCGCGCCTTAAAATTCCGTCACTTTGAGGACAACGTACTCATGCGCCGAACCATCGTCACCAGTGGTCTTGCGGGCCTGCTTACGCTCGCCGTTTGTTTCGCCATTGCCTCCGCCAAATCGCCCGAGCAATCCAAATCCAAAGCCGCCAAGTCCGGCAAAATGGAAGCCGCGGGCCGTGGCAACGCCGATTCCATCACCGTCGACGAGCTGAAGATCTACGACTACTTCCTTGCCTCCGATCAGCTTGAAGGGCGCAACATGCCCTCGCGCGGGTATGACACCGCGGCGCTTTACGTCGCCAGCCATCTCGCCGAATGGGGGCTCAAGCCCGGCGGCAGCACCTCCGGCACCAACGGCCCGCTTCAGCCGTATCTCATGCCCTTCGAGCTCGTCACCCGCAGCGTGATCCCGGAAGAGGCAAAAGCCTCGATCACCGCGCCGCCCCCCGCAGGCCGCGGTGGCGTTGCTCCGGCTGCTGCTGGCGGGCGCGGTGGCTCCACGCCGATGCGCACCACCGATTTCGAATATGCCAAGGATTGGACGGTCACCTCCGGTGGCCGGGGCGCGCCTCCGCTCAAGGCCTTTGACGCCTCCGGCAACCTCGTCTTCGCCGGCAACGGCTACGTCGTCAACAAAACCAACGCGAATCCCTATCAGGGTCTCGACGTCAGCGGCAAAATTATCGTCGTCGCCGGACTGCCTCCCGAACTCGCCGCCCTGCAAGCCGCCGGTGGACGCGGTGGCGCGGCCGCGCAAAATCCTCTCGGCGAAAATTGCACGGATTACCTCACCCCCGAGGAATATGCCGCCAAAAATGGCGCGCTCGCCGTGGTCACCATCGCCAGCTACCAGCAGCTCAGCGCCATGGCCAATCCCACTGGCGGACGCGGTCCCGCGCTCAATGGGCCTCCTTACCAGGTCGTCAAGTTCGCGCAGAGCGCCGCTTGCCCTGGCGCGCCGGTCATCTCCGCGGGCGTCGAGCTCACCAACGCCATCTTCCAGGGCGAAAAACTAAGCGCCGCCGATGCTTTCTACGGCGCGGGCGAAAACAAGAAGCTCGATTCGTTTGCGATGAACCCCAGCAAAACGCTCAACCTCCACGTGCCCGTGCAATCCAGCGAAGGCCACGGCGAAAATGTCGTTGGCATTCTCGAAGGCGGCGATCCCGTCCTCAAAAATGAATACGTCGTCATCAGCGCGCACCTCGATCACATCGGCCTTAGCGCTCCGCTGCCCGATGGGCACAACGTGAATAATGGCGCGGACGACGATGGCTCCGGCTCGACCGGCTTGCTCGCCATCGCGCGCGCCTACGCCGAGGGTGCCGCGAAGGGCATGCGTCCCAAGCGCACTTTCATTTTTCTGTGGAATGGCGGCGAGGAAAAGGGTCTATGGGGTTCGCAATACTTCGCCGAATTTCCGCCGGTAGACGTCACCAAAATCGTCGCCGACCTCAACATGGATATGATCGGTCGTACCAAAAACCCCAATTCCGTCGACCCGGACCGCACGCACTTCCTCGTGAACCCCGGCGAAGTGTTGCTCGTCGGCCCCAATATCAGCAGCGACGATCTGGAAAAAACCATCGAGACCGTCAACAATGGCTACCAGAAGCTCGGCCTCAACCATTTCTATGACGTGACCGCCCCGGACGCCACGCACGATAACCTCGGTCCCGGCGCCAATGGCCAGCGCATCTTCTACCGCAGCGATCACTACAATTTCGCCAAGGTCGGCGTGCCCATCGCCTTTTTCTCCGATGGCCTGCACGTGGATTATCACCGCCCCACGGACACGCCCGAGAAAATCGATTTCACGGAAATCGAGCAGGTCTCGAAAACGGTGGCCGCCGTAGGCTGGGTCCTCGGCAATCAACCCGGCCGCCCAGCGCTTAACGCCAAGCTCCCGGATCAATTGGTAAAGGATATGAAAGCCGCGCAAGCCCAAGGCTGGGGCAAGATCACCCCCGTGCTGCCCCCGCTCCCCGGCGAGCCCTACTAGCTCGCTGTTTGGAAATTGTCTTCGTTGGGGAACCGCTCAAAACGCGGTTCCCCAACGCTCGAGCTGAGCGCCGCCGTCAGACGGTTTTGTGTAGCGCAGGTCCTTGGACCTGCGGCTCTTCCTCGGCGTCCTGGAAGACTAAGCCATCATCAGCCGGGGCTCCCATTAAGAATTACTGCCGTATAGCGTTTCCTTGAAGCATTCCACATCGTCAAATTTCGGCACATGCGGATCAATGCCTCCCCGCCCACGCCATCACATGCTCCCGCAACGCGCTCAGCGGAATCGCACCTTGTTCCAACACGCGCTGGTGAAACTCGCGTAGATCGAACTTCGCCCCCAGCCGTTTCCGGGCTTCTTCGCGCAGCGATGAAATCTCGAGCCCGCCAACCTCGTACGACGTAAGCTGCCCCGGCTCCACGGCGATGCGGTCGATCACGTCATCGGTTTGCGCCTTGCTCATTCCCGCTTCCATCGCGTAGCCTTCCGCTTGCGCGCGCGTCCAGCCAAACACGTGAATTCCGGGATCGATCACCAAACTTCTCCCCGCCAACACTCGCCTCTGAACGCGTTCGTAGTCATCGTCGTCGATACTCTGCTCCTCCGCGAGGCGCTCTGCATAATTTGCCCAACCCTCCGCATACGCGGCATTGCAAATAAGTTTCGAGAGGTTGCTGGGTTTCTGTAACCGCCGCGCCGTCGCGATCTGCAAATGATGCCCGGGAACCGTCTCATGCACTGCTGTAATCTGGGCCGCCCCGCGCGTCTCCGTCGCCCAATCGTCCGTCGAAATCCAAAAGGTCGCGGGTTCGCGATCGTTCGGGTTGGCTTCGTAGTGGTTCGGCACGCCCGATCCCCGCTGGTATTCGGGCAGAGGTTTCACCACCACCGGCTGCGAAGGCATTTGCAAAAATAGCGCGCGACACTTTTGTTCCGAGTGCTCCACCATCTCGCGAGAAAAATCGAGCAACTCGCCGCCGGAGCGAAAGCGGTTCTTGGGATCGTCGTGGCTCCGGCGCACGATCTCCGAAAGATTCGTCGTGTGATAAAGACGCGACCCGATGCTCCGGATCGCCGTGGTGCTCTCCGACACGATCTTTTGTCCGGAATCAAACACGAACTGCGGAGTCTCATCCGTAGTTGTGTAGCGGCGCAGGTAGGCCTGGTAGCAGGCCGCTCCATTGGGCAGAGCGGAAACTCCCAGCGATTCCCGCGCGCCCGGCATGTATTCCGTGCGAAGAAAATCCGCATATTTGCGAATCGCCGGCGTGATCTGCTCCACAATGAGCGTGCGCAGCGCCTTTGCAAACTCCGCATCGTGTGCGCGTTTGGCCGGCGCGTAAAATGGCGAATCTTCCGGAGCGGCGGCCAGCAAACCGTCCACCTGCTTGATCACTCGCGCCACAATCGGCTTCGGCGCCGAATAGCCCGCGGCCAGGCCCGCGCGCAAATTATCTGTGTCGGTCTGGAGGTACTGGGGGAAAGTGCTCCAGAGTTGCAACGCGCGCCGCTGTTCGTCCGGAGTTGCCGCCCTCTCGCTCGCGGCCAATCCTGGCAAATCGATCTGCCAACCTTCCGTCTGGCTCAGATCCCAAAGTTCAGGGCGGCACACGCGCAAACCGAGCCTCGCCTCTAATTCTTCGCGAAGCACGGCGTAGGTCGGCCCCGCCCCTTCAGTTGCCGAAATAGGAATCGCCTGAAGTCGTGCGAGAAAGCATCCTCGCCGTCATGCAACCGGCGCAGGGCCGCCGCGCTCCGGTCGGGAAAATGAAATGCTACCGGATAGGGAAGTCCGGAATCACCCGCCAAAGTAGGATCGTATTGCACGCGTAGGCTGACGTACTCGTCCGCCAGCGTTTCCACTTGCGCATTAGCGGCAGACGTATTCGATGATGTCTGCCAGAACGCCCCGGCAAGCAATGTCGCTGCCGCTAAGCAGAGTGTAAAGAAGGGCCGCATCTTTAGTGGCACCCAATTCTGCATTTCATCACAACGACCCACGCCTTACAGCCCTGAGATGGCTCATCTTGCGTTAGATACCAACTAGCGCCACAGGAGCATTCGAACGCACATTGCCTAGCATTCGTGTACATCACGCAGCCCCAAGCCTTTTGTTTGCAGCATTAAGTCATCGAATTGACAAAATCTGCAATTCACAAGGCCCCTATTTACAGTAAGTTACGCACATCGGATCCTGTAAGTCGAGTCCCTGCCGTATTTACATCAAAATAGGGGAGGGGGGAGTAGCTAGATACCAACTAGCCGGAGCGCTCGAGCATAGCTTTTGCGAGCCCGCAAGTTTCCTCTCCGTGCGAGCGCGTGACGGCAAACGTCGCGCGGTCGGAATGCTATAATCCCGGCTTCCATGGGAACGATTGCACCTCCGGAACCGGGCGCGATCAGCGCCGCGCTCGCGAAATACGAGCCGGTGATCGGACTCGAAGTGCACGTGCAGCTTGCTACGCTGACGAAAGTTTTCTGCGGATGCTCCACGCGCTTTGGCGATGCGCCCAATACGAACACGTGTCCCGTGTGCCTGGGATTGCCTGGTTCGCTCCCGGTTTTGAATCGTCGCGCGCTCGAGTTGGCGATTCGCGCGTCGCTCGCGCTGCACCTCGAGGTGCAAAGCATCTCGCGTTTTGCCCGCAAGAATTATTTCTATCCCGATTTGCCCAAGGGCTACCAGATTTCACAATTTGAGTTGCCTCTCGCGCTGCGCGGCTGGCTCGAAGTGGAATTCGAGGGCGCCCGCAAACGCATTGGCATCACGCGCCTGCATATGGAAGAAGACGCGGCGAAAAATATGCACGAGGGTTTCGCCGATTCCGCCACGAAGACCTACATTGATTACAACCGCTGCGGTACGCCGCTCGTCGAAATCGTTTCGGAGCCGGATATGCGCGCGCCCGAGGAAGCCCACGCCTATCTCACCGCGCTCAAGCAGGTGCTGCTCTATTGCGAGATCAGCGATTGCAATATGGAAGAAGGCTCGCTGCGTTGCGATGCGAATGTGAGCGTGCGCCCGCGCGGCCAGGCAAAATTCGGCGAAAAGGTAGAAGTGAAAAACCTGAATTCTTTCCGCTATCTGCAACGCGCCCTCGAGTACGAAATTCGCCGCCAGGTGGACGTGCTCGACTCCGGCGGCAAAGTGCAGCAGGAAACGCGGCTGTGGAATGTGAATGGCGGCCGCACGGAGTCCATGCGCTCGAAAGAATTCGCGCACGACTATCGCTACTTCCCGGAACCCGATCTGCTCCCACTCCACGCTCCGGAAGAGATCGTTGCAAGCGTGCGCAAGGAAATGCCGGAGCTGCCCGATGCGCGCCGCGCCCGCTTCATTTCACAGTATGGGTTGACGCCTTACGATGCCGCCGTGCTTACCGACTCGCGCGCGCTCGCCGATTATTTTGAAGCCGTGGTAAGCGCAGGGGCCGCGCCAAAGACAGCGGCCAACTGGATTTCCACCGAACTGTTGCGCCGCCTAAACGATGCCGGCAGCGACATCACCGCCAGCCGTGTGAGTGCCGCGGAGTTGGCTGGCGTGATTGCTGAAGTCGAGGCCGGCCGGATCACCGCGGCAAACGGCAAAAAGGTTTTTGCGACCATGTTTGAAACGGGGCGGCCGGCAGCGGAGATCATCGCCACCGAAGGATTTCAGAAGCTGGACGACACGGCTGAAATCGAGCGCGTGTGCCGCGAAGTGATCGAAAAGAATCCGGACAATGTGGCGAAGTTTCGCGGCGGCAACGAAGGCGTCTTCAAATTCTTCGTAGGCCAGGTGATGCGCGCCACGCGCGGCCAGGCCGATCCGCAAGCGGTGAATGATGTGCTGAAACGATTGCTGGCAGGATCTTGAGTCTATGGCGGAAGAGATGTTGAGCATTGGAGACAAAGCGCCGGACTTCCGGCTCAGTTCGGCGGACGGCGGCGAGGTCTCGCTTGCAGATTTTCGCGGCAAGCGAGCGATTCTGTATTTCTTCCCGAAAGCGCTCACTCCCGGTTGAACCACAGAAGCGTCCGAGTTTCGCGACGCAAAGCCTCAATTCGACAAACTGGAAACCGCAATCATTGGCTGCAGCGCCGATCCGATCGAGGCGCTGGCGAAGTTCAAGGCGAAGTTCAAGCTGAATTTCACGCTGCTGAGCGATCCCACATTTGCGACGATCGAAGCCTATGGTGCGCGGCGCATGAAGAGTTTTCTTGGGAAGTCGTTCCTGGGAATTGTGCGCAGCTCGGTTTTGATCGGCGCCGACGGCCGCGTCGAGCAGACCTGGCCTAACGCCAAATCCAAGGGGCACGCCACGGAGGTCCTCGCCTATCTCGAAGGTCTCGAAGAGCAGAAATAGCCTGCGGAAGCTATTGCGTCGGTTGGCCGGAGCGTTCGCGATAAAACGCGATCAGGTCGGTGGCCTGCGCCGAACTCCCAAGCATGCGCAGCAAAGTGGCGACCTGCCCGCGGTGATAGGTGCCGTGGTTTACGAGGTGCTGCATCATTTCCCAAAGCGGATGGCGGTAGAGAATCCCTTTCGTATTGCGAAATTCGACCACACGCACGAGATCGGCGTTCGATAATCCGCCCACGTAGCGAGTCAGGTTCGTCTCCACATCTTTCCAGCGCGCGCGGATCGCCCCGAGATCGGGGTAATCCTCCGCTTTCGGTAGGGATGGCGGTACGCGGCCCTGCCAGCGTTCGAGGTAAAGCCATTCCACGTCCATGATGTGTGCAAGCGTGTTCCGCAAAGATCCAAAACTGCCTCCGACGGGCTGCAGAAGCTGCTCGGTGGTGAGGGTCGCGCAGGAATCCATCGTGCGGTGATCCGCCCAGAAGTTGTAATCGTAGAGCCGCGCGATCGTTTGTGCATCCATCATGGATTCTCCCGAAAGATACGAACAGTATAAAACGCCCCGCGCGTGAGGGCGAGACGATTACGCTACTCGCTTACCGTGCGGATCAGTCGCCGGTGTGGCTTGGCAAAGTTTCTACAGGAGACTCGCGACGAGGTCGCCGGGTCGCGGGCGTTTCGGGCTCGACGCCGCGCCAGCCGACGGGACGGCCTTTTACGGCCTGCGTCAGCGCGCGAAACAACACGATGTACATCATCTGGCGGTAATAGAAGCGCTGCAGAACGAGCGGCAACAGCAGCGACCAATCCTCATTCTTTTCGAGCGCGAAGGCGATGACGCAAGTGAGGAGGTCTATCAGCATGAAGGCGATAAAAAAGACGAGCGAGCGCTCGACGTCCTGCGCCGTCCACAACATGGGCAGCTGCGTGACGCGGAATTGCGCGAGGCACCAGAGCACCACCGAAATCGTGAAGAGCAAGTCGATCGCCGGTGAAAATAGGGGCAAGAGGAACTGAAACAGGAACACGTTGGGAAGCGCGATCCAGCCGAGCGTGCCATAGCGTTTGCGGCCCAGCGTGTCGCGATGCTTCCACACGGATTGCAAGGTTCCAAAAGTCCAACGGAAGCGCTGCTTGATCAGGGCGTCAGCGGTTTCGGGAGCCTGCGTGTAACCGATCGCCTCTTCGTCATAGGTGATGCGCCAACCGGCCCGGCGAATCGCAATCGTCAGGTCGGTATCTTCGGCGACGGTTTCGTTGCTGAATCCTCCGGCGGCCTGGATCGCCGCCACACGCCAGGCGCCGACGGCGCCGGGAACCACGGGAATGCAGTTGAGCAGATCGAAGGCGCGCTTTTCCAGATTTTGGCTGGTGATGTATTCGAGGGCCTGCCAGCGCGTCAGCCACCGGGTGCGATTGCCGACCTTGACGTTCCCGGCTACGGCACCAACGCGCGGATCGTAGAAGTCGCGAACCAGCATGCGAATGGCATCGGATTGGATCGAGGTATCCGCGTCAATCGTCACCACGATCGGGCTGGTGGCTTCCGAGAGAGCATGGCTCAGAGCCGCGGATTTGCCGCGATTGGGCTGATGGATGATTTTGATTTTCGGATTCGCGCCGAAATGCCGTTCGAGTAGATCCCCGGTGCTATCGAGCGAGCCATCGTTCACAACGATAATTTCAAGCTGCGAGTAATCGGATGCGAGAGCCGAGGTGACGGTCTCCACGATCACGTCTTCTTCATTGTAGGCGGGAATCAGGACACTCACAGCCGGAACAAATTCCGGATGCGGCGCCGGGTGCGGGCGAACCTTTTCGATCAATGCGAGCAGGCCGACGATCAACGCGCGTCCGCTGATCAGCAAAATGCCGAGAATGAAAACGGTGGCGATGCCCAGACGGAAGGCAAAATAAAGCCAGAAAATAAACCCATCCGCGCGGGCCGCCCAGCGTTCGCGCCCCGAAATGGCGGGCATCACCTGCGCTTCGGTCTGATTCACCAG